>NZ_JBQKUI010000010.1:0-102519 GCF_054968505.1 Sulfitobacter sp. G5_S2_6_S6
CGGTCGGTCACATAGCGGAACACCTCCGCCTCAATGATCGCCTGGTTGGCGGTCACCGAGGAAGCGCCCACCGAGGCCTCGGGGAGTGCAAAGCCGGTGGCGGGATCATAGGGGACAACGACGGGGGGCGGATCGACATCGAGGATCGCGACTGCTGCTGCGCTTAGACAACCGATGATGCCGAAGACAAGACCTGTCAGACCAAGGCGTTGCCAGAGCCGTTCGCGGCGCAGGGCACCGTAGACCAGCTCTTCCTCGATGATCTCTTGTTCACTTGCCACGCGTCACACCCCGCACTCACTCGGCCCGCAGCTCGGGCAGCGTGAAATCCATGAATCGCTGTTCTTCGGCGATGGTGGCGGCATCGATCACGCCGCCGGTGCCATCGCCCACGGTCTGGATGGCTTCGAGTTGCCACATGGCGACCAGCGCAATGGCGAGCTCCGCGGTCACGCGCGTGTTGAGATCGATGCTTTCCTTGAGTTCGTCCATGTCGTCGATGAGTCCGACAAGGCGGTCGACCCGCTCGAGAGATTGGCCGGCATCCTCATAGCTGTTCTGGGCCGCCGCCGAGACAAGGGCGCCGGTGGTGGCCTGCGTCGCCACGCGGTTGGCCCCGGGATTGCCGCTGGTGGCCATTTCCGAGAGCGTGTCTTCATCGAAGCCGAGATCGGCCAGCACCCGGTCCATCTGGGTTTCGATCTCGCCTGCGCCGGAGCCCGAGAGGCCCGAGAAATCCCCCGTCTTGATCGCCTCAATCGTGGCGAGGATGTCGCCGAATTCTTGGTCGAGCAGACCGTTCAACTCGTCTTCCATTTCCGTCCGGATGATTTCGGGAAGCTCGGCAAGTCGGGTCAACGCTTCATAGGTTCTTTGCAGCTCCGCGAGTTGATCCGTGAGTGTGGCAAGCTGTTCGCGGAGCTGCGTCAGCTGCTCGTTTTGCAGAATCTCGTCCTCGATCATCTGCCGGAGCTGCTGGATGTTTTGCGCGATATTCTGGGTGTCGACGACCGGCACACCTTGCGCCACGGCAGCGGACAGGGTGCCGAGATGCAGACCGATCCCAAGCGTCGTGGCCAATGCCGTCCTCACGAGCAAATCTCTCATCAGTCTATCTCCCTGATCGTGAATTCCATGAACGTGCCTTCGGCCATACGCGCACTGGCCTGAGCCAGCTCTTCGGCGGAAAGGACGCGGGTGCGCGCCGCCTGAAGCCGGATGCGGGCGGCGACGAGGCGTACGAGTTCGGCGCGGGCATAGGTGTTGAGCGCGACGCTCTCCTGCACGTCCTCGGTTTCGGAAATCCGTTCGACGATATCGCGGATGCGCAGGGCGGCTTGGTGGATCGCGGCGGGTGAGTTGTTGCCATAGAAGGCAGCGCCGTGCCCGGTGATTGAGAGGTTAGCATTGGCCAGAAGCGCGGGGTCGATCGTGCCAAGCGCTTCGATCCCGCCGATACGGGTCAAATAGAGGTTATAGCGTTCGGGGATCACCTGGACGTAGTGCTGGGTCTCGCGGAAGGGCGGCACGCCGCCATACTCGAAAACCCGGCCAGGTCCGGCGTTATAGGCCGCGAGGGCGTTGATGATGTTGCCATCGAATGTGTTGAGCTGGGTCGCGAGATAGCGCGCGCCGCCATGCACCTGCAGATAGGGGCTGTCATAGTATTCCGGGTTGATGCCGAGATCGCTGGCGGTGCCCGGCATGATCTGGGTGAGACCATAGGCGCCGACGGGAGACCGTGCCCCAATGGTGAACCGGCTTTCCTGCCAGATGAGCGCTTGCAGCAACGCGCGCCACTGGACGGGTGAGAGCCCTGCGCGGCCAACTCCTGCAAAGCCGCTGGTCTCCTGAGCCACGCGGATGATGAGCCGCTCGATGGTCTCAGACGTATCCCCGAACATCTGCGCACCGCCGGGATTGGGATCGATCTCGCCCGTGCCATAGACCGCCTCGACTGACCGGGCCGGATCCCCGCTGCCGCTTTCCAGCTCCGAGACCATGGCGGGCAGGCCCTGACCGCCGAAGCTGGTCTGGGCATCGAGGATGCGTCGGAGGGTTTCCAGCTGCTCCCGTTCGATCTCGGCGATGAGTTCGCGCACTGCAAGCTTGTCGGCCTGAACAGCCAAGTCTGCCTCGTGATCGCCTGTCTCGACGATGTCACGCGCGGTCAGCCCACTGTCATTGGTCGGCACGCCTTGAGACAAGGCGAGACCGGGCAGCAGGCAAAACGCGACGATATGAGGCAGGCTAGACTTCAACGTCGCCCTCCGGCGCGCCGAGCGGTGCGAAGTGGCAATCCTGGGCTGTCGCTGCCGTCGAGGCGAGAAAGGAAAAGCAATTGGCCTGCGGCTCCCGATACTGGGTGCAGGAAGCCAGCGCGCCGAGCGCAGCCAAAGCGATAAGAATACGGATCATGAAAGCCTCCAAAAATCTGGGCGGTCGCGGTAATCGGCGCCGACAAGCGCTTCTCCCTTTTCCATTCCGCCAAGGATCATGAGATTGGGCCCAAGGGCGCTCAGATCGGCATCGACGACGATCGAGCCCTGATCGTCGCGGATCAGTGCGAGGCGGCTGTTGCTGCCCGTGTTGAGAAGGACGTCGAGCTCCTTCTCTGTGAGGTTCAGCATGGCATAATCCGCAGGCTGCGCGCGAATATTGGGCAGCAGGATCTGCGTCGGCACGGCCTCGACGATGGTCTTGCCGGTCCGGGTGCGCTCGAGCTGGCTTGCGTATTGCGTCATCATCACGGCAACCGTGTTCTGCTTGCGCGCTGTCACCAGCCAGTTCGACAGCCGCTCGGCGAAATATGCGTTGTCGAGCGCCTTCCAGGCCTCGTCGATCACGATGATGGTGGGGCGGCGGTCCTCGATCTCGCGCTCGACCCGGCGGAAAAGATAGGACAGGACCGCCATCCGTTCCTTGTCGGCCTCGCTGTCGAGAATGCCGGTCAGATCGAAGCCCACCACATCGCCTTTGAGCGAGAACGTGTCCTCGAGGCTCTGCCCGAAGATCCAGCCATAGCGGCCGTCTTCGGTCCACTCGAGCAGGCGCTGGTGCAGATCGCCGCCATCATCGGTGGACACAAAAAGCGATGCGAAATCCCGCCAGTTCCGCAGGGCCGGATTGGTGGCCTGGGCATTCTGGCGCACGACCTCCTGGATGCGGTTGGTCTGCGCCGGTGTGAGCGGCTTGTCAGCGCGGTAAAGAAGCGTAGCAAGCCAGTCCGAGAGCCAGGCGGTGCCGCGCGCATCGGTCTCGGTCCAGAGCGGGTTGAGGCCCGTGGGCTGACCGGCGTTCAGGGACGCGTAGCGCCCGCCATTGGCGCGCACCGCCATCTCCATGCCAAGACGGTAATCGAAAACGAAGATCCGGGCGCCCACGCGACGGGCCTGGGTCATCAGGAAGGCCGAGAGCACCGATTTGCCCGACCCGGGCCGCCCCATGATCAGGGTGTGCCCGCTGGTGGGTTCTTTGTCGGGCGCGCCCTGCTCGTGATAGGAAAACCGGTAGGCGCTTTGCTCCGGCGTGGGCAGATAGGTGACGACCCGGCCCCAGGGGGTAAGTGCTGCAGGTTTGCCGAGCTGTGTCCGGTGGAAGGCCGCAAAATCCGCGAAGTTGCGATTGGTGACGGCGCTGGCACGCACGCGCTTGGGCTGGTTGCCGGGGTGCTGGCTTAGGTAATGCGCCTTGGCCGCGACCCGCTCGCCAATCATCTTCACGCCTTCGGTTGCGGCGGCGTTCACGATCTCGGCGCTGAGGGTTTGCAGTTCTTCGAGCGTGTCGCAAAAGAGCGTCACGACCATGTGATGCTCGCCGAAGCTTTGGCGCTTGGCCTCGAGATCATCGGCGGCGATGTCGAGGGCTTCCAGGAGCGAGAGGGCTGCGTCCTGGCTGGCCTGCATCTGGCGCTTTTGTCGTTTGATGCGGCCCGCCATGAGGTTCGAATTGATCGGTGTGAAGGAGTGCGTCACGATCATGTCGACCGGCAGGTTCAGCATGTCGAACATGGTGCAGGAGGTGCCTTCCGAGTATTCTCCGATGGTGAAGCTCTTGCCGTAGCGGTGGCCCACGACGCCCTCGGAAAGCTCGAAATGGTCGCCGTGAAACGTCACGCGGGTATTGGCGACGTTGAAGGACAGAAAGCCGTAGGTGTTGGCCGGGTAGAGCGGCAGCTCGGTGCCCGTGTTGAGCGCGCCCAGAAACCCGACCAACTCCCCAGATGCGGCGGAGAGAAGCTGCGGCTTGAGCTCGGTGAGGCCGGACAGAAAGACGTTCACGGCCTCGCCCAGGCGCTGCAGGCGTTTGCGGGTCTCCTCCTTCAGTCGGTCCGGCGCGCTGCGGCTCAGGAACGGCAGGAGGCTTTTGGGGGGTGGGCGGTGAATGACGGTGAGCGTCAGCGTCTTGTCGCGGAGCCCGCTGGTCTCGAGTTTCGCGCGCCAGCGCCGGTCCACCTCGCCCGCGAAGCTGTCCTCACGGATCGGGTCCAGATCCGGTTTGATCGCCTTGGAGACCTTGTGGACGTAATAGCTGAATTCCGGCCCGAGTTGCGCGACGATGCGGGCAAAAAGCGCCGTCACCTTGTCGAGATAGGCATCGTCGGTCGTGTAGCTGTTGATCCCCTCAAGGCGAATGCACCGGAAGAGTTCGTTCACCCGGGTCCGCACGGTCTGGTCGTCGACGAGGCTCACATAGGGCAGCATATGCGCAAGCCGGGTCTCGCGCGCATACCAGTCTGGCGTCATTGTGCCGGCATCGAGCGCAGCATCACGGGGCATAGCTGTCCCCGCCATGGATGGACCTGTTGCGCGTGGGCGGTGTCTCCTGCAGGGCTGTCATCATCACGTCGATGAAACGCGGGTCCCAATCTGCGGCCTTCCAAAGCACCGGGTAGAGCAGGGCCGCGACAGCCAGTACCGCGATGTGCTGGACCCAGACGAACAAGAGCACCGAACCGAAGAGCCAGACCATCGCATACATGATGGGCAGGCCCAGAAGCTTGGGCGGGCGCACGAGGCCGAGGAAGAGAGGCGCGCGCTCAGCCACCGGCGAAGACCGCGGCAACGATGGTGGGGGCAGCCGCAACACCGGCGATCCCGACGAGGACCCAGAGCGCCTGGCGCAGATCGATGATGTTGAAGAACCAGCTCAAGAAAACGCCAAGGACCGCGAGTGTGGCGATCACGACGCCGAGCGGTCCGGTCAGCGCATCGACAATGCCCTGCAACAAGCTCTGGATTGGGGAGAGATCGATGCTCTGGGCAAGGGCGGGCTCGGCAATGAGCAGGAATAGCGCGAGCGAGGCGATAAAGAGGTTTGAAATCTCTTTCATGAATTTGATCCTTCCAATCGGGCCACGACAGCCATGACGCGGGCCACGTGGTTCTGGGTTTCTCGGTAAGGGGGAACGCCACCGTGTTGGTGCACGGCATCCGGCCCCGCGTTGTAGGCCGCAAGCGCCAGGCGCGGATCGCCGAAGCGCTCCAGCATCATCGCGAGGTAGCGGGCGGAGCCGTCGAGGTTCTGCAGCGGATCACGCGGGTCGACGCCCAGATCACGCGCCGTCGCTGGCATCAATTGACCAAGGCCAATGGCACCTGCACTTGAAATCGCATCCTGCCGGTAGGCGCTCTCAACCTCGATATTGGCCCGATAGAGAGCCAGCCAATCCGTCACGGAAAGCCCCGCGCGACGCAGGCCAGGATGGCCGGCATAGCGCAAGGCTGTGGTCTGAATCCCGGAGAGGACATCGGCGCGGGGCAGGGGGGTCGGGTAGGCAAGGGCCGCGACTTGGACTCCCTCTTGCTCGGACTCTACCTCGCCGAAGATCGCGATCCCATCGGAGGCCGAACCCTGACCAATCCCGTCATTGTAGTTTCGAGCAAAGCTGCTTTGGGAGCGGGACGGGATCAGGGAGCCGTCGCTCTCCATGACCAGCACCATTTGCGCGGAGGCTGGCGAGGCGACCAGCCAGAGACAGACGAGGTTAGCTGCCAGCGTCCTTGTTTGATGGGTCGAGCTTGTGGCTCCGGCTTGTCCCCGCTTCAAGCGGCAGGTCGACATGCGCAAAACCAAGGCCAATGAAGAAAGACACCACGCCGGAGATCGTCTTGAACTCGCGGATCTTGATATCGTTGTAGGTCGTCCGCGTGCGGGCGGTGACGAGGAGCTTTTCCACCCCGTCATCAGAGACAACGCGCATGATCCAGACCCCGTAATAGCTGGGGCCTTTCTTATGTGCTGATTCCTGGCACAGGATTTCTGCGCTATAGCCGCTTTCCACGAGCTCGCGGAACCTGGCTTCCGTAACCACATTTGGTGCTTCGATGTCCCAGTTCATGGCCCGGCTCACGCTTTCTCCAATGGCGCGACCCCAGGCATTCCCACTTGAAGCCTAGAGTTACGATAGTATATTATCAACCGCAAGATGTAATATCATGCTTTAGCTGTAGTTTGGTTACGCAAACACTAGTCACGGCCAGTGTCCGCGATCAAGGAGATAACAGGTTTGAGAAACCGCAGGTTGAGAGGCCAACACCTATTGCGGGCTGTACCGATACTCCTGGTTGTCCCTGGCGCGGGTTTCGCAGAATCCTGCTTCGCCCCGGCCCGTCCTTTCCTGCCAAGCGATTCGCAGGCAGCGCGGGACTATGCAGACATCATCCGTGGCGATTTCGAAGATTACATCCAGGATATCCAGAGCTACTTCCGTTGCCTAGACGGCGAACGGGCGCGCGCCTTCGAGGAAGCGCGCGAAGTCAGCGAGGACTATGGCCGATTTCTGCAATTGGTAGGGGATTGATGGGCAGCCTCGGGAGCATCAGACTTGCAGCCCATGGAAACCAGACGCCGATAACACCCTCATATATCCACTTTTTAGATAACAGATTTCATCCGCTAGCGACGTCACAAAAGGTATGTGACGCGTGGCAAAGACAATCAGAAGCACGGGACAAGTGGCACTCTGCCAGGCGTTGGTCGACGCCCGGATCAAGGCAGGCTTTGGCCAGGCTGAATTGGCGACCAAGCTCAGATGCCACCAATCCCTCGTGGCGCGCATTGAAAGCGGCCAGCGCCGGGTCGACGTCGTCGAACTGGTCGTCCTCGCCCGGGCCATCGGCTTTGACCCCTTCGATGTTCTGGCGATCGTTGAAGCAGCCACGGAGCCCGACCACCGGATTTGAAGCCAATGAATTGTTGAGAAAACAGGAACCCATTTCCCCGGTCTGATGATCATTTCCTCATCGAGGACCAGTTAGCCAGAATCAACGAAGTCCGGCGCACGGTCGTAGTGAACGCTCTGCAACCCCACGCCGCATTTCGCAGCGCCACAGTGCAGGAAGTCAGTAAAAAGTGAACGAAGATAAGGTCGAAGGCGTCGCGATTGCGAATTTGATCGGGGCAGATGAGCGTAGTGTCGTCGGTTGGGTATATCGTTGGAATACGGGCGCGTTGGCGGTGATGTGGGATGTCAACGGCCCGCGACGGGTTGGACAATGTCAGCCTGATTTGAAGGACGCGGAGAAGCGCGAAATCGACTTCGATGCACTCACGCGGATGCGAAGTGGCGACGGCGGTTGAGGAGTGCAAACCTGCGGTATTTGCCGAAACGCCAAACAGCATGTGGACCGCGACGCGTACGCGGTGCGGCCGTACACGTCAAAGAAGCCGTCTTCCGAGACAAATCTACGTGGCGGCAGGTCAGTAGTTCACCTGCTCGAACCCGTAGTTACCCTCATAGTCACGCCAATCGACGAAGACGGATCGGTGATAAATGCCAGGGCAATGCTCGCCCCAGCGTTCAAGGCCTACGTGAGCCGAAGGAAGGGCAGTGACGGAAGCCCTCTGCCAAGTGAAATCGCCTTGGGTCCCGTAAGTGCCGAGGACCACGGTCGCGCTTCGGTTACAGTCCCCATCGCGCCCGGACTCGTGCTGTCGCGCATACCGTACATCAAAGACGCGAATGGATCGGAGAAAATTGAACTCCGGACCGCTGATATCGATGTCCGACCGATCCTCGACGAGGCGAAGCACGAAGTCTGCCGGAATGGCATCCGTTCCGGTTTCTGAAGAGGGCCAAACGGCATTTTTTGATCTTGCTTGGACGGCAACATCATCGCCTGGAAACGATTGGCGGGGCGAATAGTCCTCGCCTTGAAGAAAGGCTTCGAAGATTCGGTTTACATTGCTCGGATGCCGTTCGGTCTCATAAGATGCGCCCATGGGACAGCGCCAAATCTGCAGTGGTGGCTCCACAGGCCAAGGCGTGATGCGACGGATAAACTCGGCACGGGCACGGCTGCAGGGCACGGAAGCGGGCCAACCGCCGGACAGGCAGAGAAGGATTGCGCAGTCGATTGGATAGGTTTGTGCTTTTGTGGTGCTCGGCAGCACACCGGTTACCAAAGCGGTTACAGCGGTTAGGCATAGAGACAGTCGTCTAAGTTGAAAGCGCATGGTAGGGGACCCTTTGTCGGGAGCCACCTTACCTTCAATAATATACTATTGCAACGCAAAGTGTATTACGCGCATAATCAGGGTTATGTAAATTACAGTCGTATTTTACATTAAGTGCTCGAATAATCGCCATCGACCACGCGACAAGATGTAGAAGCCGAGCAATCAATCTGTGTCAAAAGAAACTCCTTGAAGCTCTAGTTGGTAGAGGTTCTATGGTACATTAAACGCCGTTTCTCGTGTCACGGCATTCGCCAGACAAAGCTGGAAGAGTATAGTATGCTGACTAGACGACATTTCGTGATGACCACCGCCGCCCTCTTTTCTGCCCCGGTTGCCAGCCCGGTGCTGGCAAATACCTGGCCGACCGAATCGCAGAAGGTTGCCTGGGACGCACAGGTGACGCCGCCCGGCTTTGACCCGGAAACCTCGAACCCCTGGGGCTTACATCCGCGGTTTCTCCCGACCCGGGTGGCCGCGAAAGACGGGCTGACACCGGGTGACATTCATGTCGATGCGGTTGCGCGCTACCTTTATCACATCGAGGAGGGCGGGACTGCCATGCGCTATGGCGTCGCCATTGCTCGTGGTGATCTGTACGAACCAGGTACATACACGATCAAGCGTAAAGTCAGATGGCCGCATTGGCAGCCGACGCAGAACATGATCGACCGCGACCCAGAACTCTACGCTGATATCGCCGACGGTATGGAGCCCGGACCTAAGAATGCGCTTGGGTCGCGAGCTCTCTATCTCTTTCTCGGCGACCGGGACACTTATCTCCGCATTCACGGTACGCCACAGCCGAGAAGCATTGGCGGTCGTGCAAGTTCCGGCTGCGTCAGAATGGTCATGGCGCACATAAACGAGCTTTATCCCAACGTCGATATTGGTTCGACAGCTTTCCTCTACTCGGCCGAGGACAGTGTCACTGCGGGAAGCTGAGGCCGTGTACCAAAGCACCATCGGTCAGGGAAAGTGACGGGAGTTTATCCTAGCCGGGGAGCACTTCGGATTATTGAACCCCGCTAGGCCGCCGGCGCGGTACAAATCGGATTTCCGCGAGGGGTTCGGAGCGGCACCAGGGTAACTTCCACGGGACCGTTGTGCAGATACCAGTAGCAGCCGTCTTCCGGCAAAAGGCGCGCGGACTGAAGATCCTGACCCGTTGCGGCCATAGCGACGACTGCCTCCGGCAGTGGTCTGTTTTGTGCAGTGTCGGGCCCGCCAGGAATAGAAGCGGAACACGCTCCCAACAAAAACGCTGCTGGGAGAAGTAAGCCAAGATGAATTCGCATATTTAAAATTTCCGCCCTTAGAACAACTTAACCTGAGTACCAACCTCGGCTAATCCAAACAACTCTTCGATATGTTCGTTGTAGAGGCCGATGCAGCCGTTCGACGATTGTCGACCGATCTTGCGCGTGTCACCTGTGCCGTGAACGCGGTAGTACTGCCATGACAGATAAAGGGCGTGTGTTCCAAGGGGATTGTCGGGGCCAGGGCCAACGAAATCCGGCCATTCGGGATTGCGCTCCTTCATCGACGGCGTAGGTCGCCAGCTCGGGCCATCCACCTTGCGAACGATTTCGGTGTAACCGCGCCGCGTCAACTCCTCCGTAAGAGGGACGCTGGAGGGGTAAAGCTTGTAGACGTTTTCGTCTTCCGACCAGAACTGCACCGCGCGGGAGTCAATGTCGCAGAGAATCGCGCCATTCCGCAGGTTGTCAAAATGATCTTGCCAGGACGCAACCCTAAACCCGGAAATATTGCTTCGCACCGCCGGTGTCGCCAGACCCTCGTTTGTCTGTGCCACTCCCCTGCCGGTTCCGAGAACCAAGCCGCTTGCGGCGGCCCCCAGGAGCGCAGCCCTGCGCGTGACTGACATGTCGTTCGCTCGTTTCATCATGAAAACCTCAAATTTTATCTGTTTGCACTATTTTGGGACCTCCACCCACTAGAGCTTCAACAGGCTGCCACTCACAAAGCCGTGAGATCAGCTGTCCTTATGCTGTCAGAGAAACCTGCGGGTTGTGCGGAGGTAGGCTCGGTAAGCGTCCCCGTAGCGATCAATCAACCAGCGCTCTTCAGCGAAGGGCGCGAGTGCCAATGCAGTAACGCCGGTGATAATCACTGGCCACGCGAGGATCGAGGCGGAGAGCAGTCCGATCCCGATGAGGATCGCCATGTCAGCCACATACTGAGGATTGCGGGAAAACCGGTAAAGGCCACGGGTCCGCAGAACGCCTTCATCACCACTCGTCGCCGCCATCCCAAGTTGCATCACACCGGACCAGACAACGGCATTGCCCAGAACGATCAGACAAAGCCCTAGACCCCAACGTATGATCCATGGGAAGTCGAGCTCACCCCATTCTAGCAGAGCCAAAACGATGGCAGATCCGAAGCCGACGCACGTAAGTCCCCAGACGACAATCTTGTGGGCTCCTGTAGAGTGAATCGGCGGCCAGACACGTCGCTCCGGTTGGAACATGGACCAGAGTATACCCGCGACCAGCAACAGATTGGCCGCACAACCCAGCACGAGAACCACGGTTTTGAGGTCACCCATGACCATACCTGTCTGCGTCCCGATGTTTGGTCGCTGAGCGTTCAAACTCCAGCGTTGAGTGGTCGATCCCGAATTCCTCGTCGAGGCGGCTCTTGATTGCCGTCTTGATGTTTTCGAGGTCATCCCAGCGGTCCTCGGCGATTACGACGTGGGTATCGAGCGCCGCACGATGCTCCTGCATCTGCCAGAAATGTGCGTGATGAACTTCCTCGACTCCGTCCACGTCCTCCACGGCCGCGATAACCTTGTCCGTGTCGATATCGGGCGGGCTTCCCAACATCAGGGTGCGGATCGGGCCACCGATCTCGCTGAAGGCGAGCCAGAGGATATAGGCGGCAATCCCGATGGTGATCGCCGGATCAACCCAGCGGACATCGTAGAGAAGGATGAGAACGCCACCGACGATCACGGCCACAGACGCCAGCGCATCGCTGAGGTTGTGGAGGAACAGCGCCCGGATGTTCACGCTGCCTTTCTGCATCGAATAGGTCAGCCACGCGGTGAGGGTATCGATGAACAGCGCCACACTGCCCAGGATGACCACGGTCCAACCCACGACTTCGGGCGGATCAACAAACCGCATCGCGCCCTCATAGACCAGATAAAGGCCGATGATGATCAGCGAGGTATAATTGATAAGCGCGGCGACGATCTCGACCCTGCCATATCCGAAGGTCATTTTCGCATCGGCCGGGCGGCGCGCGATCTTGCGCGCGCCGAATGCGATGACGAGCGACGCCATGTCGGAGAAGTTGTGGATGGCATCCGCGATCAGCGCGAGGCTGCCGGATAGTATCCCGCCGACAATCTGCGCGACCGTCAGGAGGCCGTTTGCCCAGATGGCAATGGCAACCCGCCGGTCGCCTTCTTTAGGCTCCATATGGGCATGATCATGCGGCACGAGAAGCCTCCTCATGGCCGTGGTTTGGCCGGCTGAGCCCTGGAACGCTTGGCAAACGACCAACGCGGATCGCCCTGACGCGGGCATTCATCCAATGGCGAATGAGGTGCCGATAGATCCAGTCGCGCAGGGGGCCAAACGCCTGACGATGGTGCTCATAAAACATGTCAGGATTATCGAATGTTCCAAAATCGCGGGCGATGCCGGTCTTCTGGATATATGTACTCTCCCCCGTCCATCCGACTGGCGGTGCGCTCAAGCAGTCGGTCCCAGCACCGTAGCCGCATAGGGACCGTGTCTCGGGAAACGACCGCTGCAGGGCCAACAGGAAGGGTGTGTCGAGGATGAAGCCCTCAAGATCGACCCATCCTGCCTCGGTCTCGACCTCGATCCATGAGTGGAGGATTTCTGCGGGTGCGATCGGATAGATCAGTTCAGGCACGACGCCCCGTTGCAACGCTTTGTGGATTGTGAAGCCGTGCAAGCGGCATCTTACGCCGACAGCGCGTAGAAGCGCCATCAGCAGCGTTCCCTTCGTGTTGCATTGTCCAAACCTGTCGTCGAGTACTTCAGAGGCAGGAATGTCGTCGGCGCGGTTATAGCCAAAGTCGATCTCGTTTCGCACGAAGTCGTAGATTGCACCAATTCGATCATGCAACGGCAAGGTTCCCCACCCCCGGTCGGCGATCAGAGCGGCAAGTGAAGGATGCCTGACATCCAAGAGTGGCGTCGACGAAAGCAGCGGGTCAACAGGGGTCATGAGCGTTTCCTAGAATCAACTATACGAAGATGATAGTTTCTACAGTCACTGTAGCTTCAACCTTTATCTTGTCGCGGCGCGAGAGACTATTCTGGTTGGTGATTGTGAACTGCCTTGTGATGCTCGTCATGCGCGTCCCGCAGGATGCCTATGCCGCCCCACGCCGCGATGCCAGCCACCGCGACCCCGACAACGAGGTCGGGCCAGTTGCTGCCCAACCACCAAACGAGACCGCCCGCGATCAGGATGCCGCCGTTCGATGCGAAATCGTTGAGGCTGAAGGTGTTGGCGGCCCGGATGTTCACGTCCGGTTCCTTCAGTCGCCCGAGCAGCCAGATGCAGGCGAGGTTGACGACCGCAGCGATCAGCGACATTGCGATCATCAGAGTTCCGAGCGGTTCGGAACCGCCGACATAGCGCCGCCAAGCGTCAATCAGAATGCCAACCGCAAAGATCAGAAGCAATCCGCCGGATACGTTCGCGGCACCCCGCTTCCACTTCGACGACCGGGACAAGGCCAGAAGGCTGATGCCATAGACGAGGCTGTCGGATGTGTTGTCGAGACCATTGGCGATCAGGGCGCTGGAATCGCCGATAGCTCCCGTGGCGAAGAACCCCGCAGCGATTGCGAGATTGAGACCGAGAACAATCCAGAGCGTCTGGCGCTCTTTTTCATTCTTCCCGCTGAATTCGCTTTCGACCATCGAACTGGCAAACCTTCCGATTTCTAAGAAAGGGGGCAGAAACGCCATCTTCGGATGCCGCTATCAAAAAGATATATAGAACCTCTAGCGACTGTAGATCCAAGAGAATTTATCTACGTCTCTCTCGGCACCGAAAGAATAATCGCGGCACCGATCAAACAGATAGACGTCCCTATGAAGTCCCATCTGTCAGGTCGCTGGCCCTCGACGAACCACATCCAGAGCATGGAGGCCCCGATGTAGATGCCGCCGTAGGCTGCGAAAGCGCGGCCCGCTGCGCTGGTTTCGACCTGCGCCAGCAACCAGCCGAAAAGCGCGAGCGCGAATATGCCGGGTGCGAGCCAGAGCGGTGATGCCCCAAGACGCCACCACGCCCAGATAGCGAAACACCCGCTGATCTCTGCGACAGCAGCTAGCGGATAGGCAATTGCGACGTTCAAGCCCCAATCTCGTCGTGCTCGGTCAGACATTCCGCATGGTCTCGAAGGACCTCCAGAACCTTGCACTCCGCAACGCTGTCACCGTCGCACTCGGCGACCATGCGTTTCAATTCCTTCTTAAGCGCTTGCAGACGCTTGATCCGCTGTTCGACTTGGTGGAGTTGCCGACGCGCGATCGAATCCGCCTCCGCGCAGGATTGGGACGGGTTGTCCGAGAGGTCCAGCAGCTCCCGGATGGAGTCGAGCGAAAATCCGAGCTGGCGTGAGTGCCGGATGAAAGCCAGCCGGTCGAGGTCCTTTTCAAAGTAACGGCGCTGGCCGCCTGCGGTCCTTCCGGCCTCGTTCATCAAACCGATTTCTTCGTAGTAGCGGATCGTCTGAACCTTGGTTCCGGTTCTCCGCGAGAGTGTTCCAATTGCCAGCATGTGCGATCCTTCAATCTACAAAGACTGTAGCTTACTGAAGAGACAACTCCATTGAAAAGACAAAGGTTTCACTTTGGCGTGACTTCGGACAACAAAAAGTAACTTTTCGCTTGAACCTCTATCTGCTGTAGCTTGTATCCCGCGCACAGACAAACTGAACAGGTGGGTAGCGCAAGCAATGAAGAAGGTCCGGATAGTTCTCTGGTCGGCAGTGGTTGTCGCTGCGGCGGTGTCAGCCACGCTTTGGATGACTGAACGCAATCAGGGACCGGTCGCCGCGCGTGTTGATCCTGAGGCCGAGAGTTTCACTGCGGATTTTGAGCTGACGGACCATACCGGTATGGTGCAGACCGACGAGGATTTCCGAGGGCGCTGGATGCTCGTCTTTTTCGGATTTGCGAACTGCCCCGACGTGTGTCCCATGGGGCTCGCAACCATCGCGGAGGTCATGGACGAGCTCGGCACCCAAGGTTCCGCCGTCCAGCCCCTGTTCATCACGGTCGACCCTGAAAGGGATACGCCAAGCGCTCTGGCCAACTACGTTCCCCAGTTTGGTCAGGGAATCCTTGGGTTGAGCGGACCGCCGGACCAAATCGAACGCACTGCCGAGACCTTCAAGATCTACTACCAGAAGATCGAGGAAGCCTCGGCGCCCGACGGCTATGCGATGGGGCATACGTCGTCCTTCCTCCTGTTCGATCCGGAAGGCGAATTTGTCCGCATCTACGAATACGACGAGGAACCCAGACTGATCGTTACTGATCTTCGCGAAAGGATCGGCGCGTGACAGCTGGCCCAGACGCAACGCCACGCGCCGCGAGCCCGGTAGCTTTCCTCTTCGCGGCATGGTTCGTCGCCTTGTCCGCGTCGCTTGCCGTGCTCTTCATCGGAGAGGTTCTGGGGCAGACCCCCTGCAATCTGTGCTGGTTCCAGCGTGCCTTCATGTTCCCGCTCGCGGTCATCCTCGGGGTGGCGGCTTGGCGCGCCGACCTCTCGATCTGGCGCTATGCCGCGCCGCTCGCGGTTCTGGGTGGTGCCGTCGCCCTTTACCATTCCCTGCTTTACGCAGGGATCGTGCCGGCGCCGATCGTCCCCTGCACGGCGTCCGGGCCATCCTGCACCGATGACGCGATGCTGATCCTTGGCCTGCCAATCCCTCTGCTCTCCTTGCTGACGTTCGGGGCGATCCTTGTCCTTCTCATTCAACTTCGACGGATTTCAACATGAACCGAAAGACTCTTCTGCTCGCGATACTCACTCTGGTACTGGCCGTTTTCGTGGCTGGTGCCTGGTTCGTATCGCGACCCGATCCGACCCCGGTGGCGACAGCCGCTCCGCTGGAACAACAGGATCGTCTTGTTCGGTCCTATTCTCCCATACTCGGGCGTGAGGATGCGCCAGTGACCATCGTGGAGTTCTTCGACCCAGCCTGCGAGGCCTGCCGCGCCTTCCATCCCATCGTGAAGCAGATACTGGCGCAATATCCCGACGATGTGCGCGTCGTCATGCGCTACACGCCGTTCCACGGCGAGGGGTCCGAGCTGGCAATCAAGGTGCTGGAAGCGGCTCGGTTGCAGGACGTTTTTGTTCCCGTGCTGGAAGCGCTGCTTGAAAATCAGCCCGCCTGGGCCTCTCACGGCGCTCCGGCAGGGGAGCGCATCATGGAGATCGCCGGAGCGGCGGGCTTGGACACAGACGCCGCCGCAAATCAGATCATGTCACCCAGCATCGTCGGCGTCCTCAATCAAGACCGGGCAGACGTCGAAGCTGTCGGAATCCAAGGCACACCGACGTTCTTCGTCAACGGTAAGCCTTTGCCAGAGTTCGGTGCGGAGCAGCTCTTGTCGCTCGTCCAAGCCGAAGTCGAGGCTGCGGCAACAAACTAGAATGAACAGGAGATCCAACGTGTTCAAAACCTTCGCAAAGGCAATCCAGAGCCTGTCTGTCGCCCTTCTGATGGGCTTGCCAATGGCATCCTCAGCGCAGCAGTTGTCAGAGAACGCATCGATTGTGGTCGAAAGCCCCTGGGCGCGCGCGAGCCTTGGAATGTCGCGGCCCGGCGGGGCCTATCTGACCGTTCGGAACGAGGGCAGCGATCAGATCTCCCTTATCGGTCTTCGCGCGGAGATCTCCGGCATGGCTTCGATCCACGAAACCAGAACCAATTCTGACGGCGTCAGCAGCATGGCTCCGGCGGACGATATCGTGATCCCGCCCGGGGGTATGTTCGCCCTTGAACCCGGCGGATATCACGCGATGCTGATGCAACTGCAATCTCCGCTCGTCGAGGGGGAGACCTTTCCGCTGACCCTGCTCTTTTCCGATGGAACGGAGCTTGAAATCACCGTCCCGGTCCTTGGCATCGGCGCACGCGGCCCCGAAGGCTGATCCGGCTAATGATGAGGGTGGCCAAAATCGCAGCGATCGGAGCGGCGGCGGTCTTTGCCGCCCTGTTTGTCGGCTGGTGGCAGGTAGATGGGCCTGGCGCTGACTCCGCGCCGGGCAAGCGGTCTCTACCGCTGACTGCTATGGAATTCAGCCTGACGGATCAGGATGGTCGGGATGTCGGCCCGGAAACCCTCATCGGCGAGCCGAGTCTGGTCTTCTTCGGATTCACCTATTGCCCCGACGTTTGCCCGACGACCCTCTCGGACATTTCCGGATGGCTCGACGAGATTGGGCCGGACGCCGAAGACCTGAATACCGTTTTCATCACCGTAGATCCGGACCGCGACACGGTCGAGACCATGGCCGAGTATGTCTCGTATTTCCATCCGCAGATACAAGGATGGACGGGCTTGCCAGACCAGATCGCGGCCATCGCCGATGGTTTCCGTGTCACCTATGAGAAGGTTGAGGCGGAAAACGGCGAATATACGATGAACCACACGGCGGGTGTTTTCTTGTTCGATGCGACAGGTCGCTTCGTCACCACCATCGACTATCACGAACCACGCGAATTCGCCGTGCCGAAGATAAGGCGCGCGATGCAGAACAGAACCGAGAGGGCAGAATCTTGAAACTGAGACATATCGTTCTGGGAACGACAATGGCCGCGGCAGCGGTCAGCACGATAGCGAGCCGGGCTTTGATCCTGGAGGCGCCGCCCGAGTACATCTTTTCCGAGGCTCCGGAAGCCTTGGACAGTCCGCCCGAACCTCTCGATGGACCAGGCGTCAACGCATCCGGCGAGACGATGCCGAATATGCTTCCGGCCGCTTTTCAGCCGCCTGAGTTTCCCGCACTCGAACGGGCCGAGCTAGATAATCTGATGGCGCTTGTTCAGGCCCTCGCCACGCCGCCTTGGGAGGCGACGGTCGAGGCGGGTGACACATTGGACGTGCTTCTCTCTCTCGCGGACATGGATGCGCAAACACGGACCGAAGTCGCACTGGCACTGACGGTTGAATACGACCTGCGCCGCCTTCGACCGGGCCATCGTCTCAGCGTCGACTTTCGCCCGGACGGAACGCCATCCGTTGTGACGTTGGCTGTCGATGACGGTGTGCGGATCGAAGTCACCCTGGACGACACCATTGCGAGTCGGACGGTAACGCCGAGCGCGTTGACAGTCGAGCGTGCGAGCCAGGTGCTGGTAAACGGGTCGATCTACGCTTCGCTGGATCGAGCAGGCGTCCCGGCCCGTTTTGCCGTCGATCTCGCACAAATCCTCGGGGAAACGGTCGACTTTCGCAGGGATCTTCAAGGCGGAGAGACCCTGAATATCCTTTGGGGTCAGACCGTCCTTCGCGATGGTTCAGAGGTCGCTCAACCGTCAATCTCCTATGCGGCCCTCGATCTGGCCGACGACCGCTTCGAAATCCTCTGGTCAGCCGAAGACAGCGGGCGGGCAACGGTCTATTTGAATGGTGAAATCCTGCGGACGGTCGCGCCGCCGGTGGAAGGCGCACGACTGTCGTCGGTCTTCGGGCAGCGCAAGCATCCGATCTACGGCAATATGCGGATGCACACAGGTGTCGATTATGCTGCCGCTGCGGGGACACCGATAGCAGCGACCGCACCCGGACGGGTGTCCTTCATCGGATGGCGGAGCGGGTATGGCCGGGTGGTCGAGATCGCGCACGGGTCAGACACAATGACCCGCTATGCGCACCTCAGCGCTGTGCCGGAGGGTCTGGCCGTCGGAAACCGCGTGGTCGCGGGCGAAACGATTGGCCAGGTCGGTGAGACAGGCACGGCGACAGCTCCGAACCTTCACTACGAAGTGCGCGTGGACGGCCGACCTATCGATCCGCTCGGGGAGGAATTGCTCGCCTCTGCGGAAAATTTCGACACTGCGGATGCCACTGAAATCCTTGAAGCGACGCGCACACGGTTCGCGACCTTTCTTCGCGAAGACACATGACTGATTTGAAAGGAATTCCGATGAAAAACAGGTTTCAAACCTTGGCCGCTGCGACCCTCATGATTGCTGCCGCGACGGCAGTAACCGCCCAGACCGCTATCCACGTCGGAAAGACGCGCGGCTGCGGTTGTTGCCTTGCCTGGATGGAAAAGCTGTCCGATGCCGGGTTCGCTCCTGAAGGTGAGAATATGGGCGGGGCGTTGATTCGTCTGAAAATGGATCGCGGTATTCCCGTCGATATGTTCTCCTGTCACACGGCGACCGTCGAAGGCTACACCATCGAGGGTCACGTTCCGCCAGCCGATATTACTCGACTGCTTGAAGAACGTCCCGATGCCATAGGCCTGGCCGTGCCCGGCATGCCCATCGGCTCGCCCGGCATGGATTTCGGCGACGATGCCGAAGCCTACGATGTCTTTCTGGTGAAATCCGACGGCTCCACTGAGATCTTTTCGTCCTATCCGGCGAGTTAAAGTGGAGCAGGTCGCAACACTTTCGCCTGTCGCACTCGGCTTTCTGGGCAGTCTCGCCGCCGGTCTGATGACCGCCGTCGGAGCGACGCCGGTCCTTTTGGGCAAGACCCCCTCGCGCAAATGGCGCGATATCTCGCTCGGTTTTGCTGCCGGGGTCATGCTTGCCGCATCGTTCTTCTCGCTCATCATCCCCGCCCTCGACGCGGCAGAGGGGCGATACGGAGACGGTGCGATACCTGCACTGATCGTCTGCATCGCGATCCTGATGGGCATGGGTGCGGTCGCCCTGATGAACGAAATGATCCCGCACGAGCATTTCAGCAGCGGGCGCGAAGGCCCGGAGGCGGTCTCGCTGCGCCGTGTCTGGCTCTTCATCATCGCCATCACGATCCACAATGCGCCGGAGGGTTTGGCCGTCGGCGTTGCGTTCGGCGCTGATGGTTTTACGGGCGGATTTCCCGTCGCTCTCGGGATCGGATTGCAGAATGCGCCTGAAGGGCTGGCTGTTGCAGTCGCCCTACTGGGCGAGCGATACTCGGCGGGCCGTGCGTTCGGCATCGCAGCACTGACCGGACTGGTCGAACCCGTCACAGGTTTTCTCGGTGCCGCGGTGATCGTCGTGGCGCAGCCTCTCTTGCCCTGGGGTCTGGCTTTTGCGGCGGGCGCGATGCTTTACGTCATCAGCCACGAGATCATCCCGGAAACCCATCGCAGCGGCCACCAGAAGCAGGCGACGACCGGGCTCGCGATCGGCCTCGTCGTTATGTTGTTCCTAGATGTCTGGTTGGGGTGATTCATGGCAATTCGTTCCATTGGCATTTGTGCAGCTGTCGCGGCACTCGCCGCCGATCAGGCATCGAAGGCGTTCGTGCTTGCGAACGCAGAAGCGCTCGCCACCGGCGTCGCTGTATTCCCCGGCTTCAACCTGATCTTCCACCGCAACTCCGGCGTGACCTTTGGGTTCTTTCAAAATGTGCCGTGGTGGGTCCTTGCATTGGTCGCCACCGCCGTCGTTCTGTTCCTCGTCGTTTCACTGATCCGGGCAACGCAGGCAGCCGAGGCGGTTGCCTACGGCATGGTGATCGGCGGCGCTCTTGGGAATATCGTCGATCGTCTTCGCTTTGAAGGGGTGACCGATTTTCTGGATTTCTATCTCGGAACGGCGCATTGGCCAGCGTTCAACCTCGCGGATGTCTTCGTGGTCTGCGGCGTCGGGGTTTTGCTGATCTTCGCGGGGCGCGAGAAGGTCGATGCGTCCGAAACCTCGAGATAGATCTCGGTGATTTCAATCGGCATCACTGTTCTCCGCATTTCCAGAATGTCAGGTATCATCCTCACATTCTGTGCATTCGGTCTCGGCGCTTTGGCGGTTCTCGCTCTGCCACCATTCTCGATGCCGGTGCTTTTGCCCGTCGCGTTTGGCGCGCTGTATCTCCTCACGGTCGGAGAGAGCCGCATGCGGGCCGGACTTGCCGGATGGGCGTTCGGCGTTGGCTTCTTCCTGTTCGGATTGTCCTGGATCGCGGAGAGCTTTTTCGTCGACGCGAAGCGGTTCGGCTGGATGGCCGTTCCTGCGGTGGCTGGACTGGCCGCCGGCCTTGCGCTGTTCCCGGCGGCGGCAATGGCAGCGTTCGCATGGAGCAGGACGAAAGGTGTCTCCGGCGCATTGATCTTCGCGGTCTGCTGGTCGGTTTCTGAATGGCTGCGCGGCACCATGCTGACAGGCTTCCCCTGGAACCTGATTGCCTATGCATGGGCCGACTACGATATTCCACGCCAAATGGCCGCATGGGTTGGCAGCTACGGACTTGGCCTCCTCACAGTTCTGCTGTCGGTCCTGCCCGTAACGCTCCTCATGCGGAATCGTCGGCAAAATGCGTTCGCCGCATTTGTTTTCATGTCGGTGGTGGGGGGTGCCGGAACCCTCGGTACGGTTCGCCTTATGGCCACCACACCGCCAACAGACACAACCGTCAGGATCGTTCAGGGAAACATTTCTCAGACGGAGAAATGGGACCCCGCGTTCCGCGACCGGAACATATCCCGCTATCTGGATCTGTCCGCGCAGTCTGGCAGGTTTAACGTCCTTCTCTGGCCCGAAAGTGCATTTCCCGGCTATCTTGATGAGAATCCTGGAATGCTGGAACAGATTGCTGACCGTCTGCCTGAAGGCAGCGTTCTACTGACCGGCGCCCAGACGCGAGAGCCGGGCGGGACGGGCACACGCTATCGAAACTCGATCCTCGCGGTCGATCAGACCGGACGGATCGTCACGCGATACTCCAAGCATCATCTCGTGCCGTTCGGGGAATATGTTCCCTTGCGGGGTTTTCTTCCGATCCAGCGACTGACCGCAGGGCTTGGGGACTTCACGCCCGGTCCCGGCCCCCAGACCGTTGAGCTACCCGGTTTATCTCCGGTCGGCCTTTCGATCTGCTACGAGGCCATTTTTCCGGGACGCGTCGTAGACGCCGCTTCGCGTCCGGACTGGATATTCAACGCCACCAATGACGCTTGGTTCGGTGCGTCTTCCGGTCCCCGGCAACATCTGGCCTCTGCCAGGATGCGCGCGGTCGAAGAGGGGCTGCCTATGGTTCGCGCGGCCAACACGGGCATTTCAGCAGTTATCGATGGGTACGGGCGGATCGTCGGCCGCCTCGGGCTGGATGAGACCGGCGTGCTGGACGCCCGCTTGCCAGCTGCGCTCCCGCCTACGCCCTTCGCGACATACGGACAGTTGACGTTCTTGCTCATTCTGGCGGCGAGCATTGTAGGAGCCATTGGAATGACCGACAGAAAGGAAAGCGCACCATGATCGTAATCTTTGGAGCAGTGGCGGGGGCCGCATGGGGCGGATATCTCGCCAGGAAGCGTGGCGGCAACAAGCTGGACATCGCCCAATACGCGACGAGTTCCGCGATCGCATTCGGACTCCTGGCGTTGTTCGCCTCGATCTTTCTCGCACGGGTTCTATGAACCGCCAGCCAAGGCCGGTACGATGCTATGCGAATATGTCGATTGGCGTCCCGTCCCGCACCATCGCGTAGATATCCTCAATCTCGCGGTCCGACACCGCGATGCAACCCGCCGTCCAGTCTGGTTTGATCGCGTCGATACCGGGTCGTGGCCCGCCATGGATGAAAATGTCGCCGCCCGGCTCTTGTCCCTGTGCAGCGGCAAATGCGATATCGGCCTCGTTCGGATAAGAGATTCCGATGGAGAGATGGAACAGACTGTCGGGATTGCGTCGGTCGACGGTATAAGCCCCTTCGGGCGTTTTCCCGTCACCCTCGAACTGCTTGGACCCCTCGGGCGCGAAACCGAGGTCTATCCTGTAGGCTTTCAGGACCGAGGTATTGTTGAACAGGAACAGGTTCCGGTCACCTTTGAACATCTGCAACCGGGTGACCTCGGGCCCATCGTAGGTTCGTAATTTGCTGGCGCACCCTGCAAGGCCAAGTGCAAGTCCGCCCAAGAGTGCCGTTCGTCGTGTCGTTTTCATCATGTCGTCCGCTCGATCTTTTTACCTGTCCACTCATATCGGTATCGGTATGTCTGATCAATCAATGGCCGTGCGCCAGGGCTCCCTGCGCCATCTTCTCGCCCACTTGCTCACCCCCGGACCCGTCCGGCCGATCCTTCTTGGCCCGGAGCAGCCTTAGTGCGTTGGCGACTACCAGTAGCGAAACGCCGACATCCGCAGCGATGGCACCCCACATTGTTGCCATGCCGAACGCTGTCAGCCCGACGAACAGCGCCTTCGTCGCAAGCGCAATTGCGATGTTCTGATGGATGACGTTCATGGTGCGGCGCGAATGCCCGATCAGCCACGGCACTTTGGAAATATCGTCTGTCATCAGCGCAATATCCGCCGTTTCGATGGCTGCATCCGATCCGACCGCGCCCATGGCGATGGCGAAATGCGCCCGCGCCATGGCTGGGGCGTCATTCACACCATCTCCGATCATTGCCACGACATCGTAACTGGCAACCAGTTCTTCGATTGCCGCCACCTTGTCTTCTGGCAGGAGTTCTGCGCGAACCTCATCGATGCCGACTTCCGCCGCCACGGCGCGCGCCGTGCGTTCATTGTCGCCGGTCAGCATGATGATCTTTTTTACGCCCTGGGCATGCAGGCGTGCCACGACCACCTTCGCATCCGGGCGGATGCGGTCGCGCAGTTCGATCAGGCCCAGCAGGCGGTCTGCGGAGCCTACGGCAACGAGTGTGCTGCCAGCCCCTTCTATCCGTTCCAGCAGGTCGCGGGGGATCGCTTCGCCAAGCCCCTTCTCGGTCGCAAATCGATCCGAGCCGAGCCAGACGGGCTGACCCTCCCAGGTTCCCTCGACACCGCGGCCCGGCACCGTTTTGGTGTCGGTAGCCGCCGACTGCCTCAACCCGTCGCGTTCGCCGCGCGCCAGGATGGCCCGCGCCAGAGGATGCGAAGAGCGGGCTTCCAGCGCGACAGCGGCGCTCAGAAGGTCGCGCTCGGCCGTGCCGCCCAAGGGATGCAGACCCGCGACCTCCGGTTCTCCCATGGTGATCGTCCCGGTCTTGTCCATTGCCAGAGCTGTCAGGCGTGACGGCGCCTCCACATAGGCACCGCCCTTGATCAGCACGCCATTGCGTGCCGAGGCCGCGAGCGAAGCGACGATGGAGACCGGCGTAGAAATCACGAGCGCACAGGGGCAAGCGATTACCAGAAGAACCAGCGCATTGTAGAACCAGTAATTCCATGCCCCCGCGAACAGCAGCGGCGGAACGACGGCGATTAGAATCGCCAGCGCCATCACGATGGGCGTGTAGATGCGGGCGAATTTCGTGACCCATTGCTCGACCTCGGCGCGGCGCGAATGGGCGTCGCCTACCATACGGATGATTTTCGAGAGCACGGTATCGCCCGCGGCCTTCGTGGCCCTGACCGTCAACGTGCCGTCGCCATTAATTGTGCCAGCGTAGACCTCGTCTCCGGCTTCCTTGGCGACTAGTGCGCTTTCCCCGGTAATCGGAGCCTGATCAACATCGCCCCGACCCTCGCTCACCTCTCCGTCGAGCGGGATACGGTCTCCGCCGCGCACTACGAAGCGGTCACCGATCGCAACCTGAGCCGCAGGAACATCGGTCTCTGATCCGTCGGCGCGAATGACGCGCGCCGTGGGTGGTGCCAGGTCCAACAGGGCCGAGACCGCGTTGCGCGCACGCCCCACGCTCCAGGATTCGAGAGCGAGGGACAAAGCAAAGAAGAATGCGACCGTCGCCGCCTCGAAAAACTCGCCCAGCCCGATCGCACCGGCTACGGCAACGATCATCAGGAGGTTCATGTCAGGCGACAATCTACGCGCGGCGGACCATGCTTTGGGGGCGACCAGCCAGGCTCCGAACACCACCGCCAGCATGAACAGCCCCATCTCGACCAGAGGCATAGACGTCTCGCCATGACCGGAGAAGAGCCGCAGCGCGCCGCCCGCCCCCGTCTCGACGATGTGGTAAAGGAACCCCGCGGCCCAGAAGCCGCCGCTGAGTCCGGTGAAGAGGCGTTGACGTGCGAAATGCGCCGCCTGATCCGCTTCGGCGCTTTCGGCATCCCACATCTTCGCGCTCATCCCAGTCGACCCGACGATCTTGATGATCTTATCGTCGCTGAGCGGTTTGGCGCTTTTGAGGATGGTCATGCGCCCGTTGATCACATCGAAGGCCAGATGCTCGCTGCCGCCGACTTCCGGCCCGACGACCTTGTTCAGGATCGCGACCTCTTCCGCACAATCCAGCCCGTTAACGCGAAAACTGCGTCCGGAGGATGGTGGAGGTGCTGCCACCTGCGCGGTGTCTTCGGCCGTCTGGCCACAGCAAGCCTTTGTGTCTTTGCGATCATCCTGATGACCGTGCGGATGCGTGTCTGGACCGTCGTGGGACATGGGAAACCTCTGAGAATAAGCGTTGAGCCAAAGATAGGAGCTTCAGTTGCTAGAGGTTCAAGAAGTTTCTTGGGATGTTCTGTGCTTAAGGCCATCACAATCAGCACTGTACCTCCTCTGAACTGTTCGGGCGCGACAGCGAGGCGATTGGACTTGACCTTCCATCTACGGGAAGCACCATTTGCGGTCCCAGTGTAGTTTTTGAAAGGCTGGGCTATTCTTTGGGCTGGAGCGGTCAGTTCGAATACCATGAACGCGCGAAACAGCGGCTGGCCACTGTTGTGCCGCTGACGCTGGCGCTGATCTTTCTGCTGCTTTACCTAAACTTCCGCCGCCTGACGGAAACCTTGATCGTGATGCTGTCGCTGCCTTTCGCTCTGGTCGGTGGCATTTGGCTCATGTGGTTCATGGGCTTCAACATGTCGGTTGCGGTGGCCGTCGGGTTTATCGCGCTGGCCGGGGTGGCGGCTGAAACCGGAGTGATCATGTTGATCTATCTCGATCAGGCGTTGAATGAAGCGCGTGCCCGCGCGGGCGACAGGGACCTGACCCGCGACGAGCTCCACGCCGCGATCATGGTGGGTGCAGTAGACCGCGTGCGCCCCAAGATGATGACAGTTGTCGCAATCATGGCCGGCCTGATGCCGATCCTTTGGGCGCATGGCACCGGGTCCGAGATCATGCAGCGCATCGCAGTGCCCATGATCGGGGGAATGGTGTCGTCAACCTTGCTGACCCTGATCGTCATTCCGGCGGTTTATGCCATCATCAAAGGGTGGAGCCTGAAGCAAGCCGGTACAGTGCCTGATTTGGCCCTCGGGCGGGCCGCAGAATAAGGGCAACGGCGTCAAGCAAGCAATAGGATATTGAGATGTATGCTCGAAACCTATGGAGTCACCGCGACTTCGACCATGCGGATTGTAGTGTCCCCATCCCCGCCGCCGGTCGGCTGCGTCCAGGCCACAAACGTACCGGCGTCTCCGCGCGCCATTCGGGGAAAACCGATCGATCCGCCGCCCCGATTGATATGGAGCGCCTGAGGCGCTGCGCATCCGGTACTTCGCGATATGTGGCACATGACGATCGCTTCACCGCCTCCCACATATTCAATCCAGAGCGCCAATGCGCTTCCATCCGGCATTTGCAGAACATCCACCCGTCCCGCGGCTGTGCCGAGGTCAATGCGGAGCGGTTCGTCAAACTGCGCGCCGCCATCGTCCGAAAACGCGATATAAACCTCCGGTTTATTCTCAGCTGCAGTGAACCAGATGACGGACACCTTGTCGTCCATCGTATCAACAGCTGGGCCATTTACGGGGCAGCCGGCAATTTCCCATCCGTCGTCGTGAACAGTGAGGGGTTGCGTCCAGTCCCCTCCGGTAGATCGAACAATCGAAATGTCGCGGATTTCATCGGCGGTTCGATCACGATAGACCGCCACGATATCGCCCGAAGCGGTCCGCGCTGCGGACGTCTGACAACAAGTACAAGCGCGCGCGTCCAACAGGCTTTCTGGCTTCATCGTTCCGTCAGAGTTGATCTGTCGTGCGCGCAGCTGCATCGCATTCTCGAAGTTTTCGCCTTCTGTTTGACTGTCATACTCCCGGCCATCCAGCCACAGCGCCGTCAACCCGCCAAACTGATCGGGAACCAACGAAACAAAACCGTGCTCGCGTTGTGATCTGTCATCATGGGGAACAAGCGGTTCCGTCCAGCTTCTGCCTTCATCTTTAGAAAAAGCGATATTGACGTCATATTGGTAATCACCCTCCCCATTCAGTTTAAGCCATTGTGCCGCCAGGCCGCCATCAGCCAGCACCGCTACCGATGGAAAATCGGCCCAGTTGATGTAAATCTTTGACGATTTATGAATTGTGCGAGCGTCCGACCACTCGCTGCCATCAAGGATGGCCATGCGAACTTCCGCTTCGGCTCCGTTTTCTTCTGTCCAACTCAATACGACCCGGCCATCCGGCAAGGTTGCAAGTGATGGCTCACGGGCACCGATGCCGACCGGGGCTGCGCGGTCGGTCAATCTGAAGAGGTCGGTTTCCTCGGCATATGTTGCGGTGAAAGAACTGAAAAATGCACCAATACTCAATATGGACGCATAAAGACATTTACTCATGAAAACGTTCTTCCGCCAGTTGTGGCCATGTCGCGGCGAACCTAGTAGTCGTTGACCGCGAACCAAACTCCACCCTCTTATCTGTCGAAACGGCTTAATTGATCCCATTGGCACGCTGCAATGCTCGAATATACGTCACGATAGCAAGGATCTCTGATCGCGTCACGCCTTCAACCGCTGGCATGTTTCCAAATTTCCAATGATGCGCCCGCACTCCATTTTGCGCCGCGAGGACAAACGCCATGTCGCTGTGATGGCTCGGTTCGTAAATCTTGTGAACAAGCGGTGGAGCAACGCCATCCCGGCCTTGCCCGTTCAGGCCGTGGCACACGGCACAGACCGCATCATAAGCGCCTGCGCCGATTTGCTCCTGCTCTGTAAAACTTGCTGGTAGCGTGACAGTTACAAGCGCGCCTGCGGGAAGCGCGACGCCCTCATCCGTCTGCGTACCCGTTTGAGAGTAATCCGGCTGCATGATGTACCAGCCTGCTGAAGCAACGGCGATCAAAGCAAAGAATATCGCTGCCCATTTCATCCCATCAAACTCCTTCATGATGTTGCTATGGCCCCCTGCCCTACCAAAGACAGAGCTGGGTATCTCTGCTTGGATCGCTCGAATTGGCCAGCCTCTTGTGGCGCAGTGTTGTCTGGCTGAGCATGCCCCAATGGCTGAATCGATTTGTTTAAAAAGGCCATGATTTCCTGATACCGGATCCGCGTGTCTTCCAGCGTCTGATAGTAATTGAAGAGCTCTTTCAGCGGTGCCGAGAAGTCCTTGTGTGCTGCCAGGACGGCCACCAGCGCGCCGAGTGTAATGCGACCTTCGATGACAAAATATCCACCCAAAGAGTAGAACAGGAATGGCGTCAGCGCGGTCAGAAAATTGTTGAGGGCCTTGATGAAGAACTTCAGACGGAAAATCTTCCTGCGCACGCGCTCAAGCTCTCTAAAACTTGTACTCACTGGCAGCAGCCCGGCCGGATTGACCTGTCGTTCGCGCAACTGATCGCTGAGCTGCCTGCCAAGTTGTCGGACTTCCCTGATCCTTGTGCGTGAAAGGGCGTTGACCCGGCGTTGTAGCTTGGGCAGCAGCACGAGTTGAATTGGCAGCACCGTCAGTGCGGCGGCACCCAACACAGGGTCCTGAACGAACATGAAAGACAGGATCGTCAGAAGCGTACCGCCTTGCAGGATTGGTAGCGCAAGGACATCTGCAGCAAAGCCACCTATGGGCTCAACTTCCTGTGCGAGAATAGGGATGATTTCGCTCTGGTTTCGAGCGTCTGGATCGCTGCGCCAGTGCCGATAGACCAGCAGGCGGAAGCGCCGCAGAAAACGCTCAGCGACATACCCTTTGAAGACATTAAGGCCATATTTGTTTAGCCCGTTCAGGATGATCGCCAGAAGGTAAAGACCGCAAAGCAGCATGAGGAAAACGACCTGATCGAGGTCTTGTCCCAAAATGGCAATCGGGAAACGGCCTGAATCCAGAGCGTTGTTTACGATCTGTTTTGGCAGTTCTAAAGTCAGATAGAGTATAGGCATTGCGATGAGGCTAACCAATATCATCAATGCCTGCTGACTTCTGGAGTAGCGCAAGACAGTCTTGAAAAGACTTTTTTCAAGCCCTCGTATGGGCTCTGTGTGTAACGCCGGCGTGCTGCGGTACTTCCAAAGCTTCAGAATGCCGCGAATAGCAAGATATGAGCCAACGGTGATCAGCAGCGCGGGGGCCAAGACCAGTATGAGATGAATGAACGGATGCACCCAGTCTGGCGTGGCATCGTTGTAGTCGTACCCAAAGGCGGCAGCTACGTCGTGTACAAGCAGGTGATACCTGTCCAAGAGTGACATTGAAAAGTCTAGCCCTTGGATTTCGGCGCAAGGTGGTCGTGCACGATGATGACGCCCCACATGCCCGCTTCCCGGTGGCCGGGGATCAAGCATACGAACTCCAGGTTGGCCATATCGGAGAACTCCCAGATCAACTCGGCATTTTGTCCACTAGGGATCGAAACTGAATTGGCGTTGTCATGTTGCATATCAGGATGTTCGCGCATCCACTGCTGGTGTTCTGCAACCTCGTCAAAGGAGCCAAGAAAGAACTCGTGATCCAGTCTGCCGGCATTGCCGATCGAAAACCGGATGACCGACCCCCTTTCAATCTGGATCGCGTCCGGCTCGAAAAGCATGTAGCCGCTTTCTGTCTCCCTGATGGACAATTCAATCGTCCTGTCGATCGAGGAGCCATCACCGGGTTTCCCGATCGGATCATGGCCAAGCATTTCGAAGGCTCGGGCGTGAGGCTGCTGGCCCTTCCCACTGGAAGCGCCTACTGAAAAAGCCGGAAGGACGAGCGCAAGGGCGATGGTGCAGGTTCTCAGGAAATTCTTCATGCTCGGCTACCTCCGTAGCGCTTGATTTTATGGGATCTTCTTGCTTGCTCGGGCCAAGCGATCAAGGCGATGGGGCCGGAGTGTTTACCCCCGACCCCATTGTTTGTAGTTACTTCATCTGCGTGACGGTCAGTTTACCCTTGACCCGGTCAGCGACGAATTCGATGCCCTGACCTTCCGCCATCTTGGCCATCATTGCTTCGTCGGCGCGAAACACCATAGTCATCGCGGGCATATCGAGGTTGACCAGAGGGCCGTGGATGATTGTGACCTTGCCGGCCTTGGCGTCGATTTTCTTGATGGTCCCGCTCGTGTATTCCACGTCAGCTTGGGCCATCTGGTCACCGACTGCGACCTCACGGTGCATGCCGGATTCGTAGTGGCCAGGGATCAGGCACGCCGCTTCGAACGTACCAGAATTCGCGAAAGTCCAGACAACCTCACCCGACGCGCCCGCATCGAGACGGATACGGTTCGGATCGTCGTGTTCCATATCCATCTTGGCCATTTCGATCTTGTGCTCGGCATTCCGCTCTACCGTGTCGAGGACGAATTCATGCTCCAGCTCACCCTTGTTGGTGATGTTGAAGCGGATGGTTTCGCCCTCCTTGATATCCATCGGCTCACTCTCGATCAGCATCTGGCCCTCATCGTTTTCGAGCAAAGTGACGTCGATTGTGCGGTCCACCTTGGCGGCGTCACCAGGGACACCGATGTCCATCTGCGGTGCCGCCGTTTCAGCTTTGCTGGTATGCCCGGGAGATGCATAAGCGCCCGTGGCAAGTGTGAGAGTGATGGCCGTGCTGAGAAGTATCTTTTGCATTTTATTGTCCTGTAGGTTGGTTAGGTTGGAGATGACGAAGGGCCGCTCAGCCCTTCGAGGTTGGTTTCGGTGTGAGAATGGTCTTGGGGCTGTTGTTGGAGGCAAATTCGGGTAATTCGCCGGTCCATTCGTAGGCCATCTCGCCCGGAGGATTCTCGTACCAGCCGGGATCGGAGTAATCGTCCGCGTCGATGCCGTCCCGCACCTTCACGACCGAAAACATGCCGCCCATCTCGATGGGTCCGTACGGGCCCCAACCCGTCATCATCGGGATGGTATTGTCGGGTAGCGGCATTTCCATTTTTGCCATGTCCCCCATGCCGGACATGCCCATCGGCATGTATTCCGGCTGGAATTGACGGATCTTCTGGGTCAGCGGCTTCTTGTTCACCCCGATGAACGTCGGCACGTCATGGCCCATGGCGTTCATCGTATGGTGCGATTTGTGGCAATGGATCGCCCAATCTCCCAGATGATCGGCGACGAATTCGTAGGCGCGCATCGCACCTACGGGAATGTCGATGCTGACCTCCGGCCACTGTGCTTCAGGCGGCACCCAGCCGCCATCCGTGCAGGTGACCTTGAAGTCATAGCCGTGCATATGGATCGGGTGGTTCGTCATCGTAAGGTTCCCAACCCGTACTCGCACCCGGTCGCCCTTGTTCACGACCAGCGGATCAATGTCGGGGAAGATCCGGCTGTTCCAGGTCCAAAGGTTGAAATCCGTCATCGTCATGATGCGGGGTACATAGGTACCCGGATCGATGTCGAAAGCATTCAGCATGATCAGGAAATCACGATCCACCGGCATGAATGTGGGATCCTTGGGGTGGACCACGAACATGCCCATCATCCCCATCGCCATCTGGGTCATTTCATCGCCGTGGGGGTGGTACATGAACGTTCCGGACTTCACCAAGTCGAATTCGTAGACGAAGGTTTTGCCCGGCGGGATGCTTGGATGGCTCAATCCGGAGACCCCATCCATGCCTGAAGGAAGAATGAGCCCGTGCCAGTGCACCGTTGTGCCTTCCGGCAGCTTATTGGTGACGTAGATGCGCACCCGGTCGCCTTCGACTGCTTCGATCGTCGGGCCGGTGGATTGGCCGTTGTAGCCCCACAAATGCGCGATCATGCCGTCGGCAAGCTCGCGTTCTACCGGTTCGGCCACGAGGTGAAATTCTTTCACCCCGTTGTTCATCCGGTGCGGCAGGGTCCACCCGTTCAATGTGACCACAGGTGTGTAGTCCGGCCCGGAATTGGGACGCGCCGTGATCGCCGTTGCTGCGCTATCCATTTGGGCAGCTTCGGGCAGGCCCATGTTCAGGGTTTGACCCCAGGCTTTCGAAGATACCAGCGTTGCACCTGCCGCGCCGGCTCCGAGTAATTGACGTCTATTTAGCATGTCAGTTCCTTTCAGTGTCCTGCGCCGCCACCGGCGGCAAGTGTCGCGCCTTCTCCACCAGCACCGCCACCGCCTTCGCCGCCGCCATAGATCGCAGCGGTCAGATCAGCCTGTGCCATGTAGAATTCGCGTTTTGCGTTTGCCGCTTCAAGTGATGCGCCCAGTTTCTCGCGCACGTCTGTCAGCAGCTCGAAAGTGTTGGTGATCATGCCGTTATAAGACAGCAGCCCCTCTTCTTCGACGGTCGTGCGTAGCGGCACCAGAACGTCGCGATAGTGGCGGGCGATCTTATACGCGGCGTGATAGGAGGCTTCAGCACCACGCGCTTCGGACCGCACGTTGACGGCTCTTTCTGCCAGCACGTTAGCTGCTTGCAGGTACGACAATTCCGCCTTGCGCATCCGTGCCTTCCCGGTGTCGTAAATCGGGATTGCGAACTCCACCTCCACCTGAGGGGTGGTCACGGTCTCCGTTTCTCCGTCCTCAATTTCCCGCTCCGCTTCGAACCCGGCAATGAATTCGAGATCGCTGATAATGCGAGTCTGATCAGTCAGACCAAACGCCTTGGCCTGTGCTTCCAGGCCAAGTTTGGCAACGCGCAGATCAACCCGATTTCGCAATGCTTTCGCTTCGATGTCAGTCACACGGCCGACGGAACGCGGCAGCGCAGGAAGGGCATCGGGCACATAATAGTCGACTTCGGTGCCCCACAGCCCCATGAGCCTGGTCAGCTGCTCTTTGGACCGGGTAGCATTCAAGCGTGCCTGGGCAAGTTGTCCGGCGAGTTCGGCATTGAATGCCTGTTCACGGGCCTGCCCGGCTGTGTTGAGCGCGCCGGTCTCGCCAAGCCTCATCGCCAATTCCGATCCGGCGTCAGAGGTCGCTTTCGCACGGCGCAGATAGCTCACGGCCTCGAAGGCGGCTACGGCATCGACCCATGCCTTCCGCGTCTGATTGGCCAGCGCGAGTGTGTCGTTCACCGCGTTGAGCTGTGCCTGCCGGAAGCTTGCGTCAGCAATGGCCACACGTTGTTTACGGGTGGTGGCATCGAGTACGTTCGACCGTATCAGTCCTTCGATCGCTCTGTAGGCACCCAGTTCGGGCGCACCGATGCCCAATACACCAATCGAAACGATCGGGTTTTCCGGGGTCGATTGCTGCCAGGCCTCAGCGGCGGATAGGCCGACATTCGCATAAGACGCCTGCAACCCCTTGTTGTTCAGAAGCGCAACCTGAACGGCGGTGTCCGCCGAAATGGTCTTGCGGTGCACCATTGCGTGCACCTGCTTCTTCAAGGCCTCGTTTTCGGCCTGGGTTTCGGCGAAGGCTGTCCGTTTGCCGATGGCTGGTGTGACCTGGCTGGAAATATTGGCGAAGCCAGCTTTTGGTTCCGTGTAGATGCCCGGCACTGCTGTAGCACAGGCACCCAAGATTAGCGGAAAGCCGAAAACCAGCGGAAATTTCGATACCCGCATCAGTTGCCCTCCGTCTGTTCTTGATTGACGGAACGCCAGTCGCGGGGACCTGTAGGGCCGCGATAGGTGTAGCCCGCCAAGGGGTCCTGATAGCTGATCGGTGACGAAACTGCCGCGTTGACGACGGCCTGTTGGGTCGCGACGGACGGCAACGGGGTGGGCTCATAGGCGCATGCGCCAAGCCCGAGGGCCGAAGCCCCCACAAGTAGATGAATTTTCATGAAAGTAACCTGATTGGTGAACGTTATCTCACGCAGAATCTGCGCAAGGCTCACACCCGATTTGGGCGCCGGTTCAGATCAGGAATCGAGGGGGCCGAAGAAACCCTGCTGTTTCTACCGAATACGTTTGACCGTCCAGAATGACATATTCACTTGTACCAACCGGCTCTGCTCTGATCCTGCTGTCTTCGATGAAGACGACAGAAATACAGATGCCGTTGCAACACTCTTGGGATTGTTGCTCTTTGCCATCCTTGTCGGACGCTGCGATGTCGATGTCGCTTGCGACCCCAAGCTTCTCATGCGCATCGCTTCCGGTGTCATGAGTCATGGCAGCACCAACGACACCAACAGACTTGGCTTGATGTCCGTCATGCATGCCGGACGCAGCGTGAGCGGCAGAAGGTGGTGAAAACACCAATGCCAGTGCAAACGCAATGCACGTAAACGCCCTTGACCAGCTTGATATGAAAACTCGAAAGCTCATGCCGCGAATATCGGAGAGCGATGCAGTACAGTCAATCCGTCCTGCGCAGGAAGGTTTGTCGCTTTTTTTGAAACAGGCGAGTTTTGGCCGCTGCTGTCAGAGAGTGTTGCATATCAGCGACATAGAGAGAGCCACTATCTCCGTCCAGCGGAGCGTTGCTGACGCATCTTGGCTACTGAACCTCTGCCAGCTTCTCAGACCTGTAGCCCGCATCGCTGATCGCTGCGGCCAATGCAGTTTCATCCAGAGTGCTGTCGACGTCGACGATACGTGCAGTCAGATCGCACGAAACCGTTGCATCTGGGTCGGCCGCCATAATGGCCCTTTGGATGGAAGCGGTACAATGGCCGCAACTCATGTTCGGTACGCTGAATCTGAACATCGCAATCTCCTTTGACGACATGCATGTAAGGCGTTCCGGCGCGGGAAGGTCAATGGCCAGAATTTTATTCTACATGCCTGTTGACCTTCCAGTAACTGGAGGCCCTATCTGCAGGAGTATCAGAACAAGGAGATTCTCATGTCGGATCCGCGCACCCTTCGGCTTTCCCTGCAAAACATGTCCTGCGCTTCCTGCGTCGGCCGCGTGGAACGTGGCCTCACGCGTCTGCCGGGGGTCAGCGATATCCGTGTCAATCTCGCCAACGAGACCGCCCAGGCGCAGATCGACGCACCGGAGCGCATCGCCGAAATCGCCACGACCCTTCAGGAGATCGGCTATCCGGCCCGTACCGGGAGCGTACGTCTGAACATTTCATCCATGTCCTGTGCCTCGTGCGTCGGTCGGGTGTACAAGGCACTGGCAGTGCTGCCGGGCGTGCTGGACGTGAACGTCAACCTGGCCTCGGAAACCGCTACGGTCACCTATCTGGAGGGCGCGGTCGCGGTTGTCGACCTCATCAGGGCGGCCAGCGACGCAGGTTACCCCGCCACTCAGGCCGAAGATAGTTCATCGGAAGACGCAGGAGCCCGTAGGAACGAAGAGGCGCGGGTTCTGGCACGACGGACTGTCGTGGCAGCGACCCTCGCCCTGCCGGTGTTTCTACTTGAGATGGGCGCACATCTGATCCCCGGCATGCACGGTCTGATCGGTAACACCATCGGCCACTGGACCAGCTGGATGATCCAGTTCGTGTTGACCACGGCAGTCCTGCTCTGGCCAGGACGTACTTTTTACACACGCGGTTTCCCGGCACTGTTGAAAGGCGCGCCGGACATGAACAGCCTTGTCGCGGTTGGCACATCGGCGGCCTACATCTATTCGCTCGTGGCGCTTTTCGCACCGACGCTGCTGCCCGCGGGATCGCGCGCGGTCTATTTCGAGGCGGCGGCGGTCATCGTGGTGTTGATCCTTCTGGGCCGCTGGCTGGAGGCCCGCGCCAAGGGCCGGACCGGGGCTGCGATCCAGAAGCTGATGGGCCTTCAGGCAAAGACGGCCCGTGTGCTGGTTGACGGGGAGCCGCAGGATGTGGCCATCGACCGCATCGTCGCTGGCGACATTCTGATCGTGCGCCCTGGCGAGCGGATCGCAGTGGATGGTGAACTGACCGAAGGCAGTGCCCGTGTGGATGAGAGTATGATCACCGGCGAACCGGTGCCGGTCGCCAAATCCGTGGGCGATCCCGTCACAGGCGGCACCGTCAACGGCAGCGGTGCCTTCCACTTCCGCGCGACGCGTGTGGGCACCGACACGACGCTGGCCCAGATCATCCGGATGGTCGAAGAGGCGCAGGGCGCCAAGCTACCGATTCAAGGGCTGGTGGACCGGATCACGCTCTGGTTCGTGCCCGCTGTCATGGCATTGGCGCTTTTGACGGTGATTGTCTGGCTGTTGGTCGGTCCTTCGCCCGCGCTGTCCTTTGCTTTGGTGGCCGGTGTATCTGTGCTGATCATCGCCTGCCCCTGCGCGATGGGGCTCGCCACGCCGACGTCGATCATGGTCGGCACGGGACGTGCCGCCGAGATGGGCGTGCTCTTCCGCAAGGGCGACGCGTTGCAACAGCTATCCAGCGTGGATGTGGTGGCGCTGGACAAGACCGGAACGGTTACCCAGGGCCGCCCGGAACTGACCGATCTCGTGCTTGCGGACAGCTTTGACCGCACCGAGGTGCTGGCGCTTGTCGCCGCTGTCGAGGCGCAATCGGAACACCCGATCGCCGAGGCAATCGTGCGCGCGGCAAAGGTCGAGGGCGTCGCGCGGCATGACGCCAAGGATTTTGAATCCATCACCGGCCACGGCGTGCGGGCAAAAGTGGCGGGCCGCGAGGTGCTTGTCGGGGCCGACCGCCTGATGACCCGCGAGGGGCTGGAGATTGGCGATCTGGCCGATGAGGAGCGCCGTCTGGCCGAACAGGGCCGCACCGCACTTTTCGCTGCAATTGACGGTCGTGTCGCCGCCGTCATTGCAGTAGCCGATCCCGTGAAGCCGTCCAGCGCCGCTGCAATCCGCGCCTTGCACGCACAGGGACTGAAGGTTGCCATGATCACCGGTGACAAGCGCGAAACGGCAGAGGCTATCGCCCGCGAAACCGGCATCGACCATGTGATCGCCGGCGTTCTGCCCGACGGCAAGGTGGCCGCGCTGGACGATCTGCGCGGCGCGGGCCAACGCATCGCGTTCGTTGGCGACGGGATCAACGACGCACCCGCGCTTGCCCATTCGGACGTTGGGATCGCCATCGGCACCGGCACCGACGTGGCCATCGAATCCGCCGACGTGGTGCTGATGTCCGGCGATCTGCGTGGCGTCGTGAACGCCCTCGAAGTGTCGCGAAGCACCATGCGCAACATCCGCCAGAACCTGTTCTGGGCTTTCGGATATAACGTCGCCCTGATCCCGGTGGCGGCGGGCGTGCTTTATCCGGTGTCGGGGCTTTTGCTTTCACCGGTTCTGGCTGCCGGTGCGATGGCGCTCAGCTCCGTCTTCGTGCTGACGAATGCGCTGCGGCTGCGCCGCGTGCGCCCGGCGATGGACGAAACGGCGCGCCCCGTCTCCGAAGCCTCGGCATCCCCGATTCCAGCTGAATGAACTCAAGGAGGAAACGATTATGAACATCGGAGATGTGGCCGACCTTTCCGGCCTTCCCGCCAAAACGATCCGCTACTACGAAGACATCGGTCTTGTCGAACCGCTGCGCAGTTCAAATGGCTATCGCAGCTTTCGGCAAAGCGACGTGCACAAGCTGGCCTTTCTCGCCCGGGCACGGGCCCTTGGATTCACCATCGAGGATTGCCGGAGCCTGCTGAAGCTTTATACCGATACTGACCGCGCCAGTGCCGAGGTGAAGCAGATTGCCGAAGAGCATCTTGATCGGATTGACAGCAAGATCGCTGAACTAACCGAAATGCGCGCGACGCTGTCGCATCTTGTGGATGCATGCGCGGGTGATCACCGCCCCGATTGCCCCATCTTGGCCGATCTGGCGATGGAACAAAAGGCGGGCAGTATCAGCAAGGCGTCCGGATAGCTCTGACGTCTGCAAAAGCCGAACTTTCCCGAAAACTACGGAACATTCCAGCGCAGCAATGTTGTTCCTTCTATAGGACATCAATTTTTCGAGACTGGAGGTTTCCAATGACATACATACGCTTTTTCGCGATGATCGCCACATCCACGGTGGTGATGTTCATCCTGATGTATCTCAACACCTATCTGCTGAGCCATATCTTCTGGTCCGAAACACGCGCCTATATGGCCGTGCTGATGGGGGCCATAATGGCGATCATCATGCTGGGCTTCATGCTGTCGATGTACTCCAGCAAGGCGATCAACGCTGCCATCTTTATTGGCGGCGCCGTGGTGTTTGCCGGATCCCTCTGGCTGGTCCGGAGCCAGGTGACCGTGGGCGATACCAGCTACATGAAGGCAATGATCCCGCACCATTCGATCGCGATCATGACATCGAGCCGCGCCAACATTTCTGACCCTCGGGTGCGCAAACTGGCTGACGAGATCATCTTTGCCCAAGACAAAGAAATCGCCGAAATGCGGTATCTGGTGAATGACATCGACACGAATGGTGACGCGGCTGATGAGGGTCTGGATGGTTCAGCCCGCATCGTCGATCTGAACGAGGCACTCTCATCCGCCGAAATCGCCATCCTTGATCTGGAATTCCTGACTGGCGATGAGATCGCGCAGCTTTTCCCGGATGGGGCCATCTGCACCTTCAAGTATACGACGACCAGCAAACCTGTGCTTGCCACAGGACAGATCGACGGTGCCCCGGCGGCGCTGGCAAAGATCAGCGGCGACCTGGTGCGTCTTGGTTCAACCGACGCAACCGGCACCCTGAGCACCGAAGGAATGTCCGTAAGCCTCAGTGCGCCGGACGGGGCTGCGGCGCTGGAAAACAGTGGTGAAGTGCAGGACGCCAACCTCGTGCTCGAACTCGATGCCGGCCTGCGGGCAGGCTATCGCGGCTATTATGGCTGCGACGCCTGAACCCTGAAACGGAGGATATGACATGCCAAGAGACACAACCCAGACAGCCAAGCTTTACCGGATGGTGATGCCCGACCACCTCTGTCCCTATGGGCTCAAATCCAAGGACCTGCTGGAGCGCAAGGGTTTCGAAGTCGAGGATCACCCTTTGACCACGCGTGAGGAAACCGACGCGTTCATGGAAGAGCACGGCGTCGAAACCACCCCGCAAACCTGGATCGGGGACGAGCGGATCGGCGGATATGACGACCTTCGCGTCCATTTCGGCATCGATGCGCCGGAAGACGAACGCTCGGACACGTCCTACCAGCCGGTGATCACGATCTTTGCCGTCGCGTTCCTGATGGCGCTCGGTTTGTCGTGGTACAGCTTCGAGAACATTTTCACCCTGCGCGGGCTGGAATGGTTCATTTCGATCTCGATGTGCTTTCTGGCGGTACAAAAACTTCAGGATGTCGAGAGCTTCTCGACCATGTTCCTGAACTACGACCTGCTGGCGCGTCGGTGGGTGCGTTATGGCAAGATCTATCCGTTTGGAGAGGCTTTCGCAGGTATCCTCATGGTCGCCGGGGCGCTGACCTGGCTTTCGGCACCGGTGGCCTTGTTCATCGGCACTGTTGGCGCAGTATCGGTTTTCAAGGCGGTCTATATCGACAAGCGTGAATTGAAGTGCGCCTGCGTCGGCGGCGACAGCAACGTACCGCTCGGCTTTGTCTCGCTCACAGAGAACCTGATGATGATGGTCATGGGGATCTGGATGCCGATCAGGGTCTATCTGATCGGCTGAAAGGCGGGTGCCGTTTTCATATCCCTCGGACTCGTTCTCCCGATAGATGCGCAAGTCGGACAGCACTGCGAAAAAGGGTCAAGCTGAATGGACCAGATAATCGAAGCATTCACGACCGGGGCGGGCATGCTCTGGAAGGCGCTCTGGGCGCTCATCTTCGGGTATATCATCTCCGCAGGCATCCAGATTTTCGTGACACGGGATCAGATGGCGCGTGTTCTTGGCGACCGTGGTGCCAGGAAGGCAGGCATTGCCGGCTTCTTTGGGTTTGTGTCATCGTCCTGTTCCTTCGCGGCTCTTGCCGCGTCGCGTTCGATCCTCGTGAAGGGTGCGCATCCGGTCAATTCGATCGCCTTCCTGATTTCATCGACAAATCTGGTGATCGAGCTTGGAATCGTCCTTCTGGTCCTGCTGGGCTGGAAATTCATGGTGGCAAATTTCATGCTTGGCATCCTGATGACGATCTACGCCTATGCCCTCACCCTGATATGGCTTCCAAGGTCGTTTGTCGAAAGCGCAAAAGAGCATGCGGAGAAGGCCCAGTCCGACGAAGGTATGGACAGGGACCAGACCATGAAGGGTTCGTTCCGCGACAAACTGCTGTCCCGCGAAGGATGGGACCGGATCGCCCGCGCTTTCTTCATGGAATGGAAGATGGTCTGGAAGGAGATCCTCTTCGGCTTCACGGTCGCGGGTTTCATTTCCGTCTTTGTGCCGCAGAGCTTCTGGAACGCGATCTTTCTGGTCGGAGATGGCGGTGCGCAGGACGCGCCGGGCTTCCTGATCGTTCTTGAAAACGCGCTGGTGGCACCGGTCGTGGCCTTCTTCACCTTCATCGGGTCGATGGGCAATGTCCCCCTGGCTGCGATGCTCTGGTCGCGTGATGCGTCGTTCGGAGGCGTGATCGCCTTTCTCGGAGCCGATCTTGTTGCTGCCACGGTGATATGGGTGCACGCAAAATATTACGGCTGGCAGTATGCGCTCTATCTTTCAGGCTTGCTGTACCTGTGCATGGTCGCTGCGGGAATTACGGTGCATTACCTGTTCGCTCTCGTAGGGATGATCCCGACCGAGCGGCCTTCGCTTCAGGAAATGGTCCGGTTCAGCATCGATTACACGTTCTTCCTCAACCTGATCTTTCTTGTCATCGGGTCAGCACTGATCTGGCTTCACATCAGGAATGCCGAGGAAGACTAACCGATTGAGGCCAAGAATGGGAAGGTTCCCAGAAGCCAGTAGGCAAACCGGGACAATTGGCCGGTCATGATGGCAACGCCCATGATGATCATGGCGACGCCCGCGCCCTTGTAGAGCCAGCGACCGGCTTTGCCGATCTGTCTGACCCGTGCGGCGATGGCGTCGGTGAACAGCGCGGCCAGCAGGAACGGCACGCCCAGCCCTGCGGAATAGATCGACAACAGCCAGATGCCGTCCGACATACCGCCGGATGTCGAACTGAGCGTCAGGATTGCGCCGAGGATCGGCCCGATGCAGGGCGTCCATCCAAAGGCGAAGGCCAAGCCCAGGACGTAGGCTCCAAGCGGGCGACCCCCCGGAATGTCGAGTGTGAAGCGGGTGTCACGCGAGAACGCTTCCAGACGGAAGGCACCCAGCATGACCAGTCCGAACAGGATGATGATCGCCCCGCCCAGATAGTTGAGCTCAGTGCGCCAAGTCAGCAGCAACGACCCGAGCGCGCTGGCCCCGGCCCCCAACGCGACAAAGACCGTGGAGAACCCCAGAACGAAGCAGGTGCTTAGGCCAAGTGCCCCGGCGCGTGCCCGCAGGCCGACCGATCGCGTCGTGCGCAAATCCGGCTGGCCTGCGATGTAGGAAACATAGCCCGGAACCAGTGGCAGGACGCAGGGTGACAGGAAGGAAATGGCCCCCGCCAGAAAGGCCGCGAAGATGCCGATGCCGGAAATATCCATCATGCTTTATGCTCGGCGCTGAAGGGTCGCGCCGCCCACCAGAAGGCAATCAGCGGGATTACGATCCATTGCAGCACGGGCGACAGCCCTGCATCGAGGACCGGAATGATCGGCATCAGGTCCGAATAGGCCCAAGCCGCGCGGATCACGATGTTGAGCCATTCGCTGAACAGCGTATATCCCAACCCGAACACCACCGTCAGGACGGTTACCGAGCGTCGCGTCGGAGCCACGAAGGGCCAGCCACGGCCGGTCAGCATCAAGGCAAGCACCAGCGCGCTCATGGCAATCAGGATGTCGCCACCCGTGCAATGAACCGCGGCGAAGACGATCTCACCCCAGGTGCCCTCGTTCCAGATCGTGTAGAGCGGCATATGGGCGAACTCCCAGATCAGATTGGCCGGGATGATTACCGAAAAATACCGACGTAGCGCTGTCAGGGATATTCCATCCGCCGAAGATGGCATGACGCCAGTCGCGGTGACACTCATTGAAACACCCCTGTCACCCGGTCCCACCAACTGCGTTCCCGGCGTCGATGCTGGGCATTGTTGATCAACTCGCTGACATAGAGGATCAGGTTCACATTCTTGAAATCCATGCCATGGAACTTTGCGGCGAACCGCCCGCCGATATCCACGACATGGGTGACCGCACCGTGCATCATCATGTCGCTGTCGGCGGTCGTGGTGAACTCGAGCCCATAGTCCCGCGCCACAAGGCGCGTCGCGTCGTCGCTCTGATCGGGCCGTTTGGTCAGAATGACCCAGTTGCTCGGATCGAGCCCATGCCGGTCCGCGTAGTCGCGCAGAACGTCCGGCGTGTCATTCACGGGATCGGTTGTGATCGAGATGAATTGCACCAGATCCCTCATCGGCCCGTCGTTGATCGAAGCCTGGACCGCCGCGATCTTTTCCGCATGGAGCGGGCAGATATCCGGGCAGTTGGCGTAGATGAAATGCAGGATGACGACCCTTTCGCTGAAATCCGCCAAGCGCACAGGATTGCCCTCCGCATTCTGCAACTCGAAATCCGGGGCCTGTGCCGCGTCGATGGCCTGGAAGTATGGCTCCATCTCGAACATCCGGGCATCCAGATTTTCACCCGGATGATCGGCGGAGGCCGGAAAGGCGATCGTGGCCGCAAATGTCGCCAAGGCGGCGCGCCGGGTCAGATAGACAATCAACTGCATCACCTTTCGGATTGATCGGGCTTGCCACCACCCGCATCGTCGCATTTCCCGCCGGACCCGCCCTTCATGCACAGACCGAGCCCGCACATCGCGGCACAGGGTGCCAGCGAAACCAAGACAGGCGCGAGACCGATCGCGGTGAGCCATCCCCAGTTCAGCGCCATGCCGCCGCCCATAACGGTTGCCGCACCGACGAACAGCAGTCGTCTGCGCGTCAACCACCGGGGCCAGTTGCCTGCGCTTTCGATGTCGGCGGCACCCGCATCGTTGGAAGATGATATGTCGGTCATCCGGAAAATCCTTCTGAAGTTTGAGTACTGGTCATTCTGATAACTGGGCGGTCAAGGGCGGGCGGCGCTCTTTCAGGGGCGCTTATTCGATAAAGCCTCGCAAGAAGGAGACCATCTCGGGATCATCCCATTCGGCCGGGCCGACCAGTCTCCCAAGCTCCCGCCCCTGCGCGTCGATCAGGATCGTTGTCGGCAGACCGACGGTGCGCAGCGCGGTCATCGACAGCATGGTCTTGTCGACATACATCTTGAGATTGTTGACACCGATCTCGTCGTAGAACCGCCGCACGACGGGCGACCCGGCCCTGTCGATGGACAGGGCGACAACCTCGAAACGGTCGCCGCCAAGTTCCGCCTGAAGTGCATCCAGCGTCGGCATCTCTTCCCGGCAGGGGACGCACCAGGTTGCCCAAACGTTCACGAGGATCACCTTGCCACGAAAATCCTCCATGTCCCCACGGCTGCCGTCCTCGGTCTCGTAGCGCACATTGATCACCGGCTGCGGCGTGTCGTGCAGTGCGAAGCCTTGCGGCCCGGCAAACGCCGTGCCGACGGACAATGCCCAGACGAGCAGCGCCGTTTTGAGATATTTCATGGCGTTGGCTCCTTGCCGGCTTGGGTTTTCAGATCACGGACGATCGGCAAAAGGGTTTCCTCCAGAATCGCTCGCGTGATGGGGCCGACATGGCGGTAGGCAATGGTGCCGTCGGAAGTGATGACATAGGTTTCAGGCACGCCGTAAACACCCCACTCGATGCCCGCACGTCCGTTTATGTCGGCCCCGATGCGGGTGTAGGGATCACCCAGTTCGTCTAGCCAGGCGCGCGCCTGTTCGGGCGGATCCTTGTAGTTGATCCCGTAGAGCGGCACTTCGCCCGTGGCGCTCAATTCCATGAATAGCGGATGTTCGGCGCGGCAGGGCACACACCACGAGGCAAAGACGTTCACCAGCGAAACATGGCCGATCAGGTCCTGCGTCGAAAGACCTTCCTCGCGGCCGAGCACCGGAGCGAGTGCAAACTCCGGTACAGGCTTGTCGATAAGCGCGGACGGCAGATCATCGCCCTCGCTGAAAAGCCCCCAGCCAAACAGGACCATAAGGGCCAAAGCCACGACGGGCACCAGCACAAAGCCGAGATTTCTCCGGCGGGGCGTGGGAACAGTCATATTGTCACGATAGCTGGTCATGGCTGTGCTTGCTGGTCCTCGCGGGTCCGCTCACTCTGAAAGGCACGTTCTTTGTCGGGCCAGGTGCTCTTGATGTAGTCGACGATCGACGTGATTTCGTCATCTGTCAGTACGCCCTCATATCCGGGCATGTCGCTTTCATAACCGGCCCCGACAATCGCCGCCGGTCCGCGTTTCACGATGTCGAACAATACGCGGTCCGTATGATGCCAGGTATGACCCGACGCATCATGCGGCGGGGCAGGCAATCTGCCGTTCGGCAATCGGGTGCGCCAATCAGGCTGCCCCTCCAGGTTTGCGCCATGGCAACTGGCACAATTCTCCTGATAGAGACGCTCGCCCATGCGCAAGCCGCTCTCCGCCGAAACGGGAGAGACCGTTGTGGCGAGCAAGACCGCGGCGAGCCTAATGGTGTTTTTCATGTCGCTTGTGCCTTCTTCTGGCTATCCAAATACAACGAGAGTGCGACTATCGATGCCACGACAAGCAGGACGCACGCCCCCAGACCAATCCCCATCGACAACAGGCCGTCGCCGTTGCTGTCGCCCTCATTCCGCATCTTGGCGCATTTCTATTTTCCGCTGTCCGAGCGGATGTATTTGACCAAGGCGATTGCCGCGAGCACCAGCACCGCCACGATGAGTAACCAAACCAGTCCCATCGCGATCATCATGCCGCCACCCATCATTCCACCATCCATCATCATGCACTTCATCCTTTGTTTTCCCTTGAAACCGGTCAGGCACGGGATCGCACCAGTCCGCGCAATTAATCATTCGACCGCATAGACGGTCGGGTTCACACCTTCTTCGACGGTGTAAATCTTGAACGGTTCCTGCTTCGCGCCCCCCATACCCGGCGATCCCAACGGCATGCCGGGAAGTGTCAGACCGGCAATGTCCGGGCGCTCATCAAGCAACTTGTTGACGACATCAATTGGCACATGACCGCTGACGACGTAGTCACCCAGAAAGGTCGTATGGCAGCCCTGGAAATCGTCCGGGATACCTGCATCACGGCTGATCTGAGCCAGATCATGGGTCGGCTTTACCTCGACCGTGAAGCCATTCTCGCGCAGGTAGTCCGCATAGCTCTCGCAGCATCCGCATTGCGGGTTCTTGTAGAGCGTGGCCTCTTGCGCTGCTGCAGGCGCGGCATTCAGGCTCATTGCAAGGACAGCGGCAGCACCTGCGGTGCCAAGACTGGCAAGTCCAATTAGTTTCTTCATCGGTTCTTTCCTTTCGTGGTGATCGTTACGTGAGATTGTTTCAGGTTTTGGTCGTGCCAGGATCGACACGTATGATGCCCATCATGCCGGCCGCCTGGTGTTCCAGGATGTGACAATGGAACATCCAGTCTCCCGGATTGTCCGCCACGAAGGCGATCTCGACCCGTTCCTCCGGTGCCATCAGGACGGTGTCCTGCCATTCGCGATGCCGTGTCGGTTGCCCGTTCCGTGTGATCACACGGAACGAATGTCCATGAAGATGCATCGGGTGATGCCACGCGGTGCGATTGTCCATCTGCAGCACATGCGACGTGCCCTGCGGCAGGACCAGCAATGGATCCATCATGTGCCCCGTTGCTGCTTTGCCGTTGATGAACCACATGTTGCCTTCGCGCATCTGCTCCATCATGGACCCCATGCCGCCGCCCATCATCATCTGCCCCATCATGCCGCCATTAAAGATGATCTGATGCCGCGTGGCAGCTTGCATATCGGGTTCGGCCAGCGGGTTGGGTGGCAGTTCCATCGACCAGTCCGGGACCGCGTCCCGTAACCGATCCGGCCCGTAGGCGAGATCGACCAGACGGTATTCCAGATCCCTGTAGAAGACATCGGTGATGGTCAGGCTCTCTCCGGGCTTGCCGGTCATATCAATCACCAGATCGACACGCATGGCCGGACCGACCACCACGATGTCATCGTCTGGTACATGAGGTGACACGGGTTGACCGTCCAGAGCGACCACGACCGGCGCAAGCCCCCCGAAATCCAGCCCGAATATCCGCGCGTTCGCTGCATTGACCAGCCGAAGGCGGATGCGTTCCCCGGATCGCACCGCGATACGGTCAGGGATCTGGCCGTTGATCGTCACGGAATTGCCGATACGACCGCCGTGCATCGCGTCGTGCCGGCTTCCGAAATCTGTCGCAATCTGTCCGTCGCCGGTCATCCGCCAGTCATCGAGCATCCAGGTCAAATCGCGATCCACGCGGATCGGGTTTGCTTCCTCGACGATCAGCGGCCCGTAAAGCCCGCGCCCGACCTGTTCCGAACTGCGCTGGTGCGGGTGATACCAGAATGTACCTGCGTCCAGCGCATCGAATTCGTAGAGAAACTCGCCACCGACCGGGATCGGGTCCTGTGTCAGGAACGGCACACCGTCCATCGCATTGGGTGTGCGAATGCCATGCCAGTGGACCGTCGTCCCTTCATTTAGCCCGTTCCGGGCCAGAACCCGAATTCGGTCTCCCTGCCGCACCCGGATCTCGGGGCCGGGGAGGGATCCGTTGTAGCTCCAGACGTCGGTAGGGCCGTAGGGTGCCGGTCGCAGGGCGGCTTGTCCGGCCGCAGCGCGTAGCAAGAATGGGTCCTCTGTCGGACCTGCCATCGCTACTCGTGCCGGTGACAGAGTGGATATGGCCGTGAAAGCGGCACCGGTGCGCAGCACGTGCCGTCGTGAAATCAGTCTGTTGAGGGTCATTACTTCTGCCTTGATCTGAAAGGGTCGCACTCAGCCAGCTTCGGCCAAGGCAACGGTCAGGCCCCGCAACAAGCGAGGCCGCTATCAGGTTCAGACAGGCAGCTTGGGAGGAAATGGATCAAGGGAGGGAACCGCGCCAATCGGGATCACAGGTCCCGCGACCGGGATGACAACACCGAAGGCCATCTCAAGCGTCATCGCTGACGTACGAGCTACGATACCGGCCGTAGTTCCCGCGCCACAAGGGACTGTACACCCACCCTCGCAGGTTATCCCGTCAGCAAATCCGATCGGATCGCATCCGCCGCAATGGTCGTCCCCGCTTTCAGCGCCCACCATCTGAGCCATTGCTGCCTCAGCCGCATTCGCTGCCGATACATCCGGCGCAACCACGGCACCGAAGCTCAATGCAAGAATCAAAATGAGGCGGAAAACGCAGATCATGCGATCCTTATGCAAGCTTCCAGTAGGGGGAGGTCAAGAAGTATCCCGTAACATAGGCGTGACATTGCCACGCGGGTACTCACTGATTGGCCAAAAGATGCCCGAGGTTGGTTTCGGGGGAAAATCTGAGGCGAGACTGCGGACTCATCCAAGGTCTGTTTCGGAGCCAGGCAACCACCCGCATCTTTTCATGCGGGTGGCTGCCCTTGTGTCAACTTGCGTCTTTGAATTCGGTGTATTCGCCGCGCACCTGGACAGTCACGGTTGCGGGCTGGCTGTCCCGATTCCGCCAGAACCATCCGTGTTCGCCGTCGAATGCCGCGATGATCTCGCCCTCGTCGCCCGTCGAACCGCGGCCCTTTTCATAGGTCACCGAATTGCCGCCGCCGTGGCCGTGCATGTCAAAATTCACCCGACCGCCATCGACCAGCATTCGGTATTCCACCGTCTGGCCCTCTTCCATGACCAGCTTCCACTCGGCACTGTCGCCGGGTGCAAGCGTAAAGGTGGTTTCGTCACGCCAGATTTCGGCCTCCTGTGCATATGCCGTGCCGACAAAAAGTCCAAAGATATCGTTCATAAGGCTCGACTGCTCTTCGGCTTCGATCTCCAACAGCCTGTCGGCTTCGGCCTCCTCCGCAAGCTGGGCTTTGATCTCACCCATCTCGCTCAGCCCGAGAACCCCGCCGATCCCGGTCGGGTCGATGTTGTATTCGGCAGGCAGCACGACGGTCACAAGGATCGCAACGGCGCTGGCCGCCGCAATGGCAGTGGAACGGATAAGCTGCGCGGAGCTGGGAAGCTCATCAAGGCTCGGTTTTTTTGCGTTAAACATTTTGGTCTCCTAAGTTCTCAGGTGGCTACGAAGTAGCCGGTGATTTGCAGGCCCATGAGGATGAATCCCATGGACATCATGACGACGTTGGCGGTGTAGGCTTGGCGGAAGAAGCTTGGGGATTTCCGCCAGAAGCCCATGACGATGAGGATCACGGCAAGCGCCATGATCTGGCCAAGCTCGACGCCCACGTTGAACGCCAGAAGATTGGCCAGTAGGCCCTCTGACGCGATCTCGTAGTCTAGGATCTTCGTGGCCAGGCCCGTGCCGTGGAAGAAGCCGAAGATCAGCGTTGCGGCCTTGGTGTTCGGCTGGAACCCAAACCAGCGCTGATAAGCCCCGAGATTGTCGAGCGCCTTGTAGACGACCGAAAGGCCGATGATCGCGTCGATGATGTAGGCGTTGATGCCCCAGCCGAACCAGACACCGGCCAGCATCGTGGTCGAGTGCCCGAGGGCGAAGAGGCTGACATAGATGCCTACATCCTTCATCTTGTAGAGGAAGAAGACGACGCCGAGCAGGAACAGGATGTGATCGTATCCCGTGACCATGTGTTTGGCGCCGAGATACATGAAGGGGATGATGTTCACCCCCCAGATTTCCTGGATATAGCCTGCGTCACCTTCTGTGACGGCATGGGCAAGAGCGTTTTCCGCACCCAAGACGAGCGCCGAAAGGGCAATGAAGGACAGGATCACGATCCGGCGTATGCCGGGATCGGTCCAGCCCTGGTGGACTGTATTCATGGATTGAACTCCGCATATGTGTTGATGATCGAATGCAGCGCGCTGTTGGCACGCAGTCGATCAGACGCGCGGAGGTCTTTCGATTTGGTATGTCTGCAAGGTGTTCGACGTGGCCGAACTCAACGGCCATGCGGCTCTATAAATATCGAGCGGGTGCGGCGATCGGTCGGGGCCAGGCACGACCGCCTGACTGTGATCGTGATCGATGCTGTCATGGCTATGTCCATGCATGGCCCAGGCGAGGTCTTCTTCCAGTCCATGCGAATGACCGTGCTCAGCAACCATTTCTGCGTGCTCTTGAAGGACGCCGATGACTGAGGGTGCGTGCGAGGTTGCGGGCACCACAGACCAGAGGAGTACGGCCAAACATAAGAGTGTCGCAAACGCGGCGTTTACAACTGTCCTCAAGGTATCCATAGGATCTGCCCGTCTGCCCGTCTCTAGCGTGGTGCGTCGTGGCACCATCTTGTTCTATCCTCCCGGGGGGGATAGAACTACTTTATGACAAAACATCCAGTCCATGCAACCCATCCCGCCCTTGTCGCCCGGCTGAAACGCGCTGACGGCCATTTGCGCGCCGTGATCGAAATGATCGAGGCGGGCAAACCCTGTCTGGAGATTGCTCAGCAGATGCAAGCGGTCGAAAAGGCCGTGACGAACGCCAAGCGTGCGCTGATCCATGATCACATGGACCATTGTATCGACGTTGAAAGTTCTGAAACTGATCGCGCCGAGTTGCGGGCGATCGCCCGATATCTCTGAGGCTGACCATGCTCGATATTCTCTCCGACCGCACTTATCGGCACCTGTTTCTGGCACAGGTCGTAGCCCTTCTGGGTACCGGACTCGCCACAGTCGCACTCGGCCTGCTCGCCTTTGATCTTTCGGGCGACGGGGCGGCGCTGGTCCTCGGCACAGTCTTCACCATCAAGATGGTTGCTTATGTGGGCATCGCGCCCATTGCAGGGGCTTTCGCAGACCGCGTGCCGCGCCGCGCGCTTCTGGTGACGCTCGATCTGGTGCGTGCCGGTGTCGCGCTCGCACTGCCCTTCGTGACCGAGGTCTGGCAGGTCTACGTCCTGATCTTTCTTCTTCAATCGGCTTCCGCCGCCTTCACGCCGACCTTTCAGGCGACGATCCCGGACGTTCTGCCCGAAGAGGCGCGCTATACCCGCGCGCTGTCGCTGTCGCGGCTGGCCTACGATCTGGAAAACATCGTCAGCCCGACGCTGGCGGCCCTTCTGCTCGCGGTGATGTCCTACAATTCGCTTTTCCTCGGCACGGTCCTCGGTTTCGCCGCATCGGCCCTTCTGGTTGTTTCGGTCGTGCTGCCCAGTCCCCGCCCATCCGAGCCGCGCGGTGTCTATGACCGCACTACGCGCGGCATCCGCATCTATCTGGCCACGCCCCGCTTGCGCGGGCTCTTGGCATTGAACCTCGCGGCGGCGGCGGCAGGTGCGATGGTGCTGGTCAATACCGTCGTTCTTGTGCGCGGCTCGCTCGGCCTTTCGGAAAGTGCTCTGGCCTGGACGATGTTCGCCTTCGGCGCAGGGTCGATGATCGCCGCGCTGGTCCTGCCGCGTGTTCTCGATGTGTTGCCGGACCGGCCCGTGATGTTCGGCGGAGCCACGCTGATGGTGGCTACTCTGGTCGGTCTGGCGTTGACGGTCCTTGGAGCGGGCCTTGGCTGGTCCATCCTTCTGACAGCCTGGTTGCTGGTGGGGCTCGGATATTCCGCTGTCCTCACGCCTTCCGGCCGACTGCTGCGCCGTTCCGCCCACGCCGGGGACCGCCCGGCACTCTTCGCGGCGCAATTCGCGCTGTCCCACGCCTGCTGGCTTGTGACCTATCCGCTGTCGGGATGGCTGCTGACAGTCTATGGTGTCGTTCCCGCACTGATCGGACTGGCCCTCATCGCCGCCTTCGGAATGCTCGCAGCGCTGAAACTCTGGCCGTCCGGCGATCCCGTTGAGCTTGAGCACACCCACGATAATTTGCCACTCGACCATCCCCACCTAAGGGGACATCGCAGGCACAGCCATGCCTTGATCATTGACGAGAGCCATCCTCGCTGGGCCACGCATTTATAAGCCGCAGCAAGAGACGAAGACTGGACACGGGCGGTTCGTTTTCATCCATGCGGACATTCGTGCTTCGAGCAAAATTCATCAAAGTGGGCTCGATGCGCGAATTCTCTGCAAGTTTGGCGGACAGAAGCGTTGACTCTAACATAAACTGTCGGCCCCCCGACAAAGAGCACGGCTTAAGTTGCGACCCTCCACATCCGATACCGCCCCTGCCCCGTCATCTCGTGGATCATACCACGCGCTTCCATCCAAGCAAGGTTGCGCTGGACGGCAGCACGGCTGGCGCCGATCAGGGCCTCGGCCTTCGGAGCGGACACGAGCGGCCATTCGGTAAGTACCGCGCACAAGGCCGGGGGCGTGCGGCCGGAAAGCGGGCTCATCTCGGCTTCCGCCCTCGCCGACCATGCCTCGATATCATCGAGGTGACGCATTGCGGTCAGGCATGCGGTCTCCATCCCGTCAAGCCAACGAGACAGACGGTCAGCGGGTGGGCCACCGGAGCGCAATCCTCCTGCCCCGCCCATGGCCAAAGGCGCGAAGAGCGCCCCCTTGCCCTCACTGGCCACGATCCGTGCGGCTGTGACCGCCGCTTCCATCCGGTCGCCGTGCTGCCCGAGGCCCGCGAGACTCCAGAGATGGAAGCCCATGCAAGCGCGCGTGATTGGGTGAAGATCGGCGGCTTGCGCCATAAGATCGAGCCAACCGCCCGCGCGATCCGCGGACGGTTCGGCTTCAACGCCGAGGTTCTCGGGGTCGCGGCGGTCGAGGAAGGCGGACAGGTCCACTTCCGGTCCAAGGCCGCCTGTAAGACGCCGCACTGCCCATCCGACACGCGCGAGCGCCGCGGTGTCGTCCTGCACGCCGGACAAGCGCATGGATTTCCAGAGCGCCAGCCGATCCGGGCCAATTCGGTCGCCTACAAACCAGCTGAGGTCTGCCGCCTCCATCAGCGCGAGCCTGTGCCGCCAACCTTTCGGGCCACGGCGCAGCCGGTCGTCCAGCGCGCCGATCCGGCCAGCCACACGGGCGAGACGCGCGGCATTGCCCGCCTCTGCCTTCCGCCAATCGTCGAGGACTGCGGTTTCACGAAGCTCTGCCCTAGGTCCGGGCGGCAGATAATCTGGCTCCTCGTCCATCGGACCGGGCAGGAACCACAGGTCGTCCTCAGACGTCTCTTCAAGCCCCTCCGCATCCACAAGAGGATCGTAAAAAATATCATACTGCATAGATACTTGAGTCTTCATGTATGCAAAATATGGCACTTTTGCATTTTACCAAAGTGTTTTGTCAGAGTGCGCCTGCACACCTTATATAGCACGGGCGCGCGATGGTCTGCGAGAGCTCGCTGATCGCGCTCAGCGTATGGAAACCAAGGGTTCTCTGCTGAGCAGCGCCACAGTGCACGCCCTTGCATTCGTTTTCAAACGGTCGTTTATTAGCGATACATAAAACTGCAAAAAGACTGTTTTGATGCCCCTGATAGGTTACGCTCGGGTCTCGACCGAGGATCAGACCCCCCTGCCCCAGACGCAGGCCCTGAAATCCGTGGGCTGCGCCGAGATCCATGAAGAACAGGCCTCGGGCGGCAATCGTGCGCGGCCGGTGCTGGCGCGGGTGTTGGAGCGCATCGGCAAGGGCGACACGCTGGTGGTCGTGCGGATCGACCGCCTTGCGCGATCCCTGTCGCATCTGCTGGAGGTGATCGAGCGGCTGGAGGCCAAGGGCGCGTTCTTTCGTTCCATTCACGACCCCATCGACACCGGATCCCCGCAGGGCAAGTTCACGTTGCAAGTGCTGGGGGCCGCGGCCGAGTTCGAACGCGCCCTGATCCGGGAACGTACCAAGGCCGGCCTCGCCAGCGCGCGCACAAAGGGCCGCGTGGGCGGGAACCCTGGGCTGCGCGCCAAAGACCCTGCCGCTCTTCGTAAGGTACGGCTGGCAAGACAGGACGGCTACATGGAGCGCCTGAACGAGACGGCACAAGACTGGGTGCCCCATGTGCGCCGGTTGCGCCCCGACTTGGCCTGGGAAGACGTGTTGCGCATCATCAACGGCCCATTGCCCGAGGCGCGTCGCTGGACCCAAAGCCGTCTCTTGCGCGCTGTGAAGGCATATGTCGGCGACGGCTTCCTGCCTGCCGAGGTTCTGGCCCGCGCCGGGCGCCGCGAAACCGACGACCGCCTGCCCGCCATTATTGCTGGCATCAAGGGCGCAGATCCTGACATCACGCTTCGAGCGATCTGTGAACGGCTGGAAGCTATGCGCGAACGCACGCCCCGTGGCCGAACGAGATGGCAGCCCTCATCGGTCAAGATGCTGTTGGAGCGAGCCGAGAGTCTGGGAATGATTTAAGAGACTCAGATTCGTTCTTTGGAAGCAAAACCGCCTATGTGAATCGCGTACATCTTGCGTTTAAGAGATGGCAGCGACACAAGCACTTGACGCGCTGGATCCGCAAAATAAGATAAGTCATTGTAAATAAATGATTTCACCGGATACCGGCCCACCATTTGAAAAAATCCTTGCCTGTCAAACGCTTTCCTGACATTTTTGCGGAAGAACGCTAACCATCAGTTTCCGGCGGTTTTGCGTTCCTTCTCAAGATAGACCCGGAAGACGGGCGGCGGGACGGGCATGAACGAGCAGCGGATCAGAATGGATCAAAAAATCCAAACGATGGCGACACGTCTAAGCAAATCGCTTGATGTGAATATGCGCAAGTCGTTTCTACCTGATGAACGAAAGGCTCTCAGACGCTTCTCATCCACGGAAGTTGCCCAGATCCTCGGGGTAAGCCAAGATTTTTTGCGGAAGATGTTTTTCGAGGACAAGCTCGATCTCGGTGATATCGAGACAGACGCCCGCGGCCGCAGGTTCTACACTGCAGAGCAAATCGATATAGCGCGCCACGAAATAGCCCGGTCAAGCACCAAGTTCCAGCATATCGTTCCTCGTCGTCGGGATGGGGAGCATATCCAGATCATTTCGATCGCCAACTTCAAAGGGGGGGCCGGGAAGACGACAACGGCGATCCATCTCGCCCAAAAGCTTGCCCTTGATGGTTATCGAGTTCTGGCAATCGATCTCGACCCACAAGCCTCAATGACCACCATGTTCGGTTTCCGGCCGGAAATCGACTTCCCTGAGGCCGGAACGGTGTACGATGCCCTCCGGTATGAGGACCCTATCCCATTTAGAGACGTTGTGCGCAAAACGTATTTCCACAACCTCGATCTAGCCGCGGCCGGCTTGTTGCTCTCTGAGTTCGAGACCGAAACCGCACACGCGCTTCGAAACAATATCAGGCCGCCGTTCTATCAGCGGCTTGCTCTTTGCATTAATGAAGTCGAGACAGACTACGACATTGTCGTCATCGACTGCCCACCGCAACTCGGGTTTACCACACTATCGGCTTTGGTAGCGTCGACGTCCCTAGTCGTCACTGTCATTCCAAGCATGCTTGACGTCGCCTCGATGGCCCAATTCCTGCAGCTCACATCCAGCCTCATGGCAACAATTGCTGATGTGGGCGCATCGCCCGACTGGGACTTCATGAGATTTCTAATCACTCGTTTCGAGCCCAATGACGGCCCCCAAACTCAGATGGCGGCATTCCTGCGGACCATGTTCACGGATGACGTTCTTACTCAGCCTTTCCTGAAATCCTCCGCAGTCTCTGACGCTGGACTCACGCAACAGACACTGTTCGAGATCGCCAGAACGGATTTTCATCGCCAGACGTACGATCGGGCTATCGAGTCCATCAACGGGGTTGTGGCGGAGGTCGAAGGGCTCATCAAAACGGCATGGGGGCGTAAGTAATGGCCCGCAAAGTCACATTCGACATTCCCGAGGATGAAGAAAAGCAGCAGAGCTCGTCGATTTCTCCGACTCGAACCCAGTCACGAGCCCCTGCCCTTTCGGGAATGGCCCGTTCTCTTCAGGATGCGGCACAATCTTCAATTCAAGAAATCAGTACCGACCTTATTGATGATTCCGAGTTCCAGGATCGTCTGGCCCTGGATGACGAAGATGACATCAGGGAACTGGCTGAAAGCATTGACAAGCAGGGACAGCTTATCCCGATACTTCTGAGCCCCGAAGGGGGGCGGTACAGGATCATCTATGGGCGCAGGCGATTAGCCGCCCTTCGACTTATCGGCAAGCCCGCAAAGGCTCTCATCAGAGGCTTGGATGAGGATCAAGCGATTCTTGCACAAGGCCAAGAGAACAGCTTCCGAAAAGACCTCAGCTGGATCGAGAAAGCCCTGTTTGCACGTTCTCTCATAGAGTCCGGCAAGGATGAGGGACTGGTCTGTGACGCCCTCAACATCGATCAGAAAGCCAGGAAAGCCGGTGACAAGCTCACGGGACTTGCTCGCATGAAACAAGTCACTTCCTGTATTCCGACTGAACTCATCCAAAAGATCGGGGCGGCACCCGGGGTTGGACGGGATCGTTGGTATGCTGCCGCCAAGGCTTATGAGAGCCTTGGCTTCTCTGGAGATGAAGGGTTTCCGGCCGGAAACCGAGAATTCCATGATGCTCTCATGGAATCCAGAGGTTCAGGCAAGACCTCCGACGAACGCTTTGCGATCTTCGAAGGGCTCCTAAAACAGCACAAGCCCCCTGCCCCATCGGCAATCAAGACAAAACTCGGGATGGTGAAGGTCACCAAAAGAAATGTGATCATCACCGTCAAGAACGGAGATGACGGGCTTCATAAGTGGATCTCTGAGAATCCAGAGGCCGCTCTTCTAGCGTTGGCGAACGCGAAGGCCGCTGGTCCAGGGCAGATCATTACCCCAGAGAAAATGGAACCCATAGGTAACCCAGTCTCCGGCAGGGATCAGGATCTTGATGGTCCTGACATAGACGATAACAAAAACTGAGCAGAAAGGAGGACAGGCCAGAAAAGGAAAGACCCCCCGAAAGCAGTGCTTCCGAAGGGCCTCGATTAGCTTAGACACCTGATTGATACCCCGAAGCCGAATCGTTTTCAACACCGTTCGCGGTGAACGGGGAAGCTTTTTCAGCCGAAATCATCATGAGACAGGTATTTTCTCACACACCCGCCTTGGCGGAACGATCTTCTGTACCCGGTACGAACCCGTACAGGGTAATCGAGCCAATCCGAGCGCTTCGCAAAGAACTCGGTCTGACACCAAATGACCTGGTAACACTGCAGGCCTTGATCAGCTTCATGCCGAAGAAGGCCGGACAAACAGCTCCAATGACTATCGTCTTTCCCTCAAACGCATCATTGTCTGAGAGAACGAACGGCCTGAACGAGAGAACGATTCGACGGTGTATCGGACACCTCGTGGATGCCGGGCTGATCCAGCGCAGGGATAGCGCAACCCGCAAACGGTTCCCTCTTCGCTACGGTGGATTGATCAGAGATGCCTTTGGCTTCGATCTGCAGCCAATGTATGATCGGGAAAGAGAGCTCACCGAACACGCAGAACAGCTTGTGGGCGATCAGGAAAAGCTACGGTCACTCAAGGCGGAGGCACTGGCCCTTCGTGTCGAGGCTTTGCGCCAAGCAAAGGATGTTGAGACTGTCTCATTTCTCCAGAACGTACGAAACATCCTACGCCGTGCAACTCTCAAAGCCGACGAAATCATAGAGCTTATCAAGAGGCTGGCAGAGTTGGTCGGAGCGACCATCAGAGAGTTTCCGGCCGGAAACCATAACGCTCAGGAAACAATGCCCGACCAAATGTCCGTCGTCGCCGGACAAAATGTCCGGCACGTAGAACCCACAAGATTGAATATAAAAAAAGATAGAGCAGATGCACACTGCACCTCTGGTTTTCAGGAACGCCGAGATCCAACAATTATGGCATGGACGGACCTGAAAAACATATCGGATTTCTTCCCGCATGAACCAAGAGATCATCAATCAGTTCTCGAAATATTGGCCGATGTCGGAAGATTGCTAAGAATAGAACAGGGCAGGATCATGAAACACCTTAGAGAACGAGGTCCAGGGCAGCTCCTTATTGCACTCGACGAATTAATTTTGAGAGCCAGCACAGGACAGGTGAAAAACAACAACGCCTACCTTGATGCTATGATGAGGCAAGGAAACTGATGCTCTTGCCACATAAACTCGACCGGCTGGTGAGTCTGCATAGCCATCGAAGATCAAGAGACAATTGCGGCACACTTCAAACCATACGATCATCAAGAAGAAGAATGTTGGTTTGAAGGTGAACCCAGATCACCCGCGTCAGGTGCAAGTCTGGAATGTTGTAGCTTATCATGGAACAAGAAGCCATTCTAGGTTTGCTAGATGTTCACAGACGCCTCGGCCCAAGTGGCCAACCTTACCGTCGTGTTTGTCTGTGTTAATGCTTATAACGCTGAGGGTGATACAATGCTGCTCGATTGGCTGGTGACGGATTAACAAGCGACCCATACCAAACTACTCTCCGAGTATCAGGCCTTGGAAGAAGAGTACGCTAGACAAGATGAACCCCCCGAGATCGATACTCAGCTTGGCGTGTTGTAAGCAGAGATCCAAAAGATCGAGATCCGGCCGTTAGCCTTCAATCCGACAGACATCGGGCGGGCAGGGGCCTTCGTCATGTTTGACCGCTACGGCGCGCTGGCAGTCTCTCGCGGCTACGACCACCTGACCTCGGACGAGTCCGTTGAAGACGGCAACACCGCCTAAGAGTACGCCTACACTGGACCGTGCGGCGGTTCGGATGACACATGGGAGGGCTCAACCCATCTCTTGCAGAATATCCAGAATGTACGTATATTCTGCACGAATGGAGACCCAGATCATGCATGAGCTTCCCGAGTTCAAGGCGGCCGACCTGACGCGGCACACAAGTGACCTGTTTGACGCGGCCATTCGGTCGCCGATTGCGATCACCAAGCATCGCAAGCCGAAATTCGTGCTGATGAGCATGGACCAGTACCAGCAGCTCGCGCGGGGGGCCACGCAACAGGCTCATATGGTTGACGAGATGCCCGAGGATCTCAAGGCGCTGATGATTGAAGGGCTCGAGCGGGACTTGACGCGGGCGGATGACTAAGCCGAGTGCGGGAGAGGTTTTCCGCTACCCGTTCCTATGGAAACGCGAGCAGATGGCGGGCGAGACCGAGGGCCGCAAGACACGGCCTGTCTGTATCGCCGTCACTGTCGCCAAGTCCGATAGCGAGACCGTGGTGTTCATCCTGCCGATCACGACGCAACCGCCCTTGCCCTCGCGCAAGTGCATCGAGGTGCCACAGATCGAGTCGCAGCGTGTGGGGTTGGAGACCCATGTCCGCAAATGGGTCATGCTGGACGAGATCAACACCGATATTCTGGAGCGGTCCTATGTCTGGGAGGACCGCACGCCCATCGGCGCGTTCAGTTCCGTCTTCACATTCAAAATCCAGTCCAGCCTGATCGCGCTTGCCAGGTCGGGCGGGGCATCGATTGTTGATCGGCTGAAGTAGTCTCAATCACCGCAGGGGCTACCCAGCTTCATTTGTTCCCATCGATCCATTTTGACATCAGCCCCTTGTCGCGGAAACACTCATCCGGGACGGCGCGGCGTTTGATCCGGGCGAGACGCTCGGCGAAGGCGACCTGCTTCGATGTCGGGCGGCTGTCCTGCGCGCCCGGGTTCAACTTGGCTTGTGCGTCGATCCAGGCACTCAAGGAGCGCCGATCTTGCTGAACCTCCCACGGCAGAAGCGTCTGGTTGCGCAGGGCCAGCAACCGCGCATAGGCAATCTGCTTTGGCGTCGCGGGCAGGGCGTAAGTAGTGCTTTCCATCGGGGATTTCCCTTCTTAGCTCGGTTCTTAAAAAAGAACATAACGGGAACAAATACAAGCCACCTCCGGAAATCATGGGGTTTGAGAGGAAGAGGAGGGCCGGGGAGGGTCAGGCCTGAGGGTGTCGGAGAGAGGGTGCCCGAAAGAGGGTTGAACCGGCTTGATCCTGTTCCTCATCCGGGTCTGATGCCGGAAAGTGCAGGATCCTGCGTTCTCATGAGCTTCGCATTTAACAATCTCCGGCATCAGATCCCTAAAGAGTGAAAGTGTCCTTCGGGTTTTGTGACTGACGGATGAGGGCCTTTGGGGTCCCTCAGATGGGTCCGGGCCGGATTCCGGTCTGTCTTTCCTGATTAAGGGCATTCCCATGCAAACAGGTGTCTTGCGCGTGTTGCGCGCGACCGCTGCCTCGTCGTGGCGACACAAGGAACTACGCCGAACCGGCCAGACGGGGCAGTCACAACGGCGCGAGCGCGAGACTGTCCTGCGTGACCTCGGCTATCTGAAGCAGGCGGCGTCATTGCCAAACGCGCATGTGATCTGCGGAGAGGGCGGGACATTCATCCATCTTGGTTGGACCACCGTGTCGACCTTCGCGCCGATCGAGCGCTTTCCCTTGGCCACTCTTGCGGTCGCACGAGGGACCCCGTTCATCGATGTCCGGCCCGTCACCGATGTCATTGCCTTCGCAAACTTGCCGCGGGTGGCGCGGGACGGATCGGACGACTCTGAACCTTGGGGTCCCGGCAGGTCCGTGTCGCTGACCACCTACATCGACATGGTCGAAGCCCTCGGTGCCAGGATCATCAACGATCCGCGGCCCCGTCAGTCAATCTAATCACCATTTCCTCTCACCAAAACTCGAAAGGAGGCCAGCCATGGCCCGATCCCGCACGCCCAAATTCGATGCCTCCGAGGTCATCACAAACGAAATCGTCCGCATCATTGAGCGCGGCGTTCTGCCGTGGCGCAAGCCCTGGACCGCAGGCGGCAGCTCTCGTCCCCTGCGCGTGGGCGGTGAGCCCTACCAGGGGGTCAACAACTTCCTGCTGACCATGCGAACGGTGATGGCAGGCCACAGCTCGCCTTTCTGGATGACGCTGCCGCAGGCCAATGCCTTGCACGCAAAGGTCCGCAAGGGCGAAAAGTCCTCGGTCGTGATCTATTACGGTCAAAGTCGGAAAGACGCCGATGGCGAGGACGACCGCAGCGACGGAGATGATCGCTCCGAGGAGGCCCGCATCTTCCGCTTCCAGAAATCCTACCGCGTCTTCAACGCCTGCCAGATCGAGGGCTTGCCCGAGAGCTTCTTCCCCGATCCGGAACCCGTGCCCGAGCATCCGCCGTCCGAGCATCCGCCGTCCGAGCCCGTCACGCACATGCAGGCGTTTTTCGATGCCATCGACATCACAACCGTCTTCACGGGCACGGAGGCGTACTATTTGCCGCCCGTGGACAAGGTCTACATGCCGTCCATCACGCGGTTCCAGGATCCGCGCAATTTCTACGGGGTCTGGGCGCATGAGCTGGCCCATGCCACGAAGGCCCCCCATCGACTGAACCGTGATTTCGGGTTCTCGAAGTTTGGCAACACGTCCTATGCGCGCGAGGAGATCGTCGCGGAATTGACCTCGGTGTTCCTGGGTCAGACTCTCGGCTTCACGGCGCATACGCTCGAGATGAATGCCGCCTATCTTCACAACTGGTTGCGCGTCCTTCGGTCGGACAAGGGGGCGATCTTCAAGCACGCCGTGGACGCGCAGCGGGCCTGCGACTATCTGATCGCCAGATCTGAAGCGGGTAGGGCAGGGCGCAGCGCCGAGGCCGCGTGACCACACGGAGAACGGAGTCGTCCATGTCACGCAAGGAACCCAAGACGCTGCGGGTGGCCTGCTTCGAAGACGGCCGCCGCAAGATCATCACCTTCAAACGCAGTGCCTATTGGTGGAGCCGGTCCGAGGGCGCTTATCCGCTCTCGGCAGCGCTCGAGAGCATCACGGACCAGGGCGGCTGGATCGCAACCATTCCCAACCCGAATTACAGACCCAAGGGGCTGTTCGGGTAGGGCACCTTCTCCTTCGGCCCTGCCGCCAAGCGGAAAAGAAAAAGCAGGCTTTGGGAAGGGTGTTTCAACTTCTCAAAGGAGATCCCCATGTCCATGACCGTTCAACCCCAGCCAGACCGTCCGGATCCGACGGTGATCGCGGCGCAGAACGACGCGTTTCGCAAGCTCGCGTGCCTTGGAGTGCCGCCCGCACAGTCCATCCAGGGCCGGATGCATGTCACCCGCTCACTCATGGAGGCCGATGACGGCTTCATGGCCGAGGCGGTGAGGGCCACCGGTGAGTTTGCCACATTCGAGCCTGAGAATGATCCCGAAGGATGGCACGATTTCGGGGCGGTCGAGATCCGGGGCGAGACCGTGTTCTGGAAAATCGATCTCTATGAAGCGGATTCCGATTTCTGCTACGGGGCCGAGACCCCGGACAATCCTGCCACCACCATGCGCGTGCTGACCATCATGCTGGCGCGCGACTGGTAGGGGAGGAGGGCTTTCCAAAGTGTCGATCCGAAAACTCAAGGCCTACTGACCCCTCAAAGGGAAAGTGGGCCCTTTGTCGTGGTGATCCCTGAAGCCGGGGATTGGTCACGCGCGTGAAGGCGCGGGCCACACCTCACCCACTTGGAAGGATATCCCATGACCACAAGCTTTGCCCCTCTCACCGTCGCCATCGGCGATCTGGTCCCGCATCCCGCCAATGTGCGCAGCAACGCGCCGGAAACTTATGAGCCCGAGAACATCGCGCATCTGAAGGCCAGCATCGCTGTGCTGGGCCTGCTCCAGCCGCTCCTTGTCCAGAAGCTCGACGGCAAATACGCCGTGCTGGCCGGTGGCCGGCGGCATGCCGCGCTGAAGGAGCTGGTCGCTGACAAGGCCATCAAGGGCTTCACGGCGAAGACCAAGGTGGACTGCCGCCTTGTGCCAGAGGATTGCGATGTCACCACGGCGCTGTCGCTCGCCGAGAACATCACCCAGGCTCCGATGAACGCAATCGACGAGTTCGAGGCCTTCGCCCGGATGATGGAGGTCGACGGCCAGACGCCCGAGACCATCGCAAAGACCTTCGGCACCACGGTGGCCGCCGTGAAAGGCCGGTTGCGTTATGGCCTTATCCACCCCGACATCCGCGCCGCGGCCCGGGCCAAGGTGATCACGCTCGACACGATGAAGGCCTTTGCTGAGCACCCGAGCCAGGAGGCGCAGCGCGAGGTTTTCGAGGCGCTCACGAAGGACGGCGGCTATCTGCAGGCCTATTCCGTCCGTCAGGCCCTCAAATCCCGCGGCGTGCAGGTCAGCGATGATATCGGGGCTTTCGTGCGCGTGGACTACGAGGCGCGTGGCGGTGCCGTCGCGGCTGACCTTCTGGAAGAGCATTCCGTGCTCGAGGATGCAGCGCTGGTCGAAACCATCCTGCTCGAGAAGCTCGGTGCCGCCGCCGAAAAGGCTCGCATAAAGCTGGGCTTTGCCTGGGCCGATGCGATGGTGCGCTATGATTACGCGACCATGGCCGACTATGGCCGCATCTATCCCGGCCCGATCGAGCCTGATGAGGCTGCGCAAAAGCGCGTGGATGAAATCACCGCCGAACTCGAGAAACTGCAGCTCGAGATGGAGGATGAGGGGCTCGAGGACGGTGCCTACAACGCCCTTTACGACCGCGTTGACGCCTTGGAAGAGGAAGCCCGCGATCTGCAGGAGGCCAACAGCGCCGAGGACCTGGCGCGGTCCGGGGTAATCGCCTCGTGGTCGAGTGGTCAGGTGACCCTCCATGTGGGCCTCGTGCGCCCCGAGGACACCGTGAAAGAGGAGGGCGCACGCGGCTCCTCAAGTAACCCGACGGGGGAGGAGGCCCCGGACGCCGGCGAAATCACTTATCCAGCCTCGCTGGCCGAGGACCTCAAGACCGAGCGGGCCATGGCCCTTGGCGCCGCGATGGCGCTGCATCCGGAAGCCACGCTTGATCTGACGCTCTTCAAGCTGGTCAGTGATGTTCTGGCCAGTGGCATGAGTGTCACGCAGGCGATCAAGATCGATGCCCGCAAGGAATACCGCAGTCATGCCAAGATGGGCGAGATCGACGAGACCTCGCTCGAGCAGGTGGCGGCGGCGCATGATGTGCTTGACCTCTCCTGGCTCGATGACACCCGCGCGCCCGCCGATCAGTTCGCGGCGTTTCGCGCGCTGGAGGCAGGCGAGAAGGCCAAGCTCGTCGCCTATGCCACGGCCAGCACCACGCAGTCCTGCTTCGCGCGGGACCGCCAGCGCGACAGCCTGATGCATGCGTTCGAGATCGAGATTATGCCCGACATTCGCGCCCACTGGACGCCGAACGCGGCGCTGTTCAATCGCTTCAAGAAGGCTTGGCTCCTGAAGATCCTCGGCGAGGATCTGGGTCTCGCCCAGGAGGCGGTGACGCTGGCCTCGTCGAGCAAGAAGGAGATCGTCGCCTTCTGCGACAAGCTCTTTGCAGAGCCCTTCGCCACGCTCACCGACGCGCAGCGCGCTGCCGTGGCCGCCTGGTGCCCGCCGATGATGCAGACCAACGGTGTCACCTTTGATGAGGCGGAGCCCATCGCGGAATCTCCGGAGCCTGACAGCGAGGTCGCGCAAGCGGCCTGAGCCATTACGCGACCCGCGCGTGGGCCATGCCACCCGCGCGGGTCGACCCTCCCACACCCAACGGAAAGACATCCCCATGGCTATTCTCAAGTTCTCTGTCTCCGCAGTTGCGGCGCAAATCGCCCATGCGCGCGCTTGCAAAACCTTCCTGCCCAACTGGAACGGGCCCGTGGACAGGCCCGCCCTGATCCTGATCGTCGGCAATGGTGTGCATCTGCGCTCGAACGGCATCGATGGCACGACCACCCGTATCGTCACCACCGAACAGGCCGATCCCTCCTTCGCCTTTGCCGACGGCATGAACCCGTTTCGGGACACCGACTGGATGGCGCAGCGCCGCATGGCGTTTCGCGATCTGACCGGCCAGTTCTACACCGACATCCTGGATGACGTGCAGGTGCTCATCGACCGGGGGCGGGGTGCGATCCGGCTCGCCACCGATGGCCACAGCATCCGCGTCTTCGTGCGCCGGGCCTCGGATTATCTCATCGGCGGGACCTACGAGGTGCCGTCAGGCCTCGGCGGCACCTTCCGGGTAATCCTCAAGGATGCCTGCGACACCTTCGCGATCGTGCAGAACTGCGGCAATTGCGAGGATTTCGACGCCATGCAGCCCTACCGCGTGCCGCTCGATGCGCTGATGGAAATCGATGACCGGAGGGCGGCGTGATGGGTTGGCTCTTCTACACCGATCGCCGCGTCCAGACCTACGCGGATGAGAAAGCGGAGATTGCCCGGCTCTGCACCTTCGAGAGCGACACGCGAAAGACGGAACTGGTCAAAGCCTGCAAGGTGGGTTCGACTTGGTACGCGGCGGCTAAGATCACAAGTATCGATGGCTCGCCGGTCGAAGACGCGACCTATGTGACCGATGCGGATGGCTCCATCACTTTCGGGGCTGTCTTCCTCACCCGATATGATGACGGCTGCTGGGGCTACAAGGACATGGAGGAAAGCGCGGGGCCCGTCGAGTCGCGCGCTCCGCTCAGCCTTCTGGCGCTGCTCTCCGACCTGAAAGACCCTGACAGCTATGCCCATGCCTGGCGCCAGCGCTGCCGGGACTGGGCTGCAATCCCGGACTACGAGGAAGGCGACAAGATCAAGCTCGCAGCCCCTGTGACGCTCACCGATGGCAGCACCTGCCAGATCGTCACCGCGACGCACTACAGGCGGGGGCGGCAAAAACGCCGCTGCTACCGCATCGAGGAAACCGGTGGGCTCGTACGCCTGTCGAAGGCCTCGCTTACGGGCTCGGAGCTGCTTAGCTCCGCAAAGGGCGCGGCAAGTCCTGTGCTGGCCGAGTTTATGGCGGGGCAGGGGGAATGAAATGGAACCAGCCGGCGGCGGGTCTGAGCGGACCTTCATCATCAATCAATCGAGAGGCAGCTGTGCGGACTTTGCTGCCGTTGCCTACAGCGACTTTTCAAAGAACACGCGGTTGAAACCGTCTTCCGTTTTACGATCCGTCTCTTGATAGCCAAGGTGCGGATAGATCGACAGGTTTTCTGACATTTTTTCGTTTGTGTAGAGTTTGATCCGCTTTGCACCGGATTGCTTTGCTTTTTCTTCGCAAAAGGCAATCAAGAGCTTTCCGACGCCCTTGCCCGCCGCACTTGAACGCACGGCAACGTTTTCCAACATGAAGTGATCATCTTCTTGATAAAATACGATAAATCCGATCAACTCCGCATCCGTTTCCGCTGCGACGTAGACTGAACCGGATGCGATAAGCGAACCGAAGTCTGCCACCATGGGTGCCGGTTTCTTGCCGATGGCGGCAACGTACTGCTCATAGGCATCCTCAGCGCACAAACGAACGCTGTTCTCATCTCCTGGCGTTGCTTTTCTGATTTCAAAATTATGCGTCAATGGCCAGCTCCTGCATCATCAAGCCGAGATTACTATTGCGGCGCAGCAACCTGCAAGATGGGCTCACAGCTGACCTTCGCCACAGCTGCAGATAGAGGATCAGACGTTATAGGGGTTTTAGGTTCGTAGTGCAGACTTAGCAGGCGTTGCCAATTTTCTTAATTTCTGAAAGAGCGAGCCTACCGCAAACTGAAAGTTCTTGCTCTGTCTCATCTTGGTTCATTTGGTCCTGCCGTCGCGAAAAGTTCGCCTGTCGAAGCCCTTCGAGCGGGCCTTGGTGCATTCGTCGGGCTTGCTTTGGCTGGAGCCTTTGTTCTCGCACCAACGATTGATTTGACGCTTGGCTTATATTTGGTCGCGCCGTTCGGAGCGAGTTCGGTTCTTCTTTTTGCCGTTCCGAACAGCCCGCTGGCTCAACCGTGGTCGGCGATTATCGGCAACGTTACCGCCGCCTTGGTCGGTGTTGCGGTATGTCTGGTCGTGCAGGACCCCGTTCTACGTATTGCTTTAGCTGTGGGCTTGGCAATTACCGTGACTATACTGTGTCGTGCGTTACACCCACCGGCTGGTGCCGTCGCGATGACAGTAGCAATGAGCCCTGACGCGGTGCAGGAGTTAGGGTTTTATTTTGCCCTTATGCCGATTGGGATCGGCACGGTCGTTTTGGTCCTCATTGCCATGGTATACGGACGCATGACAGGGCGACACTATCCATTCCGCCAGTTCGATGATCCTAACCGTTATGGGACGCAAGACCTTGAGCCAATGAAGCGTCTTGGATTAACTGAGGCAGAACTGTCCGACATTTTGGGCCGCTATAAACAATCTTTCAATCTTGGAGTCGAGGATCTAGCGCGCTTGCTTGGTGCTGCGGAAATGCAGGTGGCAGCCCAAAGGTCGGGGCCAACGGTCGCCGCTGATATCATGTCGCACAATCTGATTACGGTTCAGCCGGAAACGCCTTTAACAGAGATAGCAGATTTGTTCCGGCGTTACCGGTTTACAGCATTGCCGGTCGTAGGGGGTGCAGACCGATTTCTGGGGGTTATCTTTCAAATACATCTCATCGACCGGGCTCGTGAGGATAGTTTGCGCCTCAAGCGCGGCTTCGGGAAGGCATTACACCGACTGCTTGACCGCCGCCGTGAAATACCTGTGCAAGCAACTGATATCATGAGCGTCGGCGGACCACGTGCAACCGCAGACACCCCCTTGTCGGCGCTGCTTCCCCAGATGGCTGACGGAGCTGTTGACGCCGTCCCCGTCTTAGAGCGCGGTCAACTAATAGGGATCGTCACACGCACGGATCTGATCAGCGCGTTGGCGCGGAAAAGTCTGGATAAATAATCTATAGAATTACGAAATTCTCGCATGAGTTATGAAATGCATTAACCAAGTAGATTTTCGCACGCCTCCCGAAAAAAAACATTGGAGAGCTCACAAATTCTTCGTTTGGCGCTTCAATAAACCCTGTTTAATATCCAAGGCGCTTTTGATCATCGTCGCCTCTCACCACGGTAACAGACTTTAGCTGCGCTGTCGAAAAGCGGCAAAGTGGGCTCTGAGTCAGAGTTCGCCGCGCTTTCAATGAACGGCGGCTTTGAGCTTCAGGTAGGATTCTGCCACCTCCGGCATTGGATTCCTAAGTGGCCCGACTTGATGTGACCACAATAGCATTGCCATTTACGGCGCCACTCTGGGTGATGTAGCATCGACCCAGAGTACAGTCGGAGAAAGCGCAATGGATCCAACGGATAAGGAAGGGCCGCACCTCGGCACCGATGAGCAAGGCGCGTCTCGGATGAAACGGAAGCGTTGCCAATTTGCGGTGCGCGTTGCAGACATGCCCGATGACCTTGGAAAGCTTCTGGATATGGGCCTCGAGGAGCATTTCCGTGGCTGCTGAAGCGAATGCGTATGACGCCTGGTTTTACGCGCAGGTACAGGCCGCGCTGGAGGATGCACGCTCGGGAACATCTCAGGTTCAGGTGATGCAGGCCGCACAGGCATTGATTGATGCGAAGCGGCAGGTCGAACCCAAGTCCTGACCAAGCCTTGGAGGTCAGCGCGGTCTGACCCCCGTCACCCTGAAAAGCGAAAGCGGGCTTTTTGTCCTTTGGAACTCAGACCCTGATCCAAAGGAAACCCCCATGTCCAAGCCCAAACCGGCAAATCCGGCTCTCTCAATCTCCGACACTGACCTCGCCTCTGCCCTCGTGCAGATCGGTGCGGAGGTCGACCACCAACCCCTGCGCAGTTCAGCGCTGGCGCGCATCATGCGCGAGACGTTTCATGGCAGCGATGCCGGCGGTGCCTGGGACTGGCGCATAGCCTATGACCTGATGCAGGCCGCTGCCGTCCAAATGCTGCTGCGTGGGGACGGCGCGGCAGATGACATCGCCGCTGCAAAGCTGCTTGCCTCGCGGCTGCTGACGGAAACCCGCCGGTCAGAGCAGCAGATCCGGCTGCAGCAGTTTTCCACGCCGTTGCCTTTCGCGGCAATTGTCGTGCGGGCGGCAGCCGTTCGCAAGGGCGAGACTTTGCTGGAGCCCTCGGCTGGCACCGGTGCCCTGGCTACTTTCGCCGCCCGGGCCGGTGCCACGCTTTTGCTCAACGAGATCGACCCTTTTCGCCAGAGCCTCCTGCGCGCGGTTTTCGGCGGCGAGGTCACAGGCCATGACGGCGAGCATATCGATGATCTGCTGCAAACGCCGGTTCTACCCGACGTTGTGGTGATGAACCCACCCTTCGCCTCCTCGGTCGACCGCTCCCGGGACAAACACATCGCCGCCAAGCATCTCGTCGCGGCTGCCAAGCGTCTCGCGCCCGGTGGGCGGCTGGTGGCGATCATGCCGCCGGGATTCGCGCCCGAACGCGATGCCGCGCAATGGTCACGCGCCTGCGGTCTCCTGACGCCACGATTGGCGTTGACGATGCCGGGGCAGGTCTACCGCAAGCTCGGCACCTCTGTCGAAACCCAGCTGATGGTCTTCGACAAGGTGCAGGAGGATTGCGAGATGATCCGCGTCCCTGTGCGGGATCTGGATGAAGCCTTGGCATATGTCGATGCCGTGGCCGCAACCCGGACCGAGTTGCGCCCCGTCCAAGGGGCGGCAGCGGTTACTCCTGCGAGGCCGGCCGTTCCATCATCTCCCCCGCGCAAGACCGCCGCTGCGCCTGTCGCCGCCTCCAAACCCCGAGCCAATGCCGTTGTCCCGCTAACGTTCACGAGCTTTGATATCCCGCGCGACAACACGCCCATCTCGGACATCTATGCGCGTTACCGGCCGCAACGGATCGACATCGCAGACGCGCAGGAACATCCCACCCCGCTCGTCGAGAGCATCGCCATGGCCTCTGTCGCACCGCCCGTGCCCTCAGGCACGGCCAATGCGGAATTGCGCCTGCCCGCCAAGCTGGTCGAGAAGGGACATCTCTCCGAGGCGCAGCTGGAAACCATCATCATGGCGCATGATGCCCATGGGCGTGACCTGCCGGGGCGGTTTACCATCGACGAGGACCAGACCAAGCTGACGCGCGCCGACGATGACCCCGAGGCACGTGTCTATCGCCTCGGCTATTTCCTCGGCGACGGCACCGGTTGCGGCAAGGGGCGCGAATGCGCAGGGCTCATCCTTGTCAACTGGCTGGCCGGGCGCAGAAAGGCGATCTGGGTCTCCAAATCCGCCACGCTTATCGAGGACGCCATCCGCGACTGGACTGATCTCGGCGGCTCGCCAGCCGACATTCAGCCGCTTTCCAAATGGAAACCGGACCAGTCCATCCCGATGGGCGACGGTATCCTTTTTGTCACCTACGCCACGCTGCGGTCCGCGGGCAAATGCGGCACCACGCGACTGAGCCAGATCCTCGACTGGATGGGCGCAGACTTTGAAGGCGTCCTCGCTTTTGATGAGGCCCACGCCATGCAGAACGCGGCAGGGTCCGAGCAGGGCAGGGGGGTCAAGCCCTCCCAGCAGGGCCTTGCGGGCCTGCGGCTGCAACTGGCAGCACCCCGCGCCCGCGTCTTCTACATCTCGGCCACGGGTGCCACGAGCGTGCACAACCTGGCCTATGCCGCGCGTCTCGGTCTCTGGGGGCAGGGGCCGGAATACCCCTTCCCAAGCCGCGAGAGCTTCGTGTCGGCGATGGAGGCAGGCGGTGTCGCCGCCATGGAGGTGGTCGCGCGCGATCTCAAGACGCTCGGGCTTTACACAGCGCGTGCCCTCAGCTTCGACGGCGTTGAATACGATGTGCTCGAACACGCGCTCACCCCGGCCCAGATCGAGATCTACGACGCATACGCGGCTTCGTTTCGGACGATCCACCACAATCTCGAGGCCGCGCTGACAGCGACCGGCGTCAACGATGCCTCGGGGGAAACTAATGCGTCGGCCGCACGCGCCTCGGCCAAGTCACGCTTCGAGAGCACGAAGCAGCGCTTCTTCAACCATCTCCTGATGGGCATGAAAGCCCCGACCATCATCCGCGCAATCGAGGATGATCTGGCGGCGGGCTATGCTTGCGTCATTCAGGTGGTCTCGACGGGTGAGAGCCTGCTGAAACGCCGGCTTGAGACGATGGACCCGGAGGACGAGCTGGTCGAAGGCGCGCTGACGCCGCGCGACTACGTCTTGGGATACCTCGAACAGGCCTTCCCGATTCATGCGCAAAAGCTGGTCGAGATCGACGGCAATATGGTGGCCGAGCCGCTCCGCGATGAAACTGGCGCGCTGGTCGTCTCGCGCGAGGCGCTCGCCCTGCGCGATGCGGCCATGATGGAGTTGATGACGCTCGCCCCGATCCCCTCGGCGCTCGATCAGATCCTCTGGGCTTTTGGCGACGAGGCCGTGGCAGAAGTCACAGGGCGGTCCATCCGGCCACTCAAGGCCGAGGATGGCCACCTCTTCATCGAAAAGCGCGCCGCCAGCAGCAATTCATCCGAAACCCAAGCCTTCATGGACGGCGAGAAGGATATCCTGATCTTCTCCGATGCGGGTGGCACGGGCCGGTCCTATCACGCGGCGCAAACGGCGAAGAACCAGAAACGGCGGCGGCACTACCTGTTGGAGCCCGGCTGGCGCGCCGATGCGGCCATCCAGGGGCTCGGCCGCACGCATCGCTCTGCCCAGGTCAGCGCGCCCTTCTTCCGGGTCTGCACCTCCGATGTGCATGGCGAGAAACGCTTCACCTCAACTATAGCCAAACGCCTCGACCAGCTGGGGGCCTTGACGAAGGGCCAGCGCGAGACCGGCTCGCAAGGCATGTTCCGCGAGGAGGACAATCTGGAAAGCCCGATCGCGCGAGCAGCGCTGCGTGGGTATTTCGCCGATCTTGCCGCCGGGCGCGCCGAGGCGATGAGCTACGAGAGCTTCACCGACTGGACAGCCCTGCGACTGATCGACAAGGACGGTGTGCTTCTCGAGGAACTTCCCCCGATCCAGCGGTTTCTCAATCGGGTGCTTGCCCTTCCCATCCACATGCAGAACGCGCTCTTTGGCGAGTTCATGCGCCGGATCGCTGATCAGACCGAACGCGCGCGGGCGGCGGGCACGCTCGATCTCGGCGTCGAAACCCTGCGTGGCCAAAAGATCGAACAGGTCTCCACAGAGGATCTCTGGACCTGCCCGAAATCCGGCGCCGTGACGCGGATCATCGGGCTCAAGGTAACCGACCCGGTCCACGTCCTTGGGGCCGAAGAGGCCATATCGCGCAATCCGGACAAGCTCCCCATGGTCAATCGCGCCTCCGGTCGCGCCGCGCTCATCTCGGCGCGACCCATGCAGATGTATGACGAGGGTATTGTCACGCTGATGCGCAAGGCGGTGAGGCCAAACGGGTCCAGCTATCTGGAGGAGACGCGGTTTGGGTCCTCGGCTTGGGAAGAGATCGACAGGCCCGAGTTTGCACGGCTTTGGGATGCCGAGGCTGCGTCCCTGCCAAAAACCACCACGACCAAGCTCTACCTGCTGACCGGGCTGCTGCTGCCCATTTGGAAGGACATTCCGACCACCAATGAGCGCATCTACCGGGTCACGCCCGACGGGGCGACCGCCATGATCGGGCGCACGCTGAGCGAAGAAGGGGCGGCCGCGCTGCGCGCCCGCTTCCTCGTCTCCAATCCGCAAACGCCGCAGGAGATGCTGACCGCCGCCCTCGGCACCACCGCACCTGTCGATCTGGGCCGGGGTCTCACCCTGACCCGTCGCCGGGTCGCAGGCGAGATGCGCCTTGAGTTGGGCGGCGCGGACAAGGACATGATCGACGGCCTCAAGGCCCTCGGCTGCTTCACCGAGATCATCGCCTTCCAGCTGCGGGTGTTCCTGCCGCATGGGATCGACACGGGCCGCATTCTGGCCCGGATCGTCGGGCAGCGAGCCGCTAGAGCGGCAGAACAAGCCGCCTGAAAAGTCAAAGCGGGCTTTCGGTCGGACGTCGCGGATCGGGGTTTGGCCGGTCTGCGCTTTCCGGGTGCGCGCTGACCAATGCCACGCCCGGCCCCCCAAATTCAGACAAGAGGACAGACCCATGACCAATCCCCAGATCGACTATGCCGCAATGGCGGCTCAGTGGCGTGCAGAGCGCGAAACCACATTGAAGGCATCCCGAACGGAGCTGCTCGCGCAACTACGTGCGCTTGGCATCAGCGAGGTCACTGCCGAATACGAAGGCTATGGCGACTCCGGCAATGTCGAGGATGTGACGGTGCAGCCTGCAGAGGTCCAACTGCCGGAGGCGCTTGCCACAGAGGTTGGCGACTTCGCCTGGTCGCTCGCCTATCACCATCACCCGGGGTTCGAAAACAACGAGGGCGGTTACGGCACGCTGACCTGGGACATAGCACTAGACAGCATCATCCTCGATCACGCGGACCGCTATGTCGAATGCTCGCACAGCTATGACGAGGGGCTTTGAGATGGCCCATCCGCTTCATCATGCTGAAAGCTCTGCCCGGAAATTCGGCGGGGTGCCGTCTGACTATCAGTCTGTGTACGATTGGTTTGACGCCTCGAAAGAGCACCTCGCGCTTTTTACGCACCGCGCTTTACGCCATCACGCGCAAGGCTTGTTCGAGGCGGAACGGGTTTTCGGTTTGACGCTGACCAATAGCGCAGGTCGGGACATTCCCGTGCGCTGGATCGGTGAGCAGCATGTCCGCGAAGACTGCCAGGGCCGCATTCCGAGCATGGCGGACTGGCTGCGACGGATCCAACCTGAGCCATGGATGGCCAATGGCCATATCGACCGGCATTCCGGCGATGAGCCCTGCGGCGACCCAAGGACCGCCTGGGCCTCCGAGGTCGCCGCCGGCAGAACGGTTCTTGGCCTGAAGGATTGGATGGCGGCGCGCGCGACGCAAGCCACGCAAAGCGCCTGACAGCTCTCGGCCGTTGGCCAAACAAATGCTGCATGTAAGCCCGGTTGAACGACCGGGCTTCTTGCGTTGTTTCCCCACCATTCTTCGTAAGGAGGTTCGCATGACACTCGAAGACACCAAGGCGGCCGTTGATGCCGGCCAGACCGTGCATTGGGCCAACACCGGCTACGTTGTCCACAAGGACCGGCTCGGGCAGTACCTCATCACCTATCTGCCGAACGGCAGCTGCATCGGGCTGACCGACCGGAGCGGACAGCGGCTGAACGGGGATGAGGCAGAGTTCTTCATCGCGGAATCGGAGGAGGGCGACGAGAAGAGCCAAGACAGCCATCTGAGACCAGACGGGCAGGGGAGGGGCTCAGCATTCGGCGGGGAGGTGGCACAGTCTCTCAGGCGCCAGCGCTGAACTGAAGGTTGGGAAGAAAGGAAAGCGAGCTTTCTGGTTTGCGATCCCAGGAGGGGTCGAGAAAGCAATCCCGGATGCGCTGGCAAGGACGTCAGGCACCGGCCAATCCAAAAGGAACCATCCCATGTTCGCAGGAACCCTCACCCGCAATGTCGAGACCGCAGCCGCTCAGTACACCGGCATGATCCACTCGACGCGCTTTGACATCGCCATCCAGTTGGAGGCGCGGGCCAAGATGTCCGAACGCAGCCCGGATTTTGACGTGACGGCAGTCAATAAATCAGGTCGCAAGGTGCGCATCGGCACGGCCTGGAACGAGACCGGCAATACCAGTGGCAACCCCTACATCTCGATGCAGATCGATGTCGGCCTCGGCCCGTTCCGGGTCAACGCGGTGCAGACGAAAGAGGCGCGCGCGGCCGAGAGCGGCGAATTCGAGATCATCCCGCTGGTCTCGAACGGCCTGATGAAATCCGGCTCGATCTCGGGCGAGCTCACCGCCATGGACGCTGACAACGCCTTCACCGGCTACATCGCCAACATGATGTTCGATCTGGAGTTCATGCTGATCGAGAACAGCTATAAATCCGAGGAGACCCACCCCGATTACCGGATCGAGGTCAGCTCGCCCCGGGGCACACCGATCCGCGTCGGCTCGGCCTGGATGGCGAAAAGCAGCCGCACGGGCAATGACTACCTGTCGCTGCTGATCAACACGCCCGATGGCGACCTGCGCGTGAACGCCGTGCAGAACGAAGAACAGCGCGGTGGGCAGACCTTCTCGATCATCCCGTTCATCGACAGCAGTGAGCAGCCGCAGGACGCGGGTGCTGGGCTCTCGCTGGTCGCGTGATTAGCGTTTGAGACTGAACGAGCTGAACCGATAGGGGAGTCGTGGTGACACGGTTCCCCTTTTTCTGTGCTGACAGGGTGTAGATACGCACTTGAGTTTGTTGAGTACCGAACCGACCTACTGTGGTTCTCAGGATCATGCGCCGCCGTTGCCTCACGTCTAAAACGACCATCCGCCACAGTCACTCGGTTCCAACCTGGTTCACATCATACAATGAGGATAACAGCGGATTTTAACGTTGTCGTTGAAGGCTGCGGCGCAACGCACGGTTGCCCTCGTTTGGGTCATCCTCTCCAGGGTGTTTTCCCCCGCCCTTCCAGTCGTCCGACACGAGCCATTCCTCGAAATAGATCAGCCAGAGGTGGGTCCAGGGGATGATGGTGAGGTCCAAACGTTTGCTGGCGTCCCATTGTCCGGTCCCGGGCAGATAGAGACAGAGCCGATCCGGGTCATGGTAGATATGCGGCAGGTCGCGTTCACCGGCGAGCAACCTCAGGGCAGGATCTACGACACGAACATCCGGCGTCCCGTCCCTTTCGAGGACAAGGGTGACCTGATACGTCCGGGAAAGCGGCGTAGGTTGTGCGTGAAAATGCCATTCCAACCGGCGCGGACCGAGCACCCCCTCGCCGGCTACTGTCTTGGACTTCCGCAGGAACAGGTACTGCTGGGGCAGTGTCAGGTGGTTTCTTGTGGTCGAGCCCGCCATCGCGCCTAGTCCCCGAAAAACTCGTTCTTGGGAACGGGCGTCGAAGCGGCCGATTGTTGGGTGGTGAGGCCAACACCCGCACCAAGCACGAGAGCGCCCGTCTTCCGCCCCTCGTTCAGCGCGTCCATCCGCCGGTTCATTGTTCGGGCAACAAGTTTGTCACCCAGGCTGTCCTTCATGGAGCCGACAATGGCGTCTAGGCCGACGAGGTCACGAAGGGACTCAAAATCCGCAAGCGCCTTGCTATGCCATTTGTAGAAGGCTTCGACCCGCGCGGGTTCTTCATTCCATCGCTCGGCAAAATTCTCGCCGTTGGTGGTCTCGTTCCAGACCGCGTAGATCTGGCGGCCATTGACCAGAGGCCGCTCGATGAAGACCGGCATCAGGCGGATCGTGTCGATCAGCACCTCGAGTTCGTCGGCGAAAACATGACGCCTGACACACATCTCGTAGGATCGCATGGCCAGGGTCGTGATGACGATCGAGATCGGCGCGATCTCCTCCTGAACATGCAGGAATTCCAGATCCCGGTGACGCTTCAGGAGCTGCACGGTCCGCCGCAGAATGCCCTTGACGGACTGACGTACCGGGAAAGGTTCTGTCGTCGCCGCATCGCGCTGTGCCGCGATGATCGACTGCGTCATCCTCGGGACCAGGGCCGCCCTTTCGTCGAATAGGGCTCGATAGGCCCGAGGATTTGTAGCATGCCAGTCCCGTAGCTTGCGATCGGGCACCAGCTCACCGCCGTTCATGCAGTTCGGATTGGCAATGGTCGGGGAGATGTCGAGGTGAAAGTCACCGGCGTAGTTCAGGCGCCAGCAGCGCTTCTTTTCTTCCAGGATCGACGCGTAATAGGCGTGTTCGCGCAGGCGCTGGCCGATCGCAGCCTTTAGGCGTGCCGGTGCGATTTCTGGGCCGAGGCCAAGGATAAAACTGATCAGGTCGACATCGAACTCGTCGCGTCCGATCGGTTTGATCGAGGTCCCTAGTGCGCCAGAGCCGTGCAGGTAGACATGGAGGGAAGCAAGCATCGGGTCGCTCGATCCGGCCAACCAATCCGCGACCGCCTCGTAGCTGGTTCGGGCTTTCTCGAACTGGGTTTGGGTCCATTCCAGCTCCTGGCAGATTTCTTCGAGGATCGTGAAGACCTGCGCCCGCCGCTGAATGGCGGTATCGGTGAGGGTGTGCGAGAAGATCTGGTTCATGCCGCGTTCCGTTCGAGTTGATGCACGGGCACGAACGGCTCGGCAGGTTGCTGGAAGAAGATGGGGGTCAGGGTGGGGCTCGCGTGCCGGGCGCTCGAAGCGCCAAGCCCCTTGAGCCTCTGGATCTTGTTGGTGTCGTCGAGGGAAAAGAAACCGTCCGGCACGCTCGGCGAGTACCGGTGAACAGCCGTCCGGTCATGCGGATCACCTGTCAGATGACGGGCAATGCCGAGCGCACCGCGAGACTGACCGTCCATGAGAAGGCTGAGAGCCTTCAACCCGAGGCCGGCTTTTCCGGGGGATTCAGGCAGCATGTAGACCTCGTCGACGCAGCCGAGGCTCAGGATGTGCAATTCCTGCGAAGACCAGCCGAGCATCGAAATCGCTTCGACGGTCGCGACGCCTACCGGATTGTTGCACCAAGTGCCGCCATCGAGAAGCCCGACATCATCCACCGTCTTGTGACGCGCGAAATAGGTTGGAGCGGCCGACGTCGCCATCGCGGCGTCGAGGGCCGGCTTCCGGTAATCCTTTGTGAGCCGCGGATGATGCGACGTCTTGTAGATGTAGACGCTGCGCTGGTCGGCATCCCAGGCCGGGATCAGCAGCCGGGTCTCCGCTTCGCCGATGAGCTTGTCGCCAAGGACGGCGTGGAGCTCGTCCCTAAGCGTCGATGCTTCGTGCTTCGGCTTGACCAAGTGACGGAAGGCCGCACGCGCATCCCGGGCCTTTTGCCCGAGCCAGCTCTTGTCTCCCGCTTGCCCGAAGATCGTCGGCCCGCGATTTTCGTAGAGTTCGAGGAGGGTCTTGGCCTTGATGCCGAGGGCTAGGCCGATCGCGAGAATACCCCCGGTTGACGTTCCCGCAATCAGGTCAAAGTAGCGGCCAATCGGTTCATCAAGGTCTTCTTCCAAACCCGCCAGAAAGGCCGCCGGTTGGGTGCCTTTGATGCCGCCACCATCGATGCTTAGGATACGTCTCATGATGCACCTCGCTTTTCGAGGGTTGGCTCAGCCAGCCCACCATCAGGCAGTCCCACGATGTTCTGAAACCTTGACGACAGGTCGCCCGCAAACGGTATGTTCATGGCTGCTTCCTCGTTTCTTTGCCTGTTTAGCGCCTCTTGGGGCGATTTGGCGGTTTACAAATTTGCCTTTCCTTTGGCCTCATGTTACAATTTAGGGACAATCTGCCGCGCTTTCAAGCGTTGTAGTTTACAAAATATCAATCATATGGGTGAAATGTAAATCACCCACTGGGAGGATGTTATGATTGGCAAGAGACTCAAAGGAGCCCGGGCGGCATCTGGCCTCTCGCTACGTGCACTTTCTGATGCCATGGAGAACAAGGTGTCCGCTCAAGCCATAGGCAAGTACGAGCGCAATGAAGACATGCCCGGATCGGGCGTGCTGCTAAGTCTTGCCCGCGCACTCGGCATCTCTGTGGATTTCTTGCTCAGCGATGATGAGCTTGAGTTGGAAGGCGTTGAGTTTCGCAAGTCAGCCAGCTCTTCAACCAAAGAGATCGCGACGATCGAAGCCAAGACGCTTAATATGGTTGAAAAGTACCTAGCCATCGAAAGCTTGCTGAATCTTTCGAGCCAGGAATGGGATGCCCCACATGAAGCGCCCTACTGGGTGACTGATGTTCGTGATGCCGAGGACGCAGCTCGTAACATGCGTGCTTCTTGGCAACTGGGTCACGATCCGATCCCAATGCTTGCCGAACTCCTCGAGGAGCACGGGATTAAGGTGTTGTCTTTGGACGTTGATCGGATTGATGGCCTTGCGGCCAAAGTCCGTCGAAAAGAGCATCACTCCGCGCGGGTGATCATGATCAAGAAGAATACCTGGTCTGAACGGAAGCGCTTCAGTTTAGCTCACGAACTGGGCCACATGGTTCTTAAGGTCGCCGAAGGGTGCGATTCAGAACGCGCCGCAAATCGATTTGCTGGTGCGTTCCTCGTTCCGGCAGAAGTGCTAAGGCAGGAGATTGGTGCCCGCAGAACGGACATAAGCATTGGTGAGCTCATTAGTCTGAAGGATCGGTTTGGCGTCAGCATTCAAGCGCTGACGTATCGATGCAAGGATTTGGAGATCATCAACCAGGCAACATTTGCGCGCCTTTTCAAGGTCTATAAGCAACGAGGTTGGCGGGATGAGCCGTTCGAGGAGCCGAATTCCATTCCTTGGGAACGAGAAGAACCGGACCGCTTTCAAAGGTTGTGTTTTCGTGCCCTCTCCGAGGGGTTGATTGGGTTGTCTCGTGCGGCTGAGCTTCTCGAAATACGAGTAAAAGAACTGGAAGAACGTTTGGACCACATGGCATAGTCGCTGTGTGCAAGTTCTTGTTTCTGATACCTCCGTCCTGATCGACATCGAGAGAGCCTCGCTGACAGCGAGGCTCTTTGACCTCCCCTATGATTTTGTTGTTCCAGATATTCTTTATGAAGCGGAACTTCTCGACTGGATGGGCCCTGATCTGATCGATCTGGGACTAAGAGTGGAAGAGCTCACGCCGGAAGAAACTGCACGCGCGACTGAGCTTAAGCGGGCGAAAGCTATGCTATCGACGCCAGATGTCTTTGCATTTTGCCTCGCGGCTGAGAGGGGTTGGGTTCTCCTTACCGGAGACGGAGCACTCAGGGTTGAGGCGGAGCGCCAAGAAATCGCGATGCACGGCGTCCTGTGGGTCTTCGATGAGATGGAACGTCACGAGGTTTGTTCGCCCGCCCTCCTCAAGTCGGGTCTCGAAACGGTTCGTGATCATCCGAGATGCAGACTTCCCATTAGGGAAATCAATAGGCGCCTTGCGAGATACTAGCTTGTTTATTCGGCTTGCTGGAAGGAAATTGTTGCGAAGCTCTTCTTCGCTTTAGCCTTGCGGCCTCCCCTGCTCGGCTTCGCGTGTCGCAGGGGAGAACGGCCCTTCGGTCCGTCGCGCATTCGGCCATGCGGCCTCACCGCGGCGTTGCACCCGGCGTCCCGGTTTGCCCGCCTCGCGAGCACGTCCCTCCCCGGCCGCTCCGCCGGATTGCGCTCTGGTCTGTTTTGCGGGGCAAAACGATCCCGCCGCTCCATCCGTCTCACGCGTCCGGTCTGGCCGTTTGCCTGCTCGGGTCGGGCAAACCTACCGTCAAAACACACACACATGAGCGCGGAAGCATATCCTCCGGATGGCCCCCAAATCAGCCCGCCTCAAGGATCGCAAAACTTTTCGGCGGGGGCGGGGCATGTGGCGCGGGATGGTCCCGTGCGTGAGGGCGCGCATGTGTCCGGTGCTGCGCGCAGAAAACTTTTGCGCCCGGCAAGCCGGCGGCTGCGCCGTCCCTGACCCGGGCAGATTCGGAAACCAGGCATTCGGCCATGCCCCCACACTCACGTGGTGGCCTTGGAACCGAACACTGGAGACCAAACATGGCTTACGACACCGCAAACACCTACGAGACCATCGAACTTTTCGGACTGACCGAGAAGGACGCGCAGCTGCCGATCCCGGAAGATCACATCCTGACCGACCGCATCATCCGCGAAAGCTTCGAGGCTTTGCTCGGGCAGCTGCGCGGGACCGGGCTTGAAGCCGAGATCGAACCGCTGGCCCATGGGCTCGCGACGATCCTCCAGCGGCGCAAGGTGGCGCTTGGCAAGGAGGTCGACCGCACCGCCGACAAGATCGGCGCGCTGGCAAAATCCCACGACGGATCGGAGATCGCCGAGACCGCGCTCGAAGAGGCGCAAGCGCGCTTTGTGCAGCTGCGCGAGATCGTCGGCGCCATCGAGGTGATGAGCGAGGCAGCGGCGGAATGCTACGAGATCGAGACCGGTCACGCCTTCATCCCGGCAGCCGGGTCGCGCGCGAGCGTCCGGGCGCAAGAGACCGGCGCGGTCTTCGAGGCGCGGCAACTCCTGGAGCAGCACGACCGCGAGACTGCCGAGAAGTCGAAAGTCGAGGGGGTTCCCCTGATCGTCTCAGGCGCCACTGACTGGACCGATGTCGATGTGGTCTTCAATACGCTCGACAAGGTTCGCGAGCGGATCAAGCAGAACCGCAATCAGGAGATCTTTCTCTGCCACAAAGGCGGCAAGCACGGGGCGGAGATGATTGCGGCTCGGTGGGCCCGGGCACGCGGGGTCGCACAAGCGCGCTTCGATCCGCGCTGGTCCGCGCATGGGCGGGCGGCTCCGTTCAAGTGCAACGACGAGATGCTGGACGACAAGTTCGCGGCGACGGGGGTTGTACTCTTCGGCGGCAACGGGGTCGCGCTGAACCTCGGGCAGAAGGCGGAAGCGAAAGGTCTGACGGTCATGCGGGTTGCGGACCCGGCGAAGAAGGCGTCGCAGGATTGAAGAGAGGGGGTCGCGCTTGGCGCGGCCCTTTCGTCATGTCTCATGGCGCGTGCGGTCGGTCACGCGTGATCGGTAGTCTGCAGCGGCCAGCAGCGTTATCCCTCTACCCGGTCCGTCAGAGTGCGGCCCATCCGCATCGGTATGGGCTCGGGATGGTGCGCACCTCACGCACATCGTCAGCAGCGCAGGACGCGAGGGGTCGAGACGTCGCACTTGAGGCTGAAGCCTTGCGAGTCCCTCGGGGCGTGTTTCGGAACATCGCATCCACGCGGGCGGGCTCCGTCAGCACCCCGGCCAGGCTCGGCGGGACGCGGACGCGGATGGTGGCGGCTGCGTGATAGCAAGGGTCATCCGGGTCTCTCCTTTTTGCTCATAGATGTGGATCGCACGGGGTCGGCCCAATCGTGCCCTCAGCTCACGCTTCGGCAAGCACAAATACGGCTTCCACGGCTAGCCGCGGACCCTCCGCATTTGCGCTTGCGACCGGCCCTCTTGCCCCCGTGCCGGGTGATCCCCATCGCAACAAGGAGAGACCCAAATGACCAACCACTACGTCGCCACCGTCCCCGTCAAGTTCACCGATACCGATGGCCAGGAGCGCACCCGTTTTCAGCGCGTGGGCGCCATGTTCCGCAACACCCGCAACGGGGACGGCTCGGAGTTCTTCAGCCTCAAGCTCGACTTCCCGGTCGCGGTCTCGGAGCTGGTGATGTTCCCGCCGAGCGCGAAAGATCCCCAGGACTAAATCCTCTGACGAGGATGGGCCGCCCCAGGACGATCTTGGGGCGGCCCGATCCCTGTTCCAGGGATGTCGGTCCCTGCGCGTTCAACGGACGCACTCCGCCCGGAATGATCAGGCCGCGACAGACCGGCCAGTCAGCCTCAAGGGGGCCATCCACAAAAACCTATCGGCCAGGGCCTCCCGGTTTTTGCGGCAGAGATTTGGGGGCCCAAATCTGGCCCTCCTTGACCCTGCCGGTCCGCCCTGTCGGTGGGGTTTGCGCCCGCCCGCGGTTCCGTCCGAACACATGCGTGTTCGGCCAGCCCTCGGGCGGGGCTGGTGGACGGGACCCTTAGGACAGGTGGGTCGCCCGGTGGTGAGGGCGGCAGAGCCGCGTCCCTGCGGGCCGCGGCGTGAAGCGGACACCAAGGCTGCCTGAGACTGAATGCGACGTAAGTACATAATTGACAGTTTGGTATATTATCGTAAGGTGGAAGCAGCCTTGGTGGAAGGTGGCAGGAAATAGGGGGTCTTTCTTCCGCATGTCCCGAACAAAACGCCTGACAGAGATCGAGAAGATGCAGATCGTCCGCGAGGCCGCGGAGGGTGTGTCGACGTCCGAGCTGGCCGAGCGTTTCGAGGTCACATCGCGGGCCGTGCGCTACGTCCTGAAAGCTGATGCCGAGCGCCAGGCCGATGCCGTGATCCCGGTCTCAGCAGTCAGTGTGAAGGTCACGGCTGCGGAGCTGGCGGCGCTCGACGCGGTGTTGGCGAAGGCGGGGGTCGAGAGCCGGGCCGAGGGGCTGCGGCGGCTCATTCAGGCGGCGGGTGGGGTGTTTGTCCCGGACGCGCAGATGGCGGCCGAGATGGCGCGTTACCGCGCCTCGCTGCACGAGGTCGGCAATGGGGTCGCGCAAATCGCCAAGCAGATGACGCGGGCCAACCGGATGGGGCAGGGGGCCGTGGGGGGCACGAGTGCCGAGTTCACCGAATTGCGTCTCGCCCAGATGCGTGGGCTGGCGCGGTTCATCCTGGATTCCGCTGACGAGATCGATCTGCTCCTGCGCCGCCGTCGGGACGCAATGCAGCTGCAGGCCACGGCCGCGCTGAGGGAGTTTGCCCATGCGGCTGAATGATGCCGTCCATGCCGTCACGGGCGAGGTCTTTCGGGATGGCTGGAGCCGCGTCCGGGGCTCAATGCAGGGGCTGCACGTGGCCAAGCAGACCCAGCTTGTGCGCGCGGCAGCGGGGCATCGGCCAGCGGTCTTCAAGGCGATCCGGGGCGGGGGCACGCATACCAAATCGCAGCTCGCAAACCAGCTCGATTACCTCACCACCAAGTCCACCCATATCGTGGACAGTAGCGGGTTTCTGGATGGCAAGGCGAAGCTCGAGGCGGGTGACATCAAGGACCTGACGGAGCGCTTTGCCAAGCGCTGGGATGCGGGCTTCAAGCCCAAGCTCGGGCAGACCACCCACATGCTCATGTCCTTCCCCGTGGGCACGCGTGGGGAGGATGTGCGCGACATCGCGACGGACGTGGCCGAGCGGTTCTTCCAGACCGATGAGGGGCATTTCGACTACATCATCGCGGTGCATGAGGACCGCGATCACCCGCATGCGCATCTGGTGCTGAACCGCCGCTCGCAGGAAGGCGAGTTCTTCTTTCTGGGGCGCAACCACCGCTTCAACTATGACGACTTCCGCCTCGCCATGGTCGAGGAGGCGGAGAAGTACGGCGTGCGGCTGGAAGCCACGCGGCGGGTGGAGCGCGGCGTCGTGCATTACCCAGCCCGCACAAGCGAGGTCTATGCGGCGAAAGAAGAGGGGCGTGCGCCCCGCGGGCGCGAGCGCGTGGGGCAGGACCTGACCCGGACGCTGGCGGAGATCGCCAACACCAGAACCGTCTACCATTCCCTGGCCGCCGAAGCCTCGAGGGAGGCCCGCGAGGATATTGCGGCGGCGCTGTTCCGCGCGGGCGAGGTGCTGGCGCATGGCGGACAGGTGGACCGAACAGGAGATGTGTATATGGCCGAGGATCAAAGTTTCGAGGATCTGAGAAGCCTCTATGCCGAGAAGCTCGCGCGGGTGCAGGGCATGATCGCCGAGAAGTCTGACGCGGAACGTCCCGTGCTGGAAAAACGCCTCATCGAGATCCAGACGCAGGTCCAGCACATGCAGCCTCTCGGTTTGCGATCATCCACGCTCTCCGAGGCTCCGTCGGAAGGTGGGGTCTATTCTGATGCCAATATCGACGCCAGCCGGGTGGACCGTCTGGCCGAGCCAGACTTGCGGTCGCGCATAGACACCGCGCTGCGCGGCACCGGGATCAGCACATCGGAAGTGGTGGCCCGGATCGAGACCGGGGCCTCGAGCGCCGCGCTCGAGCATCAATGGATCGCCAATGATCTCTCCAAGGTGGCCGAGGCGCGCGATCTGAACCTCGAACGCCGCGCCGATCTGGAACAGGCGCGCGACATACTCAATGATGGGCATGTGGAACTTGGCACGCTCTTGGAGCGCGAGAACGTGCTGCGCCGGGATGGCGTCATGGAAGCGGAACCGGTCAGCGAGCGGTTCCATTATCATGAGGGCGCGGTCCGGGCGATGGAAGGGACCATCCGTCAGGAGATGCGCGCAGACGGTCTGACAGCGCAGCAGATCGAGGACCGGGACTGGGAGGTTGTCTCGCGGGCGGAGCGCCGGATCGAGACGGAGCAGCGCACGTATCTCGAAGCGCATCCGGACCTGCTCGCACGCCCTGGCGATGTGATCGACCGGTCTGAACCCTATAGGGAGACCATCACCGATGCGGCCCGCGCCAGCGAGATCACCCGCGAGGTTGACCGCATCATGGAAGGACGCGACCTCCGCACGCCCGTTGCAGATGCAGTCACAGATGAATTCAGGGAGCGCTATCCGGACATGCCGTCCCACCTCGCCCGCGGGCTTGGCGCGACCTATGCGGCCGTCGTCGAGATCCGGGACACGGAGGCCATCAATCAGGTCCGCCGCGAAAACGAGATGCGCGACGGGCTTGGGTCTGGCACGCGCGACGACATCATCGCGACCCGCGATGAAACTGCGCCGCAGTCTGACCGTACGGACCGCCTCGCAGACGAGATTGCGCGTGTTCTGGACCATGAGCGGGCGGGGGAGTTGTCCGCGCCCTTCGAAACCGAGGCGGAGCGGGACGCCTTTCGCGACGAGATCGCGCGGGTGCTGGACGTTCGCCAACTTGAGAGGCTCACATCCGGCGATGCCGATGCGCTGGAGAAGGTTCTCGAGGGCCGCCTCGACCGGCTCTATGTCGCCAAGGTTTACCTGCAATCGGATGCCGCGACGGCCAACACGGAGGCCTTGCGCCAGGTGGTCGATGATCTTGCCGACACCGAATATGAAAAACACCGCGCGACAGACGTGGATGGCGAGACCGAGCGCGGGCAGGTCCATTGAGCGGCGGCATGGGAAAAGCGCGGATCGCCACGGGCGTCCTGCTTGTGACGCTGGTGACCGGGGCCATGGGCTATACCATCGCCTCGGCGGTGCTGACCTACCAGGATCTCGGCTTCGGGGCAGAGATCGACTTTGCATATATCGCGCAGAACTATCTGGCGATCCTCGATCGCCGCCCGGAGGACGCGCAACTTATTCTCCTGATCATCGGCAGCTTCGCTGCCGCCGGCCTCATGCTGAGCCTCGCCCTCTCCGGGTCCGCCCTGACACGCTTTGGCCAGACCCATTGGCAGAGTGCGCGCGAGATGAAGGCCAATGGCTTCTTCGGGGCGCCCGGCACCGGGTTCATCCTCGGCAAGCTGGGGCCGCCGGGCTCCCGCGCCAATTACATTTGCTCGAAGGTCTTCCCGCATGCGCTGATCGTGGCGCCCACGGGCCGCGGCAAGACCACGGGCTTTGTCATTCCGAACCTGCTGACCTGGCAAGGCTCCGCCGTGACGCTCGATGTAAAGGGCGAATGTTTCGAGGCCACGGCCCGGCACCGCGCAGCCCAAGGCGACAAGGTCTATCGCTTTGCCCCCACCGATTGGGAGGGTAAGCGCACGCATCGCTACAACCCGCTCCTGCGCATCTATCAACTGAAAGATCCCGCGCGCCAGCAGATGGAATTGCAGCTCCTGGCGACGCTCTTCTTGCAGAGTGACAACGACCGGGTGCAGGGTCTCCTCAAAGGCGGGATCGATCTCTTCGTGGCGGCAGGCCTGCTGGCCTTCCAGCGCAAGCGCCCCACCTTGGGCGAGATCTATCGCATCGCGGCGTCGGGAGGGAACAAGCAGAAGGAATACTTCGCGCGTGGCCACGAGGTCGACAACCGGGCGGCCAAGCTGATCTTCACGCGGCTGGCTTCGACCAACAACGATACGCTGACCTCTTACGTCTCGCTCCTGATGACCTCGGGGCTCGATCAATGGCAGAACCCGGCCATCGATGAGGCGACGGCAGTCTCGGACTTTGACTTCCGGACGATACGCAAGAAGCCGTTTTCGGTCTATCTCGTGGTCCAGCCGCTGATGGTGAAGCCGCTCGCACCCCTGATCCGGCTCTTCTTCTCCGATCTCCTCTCGGCCATGCAGGAAAAGGATCCCGGTCCCGACGAGCCCTGGCCCGTAATGATCATGCTCGACGAGTTCAATCGCCTCGGCAAGATGCCCATCGTGGTCGAGAGCATCGAGACTCTGCGCACCTATCGTGGTCACCTGGCCGTGGTCACCCAAACGATCCCCGCCCTCGATGAAATCTATGGCGAGAACACCCGCCGCGCGCTGCAGGGCAACGCGGGCGTTAAGCTCTATCTCACGCCTTCGGATGAAAAGACCGTCGAGGAGCTGAGCAAGGCGGTCGGCAAGACCACGAAAACCGTCGTTACGCGCTCGCAGTCCATCGGCAAGAACCCCTTCGAGGGCCGCAGCCAATCCACGCGGACCGAGGAAAGTTCGTTGTTGCCCGAAGATGACGCCCGCCGCCTGCCGCTCGATGAAATTGTCATGGTCATCGATGCCCAGATGCCGGTCCGTGCAAAGCGGATCCAGTATTTTGATGATCGGATGTTCAAGGCGATCCATGCGGCGCAGACGGGCGAGTTGCCGTTTCCGGAGCCGGGGGGAGGTGGGTCGCAGGGCACGCTGCCGCTGAGTGCGCGCGCCATGCCGATGACTCCACCCGCGAACGGACCAGGTGGGTCTGACGCCGTTGTGGAGACCACACGCCAAGAAGTGGGCAGTCAAACGTCAGGGCAAACCGACGTCGTTTCAAAGAAGACCGCGCCTGTCGTTCAAGCCGTTATCGCCGAGGAACAGCGCCAGATGGAGATGGACTTTGAGAGCCAGGTCGCGGATGCCGAGGCCGCGAGCGTCGTTGATGAGGTGCAGATGCGCTCTGCTGTCGATGGTCTTGATACGTTGGAGGCAACTATGGAGCGGAGCAAGAACGGCGTACGAGAAGGAATTTAGTTATTCATATTGGTTCGTAGTCCGTTTTCGCGTGCTCAAGCCTAGCGCCAACGGTATCCAATTCCCATGGGCGCTGATTGTGAAGATCTCTGTGATCCCCAGATTTGGTCTGGCGAGTTTAATTGACTTTACGACAACCAGAGAATAGCGATTTAGAGGAACAAATTAAGAACGAAGTGGGGTTAATTTCATGCCGAAGAACATTTTAATTTTCTCGGATGGGACCGGACAAGTCGGTGGCATGAAGCCAGACCAACGGCTCTCAAATGTCTATAAGTTGTATCGTGCGGCCAGGCCCGGTCCATCCTCCCCGATCAAGCCATCCGAACAGGTTTGCTTCTATGACGCAGGCCTCGGGGCGGGAGAAGTTGGCGGGTTGACGTTTCAGCGAGTGCGCAACGTGCTTTCTGCGGCAGTAGGCACAGGAATCGATGAAAACGTTATCGATTGCTACGAAAAAATAATTTCCTACTACGAACCAGGTGATCGCATCCTTGTGTTTGGTTTTTCACGTGGTGCATACACCGCACGCGCCGTAGCTAACGTGATGAACCTCTGTGGCATCCCAACCAAAATGCCGGATGGATCTGCTGTCCCACGCTATGGAGCGCCGCTTAGGAAGATCGCAAGCGACGCAGTCAATTTCGTCTATAATCATGGGAACGGATACTCGCGCGGTCAGGAACCCTATTTTACCCGAAGGGAAGAGCTCGGAAGGCGGTTTCGACGAAAGTACGGTAGTTTCGTCCCAGGTGCGGAGGAAGATGTTCAAGGCAACGTACAACCCACGTTTATAGGCGTCTTTGATACAGTTGCAGCGCTCGGAAATGTAGTTGTTGGGTATCTCATAATCGCGAGTTTGGTGGCGCTTGGCGGTGTGTTCTCTGCGGCCTTGTACTGGTCTTGGCATTGGATATTTTGGTCCGCTCCAGGAGTGTTACTGGCGGTCATTTCATTTTGGTACATCAAGTTGCGCTGGTCGCAGTTCAAGTATTTTTCTCCCGATCCCGAAAAGCCATTGAGAATCTCGAATCCACGCGATTGGTGGTCAATCTGGAAACACGGTCACAGAGCAGTCTGGAACCGCAAAAACTATGACAAGTGGCTAGATTCCGATGTTGGGTTTGCCCGTCATGCATTGGCCATAGACGAGCATCGGAGAGATTTCCCACGGGTTAAGTGGGCGATGAAAGCCGAGGCGGCGAAAACAGCAGGCAGAAAGCCCGAATGGTTGAAACAAGTATGGTTTGCCGGGTGCCACAGCGATGTGGGCGGCAGTTATCTGGAACCAGAATCTCGACTCAGTGACATTGCGTTGGACTGGATGGTCAGCGAGTTGAAGGAATGCGTACCTGAGATAAAGATAAACAAAAGCATTCTTTTCCGATCTCCGGATCCAGTCGCTCTTCAACACGAAGAAACATACATGTTCAAGTTCGGCCCACTAAAGAGGAAGTGGCCGGCCAAACCACGTATCGTCGATCCAATTTTCAAGCTGCACCCATCGGTAATTCAGCGGCTAAAGGCTGACTCTGTGCCTCAAGTTGGTGAAGTGAAGCCCTACCGGCCTGAACAGCTTAGGGAGCACCCGCAAGCTAAGAAGTACTTCGAGGACTGATGATACCAGTAGTCAGCTTGGTGCAGGACAGGCAGAATGTGACGTACAATGGCGAAATGATGTGTGTTTCCTTCCAAGAAATTCGAACGAGTGGGGGCTGACTGATGAAAATGAAAAGCCTAAAAAAATACAAGGTGGGCGGCACAGGATCCAAAATGCAGCTAGCTATTCCGCTGCCTCAAACACCGGACGGACGCGTTTACCGCTATTCTCCGAATGAAATCGCGCATCCCCGACACTTCGTTCTTGGCAATAGGGAAGCCGGTTTTTTCGTCGAAGAGCACAAGCGTGAGCGGATGAGGCAGGAACCAGGGACGACAAAGACTGTATGTCCTTACAGTGGTGTCATCGGCGATGACGGGGACTTCACGCATCCAAAGGACCAGGAGGCCGCGATCAAGATCGTCAAACATGCGGCAATGCAAGACGTCGAATCTGCATTTTCGGAAATGCTCAAAGGCGTTGCTCAGAAAAGCCGCGGTGGGATCACTATCAAACCAGGTACACGTACACGTCGCCCAAACCCGCAATTTGGTCGACGTGATCTCATGCGCCTTCTTATTTGTGACTGCTGCGGGCGGGATTATGGTGTCTTCGCGATTGCGCTCTACTGTCCGGACTGCGGTGCCCCAAATATCGCACTTCACTTCGGGCGAGAAGTCGAGCTCGTCTTGCAGCAAGCCCGGATAGCAGAGGATCTGGGTGAAGACCGACAGGAACTTGCGTACCGTCTTTTGGGTAACGCGCATGAAGATGTTCTGACCGCCTTTGAAGCGGTGCAAAAGGTAGTCTACGTTCACAGGGTTTCTAAGGAAGAATCAGGTGTTGTGCCTGCCAAACCTGTGCGCAACGATTTTCAGAATGTCGAAAGGGCTCAAAAACGCTATGCTGAATTTGGCTTCAATCCGTTCTGCGTGCTGTCCGAGGACGAGCGAGAGCTGCTCAATCTCAATATTCAGAAGCGGCATGTGATCGGACACAATCTCGGTGTGGTTGATGCCAAGTTCGCAGAAAACGCACGAGACGCGCGCCTGGGTGAAACCGTGGAACTAGTTGGGTCTGACATTCGAGAGTTCGCCAGGTTGTGCCAACTAGTGATTTCAGCGCTGGATGATTGGCTTGGGGACTTAAGCTATCCGATTGCCCCGAAGGCTAAGGAGGAAACGGGCGGCAGGAACGAACCCGAGACTAAGGAAGGCACAGTTGGGGATCTTGGTAGTCTGGCATCCAGGATTGGCCGTTGGCTCTGTGAACATTCGGTTTCTGGTATGCCTGACAATATCGACGAGGAGGGCATTCTAACGGCATTTTCGGATATGGAAGAAGGCGAGCTGAAGGAGGCGTTAGCTGAGCTTGAAATGGAGGGCTGTGTCGTGCTGTCGCATGTAATTGGAACGCGCCTCCCACGCATCCAAACGGCAGAGGAGCTCTTTCTGGTTTTTGACCCCCTTGTCTTGAAGTCGAGCCCGATCACAGACGCTTTGCATCTCGTCGATCTCGTTTTGGCGGGAGATGGCTCAGTGAGCTTATCCGACTTACATGATCAAAGCGGAATGGACCAAAGGCGGTTCAACCCGGCAGCAGGGATGATCGTGGCAGAGATTGGCGAAGGTCGTGTGAGCCGCACATACTCGCCTGACTATCCGGCGAGGTACTTCACGATGACCGCAGAGGACCGTGTCGCATTGAAGCGGCTTGGCAAACAGTTGACGGGGTAGGTGAAACCTCACGAACAATACAGCACCCCAATGTTTGAGAGAGTCTTTGCAGCTTCTTTTCTAGGAAACTAAGTTGCGTAGATTTCGAGCTAGAAGTTTCCGGATTTCGAGAGGTGTGTCGCCAATACTTGACGCTAATAGGTCAACGACCTTCGAAACATCACCTGGCTGAACCGGCACACCGTCACGTTCGACGAATGGTCCGTCGGTCTCCGTCAATAATCGGTCGGTCGGTATGCCCTTGAGCACCGCATCAACCTTCGGTGTTGCGAACATGCGTTCGTTGATTGAGAAGTAGCACCCCATGTCCACGGCCCTTCGCGCCTCGCTGGCACTACCTGTGAACCAGTGCAGCACGACAGCGCCACGGCCCATAAGTAAGCTGGCCTCTACCATGTCGAGTACGTGCTTCGCACACCGGACGCTATGCAGACTTAGGACTTTATCACCAGCTTCAGCACAGAGCTTTAGAATTTTTCCGAACACTTCCTTTTGAGCCTCAAAAGATCGGTAGTGGCGCGGGCTTGCGTCGAGTCCGATTTCACCAACATATCGTGTCTGGGGCAGCAGGTCCGCGAAGAGAGCCAGTTCAGAGGCGCGTTCTGCGACGAGCTGCGGATGCAGGCCGAGGGCGACGCGCACGAACGGACTGTGCTCCGCCAACTCCTTGTTACGTGCAAATGCTCTTGGGGTGGTCGTGACGGCCAACGTTGCGGTCCTTGAGGAGTCACATATTCGGATCGCCTCTGCGAGGTCCGGATATAGATCGAGATGGGCATGGAAGTCGACGAAATCAGGTTTCATAAGGATCAACCTGGCTTGACGTTGACATCGCCGAGGATTGAGGCGACTTCGAGCACGCCACGACGAAAGACCTCCGCATAGGCGGGGATCTCCGCTGGAGCGTCAATCAACGGTCCAGGTTTGTGCACGATTATGCCCGCGAGTTCCGGCCGTTCGCGTAGGCGGGCGACCATCATATGGAAGGAGCGCACGTGCTCCCCTTCCGCCCTGTCGCTGCGAAGCGTCTGGGCCGATAGGTCTTCGACGGTGTAGAGTGTCGGGTCGTCCGATCCGAGCCCCGCCTTGAGTGACGCTCGGCGGATTAGGCAAGGGACGCAATAGCCGCAATGTCTCGGCGAGAGGCCTTTGTAGCGGGCCTTGGCCGGGGAGGAACAGGACATCGAAGAGCCGACGATAGTTCTCAGATAGGCCTTGTCCGCGCAATCGTCGGTCATCTCCCCCTTGGTCCGGTGTCGATAGGGGTTGTTGAGACTTACCTGTAAGCCGAGTCCATCCAGCAAACGCTGCATGCTCGCCATGAAGTGTGGGTGCGCGGTCCGGGTACTAAGCGCACCGAACCTGAGTGGGTCAAGAGGGACGTTAAGCGCGATCAGCCCGTTCTCTGGCACATTCACGGTCGTCTTCGTGCCGAACGATGCGGCTGCCAGAGAGGCCAAGGCGTAGAACAGGAACGACCGTCCTCGCTGCGTGTCTTCGGTCTGACCCGTGTCCAGCGCGTTTCGGTCGAAACCCAGACGGACACGCATCGATTTGAAGGCTTCGTCACCAAACTTCGTCTCCAAACGCTCTAACAGATATGACTGCGCTTTGGCCGTCTCCGCGTCCCAGTAATGGCTGACGAACAGTGGGTGCGTCCCTTCTGTAAGCGAGTCTATTGCCGCAATCAAACTGTCGAGGCCACCAGAGAAGAGACTGACTTCGTCTAGCCCGTGCAACGGAAGTTTGTCTGTAGCCACGCTGAGAGAGGATGCCTCCTTCGGTCGTAGCCTGAAGAACAGCCGCCAACGGTCTCCGGTCAGGAAACGAAGCATCTTGCCGATATGGTCTGCCTGTGCGGACCAGCGGTCAGGATCGCTGACAGGCAGGTACAGATCAATTTCCCGCGTCCATCCGCCCTGGGCGTTGATGTCACGGGATACCCGCGTGTCAGCGGCGTTCACCAGTCCGGCGAGGAGCGCGAGGTCGATCGCGGTCTCGGGCGTGGTGAGGCCGAGAGATGCCAGCTGGGCCAACGCCTGGCCCAGACCATAGGCTAGGCGGTTGTCACCATCGAGAAAGTCTAACTCATGCACCGACGAGTCACGCTGCAGGACGTTTACCTTGGCGGCTTCGGTCTTACCGAGACGCGTGATCAGGCTGAAACGTTTCATTCCGCCTCTCCCATCGTTTGCATGAGATCGAAGGACGCTGCGTAGAGGTCGGAGACGAAGCCATCTATCTGCCCGCTATCGAGCGATGAGACGGACTCACCGGAAGCCTGGAACCTGTCCCTAACGCACCCGACAACGAAACTGTGCAACATTTTCTGGGCACGGTCCACGGCGGCTATGTCTGGAGAGAGTTTAATCGAATTGGTGCCTACCTCGTTCAGTATCCTTCCCTCGATAGAACGGGAAACGACGCCGATGAATATTTCTTGGAGATCGTCCTGCGTCAGCTCGTCAAAGTTTCCTATACCCTTGGCGGCGAGATCCGCGATCGTCTCCAACAAGGCGTCGCGTGCGATCGCCTCGTCGATCGTCCCCCCTGGGGGACAGAGCGCGTCGGTGAGTGCGACGAACACGTCCTGAGCCGGAGCCCCGGCCAGACTTTCGAGGTTAAAACGACGAAGCGCCTCTGCCGGACCATCCCGCGAAATCGCACTCGCCAGACCGGCAATACCGCCCGCGAGCGCGCGTGAACTTCCCAGCTGCCGTGCGGCCGCCCGACCGCCGCCACTGGCAGCAACGTACTTGCCGGCACCACGACGGATTGATCCGGAACTTCCATTCTTGGTGCCCGAAGTCATGTCGCTACGCGCGGACCCGTAGTTGGACCCCTGCGCGGGCGGTTGAATTGCTGGATAGGGGGTGGGGGCGGCTGGCGCGGGCGGCGCGGTGTCCGATCCCTGTCCATCATCCGGTGTTCCACCCTGACCGTCTTGTGGCGGATTCTGCGGCGGTGCCGCGGGACCCGGAGCCGGATCACTCACCCATGACGGAACCATGGGCCTTCCCCCTCCGAAACTTCCCGACGTGCCCATCAGCGTTCACCTCGCTTGCGGCCCATGCTTGCGGCAGCCTTCGCCGCGGCGCTCAGGGCCGGGTTATCGCTCTGTTCGGCCCAATCTGACTTGAGAGCGTCGTACGCGGCCTTTGCCTCTGCCTCTGTGATGGCACCCGCCCAGCCCGTCATGACCCATGTCCCTACCTTGGTCACTGGCAGGTCCCTGAAGAAGCCGACAAGCGACGCTTGCAGGAACGGATGATGCTGGCAGATGGCGGCCAGCCCGTGCATGCCGTCTGGTTCTTCGACAAGGTCTTCGGCGTCGGCAACCTTGGCACGCAATGCGTCGAAGAGTTGTTCGGCCTCGACAGAGGTCAATCTCTTGATCTCCGTCGTGATCTGTTTGACTTGTAACGGCGGGCCCATGAGCTTGCCGAGCATCTCGTCAAGTTCACCGAGTGGTGTTTGTGACCCGTATCCACCACGCCGGTCACGGCTTACGAACACGTAGGGACGCAGGTCGACTTCGGCGAGAGTCGGCGGAATACCTGCCCACCGCTTAGCCCATTCGATGTTTGGCCAGTCGGGAAGTTGAACAGGCTCCTTGGCCTTGGGCGCTTTCTTCGCCGAAGACGCCTTTCCGTTGGCTTTGACAGGGACGGTCTCTGTGCCGTCCGATGCCGCGTGCGATTCTAAGGCGATCAACTCGTCTGAAAAACCGGTGTCCGCCGCGCCCCTCGCTAGTGCGTCGAAGACTTCCGGCGCGAACCGCTCTGCAAGCATCACTTTGGCGAGGACGCTCATATTCAACTCATCGGCAAATCCCCGTTCCTCGGCGATTGCGAGTCTCAGCGCCATCGTGTTGATGAACCGTTTGACCTGTCGAGGGTTACCACGCGAGCCGTCAGTCAGGATCGGGGCGATTCGATAGGCTATGTTGAGGGCTCGTTCTACGGCGTCCGGTATCGTTTCAAAAGCCACTTTCAAGCTGGTCCGGTCCAATCCGGGGCCAATCCAGGGTTTTTGGAGTGCGGCACGCGCTATCGGAACCAGTTTTTTAAAGGTGTCGGAGTCATCGCCACATTCGTTCAAGACGAGCAGCAACGCCACATAGATGCGCGTCTCGGTATAGCCGAGCGAGGGTAGACGGAACGGAACCTGGATAAGCTTTTCGAGATAGTTTCTTGCGTAGGTCGCGGGACCTGTGGCCGTCGGTAAGTCTGGGAAATGCTGCCGGACACAATATTCGATCATGCCCTCGTCGGCGGCGATAACGAAAGCTGCTCGCGGGACGAATAGGAAGAGACGAATTGCTTCTAGGGTCCCGATCGCTGTCTCGGGCAAACATCGGTCAAGGTCGTCGACCAAGACGACGAGCCTGTCGATGTCGGCGACCTCGAGTAGTGTTTCGAACTCTTGGCGGAACTCATGCATCTGTTGCGGTGTGCTCTCGGCCTCGGCGTCTTTGAGATACGCGCCGGCGCTGTCGACTACGCTCTTCAAGCTGTCCACCGAAATGGCTTCGGCCCCGGTTTTGACGACGGATGTCGCAGCCGCGTAGAGATCTGACAGCGTATCCGGGTGGGGTATCCCTGTCGCAACCGTCATCCCGTATGCGCCGGCTTTGCGCGCCATCTTCATCCAGTTGATGCGGCGATACAGTTTTTTTCCTTGGTCGATAACTTTCTGTGAGCCCGAACGGCTCTTCATCAACTCCTCGACGATCGTCTCGATAAGCACCGTTTTCGCGTCGTCAAACCCTTGGAACAGCCATCCGTTGAAACGTATGCACAGGACACGCTCCTCATCCTTAAACGTCTGTTCAACCATCATCAGGATACTGGATTTGCCAGCCCCCCAGTCACCGTGGACCCCGACGCTGAGCGGTTCGTCTGACTTTTCGGAGACGACGCGTACGACCGTCTTTGCGACCGCTTCATAATAGAGCAGGTCGACTGCTGTCTCATTGTCGGCGACGATCATGGCGGGTTTCGGCTTTCAGTTTATGTATTTGTTTTTTTACGTACCATAGGTTATCTAATATCGACAAGATCAAACCGATCTCATGTTTACAAAAGGCACAATTAACCAACCATGAGTACGCAACGAGGTCAAAAGCTAAACTCGCTTCAACACATCCTTCCTGAAGGTTTGGTGGTCAGTGCCGCTTGGCTCGAGGACAGAGGCTACTCCAGCGCCTTGCGCGGAAAGTATGTCGCCAACGGTTGGTTGAAACAGCCAGCGCGCGGAATCTACACACGTCCGGGTGCGGAAACGAGATGGCAACATCTGGTTATATCCCTGCAGTCGTTGATGCGTCAGCCCGTCGCGGTAGGCGGCCTATCCGCCCTCGAACTACAAGGGTACGGCCACTATGTCCGGCTGGGCAAGGGGCACCGCGTCTATCTCTATACCGAGGCCCGCCTTGCCAAATGGGTTCGCGAAGTCGATCCGTCAATCCAATTTGAGCAACGAAATGCAAACAGGCTGTTTAAAGAGGCCGACATCGAACACGCAGTCACGGAACTTCCCGATCTCACGTTCCCTGCCAACCATACCGGAGCATCGCATGTATCAGGTGGGCTAAAACGATTTGTGTGGGGTGATCGGGAATGGCCAATGATCATTTCAAGCCCTGAGAGAGCGACTCTGGAATTCTTGGATGAAATCCCCAACAGACAATCCTTTGAACACGCAGCTGACCTGTTCACCGGACTTACGGATTTGAGTCCCCGACGACTTCAAAAGCTCCTCGAACGATGTGACAGCGTTAAGGCCACGCGCCTCTTCCTCTGGTTCGCAGAGCGATATCAGCATACGTGGTTGAAGCATTTAGACCTGGCAGAGATCGCTATCGGGAGTGGAAAGAGGGTGATCGCAAAATCTGGACGGTTAGACTCCAAATACCAGATTACGGTTCCGGAGAACTTGGATGGCCATTGACGAGCGCTATCGCCAGCAGGTCGAACTATTGGTACGGACACTGCCCTCCGTCGCGTCTGAGGATGTGTTCGCATTGAAAGGCGGAACCGCGATCAATCTGTTCGTGCGCGACCTACCACGTCTGTCTGTCGATATCGACCTAACGTACCTACCGGTCAAACCGCGTGGTGAGTCACTGACGGAAATTGATGAAGCACTTGAACGGATCGGCAGGTCGATCTCAGAAACCCTACCAGACTTACGGGTCCTTCCGAGCCGATTGGCCAAGGAACGAACGCTTAACCGATTGATAGTGCGATCACCACAAGCACAGATAAAAATCGAAGTGACGCCAGTCATGCGCGGATGTGTTTTTGAGCCGTCGATCATGGCCGTTTCTGAGAAAGTTGAGGACCAATTCAGCTTCGCCGAGACCTTAGTCGTATCACGTGACGATCTATATGCAGGTAAACTTGTGGCCGCTCTCGACAGGCAGCACCCACGCGACCTTTTCGATGTGCGGGATCTGCTGGCACATGAAGGCATAAGCGACACATTGCGACAAGCCTTCCTCGTCTACATCTTGAGCCACAATCGCCCCGCCGCCGAGGTTTTGGCCCCCAGACGAAAAGAAATAGAACAGGAATTCCAGAACAACTTCGTGGGTATGACGGCCGCCCCGGTACGGATCGAAGATCTGATATCTACACGAGAAGAAATGATCGAGATCGTCGTCGGTCAGATGCCTCAGGACCATCGAGAATTTTTGATCGGTGTCGAACGCGGAAACGTGCGATGGCAGCTTGCCGACCTACAGGAGGTTGCCGAACTGCCCGCGGTCCGATGGAAACTGTCAAATCTCGACAAGGTCAGCCCAGACCGTCGCGAGACATTTGCCGCCAACTTAGCGGCGATTTGGGATTAGGGCCTGACAGAAAGACCACCGATGAAACGAGAACTTGCATTCAATGTTCCTTCCCTGAATGAGATTGAGCGGGAGGCGATAATCCTGAACGCGGTGTGTCATCTGATCGACGACATGCTCAACTATGGCATGTTGGTCGAGAAATGGTCGCCTGATTGGAGCAACATCATGTTCCGGACCGGCGCGCATTCGCGACTGTTCAACATCCTTCTGGGCGACTTATTATCGATCCCAAATCCCAAAAAGGGTGGGCTAATGCCATTCGACCTCCCTCCGCCTCCGGAAGACGGGGACGGTTCCCATCGGACATATCTTCATTTCCTAAAATCGGTATGTGACGACCCGAAACTCGCCCCGGCGACTGCCCAACTAAGCGAAGCTGTAAGCGCCTTCGCATCTTGGCTTGACGGGTATACCATCATCGAGAAGGTTTGGTTCTCCTCCATGGACCTAGAGTTGGATATGAAAGTTCAACGCATCAAGGCTCTGAAGATGACAGGTGACATTGGGAAGCATAATTTCACCCGCCTAGAGGGCGTCGTGAAAAGTTTCCAATCAACGCTAGAAGCAAACGGCCACGTCAAAACAATGGAGGAATGTTATCTGGCATTGCCGGAGTTCCAAGAGTGGTTCTACGACCACGCATTCGTGTATCAATCCAGCCAAATCGCCGAGTTTCTAAGTGCCATAATCTGGGAGATACATTACTATCTCCAACCGGAATATGACCGTTCAACGGTATTTTGGTTTGATGAGAAGATGCACATGCAGATGTACAAATTCGAACCGCCAGCCGGACTGAACCAATCATTCGCTAAAGCTATGCACTGGGATCTGCTAAACATGGTGCGACGTCGACCATACCTGCCGCGCTTCATCGCGGGCGAAAATATCAAGTCAGAGCTTCTATGAAGAGCACGTGATTTGTTTAAGCGAGCTGACAGAAGTACAATCTAAGGGGTAAGTAGTCGGAACTCTACACCTAGGATGGCCAAAACACCGGCGGCGAGTTCCTCTGTAGCGTCCCATCCGGGCGTCAACGAATGTGGAGTAAGGCAGAGTGTCACAACTCCCACAACGCCTACATTGTTCACTTAGCGTGAGTTCGTCCTGAATCCGATCTTGCACCGGTAATTAAAGGCCGCAACGTAGCATTGTGATGCAAAATCGAGTAGCCGCTTGGGCCGTCACCGTCGCCCAAGCCGTCCCAATCTAGCCAGCTGCGCCAGCATTTTTGATCCCGAGTCTGCGGATCCTGTGCCGCCTCCGGAACCCGTCTGCCCCATGCCTTGCCGCACTGGCATTTGCTGCACGCCAAAGAACTGCCGCGCCCTGAGGGCTGCGTATTCTGCGCCACTGGCCCCGCCGATGAGGTAGCGATTGTAGGCCTGCTGGCCTCCCATGGCGGCGCGGGCAAAGCTGTAGCCGCCGCCGAGACCTCCGGAGAGGGCGGGCATCATGATGTTGCCGGATATCGCGCGGACGATGAAGGGTGTTGCGATTATGAACCCCTTGGCCATGAGCACCATCATGAAGAAAGGTATGAGCGCGCCGATGTTGGAAGCCCCTTCCGGATCACCCAACTCGCCTATGAGAGCCGAGGCCACCCCGGTGACGGTCGCGAAGACCCCTGCGACCACGATAGGGTAGATCGCGAAGGAGATAAGCGCGGATAACCAGCGCGCGAAATAATCCTTGGTGACCTCGAAGAGGGTCAGGAAGATCATCACCGGGGCGATCCCGATCAGGAGCGCGATCATCAGGCGGGAGGCCACGAGGATGAAGGCGGCCAGCCCGCCGAGGATCGAGAGCAGAAGAACACCGACGATGTCGAGCATGGCGCCGGCCATCCAGTTCAGCTCGGACCCGGCAGCGTTCAGATAGTCGCCCAGTTCCGCGATCAGCCGATCGAACTCTTCCGCGAACGTGCCGGAGGGCCCCGGGCTGCCGCCGCCGACGGAAGCTACAAGCGCGCCCGCGATACTGTCTATCCCATAGAGAATGGCAGACGAGAACGCGTTGAATTGCACCCAGTTTGTCGCAAATATCCCGATGAGCCCGATCTTGACCGCGAGCCAAAAGGCCGTGCGCCCGTCCATCGCCTTGTACTGGTAGATCATGTTCAGGAAGACGAGGATCACCACTAGCGTTGTGCCCAACACCAGCAGCGTGCCAACCGTCGCCGCGACAGATCCGAACTGGGTTTCAGCGGCGGTGTCGAGATAGCCCTGTGAGGTTTCAACGAAATAGGTGACGACGCTCATTGGGGTTGTGCCTCACCAGTTGCCCGCAGCTTCGCAGATCGCTTTGGCCTCGAGACGGGCGGCGTTGGCGCGGCGGTTGTAGCCATCCGAGGCTTGCAGCATTTCCCATCGTTCGTCACTCGCGTAGCTCTCCCGAAACACCGCTTCGGCAGCGTCCCAAGATGGGAACCGGATTTCGCAATCGCAGCTGCCAGTCTCGACGATGCGCTCAAGGTTTTGGGCACGGTAGATGTCCTGAACCAGAACCCGCTGATAGGCTTGGCGCAGGGGGATCTCCTGCATCCAGACGGGCTCGGCGGGCCGGTCCGGACAGACGTCAAAGCTGCGATCGAGGGTTGGCACTAGGTTGCGCTCGGCAACGGCGAAGGTAGGTGTCAGGTTTAGGGCCAGCGCGGCCAAGGCGAGGTGCTGCGCTTGCCTCATGCCGTGGCTCCAGTGGCTGTGGTTTCGCGCTTCAGGAAAACGGTGTGCCCGATATTGGCGAATTCCGAGGAGCTGATCGACACCACCTCCCAGCCTTCTGCACCCTTCTCGTTCAGGCTGGCCTGCATGTCGGAGAGGCTGGTCTTACGGGTCATGGGAAAGGACAGGATATCGTATTCAAAGGTCTTCATGGGGAAGTTCCAATCTCAGTTGCGCCGGGGAGGTAGAATTCGGTGATGCCGCGTTTGCCGTCATGGCGACCGGCCTGGATAATCACGTCGATGGAGTTCTCGATGTACTGGATCATGTCGGCATAGGTCATCGGGATTTCGGTCTTGAGTGCCGCGATCGCGAGCCGCTGCACGGCGAGTTGCGGGGTTTCGGCATGCAGCGTGGTCATGGACCCGCCATGGCCGGTGTTGATGGCTTCCAGAAAGGTCATGGCCTCCTTGCCGCGCACCTCGCCCAGGATGATCCGGTCGGGGCGCATGCGCAGCGTGGCGGTGAGAAGCACATCGGCGGTCTGGAATTCCGCGTCGCGATTGGCGATCAGGTTCACGGCATTTGGCTGGGTCGGCAGAAGCTCGGCCGCTTCTTCGATGGTCACGATGCGTTCCTCGGCCGGTACGTGAGAGAGGATCTTGCGCGCGGCCACGGTCTTGCCGGTGGAGGTGCCGCCCGAGACGATCATGTTGAGTTTGTTCTCGACGCAGAAGGTGAGCGCATCATCGATCAAACCCGCGGCCACTACGGAGCGCAAGGCGCGCTTCTTTTCCACGCGCAGGTCTTCGAGCTTGCGTTCCTTGCCGTAGAGAAAATCGAGCGCGATACCCTCGAGCGGCAGGCTCGAGAAGAACCGCAGGCTGATCGACATTGCCGAGAGCACGGCGGGCGGGGTGATGACCTGTGCCCGGATCGGGCGACCCTTATAGGTGATCGAGACCGAGACGATGGGGCGGTCCTTGCTCATCGTTGTATTGGCCGAGGAGGCGATCTGGTTGCCGAGGTCCCTGACCTGAACGCCCGTAAGCCTTTGGTCCAGCGCGCGCATGAAGTGGTCGCCCTGGAATTCGCCCCAACAGGTCCCGTCGGGGTTGATGCAGATCTCGATGACATCTTCGCGGGCGGCGGCATCGATCCGGTCGAGCGAGGTTTCGAGATAGCTTAGTGACATGGGCTCAGAATATCTCCAGATCGCGGTCGACCATGACGGTGACGCGGGCGCCCTGGTCGACATAGATGACGGGGCCGATTGAGAGATAGTCACCGATGACGCTGTCCGTCGCATCTGCCAGAGCATCGCCAACGTCTTCGAGAACGTCGGCGGCAGTCTCATCCTGGACCTCGGAGGCGGCGGCACTTGGCGCGGCGGAAATCAGCGAGATCAGGGCGGCCGACCCGAAACGCTCGGCGAAGCGCGTGTCTATGAAACCGGTGACGCCGGAGCGGCCCAGTTCATCGCCCCCGAAGGAGCTGATCTGGACGGTCTGGTTGTCGGGCAGGATGATCCGGTCCCACGCGATGGTGACGCGACGCTGCGCGATATCGACGCCGGCGCGGTAGCGCCCGATGAGACGGGATCCGCGGGGGATCAAAAGGCGCGTGCCATCCACGCTGTAGACATCCTCGGACACCACGGCACGGGTCTGGCCGGGCAGGGAGCTGTCGAGGGCGGTCTCCATCACGGCCTGGATCATGGTACCCTGTAGAATCGTGTTGGAGGGATTGGCGATCACCTCGGCCTGCGTCACCGTCGAGGGCAGCGCCCCGTTCAGCACGAAATCCGTCACCTCTCCAAAAGTGCGTTCGGTCAGAGCCGTTTCATTCGCTCCGGAGGCACCGCCAAACGCGATGGTGGGCGAGGCGATGCGCCGCTCCTGAAAGGCGCGTTCCTCCGCTGCGCGGCGCTCCAGCTCGGCCATGCGCCGGGCCTCTTCCTCGCGGCGCAGTCGCTCTTGCTCGCGTGCGCGCAGCTCATCTTCTGTGGGGCCTGATGGCGCGGGTTGCGGTCGGCTGGCCTCGAGTTGGGCCAGTTCCAGATCCATGCGTAATTGCTCGAGACTTCGATCCCGCTCCGTCAGTTCGTCCTGGAACCGTTGCTGTGCGGCTTCCGAGGCAGCTTGCAGCGCCGCGATCTGAGTGGTCAGCGCGTCGATCGCCTCTGCGGCGGCGGTGTCTTCCTCGACGACCGGTTCGGGGGCGTTGCGCAATTCCTCGATCTGAGCCTGCAGGGCCGTGATCTGCGCCAGAAGCTCAGCGTTGGGCGCGACCGGATCCGGCGCAACGAACACGACCTCGGGCTCGGGCGGGGGCAAGGTCTCGATGGTGCCAAAGCCGTCCCCCTCGTTTTGGAAGACGTCCGGGGTGGCCGTCGGCAAGACTTCCTCTTCGTCGGGCTGTGAGAGGAGATAAAGCAGGGCTCCACCGGCGCCGATGACGAGGACCACGATCAGCGCAAGAAGGGGCGACCGGCGCTGCGCGGCCGTGGGGGCGCGGGCACTGCCTTTCTCAAGGGCGGCGAGGCGCTTTTCCAGCTCAGTGTTCTCGGTATCGCTCATGAAGCGGCCTCCGCGGGCGCGATCGCCTCGATGCAGACCACCTCTTCGCCAAGTCGCAGGACCCATTGGCGGTTCACGCCGTTGACTCGGATTACGCCGTCCTCAGGGGTTTGCGTGTTGACCGTGCGTTCACGGCCGCCCGCGTAGCGGAAGATCGCTGGCACAGGTGCGTTTCTTGGAAAGGCGAAATACGTGAACGTCCCGTCATCCCAGATGCGGGTTGGCGTAAACTCGGTCCGCGCGCTGGCACCGTAGTTGTAGTTCGGCGCTCGGGCCGCGATGGCCCGGGTCGGGCGCGCAGCGTCGTCAGGGTAGCGGAACTGCACCACGTAGAAGGTTGGGCTGCGGGCCTCCTCGACGTTGAAGTAGTAGCTCCGGCGGTTCGTATAGACTGTCACATTGGTATGCACCCCGCGCGCCACAGGCTTGATCGCGAAGGCCTGACCGCCCGGGACGCCGTCGATCTCGAAGCCCTCAGTGTCGCCCGCGATGATCGAGCGGATGCTTTCGCCGATCCCGAACTCGATGGTGGTGACATGGGTGAGCGAGACGCTGATCCGGTAGACCTGGCCTTCCTGGTAGGTGGCCAGCCGCACACGACTGTCATTTGGACCACCGCGCGGGATCGCTTCGGCAAATGCAAGGGCAGGCAGCAAAACAAATATGGCAGCAACAAAGAACTTATTGATCAAACTAATTCTCCAATCTGTCGGAGCGGATGGAATATTCGCGCACGGTGAAGCCGAAGGGGTTGGTCCAGACCTCATCGATGGAGCGGCGGGTCTCCGGGCGGAACTCGAAGAGAAGCGTCGCAGTGAAGAGGCCGGTCTGGGTGCCGTTAATGGACGTCAGGCGCTTGCGCAGGCGGACCGTCGCGCGGTTGGTTCCGATCCGGTTGATGCTGAGGATTTCCACGTCGAGCCGAGCATTGGGGCCATAGACGGTCGGCGGGTAATTCTCGTTGGCGCTGTTCCAGATCTGGCGCAGCCCGCTCTCGGCAGCTCCGTCCGAGCGGCGCAGGACGCTGCGGATGCGCAGATCGTTGTCGAGCTGGTTATAGACCTCC
>NZ_JBQKUI010000011.1:0-102365 GCF_054968505.1 Sulfitobacter sp. G5_S2_6_S6
AATAAAACAAAATACGATATAAATAACCCCGCATGCGGCGTATCGCCCAAGCGGGCGCTGGTCCCGGCTGGATGAAAGTTCAGTGGCGGGTCAAGATGTCTTCAATGTGCATCTTTTGTTCCGTCTTGTATGATCTGAACCATGGCCCACTTCGAATCTCACTTTCCGCTCAAGAATACCCGCACCCATGAGGTTTGCGGGGCGTCTGCCTATGCTTTTGCATATGCACTGGCCGGTCAGGTCTGTGGCGCGAATGGCGGGGCCGCGCTTTGGGTGCGTGAGGCATGGCACGGCACGCAGATCAATCCGGTGGGGGGCGCGGCTTATCTTGATCCGTCGCAACTGCTGATCGCGCAGGCACCGCGTCATATCGATGTGCTCGCCTCGACCGAGGAGGCGTTGCGGTCGGGGCATGTGGCAGTGGTGATCGCAGAACTCACACAGCCCATTGGGTTGACGGAAGGGCGGCGTTTGCAACTGGCTGCGCAAGAAGGCAACGCCACAGGGCTTTGCATTTTGCCCGAAGGGATGGGGAACAATGCCGCGCAGACCAGATGGCACTGCACCCCTGTTTTTGATGAGGGCAACACAGCCGAGGACTCGACTCTGCAAAATTGGAAACTTATAAAGAACAAATCAGGAACATTAGCGGCTTGGACTGTGAAGTGGAATGCGCAAACGCGTCGCATCAGTGTGGTTTCCCCGACTGCCCAGCGATAGGGTGCTGCGCGCGCGGACGCTTGAGGCCGCCAATAGCGATCGCCCTTTCGCGCTGGTCCAAAACGCGAAAAATACCGACCGCATCTACTGTTTGAACCAAGCGGCAGAGGCGCAGGGGTTGCATCGTGGCATGGGGTTGTCAGATGCCCGTGCCTATTGCCCCGAGCTTTACAGCGCAGCAGCCAATCCCCAAGAGGACGCGCGGTTTTTGCAATCACTTGCCCGGTGGAGCAAACGATACTGCCCTTGGGTGGGGGTGGATGGGAGGGATGGTTTGGTCCTGAACATCACCGGGTCAGTGCATCTGTTTGGCGGTGAGGCGGAAATGCTGGATGATATGCGTCACCGTCTTGCGCGTGCGGGGCTGAACGGGCGTATCGCGGCGGCCGATACCCGCGGGGCAGCTTGGGCGCGCACGCATTATGCCCGCAAGCCCGATGCGGATATCACTGCATTGCCCGTTGCTGCGCTGCGTCTTGACGAGAAAACTGACACGGCGTTGCAGCGGCTTGGCTTGCGAAAAATCTCGGACCTATTGGCTTTGCCCCGCATGACAATCGCGCGCCGTTTCGGGCCGAATGTCATGTTGCGCCTGGATCAGGCAATGGGCGCCCAGGACGAGACGATCACACCGATTGGCGAGGCACCACACTATGCTGTGCGTATGACATTGCCCGAGCCGATCGGGCTGAGCGCTGATGTGATGGCGGGCACGAAAAGGTTGCTGGATCAGCTTTGCGACAAGTTGAAACGTCAGGCCATGGGGGCACGGCGATTGCAGTTAACGATGCGGCGGGTGGATCAGGGCGCGCAGCAAATCGAACTGCGTCTCGCGGCACCAATGCGTGATGCAATGCGTATTTTGCCCCTATTTGACCGGGGGATCCGGACTGCGGATGCGGGCTTTGGCATCGACCAGTTACGGCTTGAAGCGACGCAGGTCGAAAACCTTGCCGACGCACAAATCACCGCGGCCACGGCTGCGCGCCCTGACGGGCTGGAGGATCTGATCACCCGTCTTGGTAACCGGATCGGGCTTGAAAACATTCAACGTTTTCTACCGGCAGACAGTCATATCCCCGAGCGGAGCTTTCAAATCGTACCAGCGGCCTACAGTACCGCCACGGGATCATGGTCCACTCTGCGGCCGCGCCCTTTGTGCCTGTTCCCGCCGGAACCTATCGCAGCCAGCGGGACACGGCCGCCCGCACAGTTTCGCTGGCGCCGGATGTCGCTGACCACGGGGCGGGCGACAGGGCCTGAACGTATCGCGCCTGAATGGTGGTTGCCAGATGACAACTGGCGGTCAGGTGTGCGGGATTATTGGAAAGTGGACACAACGCAGGGCCGGCGATTGTGGTTGTTTTATACGCCGCAAAACCCGAACTGGTTTGTGCAGGGTGAATTTCCATGAAGGCGCGAAACCCGTCTCTGGATCCCGGCTATGCGGAACTGTGTTGCACGTCTAACTTTACGTTCCTGCGGGGGGCATCCCACCCAGAGGAATTGGTCTCTCGGGCGGCCGAGTTGGGGCTGAACGCCTTGGCCATCACAGACCATAATTCACTGGCCGGGGTCGTTCGGGCCTATTCCGCTCTGAAAGAGCTTCGGCGCGAGTTGGGGGCTGATGCGCCCTTGCCAAGGCTTGTTATCGGGGCGCGGCTGATCTTGCGCGATAGCGATACCCATTGGGTCGCATTGCCCCACGATCGTGAAGCCTATGCGCGGTTGACGCGGTTATTGACCCTTGGCAAACGACGCGCCCCCAAAGGGGCCTGCTATCTGGACTTGCCTGATCTGGTTCAAGGCTGTGCGGGCATGAGCTTGATTGCCGTGCCGCAAGCGTCCCTAAAAGCCAGCCAGCCCGATATCGCGACGCTGAAAAAGCACTTTCCTGCGGATGTCTTTATCGGTGTGGCGCCGCGCTATGATGGCAGTGATCAACGCTATTTTGATGCCTGCGCCACCCTCGCGCATCGCACCGCAGCGCCGATGGTGGCCGTGGGGGATGTGTTGATGCACCACGGTGCGCGACGGCAGTTGGCTGATGTTCTGACCTGCCTGCGCCACAATATTACGATCGATCAAATCGGCACGCGTGCCTTACCCAACGCTGAAAAACGCCTAAAGCCCGAAGCTGACATGAAGCGCCTGTTCGCCCGTCACCCAGCGGCCTTGCGCCGCACGACACAGATCGCGGCCAGGTCCAGCTTTTGCCTGTCCGAACTCAGCTATGATTACCCGGACGAGATCGCAGACAATGAAACGCCCCAGGACCGTTTGGCGCGGTTGGCGTCCGAGGGGCTGAAGGTCCGCTATCCCAAGGGGGCACCTGCGCGGGCCATTGCGCAAATGGAAAAAGAACTGGCGTTGGTCAAGACGCTCGATTTTCCGGCCTATTTCCTCACGGTGCATGACATCGTTCAATTCGCGCGCTCCAAGGGGATCTTGTGCCAAGGGCGGGGGTCCGCGGCCAATTCGATCTTGTGCTATCTGTTGGGCATCACCGACGTCAGCCCCGAAACGATTACCATGGTGGTGGAACGCTTTGTGTCAGAACATCGCGGAGAGCCGCCGGATATCGACGTCGATTTCGAACATGAACGCCGCGAAGAGGTCATCCAGCATATCTACGCCAAATACGGCCGGCACCGCGCCGGGCTTTGCGCCACGGTGATCCATTTCCGCTCGCGCGCGGCGATCTCCGAGGTGGGCAAAGTTATGGGCTTGTCCAAGGATGTCACGGCCAATCTCTCCGGGCAAATCTGGGGCACCAGCAATGGCGGGCCGGACCCCGAGCGCGTTAAACAACTGGGGCTTGATCTATCGGACCCGCGTCTGGCGCTGACCATCAAGCTGATTGGTGAAATCATCGGGTTTCCGCGGCATCTGAGCCAGCATGTCGGCGGGTTTGTCATCACCAAGGGGCGATTGGATGAGCTTTGCCCTATTGAAAACGCCGCGATGGATGACCGCACGATCATCGAATGGGACAAGGATGATATCGACGCTCTGAATATCCTGAAGGTCGATATTCTGTCGCTTGGGATGCTCACCTGTATCCGCAAAAGCTTTGATCTGATTGCACAACATGGGGGCAAAAAATACAGCATCGCCAGCATACCCCAAGATGATGCGCACACCTATGACATGCTGTGCGTTGCGGATGCCATTGGTGTGTTTCAGGTGGAAAGCCGCGCGCAGATGAACTTTCTGCCGCGGATGAAGCCCCGTGAATTATATGATTTGGTGATCGAGGTGGCGATTGTGCGCCCCGGCCCCATCCAGGGCGGCATGGTACACCCCTATATCAATCGCAGGCAGGGGAACGAAGCCGTGGTTTTCCCCTCGAAAGAGCTGGAAGACGTGCTGGGCAAAACGCTTGGCGTGCCATTGTTCCAGGAACAAGCCATGCAGATCGCTGTGGTCGCAGCCGGGTTCCTGCCAAGCGAGGCAGACCAGCTGCGCCGGTCTATGGCGACCTTCAGGCGGATGGGGACGATTGGCCAACTTCGCGATAAATTCATCAATGGCATGTTGGCGCGGGGCTATGAAAAAGCTTTCGCCGAGAATTGCTTTTCCCAGATCGAGGGCTTTGGCGAATACGGTTTCCCTGAAAGCCATGCCGCTGCTTTTGCAATGCTTGCCTATGTATCGGCCTGGCTGAAATGCCACCATCCGGCAGCCTTTGCCTGCGGGTTGCTGAATGCGCAGCCTATGGGGTTTTATGCGCCGGCCCAGATCGTGCGCGATGCCCGCGAGCATCACATCGAAGTGCGCCCCGTCTGCGTCAACACAAGCGAATGGGACAACACGCTTGAAAAGCGCAGCGACGGGGCGCTGGCTTTGCGATTGGGGTTTCGCCAGATCAAAGGCTTTCGTGAAGAGGATGCAGGGTGGATCGTTGCCGCGCGTGGCAATGGCTACCCCGATCCCGAAGCTTTGTGGTTAAGGGCAGGGCTTTCGCCCGCGGTTCTGGAACGTTTGGCCGAAGCCGACGCCTATGCAGGGCTTGGCTTGGGACGACGCGACGCCTTGTGGGCGGTAAAAGCGATCAAAGGCAACGCGCCCTTGCCGTTGTTCAATGATAAGATCGAGGGCGAGGGCATTGCCGAACAGCCCGTCACCTTGCCCGCCATGCATTTAGGGCAGGAAGTGGTCGAGGATTACGTGGCCATGCGCCTGTCGCTGAAAGCCCACCCGATGGAACTGTTGCGCCCGGCCATGACGGGGCTGACAGCTCATGACGCGCTGCCCGAGGTGCCTTTGGGGCCTATGGCACAAAGGCCCATTTCTGTCTGCGGTCTGGTGATCACGCGGCAACGGCCCGGTACGGCGTCGGGTGTCGTTTTCCTGACGCTTGAGGATGAAACAGGTGTGTCAAATGTGGTGGTCTGGAAAAAGGTCTATGCACAATTCCGCCGCGCGGTGATGACGGGGCGCTTGCTGCGCATCACCGGCCATGTACAACGCGAAGGTATCGTGGTGCATGTGATTGCGCATAGCATCGAAGACGTGTCGCACTATCTCAGCCGTCTCGGCCACCCGATGGATGATGCGGTAGGCATCACGCAACCCCAAGCCGACGACGCACCAAGATCCCGCACCCAACCCCGTGCCATGCACCCCCGCGATCAGGCCAAGCGCTTGTTTCCAAGCAGGGATTTCCACTAATCGTACGCTCAGCAGGGCGACCCATGAGCGGGTGCGCATGATGTGTGCAAGCCTTCACGCCGCGCGAAAGTGCAGCCCTGTGGTCAGACCGTTGAGCATTCAAGAAAGCTTTTTCAATTATAGGCCCAGCCTATTTGCGTAGAAACGGCGATCCGTATTTCTTCTGTTCCAAATAATGCACAACAGGAGAGTCCAAAATGAAATCCCCCACCACATTGATCAAAGGCGGCCTGCTGGCGGCCAGCCTTATGGCCTTTGCGCCGCTTGCGGCCCTGGCTGATGACGTGTCGATCCGTCTGGGCCACGTTCTGCCGGAAAGCCACAGCTGGCACGTTGCCGCCACTGGTTTCGCCGAAGAGGTCAACAGCCGCACAGAAGGTCGCGTTTCGATCAAGGTCTTCCCCTCCGGCCAGCTTGGCAGCGAAAAGGAAGTGATCGAGGGGCTGCAATTTGGGTCGGTGCAGGCCGGTCTGATCGGTTCCGGGTCGTTCCAGGGGATTGAGCCGCGCATGGGCATCATCGAGATGCCCTATGCCTGGGGCGCGCGGGATCAGGCCTTTGCCGCGCTTGATGGCGATCTGGGCGTTGCGCTGGCCGATATGCTTGATGGCAAGGGGATCAAGGTTCTGGGCTGGTGGGAAAACGGTTTCCGCAACATCACCAACAACGTCCGCCCCGTTGAAAAGCCCGAAGACCTCGCCGGTCTGAAAATCCGTGTCACGCCCGACAAAGTGCGCTTGGCAACATTCGAAGGTCTGGGGGCAGAACCGGCCCCCCTTTCGTTTGGTGAGCTATACTCCGCGCTGCAACAGGGGCTGTTTGATGCGCAGGAAAACCCACTGGCGATCATCTATTCCGCGTCCTTCTTCGAAGTGCAGAAATACGTCTCGCTGTCTGAACACATCTGGGGCGCTGCCACGCTGACCATGTCGAAATCTGTTTGGGACAAGATCTCTCCCGAGGATCAGACCATCGTCATGGAAGCCGCCACATCCTGGGGCCTGAAACAGCGCGACATGGTTGCCGCCGCCAATGACAAGCTGATCGCCCAACTGGAAGCAGAAGGCATGCAGTTCAACGAGGTCGACAAAGCCGCCTTTATCGAAGCGGTCGAACCGATTTGGGAAAGCCAGAAGGACGTATATGGCGAAGAGCTTCTGACCATCCTGGACCAGTACCGCAAATGACTTTGCGGCCTGAAATGACACAAGTTGCATCGGTCGAGCCGGTGCAACTTTACGACTTCACACAAAAGGTGCTGTTTTCCCCCGCTCAACGCGGCGAGGGCTTTATCAAGCTTTCGGTGACCACCGGTAAGAAAGGCGCGAAGTCTACCGCGCACAGCCATCCCCGCGACGAGGTGACGCTGACGCTGAAGGGCGAGGCGATCCTGCGGGCAGGGGGCGAGGAATACCACATGACCGAAGGCACCGCCATGCGCCTGCCACCGGGGCTTGACCACACGGTCGAGGTAATTTCGGACGAATGGGTCGTCGTCGCGGCCTATTGTGACGAATGCATGCTCTGCCGCGGCCCAGAAGGATTTTTGAAACCATGACTTTCGGTAACGGGTCGCTGCGGGCGGCCATTCTTATCGACCGCGCGGCCCGCTGGGTTGGTGCGGCGCTGGTGGCGGGGTTTGCGGCGATGGTCGTCTATGTCGTGATCTCGCGCTACCTGTTCTCCTCCACCCCTCGCTGGGCCGAGGAATTACCCCGCATGGCGCTGGTCTGGCTGACCTTTGTGGGGGCCATTTCGGGCTTTGTACGTGGCACGCATTTCCGTGCGGGGTTGCTTGACCTGGTGACCATGCCCGCACCGCTGCGCCGGGTTTTTGCCGTTCTGGCATGGCTGGCGAGCTTTGTTTTTCTTGCGGTGTTCATCTGGACCGGCTGGAAACTGACCCAGATCACATGGGCGCATCAGACCACCGCGCTGTCGTTGCCGGTGGGGCTTTTTTACCTTTCACTCCCCGTTTGCTGCGGCGTGGCACTGCTGGGCCTGATCCTGAAAGGGGGCCGCACATGAGCCTCGCGCTTGCTTTGCTTCTTGTCGTCTTCGTCCTCTTGGTGCTGCTGGATGCGCCCATTGCCGTGGCGCTTGGTCTGTCGTCGATGTTCTATTTGCTGATCGCCGACGCCGCGCCCCTGATCGTTGTGGCGCAGCGCGCGGTGGCGGGGATCAACAGTTTCACACTGCTGGCGATTCCGCTGTTCCTGCTGGCGGGTCTGCTGATGGTCCACGGCGGGCTTGCACCGCGGATCATCGCGCTGTGTTCGGCCCTTATCGGGCGGCGCACCGGCGGGTTGGCGATGGTGATGATCATCGCCTGTATGATGTTCGGGTCGCTTTCCGGCTCCGGCGTGGCAGACGTGGTGGCCATTGGCACGATGATGCTGCCCGCGATGAAAGATCAGGGCTATGCCCCCGGATTTTCGGCCTCTGCCTTGGGCTGTGCTGGTTCGCTTGGTACCGTCATCCCGCCCTCGATCGTGCTGATTGTCTACGGCACCGCCACCAACAGTTCGATCGGCCAGCTTTTCGTGGCTGCGATCATCCCCGGCATCCTGCTGGGTCTCGGCCTCATGCTGGTGGCGTGGTGGATTTCGCGCCGCAACGGATGGCAAGGCGGAGAGCCGTTTTCCTGGGGTGAGCTGGGACGTGCCGCCAAGGGCTCGATCCTGGCGATGCTGGCACCGATCATCATTGTGGGTGGTATTCGCCTTGGCATCTTCACCCCGACCGAAGCTGCGGGCATCGGCGTGGCCTACGCGCTTTTCATCGGCATTTTCGTCTATCGCGCGCTGTCACTTTCCACCCTGATGCGACTGTTGCGGGAAACCACCGAGATGACAGGGGTGATCCTGCTGGTGATCGCTTCGGCCTCGGTCTTTGGCTGGATTCTCGCGGCCGAGCAAGTGCCGCAGATGGCGGTCAACGGTATCACGCAGGCCACGCAAAGCGGCACTGTCGCCTTGTTGATGATGATGGCGGTCCTGTTGATCCTTGGCACTTTCATGGAAAGCATCGCGATCATTCTGATCCTTGCGCCGGTGTTCCTGCCGATCCTTGGCCACTACGGCATCGATCCGGTTTACTTCGGCATCCTGTTGACCATCAACCTCGCCATTGGGGCCAATACGCCCCCGTTGGGGATCGACCTCATGGCCGCCTGTCGGGTTGGTGAAATCCCGCTTAGCGCGTCGTTCAAATACTTGATCCCGTTCCTTGGCGTGATGGTCGGCGTGCTGCTGCTTCTCGTCCTCTTCCCCGCACTGATTACCGAACTTCCGGGCATCCTGTTTTGATCCCGGCCCTCGAAAGAAAGAAGGTTTCCATGTCGATTACCCCCGATACCCGTGTCGATCTTGACCGTTTCTGGTCCACCATCGAAGCCTCCGGCGAGATCGGTAAAGGCCGCCCCGGCGGGCTGTCGCGCCTGACGCTTGGCGATGCCGACCGGGACATGCGCGATCTGTTCCGGTACTGGTGTGAAGAGGCCGGTTTGACTGTTGAAGTGGATGCCGCCGGCAATATCTTTGGCCGTCGCGACGGCAGCGACAACGATCTGCCGCCGATCCTGATTGGCAGTCACCTTGACACCCAGATCAATGGCGGGCGGTTCGATGGGATCGCCGGCGTGCTGGCCGGGCTCGAGGTGATCCGCTGCCTGAACGATGCGGGCCATGTCACGAAACGCCCCGTCGTCGTCGTCGACTGGACCAACGAGGAAGGCGCGCGGTTCTCTCCTCCGATGGTCGCCTCGGGCTGTTTCGTTGGGAAATATGACATCGACTGGGTGCATGATCTGATCGGCGATGATGGCGCGCGCTTCGGTGATGAGCTTGAGCGGATCGGCTATAACGGCGAACGCGTTTGCAAGGCCGGCGAGATCGACGCTTATTTCGAGCTGCATATTGAACAAGGGCCGATCCTTGACGCCGAGAAGCGGCAGGTCGGCATTGTCACCGGCGGCTATCCGGTGCGCGGGATGCGGGCGTCGTTCAAGGGGCAGACCTCGCACACCGGACCAACGCCGATGGACCTGCGCAAGAACGCGCTGGCGGCGGGGGCGCGCTGGCTGACCGCGGTGGATGACATCGGCTGGGATTTTGCAGTGCATGACGGCAAGGCCACCGCCGCGCGGTTGACTGCTTGGCCCAACAAGCCGGGGATCCTGTCCGACACAGCCGAAGCCGTTTGTGACGTGCGCCACCCCGATCCCATCACCACCCGCGCCATGGCCGAAAAGATGCGCCGGGCCCTGTTCGAATCCGCCGCACGGTGTGGGTGTGAGGCCGTGATCGAGGATGAATGGGAATGGGGCGGCGACATCTTTGACCACGAGATGATCGACGGCATCCGCGACGAGGCTATCCGCATGGGCTTCAACTGGCGTGATATCGAAAGCCAGGCAGGTCACGACGCCTATTTCCTTGCCACCCATTGCCCGACAGCGATGATCTTTACCCCTTGTGAAAACGGCATCACCCACAACAACGAAGAAAACTGCACACCAGAGGATTTCGTCGCCGGGCTAAATATTCTGCTGCATGCCGTCGTCAAACGGGCGGATCGATGAGCGCATTGATCGGACACGAGGCGCTTGAAACCGCGCTGGATTGGCCCGATCTGATCGGCCAGTTGCGCGAGTGGTATCGCGGCAAGGCGGTGCAGGCACCGGACCGGCAGGTTCTGACGATTGAGCAGCCGGACGGCACCGAGGCATCTTTGCTGATCATGCCCGCCTGGGTTCCCGGTGAAAGCATTGGCGTCAAGGTGGTGACCTTCTTTCCCGAAAACGCTGCCAAGGGCCGCCCGACGATCAATGCAGGCTACCTGCTGTTCGATGGGGAAACCGGGCAAATGCAGGCCGCGCTGGATGGTGATACACTGACCGCGCGGCGCACGGCGGCGGCGTCGGCACTGGCGGCGGATCTACTGGCGCGCAAGGATGCGCGTGATTTATTGATCGTCGGTACGGGGCAGCTTTCCCTCGCCGTCGCAGCGGCACATTGCGCGGTGCGGGGCTACACCTCGGTTTCAATCTGGGGGCGCAGCGGTGACAAGGCTGCGGCGATTGCCACAGCGCTTGCGGAGCAGGGCCTGCCCGCTCGGGCCGTAGACGACCTTGAAACAGCGTGTCGCGCGGCGGATGTGATCAGCACGGTCACGGCCTCGACCAGGCCCATCATTCAGGGGGACTGGCTCAAACACGGCAGCCACCTTGACCTGATTGGCGCATTTAAGGGCGACATGCGAGAAAGCGACGATCAGGCGATCCTGCAGGCCGAGGTTTTTGTCGATCTGCGGGCAGGGGCATCGCTTGCGGGGGATCTGTCGCAGCCATTGGAAGCGGGGCAGATCACGCCAGAGCATATTCGCGCCGACCTAGCGGAATTGTGTCAGGGTGGCCATCCCGGCCGCAGCGATGACGGTGCCCGCACCGTTTTCAAATCCGCGGGCATGGCGCTTCAGGATCTGGCAGCGGCGACGATGGCAAGCGATCACACCATATTGGGGTAAATCGCCAGCAGCTCCTGCGCGATATCCACAAATTTCTGCTCCGAGGGAGATAGCTTTTCTCTCGGGGCGTGCACCAGATAGACGTCGGCCCCAATCGTTTCATCTGTGATCTTGATGGGCCACAGGTCGCCGCGCCTGATGTCGTCCTGCGCGGCCATGAGGGGCAGGATGCCAATGCCCATGCCGGCCACGATCATTCTTCGGACCTCTTCGATGTTGGTGCTTAGCCCGTTGATGCGATTGCCAAGCCGTGTGCCTTCGCGCAGGACCGACATCGGCTCCAGCCCCATGCCTTCGGTGGCGCAGGCAAAGCTGATAAAGGGCTCGCGCTGAAGATCGCGGAGCGCGACGCTTTCCTGCCCGAACAGCGGATGCTCGGCCCCACAGAAGACACAGAACTCTTCGCGAAACAGACGAATCGAGGGCAGGTTGACCAAGGGTGCGGCCAATAGGCAGAACCCGATCGTGCCACGCCCCTGCTGGATCGAGCGCACGATCGCCTGACTGTTCTGGACCTCACTTTGGAAGGCCACGGAAGGGTATCGCTGATGATAAAGCCGCAGCAATTCGTCCATCATCGGTGACATCAGATTGCTGATAATCTGATAGCGGACCTGCCCGCGTTCCTCTTCTTCGGCGTCGCGGACCAAAAGATTGATCCGTTCGGCACTGTGGAAAATTTCGCGGCATTCCTGAAAAATCTTGTCGCCACGCGTTGTCAGTTCGAAGTGGCGGCTGTCGCGAAAGACAAGCTGGCACCCCAGTTGCGCTTCGAGCTTTTGCAACGCATTGCTCACCGAAGGCTGGCTTAGGCCTAGCCGTTTTGCGGCCTTCGTGATGCTTTCCTCCTTCGCAATCATGTAAAACATGCGCAGAAGGTTCCAGTTCAGATCGGATTGCGGCAAAGCGTTCATGCGGATGATTCGTTTCTTGCTTGGGTCTGAGTAGAGTTTCCTATTTTTCATCCCCTATCACATAGTCAACGCGAATGCCTAAAATTGACTGTGACTATGGTGTGCAACTGTGCGCCTGGGGCAGGTTCGGCTAAGCTTGCCACTCATTTCATCAGAAAGCACAAAACATGACCATCACTCGTTTGCACCCCGGCCCCCGCATGAGCCAGGCCGTCGTTCACAACAACACCGTTTACCTTGCCGGTCAGGTCGGCACCGCGGGCGCCGATGTCGCGACCCAGACCCAAGATTGTCTGGACGCGATCGACCGCCTGCTGGCAGAGGCAGGCAGCGATAAATCCAAGCTGCTGCAGGTCACCATCTGGCTTGCTGACATGGCCGATTTCCAGGATATGAACGCCGTCTATGATGCGTGGATTGATCCTGCCAACCCGGCGGCGCGCGCTTGTGGTGAGGCCAAGTTGGCGACACCGGACTACAAGGTAGAATTTATCGTGACCGCCGCGATCTAATCGCCGCTTTCTAGCCGGAGATTATGCGAGCCATAATCTCCGGCTATTTGACCCTGCCGCTCTCCCGTCGCCATCCTTTCTTACACATCAGGCGACAGGACAGGGCATGACATTTCAAATCGACCTTTCGGACATCGAAACAGCGACGCTGGGGCATTTTCTTGAATCCGGTTTCATGTCCCCCGCGCTGCAGGGGCTGTTGCCGCAACGAACTGTTTTTGGCCCCGCGCTGACCGTGCGCATGCTTGGCGATGATGGCGCGATGCTGACCGAGGCGCTGTCCGCTGCACAACCCGGACAGGTCATCGTTATCGACCGTTGTGGTGATCTGCGCCATGCCTGTTGGGGGGCAGTCACGACCGCTGCTGCCAAGGCACGCGGCGTGGTGGGGGCGGTGATCGACGGCTTTGTCACCGACCGCTCCGCCATAGAGCAAGAAGACTTTCCAGTCTGGTGCCGTGGACGGTCCCCCATCACGACCAAGCCGCGTGGGCTTGGCGGCGACTTCAACGTGACCGTGGGGTGCGGCGGCGTCTCAGTCCGGCCCGGCGACATTATTCTGGCCGACGAAAACGGGGTTGCCGTGCTGGACAAAGATCAGGCTGAAACCCACGCCGCGCGCGCCCGAAAAATGCAGGCGGACGAGATTACAATCCTCGAACGGCTACGTGCTGGCGAAACACTGGCTGACATAACGCGGGGCGCAAAGCTGCCCGCATAGAACCGGATAACCGGCGCAAAACACCTTTCCTTCACTCAACCGACAGAGAGATCCATGACACAGACATTCTCCATAAAGGGCCTCACTACATTGGCCGTCCTTGCTGCCAGCACAGCGCTGACACTGGGCACACCCGCAGTCGCCGACAAGGCGTCCAATACGCTCAACGTCGCTTTCGCCGCCGAGCCAGAGCCGCTGGATACCTATAAAATCGCCGGTCGTCAGGGCCTGATCCTCGCGCGGCACATCTATGATGGGTTGCTCTACAAGAACCTCGACACCGGAGAGATCGTCCCCGCGCTGGCGGAATCCTGGGAATTTACCGGCCCGCTGACGATGGAGTTCACCCTGCGCCAAGGGGTCAAATTCCACAACGGCGCCGATTTCACCGCTGATGACGTGGTTGAAACGCTCAACACCGTGATCACCCCGGAATACGGCACCCGCTATTCGATCTCGGTCGACTGGATCGACAGTGTCGAGAAGCTGGATGACTATAAAGTCCGCATTAATATGTCCAAGCCCTTTGCCGGTGCGGTAGAGATGCTGGCGGATGCACTGCCGATCTATCCGCACGCCTTCTTTGCGGAAAACGGCTCTGCGGGTATGGCAGCGACCCCGATCGGCACCGGCCCCTACAAGCTGGTGAGCCAGGAGCCGGGCATCCGCTACGAGATGGAGCGCTTTGAGGATCACTATGAAGGCAGCCCTAAATCCGGTGCCACCATCGACAAGATCTCTGTGCGCACCATACCCGAGATGAACACACAATACGCCGAACTGATGTCGGGGTCGCTGGACTGGATCTGGCGTATTCCGCCGGATCAGGCGTCGCGTCTTGAAGGCCGTGTGCAGATCATCAGCGCGCCGATCATGCGCATCGGCTATGTCGGTTTCGCCCCCGAGGCGATGGATGGCGACACGCCGATTGCAGACAAACGTGTGCGTCAGGCGCTTATCCACGCCACAAACCGCGGCGCGATTGTCGACGCTTTCGCAGGCGGCGCGTCCGAGGTTCTCAACACCCCATGCAACCCGGCGCAATTCGGCTGTGAACAGGATGTCACCGCCTATGAATACGACCCGGAGAAAGCCAAGGCGCTGCTGGCGGAAGCCGGATATGAGGACGGTTTCAAGATGGAGATGGTCTTTGCCGCCATGCCGCGCCCGACTGCCGAAGCCGTGGCCGCCGATCTTGCCAATGTCGGCGTGACGCTTGAACTGAACGAACAACAGTACGCGTCGGGCATCGGCAAGTGGCGCGCCAAGGAGCTGCCGGCGTTCTTCTCGAACTGGGGCAGCTATGGCATCGGCGACACCGCATTCATCCTGTCGAATTTCTTTGGCGGCGGCGCGGATGACCTTGTGCAAGACGCCGAACTGGCAACCTGGCTGACCGAGGCTGATACGTCATCGGACCGCGATGTGCGCGCCAAGAACTACTCTATGGCCGTCAAGAAGATTGCAGAGGAAGCCTATTGGATGCCGATGTATAACTTCAACGTTAACTATGGCCTGTCCAACGACCTGAATTTCACGCCGCACCCGGATGAGTTCGCCCGTTGGTGGGGTGCCAGCTGGAAGTAAGCTGACCCTGTCAACGTCACGGGCCGGACAGTCCTCTCCCCGCTGTCCGGCCCCCATAACGGAAAGACCTATGCTCTCTTTCATCTCTAAACGTCTGCTTGTGGCGCTCTTGGTCTGTCTGACCGTGTCCGCGCTGAGCTTTGGCTTGATGTTCGTGTCGGGCGACCCTGCGATTGCCATCGCGGGCGCGGGTGGCCGTGCCGAGGATGCCGAAGCGATCCGGCAGGCCTATGGCTTTGACCGACCCTTGGTTGTGCAATACCTGGACTGGATCGGCAGCGCCTTGACCGGAAATCTGGGGCAGAGCATCTATTTCAATGTGCCGGTGACAGAGATCATCGGCAACCGTGCCGGCGTCACACTGGCGCTCGGCTTCATCTCGTTCCTCGTCGCTTTGGTGGTCGCCGTGCCTTTGGGAGTCGCCGCGGCGCTCAGACCGAACGGCTGGATCGACCGCCTTGCGCTGGTGATCGCCGTGTCCGGACAGGCAATCCCGAGCTTCTGGTTGGGGTTGATGGCTATCGTGGTCTTTGGGGTCTGGCATGGCTGGGTCCCCATTTCAGGCGCTGACACATGGCAGGGATACATCCTGCCCGTGATCGTGCTGAGCTACTACGCTATCCCCGAACTCATGCGCATCACACGCTCGGGCATGATCGACGTGCTGGCCACGGATTACGTCCGGGCGGCCAAGGCCAAGGGCCTGCCGATGCATCTTGTGATTTCGCGCCATGCCTTGCGCAATGCGGTGCTGCCGCTTGTATCACTGGCAGCGGTTCAACTGGGCCAGCTTCTATCCGGCTCCATCGTGATCGAAAGCGTCTTTGCGCTGAACGGTCTGGGACGGCTGGCGTGGGAATCTCTTCTGCGCAGCGACCTGCCGGTGGTGCAGGCGATCATCCTGATCCTGTCGCTGCTTTACGTGCTGCTGACCATGCTGGCCGATATTCTGAACGCGGTGCTGGATCCGCGCCTAAGGGGGGGCTCCTGATGTCCGACGTCACTATCGAAACGGCCCGCCCGTCTGTCTGGCGAAAGATGCGCGGCAATACCGGTGCGTTGATCGGGGGCACGCTTTTGGCAGTTATCATCCTGATCGCTTTGCTTGCGCCGCTGCTGGCCCCGCATGACCCAATCGCGCAGGATTTGAGCCGCCGACTGCTGCCGCCCTTCTGGCATGATCGCGCGGTGCCGGAACACCTGCTCGGGACCGATCACCTTGGGCGCGATTACCTATCTCGGATGATCTACGGCGCGCGGGTGTCGCTGGGGGTCGGGCTTGGGGTGATCCTTGTGTCCGGTGCCATCGGGATCACGCTTGGCCTGATCGCGGGCTATTTCGGGGGCTGGATCGATATGGTTATCAGCTTCGCCATCACGACACGGCTATCACTGCCCATCGTGCTGGTCGCACTGGCGGCGGTGGCACTGGGCGGCGCGTCGCTGACCACGCTGATCACCGTTCTGGGGCTGCTTCTGTGGGACCGGTTCGCGGTGGTAACGCGCGCCGCCGCTCAAAGCTTGCGACATCAGGAATTCATCATGGGCCTGCGATCCATCGGCGCGAGCCGCATGCGCATCCTGTTTCTCGAAATCTTACCCAATATGCGCGCCACGATCCTTGTCGTCGTCTCGCTTGAGGTCGCAAACGTCATCCTGCTCGAGGCGGCACTGTCCTTCCTTGGGTTGGGGGTGCGCCCGCCGACGCCAAGCTGGGGGCTGATGATCTCGGAAGGACGCGACAATATCCTCTTTGATCCATGGTTGATCGCACTGCCCGGATCGGCGCTCTGCCTGCTGGTGCTGGCGGTGAACCTGTTCGGCGATGGTATGCGCGATATAACAGGGCCTGCACGAAAGTGACTGAAATGATGCTTGATATTCGAAACCTGAAGGTGTCGATCCCCACCGACCGAGGCATGTTGAACGCGGTTCGGGGTGTCGACCTGCAAATCGCTGAAGGAGAGACCCTCTGCCTTGTCGGCGAGTCGGGTTGTGGCAAGTCGCTCACCGCGACGTCTATCATGGGGCTGCTGCCGCGCTACGCTAAGGTCACGAGTGACCGGTTCGACATGGCAGGGCAGGATCTGACGACCAAGACCGATGCCAAGCTGGCGAAGCTGCGCGGCCGCGATGTGGCGATGATCTTTCAAGACCCGACCAGCGCGCTAAATCCGACGCTTACCATCGGACGGCAGTTGACCGAGGGCGTCATGCGCCACGAAAACTTGACCCGAAAAGAGGCTGACGCCCGCGCAATCGAGATGCTTGACCGGGTGGGGATCGCCAATCCGGCGGCACGGCTGACGCAATATCCGCACGGGTTCTCTGGTGGGCAACGCCAGCGCATCATGATCGCCTCGGCGCTGATGGGACGACCCAAGCTTTTGATCGCGGACGAGCCGACGACGGCGCTGGATGTGACCATTCAGGCGCAGATCCTGACGCTTCTGGGGCAATTGCAGGCCGATCTTGGTCTGTCACTCTTGCTGATTACCCATGATCTGGGCGTGGTGGCGGCTATCGCGAACGATGTTGCGGTGATGTATGCAGGGCGCATTGTCGAACGCGCGCCCGCCGCCGATCTTTTTGCTACGCCGCGCCACCCCTATACCAAAGGGCTGCTTGCCGCGATCCCGGTGCCGGGTGTCACCGAACGGGGCAGCGCATTGCCCGCCATTCCGGGGCGCGTCCCGGGGTTGATCGGCACGATGGCGGGCTGCGCCTTTCGCGACCGCTGCGCCATTGCCGGACCTGAATGCGCTGTCGATCCAGTGCCGCGCATAAGCGCCGGGGGGGCGCAGTTCATTGAATGCGCCAAGGCATCACAGGTGGCCGCATGACCGCAGCGACGCCGATGATCCGCATGACCGATATCCGCAAAACCTACCGCCTGCGCCGTGGCATGTTCGCCCCGACCGAAGAATTGGTGGCCGTGAATGACCTGTCGCTCGAGGTCGCCGAAGGCGAAACGCTTGGCCTTGTCGGTGAATCCGGTTGCGGCAAGAGCACAGCGGTCAGCATCATGCTGGGCTTGTTGCAGCCCGATCGCGGTGAGGTCGAGATCGCGGGCCAGAAGATCGACACCATGCCCGTGGCGGACCGTGTGCGGTTGATCCAGCCCGTGTTTCAGAACCCCAATGCCGCGCTTAACCCGGTTAAACGTATCCAGACGCTGGTTGGCCAGCCGCTGCGACTGCATGGCGGCACGCATGTCGATGCAGAGGTCAAGCGGATGCTTGATCTGGTCGGGCTGCCATCACGGCTCGCCGATGCCTATCCCGGGGAGCTTTCTGGCGGGCAAAGGCAGCGGGTCGCCATCGGGCGTGCGCTGATCCTCGCACCGCGTGTCTTGATCTGTGACGAGCCGACCTCGGCGCTTGATGTCTCGGTGCAGGCGCAGATCATTAACCTGTTGCTATCGCTGAAGAAAGAACTGGGCCTTACCATGGTTTTTGTCAGCCACAATCTTGCGGTGGTCGAACATTTGGCCGACCACGTGGCTGTTATGTACCTCGGGCAGAAGATTGAAGAAGCCGCGACAGATGCGCTCTTCGAGGATGCCAGCCACCCCTACACCCGGGCACTGCTTGCCGCGACCCTGCTGCCAGACCCAGAGACGGGACTGCCTGAACAAAAGCTTGGCGCAGCAGCGGCGGACCCCTTTGCAGCGCGTCAGGGCTGTCATTTTGCGCCGCGCTGCCCTGAGATGAGGCAGAGCTGTACCGAGGGCCCGCAAAAGCTACGGAAACTGCGCGAAAGCTTGGTCAGATGCGAAAGAGCGGTGTGACCACCGCCTTTTCTCAAAGCTGCAAGACGCGGTACGTAGCCAAAAGTCGTTGCGCCTTTGCTTCTAAGGGCGCGACGATATTGAATAGCTCCTAGATTTGTAGACGCTTTCTTCCCTAACTTTGAGGCAAGGAGGCCGTTATGGGGAAGCCAAATTTCAGTGAAGATTTCAAGCGCGATGCCGTCCATCAGATACCAGTGCGGGGGTATGCCGTTCGCGAGGTTTCGGAGCGGTTGGGCGTCAGTACATATTCGCTCTACAAATGGATGAAGCTCTACGCAAAAGCTGCGTCACAGACATCATCTGTTGACCATGAAGCTGAGAACCGCAGGCTCAAGCGTGAGTTGGCGCGGATGACGGAGGAGCGTGACATCCTAAAAAACCGTTCAGGGTTGGGGCCCGCCTGCGCGCGGTAGAAACAGCCTGTGCTATCGTTGCTCTATGAAGGGCAGCGGCCGTTCGCTTATTGGTGGTCTGTCTTGGGTCAGAACCCCGTTAAAAAACGTGGTCCATGGGTTGATGCGAACTTGAGAGTGGTGACGCTGTTTTGCAGTGATCCCGGTTAGGAAGATGACAGATCTGCATAGCCCACGCCCTTCTGTAGCCAACAGGAGGATAGATGATGGCAAAGCAAAAGACCTGCAAGGCCCCAGCAATTGAGACTGTGAACGTCGGAGCTGCGGCAGTTGATATCGGTTCGCGTGAACACATGGCGGCCGTCAATCCGGATGTGACAGATACGGCAGTGCGTGCCTTCGGCACCTTCACCCATGACCTGCATGACCTTGCGGATTGGTTTAAGTCGCACGGGGTGACCAGCGTCGCGATGGAATCCACGGGCGTGTATTGGATCCCAGCCTACGAGATACTCGAACAGCATAGCTTCGAGGTTATACTGGTCAACGCCCGCTGCGCCAAGAACGTCCCAGGTCGGAAGACGGACGTCAGCGACGCAAGTTGGCTGCGGCAGTTGCATTCATATGGGCTCCTGCGGGGCAGCTTTCGACCAACGGCTGAGATTGCGACGTTACGCGCGTATCTGCGCCAACGAGAACGGCTGGTGGAATATGCAGCCGCGCACATCCATTGACCGGCAGGGTATCGCATAGCGATGTCCCGAGAGGGGAGCACATGCAGAAGGCTCTGATGGAGATGAACTTGCAGCTGCATCATGTGGTCTCTGATATCGCCGGCGTTACGGGGATGAAGATCATCCGTGCGATTGTTGGGTAATCCCCCATTAAAAATGGGGGGATTACCGTCCGAGGCGTCGCGCAACGTACTGTTCGACCAGATGGCATACTATCTTGCGCAGCACCGGGTCGAGTTCGACAAGGATGTTGAAAAAGCGGTTTCCGCGCCAAAGAAGGCGGCATGAAGATTTTCGAACCTGATCAGGCTCTGACGGAAGCGCTGGCGGAATCTGTGACCGCGGACGAGGCCGTGCTGATCGAGAACGCCAAGAGCCGCGGTATTGAGAACCCCGAAGCGCTGCTGGCAGAATACAAGCGCATCGTTGATCGCTGGGCCGAGCTGCTGGCGGATGTGGACCACGGCGATACCGATGCATTGGCAGCATTGGCCAAAGCAGAGATCTACGACAAGTTGGACCGCGCAAACTACGGTATGAACTAACCCACATATACTATGTACAGTCCCAGGGTGCTGCCAAAGCGCCTCGGGGTTCCTACCGCCCTGCGACCTCATAGCGTTTTGATCAAAACGCTACCAGCAATGTAGACTGTCATTCGACAGCGCGCAAATGATCAGAAGACTGTTTGCAGCACATGATGCAGACGCAGGTGGGGTTACCCGGCAGCGGCTTTGAGCACCTCGGTCATTTCCCCCAACTCACGCGGGCGACCAGAAACGCTCAACTGCAGCAAATATCGAAAAGCGCCGTCGAAACGCAGATATAGAAGTTCCTTGGTTTTGCGCTCAGAGGCTATCGGATTCATCATCTCGATCAGCTGTTCTTCAATCTCGTCAACGACGGGAACGAAAGCTTGGTCAAATAGCGCTTGGTTTCGAATGTCGTACCAAAGCCGATGAAGCTCGGCTTCGGTACTGATCGTTTCTGCCAAAGCAGTACAGAACGCTGTCTTGATGCGATCTGGGTTGGAAATACCACTGACAGATGCAGAAATTGTTCTAGCAAACTCGCTTTTGTACTGTCGCACACAGTAGATCAGAAGCTCGTCCTTATCCTCAAAATAGTAGTGCAGACTGCCAAGCGACATTTCTGATTGCGACGCAATATCACGCAGGGTCGTACGGGCATAACCATAAAGCTTAAGCGCGCTGATCGCACTTTGCGCAATCTCGCGTTTGCGGTTCTCACGCTTGCGGGCCTTATTCGCTTTTCGGTCCGCAAGCCTACCTGTTTGGGTCATGTCGTTCATCGGGCACTCACATTTGTCCCTGCCGACCTAGCCCAAAAGGGCGTGAAAGAAAATACGCGGCAGCTTGAACCAGCTGGGTTTGTGCTGAAACCGGGTCAGCAAACGACCGATATGATGCTGACGCTTGTTTGACACAAACCAGGGCGGACGGGGCAGCAGGCTCATCCCGCCGGATAGCAGATTGCGCGGGAAGGGGCGGAACGGGGCCTCGATCACCGTGCGTTCAACGTTTTCAAGCATGAAGGTATTGTGGACGGTGCCCACACCAGACTGGACGTTTTGCAAGGTTGCGCCAGCAAAGCCGCCCCAGGGACAGGCAGTCACCAGAAAGGCAAGGCCGGACCATGCATTGATCGCAATCGCGCCATAGCGGAATTCGGCGATGATCTCTTCGAACCGTTTACGGCCCATGGCGCGGATCGTGGCAGGGTGGATGATGATATTGCCGCCCAATGTGCCATAGAGCGTGTCATTCGCCCATTTAATCGCTTCGATCAGATAGGTTTCGGCATCTTGTGCCTCGATGTGCATGACACCAAGCGCAGATGTGAAGACTTCGGTCTGGGCCAGCCAATCGCTATCACCCTCGGCCATATCGGCAAGATAAAGCGGAGCCACATCCGCCCCGCGATCCAGCATTTGCGGGTTTTCGGCGTGATCGACAAAAGCCTGTTGGCGATCTTCGGCACCGGGGTAGTAAGCGGCCCGTTTGGTGTATTTGGCCATCACATCGGCGACATTCCCCATCAACTCGGCTGTCTTATCCCAGCCTTTGGGCAAAATAAGGCTCTGCACCGCGACACAGTTAAAGCCACCGTTATGCAGTTTCATGGTGGCGATGTTCTCCGCTTGAAAGCGCAAGTCCGCCTTGGTCCACGGGCCTGGTACGACGATAGTGGGGCAAACGGCACCAAGCTCGGATGTCATGTGTCGGGTGTTTTTCGGCGTGTTGGCGGCCTTGTTCTTCTCGCCTTCCTCGCCTGGCCCCCAGACGATCAGATCATGGGTGGCGCGCGCACCGGTGATGTGGATTTCCTCCACCAGCGGATGCGTCGTAAGATAGGCCCCCGCCAGACCATCGCCACGATGGATACGTAGTGCGTCGCGGTCGATCAGCGGCTTCAGGGCGGCCTGCAAAGGTTCGGTCAGGTAGTCGTTGACGGGGTTCATTTTAAGCAAGACCACCTGGTTTTCCAGAAAGAGCTTCTGGAAAGCATCCAGCGGCGTGATCGCGGCGATATTGCCGGCGCCCAGAACCAGCGCGACCTTGCCAAGGCGTTGGTCTGCCGGAATATCATAGGCTGATGCAGCGTTGTTCTTGAGGTTGGCCGGAGTCACGCCTTTTTGCATCCAGACATCCGCACGCACGCCTGAAATCAGCAGCCGATCCCAGATCGAATGTGGCACAACGCGCACGGCGGTTTGGCCGCTTGGCAGGCTGCGTTTCTTTAGCCCGTCCAGAAAGGTTTTGCCTTCCATCTGCGACAGCGTATCGATCAGACCGTTGCAGCAGGACATGACGGCATAGGGGCCCGATGTCCATTCCTCCCCCAAGAGAGGGGAGCCTTGCGGGATGCCCTTGGCCTTACCCGCCGCATCGACCCATTCGTCGGCGACGCGCATCAGATTGTCTTTGACTGCCTGCAGAACCGCGATGCGGTCGTCCAGCGAGGTGCGCGCCCAACGGTCTTTCGCCGCGTCTAGGGCTTTTAGGTCGGCGTCATAGGCTGCTTGCAGATCGGGGGTGAAGTTACTTTGATGTTTCATGCGGCTCCCTCCAGAAGGACGTTCGCGTAGGTCTCGCGTAGTTTGAGTTTCACCACTTTGCCCGTGGCACCTAGGGGCAGTTCATCGACAAAGATCACCCGATCCGGCACCTGCCAGCTGGCGACTTTGCCGTCGTAGATTTTCAGAAGCTCCGCTTCGGAGACGTCACCGGATTTGACCGCGATCAGGATCGGACGCTCGTCCCATTTAGGGTGATGGGCAGCGATGGCGGCGGCATTTGCGATCGCCGGGTGACCGATTGCGATGTTTTCAAGCTCGACCGTAGAGATCCATTCGCCGCCGGATTTGATGATGTCTTTTGAACGGTCTCGGATCACCATGAAACCATCCGCGTCAATCGTGGCGACATCGCCAGTGTCGAACCACCCATCGGGGGTCAGCGCCGAGTCTTCTTTGTTAAAATAGCTGTGGACTACCCAAGGACCGCGCACCTGCAGGTCGCCCTGTGTTGCCCCGTCTTCGGGCAGTACATTACCGGACTCATCTACCAGCCGGATTTCTATCCCGTAAACAGAGCGGCCCTGGCCCACGCGAATGTTGGTTTGCGCTTCGGTCGACAGACCCTCGTGGCGCTGCAGCAGACGGTTGACCGTCGCGAGGGGGCTGGTCTCTGTCATGCCCCACGCTTGAATCAATTCAACATCATATTTGTCACGGAACGCCGTATACATCGACGGTGGCATCGGTGCGCCACCGACAATGGTGCGGGTCAGGCTTGGCAGTTTAGAGCCGGATTTCTCCAACGCTGCTAATAGCCCCATCCAAATTGTGGGCACGCCAAAGGCAGCAGTCACGTGTTGGGTGTCGATCAGGTTGGTCAGGCTGTCCCCATCCAGCCCCGGACCCGGCAGCACCAGTTTTGCACCAGCCGACGCCGCAGTATAGGGCACGCCCCACGCATTGACGTGGAACATTGGCACAACCGGCATCACCGTATCACAGGCCGAGATCGCAAGCCCGTCGGGCTGGTTGCCCACGAGCGCATGAAGCAAGGTCGACCGATGGGAATAAAGCACGCCTTTCGGGTTTCCCGTGGTTCCGGATGTGTAGCAAAGCGAAGAGGGCTGGCGTTCATCGAGTTCGGGCCAGACAAAATCCGGGTCTCCGTCTGCGATCAATTCATCATAGAATTGCAGCCCGTCAAGCATCTGGGCCGCCTCGTCGTCCCGTGGTCCCAGCAGAACGTAGTGCTCGACCGTATCAAACCGGTCCTTCAAGTTTGCCACAGCGGGCAGGAAGGTTCGGTCAAAGAACATCACCCGATCTTGCGCGTCATTGGCAATATAAACCATCTGGTCGGGATGCAGACGCGGATTGAGGGTATGGCAGACGAAGCCTGCACCCGAACTGCCAAAGTAAATCTCGAGGTGCCGCCGGTTATTCCATGCGATGGTGCCGCACCGGGTTTGCTGCGGCAGGCCCAGTTTGGTCAGTACCGAACCCAAGCGCCGCGCATTATTGCCAACCTCTTGCCAGCTTGTGACGTCTACTGCGCCTGAAGTTTCAACCGAGACAATTTCGGTGCGCCCGTGGCAGCGGGCTGCGTGATCGATAAGGGAAGAGATCAGCAACTGCTGGTCCATCATTTTGCCAAGCATAAAGTGGCTCCGTAATTTTAAGACGATATGGGGGCTCGCGACCTCGGTTGCCCGAGGTCGCGAGGGGTAAGCCAAGTTAGGCCCGGATTAGATCAGAGCACTTTTCGCCAATCATGATGGCGGCGGCGTTCGTGTTGCCATTGACGATCGTCGGCATGATAGACGCATCCGCGACGCGCAGCGCGTCGATCCCATGAACCTTTAGATCGGCACCGACCACAGCCATGTCATCGGACCCCATTTTACAGGTGCCCACAGGGTGATAGATCGTCTGGATATTGGCCCGCAAATAGGCTCGAATTTCGTCATCGGTTTGGACATCCACCCCCGGAAAGCGCTCTTCGCCACGGAAATCATCCAGCGCAGGGGAGCTCATGATCTTACGCGCGATCTTGACCCCCTCGACCAGAATTTCCAGATCTTGAGCTTCGGCAAGCGCATTCGGGTTGATCAGCGGCGCATCCTCTGGGTTGGCTGACGCGAGCGTGATTTCACCCACTGACTTCGTACCAACGAGGCTTGGCATGATGGTAAAGCCTTCGCTGTCCGTTGGATTGCCAGCACCGTCCGAGATGAACCAGGTCGGGGCAAAATGAAACTGTAGATCAGGGGCAGGGGCGTCCGGCATAACCGTCAGATATCCGCCTGCTTCGCCAATATTCGACGTGAGCATTCCCATGCCCTTGGCGAGCAGTTCGGCCTGCTCAGGCTCAGTCGCATGGGCGAGGGTTACGGGTTGCGTGCAGACATGGGCAACCGGTGCCATCAGGTGTTCCTGAAGGTTCTGACCAACACCGGGGAGGTCATGAACCACCTCGATCCCCAGCTCTGTCAGGGCGCTGCGTGATCCAATGCCCGACAGCATCAAAATCTGGGGTGAGCCGATCGATCCTGCCGACAGGATGACTTCAGCCTCCGCCATGACCTCATGCATCTCGTCACCTGCTTTAAAGCGCACACCGACGCAGCGGCCATTTTCGACAAGGAGCTTGTGCACATGGGCTTCGGCCTGAATCGCGAGATTGTCGCGCGTAAGGGCAGGGTGCAAGAAAGCGACGGCCGTCGAATTTCGCATCCCGTCTTTTTGCGTGACCTGATACAGGCCGAACCCTTCCTGCTCTGTGCCCGCATTGAAATCGGGCTGCGCTGGATAGCCCGCCTCTACAGCGGCATCGACCATCGCGAGCGTCACTGGGTTAGGGTCGCGCAGGTCCGCTACGTTCAGCGGGCCACCTGTGCCGTGATGATCATCGGCACCGCGTTCGTTATTTTCCGACCGCTTGAACAGCGGCAAGACATCTGCGTGGCTCCAGCCGGGGTTTTCTGCCCCCCAAGCATCATAGCAGACCGGATTGCCCCGCTTGTAGATCATCGCATTGATCGAGCTTGACCCTCCAAAAACTTTTCCTCGGGGCATATACAGCTGAATATCGGCGGAATGCTTTTGTGGCGTGCTGCGGTAAGCCCAGTCTAGCGGGGTCTGAAATAGATTGGGAAAGGCAGCAGGAATGTGGATAAACTGGTTTTCATCCGCAGGCCCTGCTTCAAGCACGAGCACGTTCTTGTCCGGGTCCTCCGACAGGCGCGCCGCAAGGGCACAACCCGCAGAGCCGGCACCGATAATGATGTAATCATATTTTTCGGCTGCTTGCGCCTTGGCATGGCTGGCCCCTAGTGCAAGAGGTGCCGCAGCGGCCACCCCGAGTGCTGCGCTCTTGCGCATAAAGTCACGCCGCGAAATACGGCCTGCGTCAAATTCCTGTGCAACGGCTGCGTATCTTGTCTGGTTCTTTTCGCTGTTCATGATCGACTCCTCCCAAGTCATTTTTATCAAGGACTGCCCCTCCACTGGCGACCCTTGATGCTATTCGACATCTGAACAGACGAACTGGTCAGTTGTCCAGTATTTTATGATTTGCATCTCTGAGCGGGTAATTAGTTAACATTAACATACAGTTGCGCTATCTAAGGCTGATGAGGTCATACCCCGTCAACTCTGCGATGTCGCGGATCTCTTAGAATTTCACACAACGAAATCCACAATTTCCGGCTTCGCGCATTATGCCGGTACGTTGCAAATCCGGTGTGCAACTTCAGGGGTTAGTGTCCCTAGGCTTGGTGTAGTTCCGAGGGTAGCGCGGGCTGAGTGGAGCCACGCGTAGCTTAGGCGAAGCCCACGCGGTTTGCTGGACGACCGAGGACGTTCTCCGGTAGGGTTTGGGTGGCACACCTAACCTACCAATCAAAAAGAACCCCATGACCAAGGACATGATATCAGAAACAGCAGCGTTGAAAGCGCTTCTTTCGGAGACTGCGGACCACCAAGTTCTGGCCGAGATGCTGGGTTTCGGTGCCGACCGGTTAATGGCCCTCAATGTCGACCCTCTGCGAAAATAACATCATGGACCCGGCAAAAATCGCCGGCCTTTAAACCGGCTCAACATCCAGCCGGAGAACAAATTAGACCACCTGCTGGGACACTATCCGCATATACGCATCAGTTAGCACTTCGTTGCGCCAGGAAGCCCCAGCAGAACGGATTCATTGAAAGCATCAAACTTCAGCACTCGGCGCTAAGGTCGAGGGGACTTGGGGCCTAGGTCAGTTGATGCGTGAGGGCCAAGCCTATCAAGCTAGCGCATTCAACTAAATCCGCTCCGCAGGATCGTCTGGGGTACAGGGCGCGAAAATGGCGTGGCGTGGGCTGCGCCCATGATTATGCGGGCGACAGAATGTGGATTTTACTATCGGCGACCATGTTCTTGGATTGCTTGCTATACTCTTTCATATGTGGTGCTGCAGCATGTGCCCCTAGCGCCTGCATGCTCTCCCATTGTTCAACGACGACAAATGTATCTGGCCCAAATTCCGCCTGCATTGGTCCTGCGCCTTCTACGTCGACTGTGGCCTGGTAGGCGATGCATCCTGCTTCAGCTTTTACGGTAGGGACGTTTTTATTGAATAGATCCAGAAGTGCTTGGCGTTGTCCTGGCCGGGCTGTGATGACGGCGATAACGTGGATATTTGGCATAGGTAACCTTCTTTGGTTGGCGGGCGCTTTGGGTTTAGCTTCGAATTAATCGGGCACTTAGATGTGGCTTTGATGCTGTGAGTTCGAGTGCTGTTTCTTATGAATATTTTGTGTAAAATCCTAAACCTACAGCGGATGATAAAGCAATGCTTGAAATATATTAATTCAGCAGTTAATTAGTGCAAAGTCGGGGCGTTGGAGGAGGATTCTTCACCCGTCGATGTTCTATGATACCGTGCCTTGGGAGGGGATAATGGTTCACTGCAGCAGTCAAAGCGGCGCAAATCGTGAAGATGGCAAGATGCCCGGCGCACCGGAAAACGCTGTGGTTACGTCATGAAGCATCCATCCTACACGGCCAAAACTGATCCTGATAAAATTGCCTATGAAATGGCAGGTAGCGGCGAAACCCTGAGTTTTGGGCAGCTGGACAAGCGATCCAACCGGGCCGCGCATGGCTTTCGGAAACTGCAAGTGGAAGCCGGCGAAAACATTGCACTACTATTTGAAAACTGTCTGGATTTTGTTGTTCTCACATGGGCAGCTCAGCGGTCGGGGGTGTTCTACACCGCCATAAGCTGCCATCTGACTGCGAACGAGATCAGTTATATCGTAGGCGATTGCGCAGCGAAAGTGCTGGTGCTTTCCTCCAAATATGCGGAGCTTTTTCCTGCAATCCAAAGTGCTTGTCCGGATGTTAGAATTTATGTGAGCGGGAAATGCGACGACCCGGAAATGGACTGGAACGCCTTTGTGCGCCATATGCCCAGTGATCCGATCCAAGACGAGACGGTGGGCGCGGACCTGTTGTATTCGTCAGGTACGACGGGGAGGCCCAAGGGCGTGGTGCGCGAATTCACCCGCCAGCCAATCGAAACGGTCATACCGCCGCTGATGACGGTGCTGTGTGAAACGATGGCGAATATGAACGACCAAAGCGTCTATCTGTCTCCTGCCCCTCTGTATCATGCAGCCCCTTTGCGCACATCAATGATGGCGGTCATGCTGGGTGGCAAATCAATTATCATGGAGCGGTTCGACGCCAGCGAAATGCTTCGACTGATCGGTCGACACCGGGTGACACATACTCAGGTTGTGCCAACGATGTTTGTGCGGATGCTCCGTCTACCCCGTGCTGAGCGCGCGGCATATGACCTTTCCTCGCTAAAGGTGATTTTCCACGCGGCAGCACCTTGCCCGCAAGAGATCAAGCGACAGATGCTGGATTGGGTTGGTCCGATCCTGATCGAATATTACGCAGGTTCCGAGGCAAATGGGGTAACCGTATCGACCTCGGATGACTGGCTGAAGTATCCGGGCACAGTGGGGCGTTCCCTGATTGGTGACATACTTGTGGTCGATGAGAACGGCAGGGCGTTGCCTGCCGGAGAGATAGGCGATGTCTATTTCGACAGCGGTATCGAATTTTCCTATCGCGCAGATCCCGATAAGACCGCTAAGGCTTACTTGCGTCCCGGGTGTTCCACGCTGGGGGACGTCGGCCATGTGAACGAGGAAGGGTTTCTTTTTCTCACAGACCGTGCGTCGTACACGATTATTTCCGGTGGCGTGAACATCTATCCGCAAGAAACCGAAGATCTGCTTGCGTGCCATCCTGACGTTGCAGATGTCGCGGTGTTTGGCGTTCCCAACGAGGAAATGGGCGAAGAGGTTAAGGCGGTCGTGCAGCTTGAACATGGTGTCGCCCCGTCGGCGGCAAAGTCAGAGGAACTGATGGAATACTGCCGCTCTCATCTGTCCCGGATCAAAGCGCCGAAAAGCATCGACTTTCGCACCGACCTACCGCGAACACCGACAGGCAAGCTGACCAAACGAAAGCTCAAGGACGAATACTGGAACTGAGCGTTAAAGCTTGCTGGGGCAGCATATAACGCCCAGACTCACCGCTCTGATGACAAGAACTGGATCACCGAAAATGACTTTTACCCTCGATAACAGCCGGATGTCCGAACGGGCGTTGGAAATCGCCGACCGCGTAGAGGCTTTCGTTCGCGACAAGATCGTTCCTTATGAAAAGGACGGCCGCCGCAACAGCCACGGCCCGACAGAAGCGCTTGGCGACGAGATGAAGGAGGCGGCCCGACAGGCGGGGGTGATGACGCCCCATATCCTCGAGGACGGCACGCATCTGACCCACCTTGAAACAGCATGTGTGTTGATCCGGTCGGGCCTGTCGCCGCTCGGTCCGGTCGCTTGCAACGTGGGCGCGCCCGACGAGGGCAACATGTATCTGCTGGGCAAGGTCGGATCGGCCGAGATGAAAGAGCGGTTTTTAGCACCGATGGTCGAAGGCAAGATGCGATCCGCCTTTTTCATGACGGAGCCCGCTGCCGAAGGGGGTGCCGGGTCTGATCCGATGATGATGCAGACGACCTGCAAGATGGACGGGAACCACTGGGTTATCAACGGGCGCAAGACGCTGATCACCGGCGCTGATGGGGCGGGGCTTGGCATTGTCATGGCAAAATCCGAGGACGGGGCCTGCATGTTCCTTGTTGATCTGCCTGATCCCGCGATCCGGATTGAGCGGGTGCTGGACACCATTGACGATTCAATGATCGGCGGACATTCGGTCATCAACATCGACAATCTGCGGGTCCCTGCGAGCCAGATGCTGGGGGAAAGCGGTGAAGGTTTCCGCTATGCTCAGGTGCGTCTGTCGCCTGCGCGTCTGACCCATTGCATGCGCTGGCTTGGTGCGGCGATCCGCGCCAATGAGATCGCGAGCGACTATGCCAACCGGCGTATGGCTTTTGGCAAACCGCTGGTGGATCACGAGGGTGTCGGCTTTATGCTGGCCGAGAATATGATCGACCTAAAGCAGGCCGAGCAGATGGTTTACTGGTGCGCGGACGTGCTGGATACGGGCGAGTTGGGTACGGTCGAAAGTTCCATGACTAAGGTGGCTGTGTCCGAGGCGCTGATGCGGGTCGCGGACCGATGCGTTCAGGTAATGGGCGGGCAGGGCGTGACTGGCGATACGATCGTCGAACAGGTGTTCCGCGAAGTGCGCGCGTTCAGGATCTATGACGGCCCGACCGAAGTGCACAAATGGTCGCTGGCCAAAAAGGTCAAACGGGATTGGAAAAAGGCGCAGGGCGAATGAGCCCTGTCCGTTTCAGTTTGAATTCAACCATTATGAAAGCGGGGGTATTCTGATGGCTCTTCATACGCGGGTCACCGAAATGCTGGGGATTGAAACCCCGATTGTACAGGGTGGCATGATGTGGGTCGGCACCGCCGAGATGGCTGCCGCGGTTTCGAATGCCGGGGGGCTTGGCATATTGACTGCCCTGACCCAGTCGACGCCTGACGCCCTGGCCGCAGAGATCGAGCGCTGCAAAACCATGACGGACAAACCGTTTGGCGTGAACCTGACCGTGCTGCCATCGGTGAACCCGCCGCCTTATAGCGACTACCGCCGTGTAATCATCGAAGCGGGGGTCAAGATCGTGGAAACCGCAGGGGGGCGGCCACAGGAGCATGTGGAGGATTTCAAGGCCCATGGCATTACGATCCTGCATAAATGCACCTCGGTCCGTCACGCGCTTTCGGCGGTCAAGATGGGTGTCGATATCATCTCTATCGACGGGTTCGAATGTGCGGGCCATCCGGGCGAAGATGACGTGCCCGGTCTGGTTTTGATCCCTGCTGCCGCTGACCAGATTGATGTGCCTTTGCTTGCGTCAGGCGGGTTCGGCGATGGCCGCGGGCTTGCCGCTGCTTTGGCCTTGGGGGCCGACGGGATCAATATGGGAACGCGGTTCTGTGCAACGGTAGAAGCGCCGATCCATGAGAAGGTTAAACAGTTTTTGGTGGCGAACGGGGAACGGGACACCAACCTGATTTTCCGGGGGTTCAAGAACACGGGCCGCGTTGCCAAAAACTCGGTCTCTGACATGGTGGTCGAGATCGGCTCGAAACCGGGTGCCGAATTTGGCGATGTCCAACCCTATGTCTCCGGTGTCAAAGGCCGCGAAGCTTTGATGTCTGGCGATCTCGACAGAGGATTGATCTGGGCGGGGCAGGTGCAAGGGCTGATCAACGACGTCCCCACCTGCGAGGCATTGATCGCGCGGATCGTGGCGGACGCAGAATCCATCATCTCTACACGGCTTGCACGACTGGTTGCGTAAGAGTCGACGGTTTGAGAAAGGGAAGAGTACATTGGCTGAATTGGTACTACGCGAGGACAAGGACGGTTGGACGGTTCTGACGCTGAACAGGCCGGAGAAGTTGAACTCTCTGACCGTCTCGCTGTTCAAGGAGCTGCGCCAGCATATTATTGATCTGCGCGATGACGACGCGGTCCGTTGCGTTGTCTTGCGCGGCGCGGGCAAGTGTTTTTCGGCGGGCCATGACCTTGGCGATATTGCCGAGGGGGAGGATGTGCCGTCAGCCGGGTGGCACTCCGAGACCTTGCGGCTGATGGAAAAGCTGCCAAAGCCGGTGATCGCCGCGGTGCATGGGCATTGCTACACCGGCGCGCTCGAAGTGGCGCTGGCCGCCGATTTCATCGTCGCGGCGGATACAGCCCGTTTCGGTGATACCCACGCCAAATGGGCCCTGACCCCTGTCTGGGGGATGAGCCAGCGGCTGCCCCGGCGTGTGGGCATCGCAACAGCCAAGCGGCTGATGTTCACGGCGGACATGATCGACGCAGATGAAGCGGTGCGGATCGGGCTGGCCGAGTATGCGGTTCCGCTTGATCAGTTCGACGCCGAGATCGAAGGTTTGGTTGCCCGCATCATCGCCAATTCTCCGTTTTCCCATGCCGCGAACAAGCAATTGCTTGAAGCGACAGACGTGCGCCCGATGGATGCGGGATTGCAGTGGGAAGTGATGGAGACTGCCGGCATCGGCCCGGACATGGCGGAGCGGATCGCCGCCTTCACCAAAAAGTAAATCCGGCGCGTTTCGGACGAATTTCTTCAGGAGGATTGCAGGATGACGACCCAGACCAAAGAGGAACTGGACGCGTTCCGGGAAGAGGTGGCAGCCTACTTGGACACGGCCCCCACCGACGCGATCCGCGAAGCCGGGCGTAAAACCACCAGCGCCTTTGCACCGTTTGAACAAGGGGCAGCTTGGCAGGCCATTCTGAACGAAAAAGGCTGGGCCGCGCCCGATTGGTCCGAGAAATATGGTGGTACGGGCTGGTCCGCCGAGCAGCGCACCATTTTCGAGGAAGAATACCGCAAGCGGGATCTGCCGCCCTTGCTGCCGAACTCGCTCAAGATGGTGGGGCCGTTGTTGATCGACCTTGGCACCGAAGAGCAAAAGGCCAAATACCTGCCCCGGATCTTGTCGGGCGAGGATTACTGGACGCAAGGGTATTCGGAGCCGAACTCCGGTTCCGATCTGGCATCACTGAAATGCAGCGCGGTTGCGGATGGGGACGATTACATCATCAACGGCAGCAAGATCTGGACAACCTTCGCCCATAAATCGAACCGGATGTTCATGTTGGTGCGCACCAGCAGCGAGGGCAAGAAACAGCAGGGCATCACCTTTCTGCTGCTGGAAAGAACCGACTTTCCCGGAATGGATATTCGCCCGATCAAGGGGCTGGATGGTCATGCGGAATTTTGCGAGGTGTTTTTCGACAATGTTCGTGTGCCGCAATCCGGTCGGGTCGGGGCCGAAAACGAGGGCTGGAGCGTTGCCAAACATCTGCTGAAACATGAACGCAACGGATCGGCCAACAGCCCCGTTCTGGTCCGCTATCTGAAACGGATCACCGAGGCGGCGCAGGATGAAACATCCCCCTTTGGTGGCAAGCTGTCTGACGACCCGGTGTTCCAGTGCGACCTGGGCGCATTGTACGCGGATGTCGCGACGCTGGCCCAGTTCGAGTGGCTGATTATGAGCGGTCAGGAGATGGTCAACGATCCCGCGCTGCCTTCGATTGCCAAGACCATGAACTCGGAACTGATCCAACGTGTGTCGGTGATGATGACGCGGGTGGCCGGGCTTGAGGGTCTGTCCATGCAGCTTGACGCGCTGACCGTGGGGTCGGGTGTGGATCCGATGGGGACCGAGCTGGATCTGATTTCTATGCCGTTTTACCTCAACAGCCGTGCGACCACGATTTACGCGGGCACCAATGAGGTTCAGCGCGACTTGATCGCACGCAGCCTGCCGATCGCTTGAAAGGGTACTCAGATGGATTTCTCTCAGACCGACGAACAGAAGATGCTGCAAGAGAGCGTGAAGCGCCTATTGGAGCGGAGCTATGATTTCGAGACCCGTCAGAAAATGCTGCAATCCGGCCGCCCGTGGTCGCCCGAGATTTGGCAGGCACTGGCCGAGATGGGTATTCTTGGCCTGCCTTTCGCCGAAGAGGTTGGTGGGTTTGGTGGGTCGATGGCGGATGTCGTTGCTGTGGCTGAACCCTTTGGGGCGCATCTGCTGATCGAGCCTTATGTTTCTTCGATCCTGCTGGCGGGGTCTTGTCTGGGGCAATCCGATAGCCCTGCAGCGCAAGCGCAACTTTCCAAAATCATAACGGGTGAGCAAACGGCAGCCTTCGCCCATGAGGAAGGCAAGGGGACCGCGGATCCGGCACTTGTTTCATTGGCCGCAACCGAGGCGACGGAGGGATTCACGCTGAGTGGTGAAAAGCGGATGGTCCTTGGGGGCGCGCAGGCCGACGCGCTTGTCGTATCGGCACGAACGCGCGGCACGGCACCTGACAAGGATGGCCTATCTTTGTTTATGGTCGATCCAAAACAGCAAGGGGTCAGCATTACATCTTTCGTTACCATTGACGGCCGCCACGCCGCGCATATCACCTTCGATGCGGTTCAAATCCCGTCCGAGCGCAGGATCGCCGAAGATGCCCATAGCGTACTGCAAACACTGATCTCTAGGGCAATCGTCGCGCTCTGCGCTGAAGCCGTGGGCGCTATGGGGGCCTTGCTGCGATTGACAAGCGAATATGCATCGACGCGCAAACAGTTCGGCACGCCTATCGCCACGTTTCAGACCATTTCGCACCGCTTGGCGGATATGAAGATCGCCTATGTAAAGGCCCGCTCGTGCCTTTTGTACACGACGGCGCTGATGGATGCCGGACAGGCAGGCGCGCCGGATATTTCGATCCTGAAAGGGCAGATCGGCACATTGGGACGAGAAATTGGCGAAGCAGCGATCCAGACCCATGGCGGCGTCGGTATGACGGACGAGGTCAGCATAGGTCACTTCCACAAGCGGATCCTGACAATCAATGCGCTGTTCGGAGATAGTGAGTATCACTTCCGTGCGGTCGGCAAATCTCTCGCCACTGCCAAAGCGTAGAAATGTGGTGCGGAGGTGTGGCTATCTCACCTCCGCGATATCAGCTACGCGCCATTAGGCCGCCCAAGATGACCGCGATCATCTGCTCCGTATAGGAGCGGCGTATGTCGTCATCAATTCTATCGACGCCGTGCATATAGTTCAGCACTTCTCGGGACGAAAATATCTGGTCACAAGCGCCAATGACGATGAAGTAGAAAAACTTGTAGTCGACAGATTGGAACTCTCCTGCTGCCACACCTTCGGAAATCATCCGCTTGTAGGCGTCATGGATCGGTTCGATGTACGACTTTATCATGGTCCGTCTGACTTCTTCGGTTTCGTCGCGCATCGTCGCGGTCAGCAGGCGCTGTAAGTAAGGGTATTTGAAGTACATGTTGACGAGACCGGAAAGGTGGTACCGCATCTTCGCGGTCGGGCGCATGTCCATCTCGACCAAGGCTTCAAGCTGGGTGACCGCTTCCGCCAGATCTCGGTGAAGAAGGGCCCGCATCAAGCCGCTTTTGTTGCCAAAGTAATACTTCACCAAAGCAGAGTTCACCCCAGCTTTCGCCGCAATATCGATAATGGGCACCAGCAAGGTGTCCCGTTCACACATGAGCTCGCTTGCGGCGGTGAGCAAATCATCTCTTGTTGACGCACGTTCTTCGAGTGGTGCGGTGACTGCGGGTACCTTTGAATTCATTGCTCAACTAACTCCTGTAGGTAGAGCTTTATTACTCAGTACCGATCAGAATGTCACGGACGATTCGGTCGCACTTCACGCCAAGAAGCCATTGAAGCTTGCCAGTCCCGCCTCCTTTGCGACGAGATCGGCTAGGGGATCGCATTAGGGTTTGTGATATTACTGTTCTTTATAGCGGTGGAGCATGGTTTCAAAAACCTCATTAACTACACGATTACCGCTTTACAGGCGCAACTTAACTGCGTAGCTAATATGCCTATGTGATGTGTTTGGTCTGGGAGGTCGCTCATCACGATTGGTAATTAAGCGCGACGTTTTCGCATACCAAGAAGGCAGTGTCGCAGCGCGGTACCGTCCGCCGGGCCATGAGGATGTCGGTAACGTCGGGAGGAGACGAGATGATTGATCCAGAGGCAATGAGCTCGATTAGCGCGGTCGCACGAAGCGCTGCACAGCGCGCACCTGACAAGATCTGCAATCGGTTTGAAGGGCGCGATACGACCTTCAAGGATTTTGATCGTCACGTCGATCAGGTTGCACACGGCTTGGACGCGGGCGACGCCAAAGTCGTCGCTTACCTTGGGAAAAACTGCGACCACGTCTTCGAGATTTTCATCGGCGCGACGCGCGTCGGTGGGATGTTCGCGCCCTTGAACTGGCGGCTTGCACCTGCCGAGATCATCGAGATTTTACGCCAATACCCGCCACAGATGCTTTTCTTCGGGCCTGAGTTCTCGGAAGCGATCAAGGAAATCAGCGCAGCACTTCCGGACATTCAGATCCTCGCTATGGAGGAGGGCGATGGACCTTGGGAAACATACGAGGCATGGCGTGATGCTCAGTCGAGCGAATCTGTTGTTGACCGCGCTTCAACGCATGATCCGGCTATGGTTTTGTTTACATCCGGCACCACAGGTGTGCCGAAAGCCGTGCTACTGAGCCACAGTAACTTGCTACAGCCGAAACTGGACTCCCTGGCCGTCAAACATATCTATGACCACTGGGACGACGAGGATATTGGGTTTGTTGCGATGCCCTTGGCGCATATCGGCGGCATTGGTTTTTGGACAATCGCCTTTGTGAACTGCTGCACCAGCGTCATTCTCCGAGAGTTTGACCCTGTAGCGGCCCTTGGTGCAATCCACACAGAGCGCGTTTCAAAGCTGTTCGTAGTGCCTGCTGCCTTGCAGATCGTCATCCAGCACCCAGAAGCAAAGCGCGTCGATTTTTCTTGCGTCAAAACCGTGATGTACGGTGCTGCGCCCATGCCCCTGCCGCTACTGAAAGAGGCAATCGAAGTCGTTGGTTGCCAGTTTATCCAATGTTACGGCATGACGGAGACGACGGGCACGATTGCGATACTTCCGCCAGAGGACCACGTGCCCGAGGGATCCGAGCGGATGCGTAGCGCCGGGCGGCCCGCGATGGGGTGTGAAATCGCTATTTTCGACCCAGACGGGGAACCCGTCAAAGCTGGCGAGATCGGCGAAGTGGCCGTCCGGGCACCGGCAAATATGCTGGGATACTGGAAGAACCCGGAGGCGACGACCAAGACGCTGCGCGACGACGGTTGGCTGCTGTCGGGCGATGCGGGCTATCTTGACGAGGACGGCTACCTGTTCATCCACGACCGCATCAAGGACATGATCATTTCCGGCGGCGAAAATGTATACCCGGCCGAGGTGGAGAGCGCCCTATATGCGCATCCCTCCATCAGTGAGGCAGCTGTGATTGGCGTGCCTGACCCCAAGTGGGGCGAGGCCGTTCGGGCGGTTGTGACGCTCAAGCCCAATGCAACCCTTGACGAGAAAGAAGTGCTGGCTTGGATGCGCGGTAAGCTCGCTGCATTCAAATGTCCCAAGGCGATTGACGTCATTGATGTGATGCCGCGCAATGCGTCCGGCAAGCTGCTTAAGCGCGACCTGCGCGCGCCCTATTGGGAGGGCCGCGAGCGGCAGGTGAATTGAACGCAGCACAAGACATCTTGCATCCTCAGACGGTCCTCGAGAACGGATTGGCGCGGCTGGTGCCCACCCTCGATCCTGCGGCGCAGGGTACCAAGGGGCTGCGGCGGCTATCGGGCGGGGCCAGCCAGGAAACCTGGTCTTTTCAGATGGATGGTGGGCAGGGGTACCACTTGATCTTGCGCCGCGAACCTGCCGCGGCGCGGTCGGGCGGCACCGGCATCGGCATGGCGGCCGAAGCCCGAGTGATCAAACGCGTGGCTGCAGCAGGCGTGCCCGCACCACAGATCGAACATGAGCTGACGCCAGATGACGGCATCGGTGCAGGCTTTGTCATGCTGCGCATCGACGGGGAGGCGCTGCCCCATCGCATCCTGCGCGACGACAGCTATACCCCGGCGCGGGCGAAGTTCGCCCGTCAGGCCGGTAAAATTCTGGCGAGAATTCACCAGAGCGACCCGACTGGCCTGCCCATTCCCGTGCTGTCTCCGCGCGAGGTGTTGGATGATCTTGGCCATCGACACCGCGCATTTGGTGCCGCGCGCCCTGTCTTTTCGCTTGCGCTGCGCTGGCTGGCCGAAAATGCGCCAGAGCCGCGCGCGCCAAAGTTGGTGCATGGGGATTTCCGCATGGGCAATCTGATGTTTGGCCCTGAAGGGATGCGCGGTGTTCTGGATTGGGAACTGGCGCATATCGGTGATCCGATGGCCGACATGGGTTGGCTCTGCATGGAAAGCTGGCGCTTTGGTAATGCCGATCCCGTTGGCGGTTTGGGCCGTCGCGAGGATTTGTTTGCAGGGTATGAAGCGGCAGGGGGTGATCCTGTCGATCCGGCTACGGTGCGGTGGTGGGAAATTCTGTCGGCGTTGCGGTGGGGTGTCATCATCGAAGAGATGGCCGCGTGGGTGCGCGAAGGTACTGACACCAGCGTGGAACGTCATGTGATCGCGCGGCGCGCCTCGGAAACAGAAGCGATATTGTTGCTTCATCTGCTGGAAGGGGCCGCATGATGCAGGACCAGCCAAGCCCCAACGCGATTTTGGCGGCCGTTGCTGCATGGCTGCGTGACACCGCTGCGGATGCACTGCCTGCGCATGCCCGGTTCGAGGCCAAGGTCGCGGCAGGCGCGGTTGAACTGGTCCGGCGCCAGATCGGGGCGGAACCGTCCGAAAGCGAGGAAGCCCGGATGCTGTCGGCGCTGGTGGGTGCCACGGGCGGGCTGGACGCGTTGACCGCGCGTCTTTGCGCACAGATCGAAAATGGCGAAACGGATCTATCGACGCCGGGGCTGTCGGACCTGTTGATCGCAACCACGCTGAACAAGATCGACATCGATCAACCGGAGTTTTCCGCGGCAGCCCGCTTGCGGGCATTGGCGCAGCGCAGGCGAGGGTTGCCGTAGCAGAGCCACCCGAGCCGCCGCCAATCGACACAAGGAACACCCGCAGATGAACTTTGATCTACCTTCTGAAATTACCGATCTTGTGACCCGCCTTGATACGTTTATCGAAGCAGAAATCGTACCGTTGCAGGCCGAGGACGATAACGAACGGTTTTTCGACCATCGCCGGGAATATGCGCGCACCGATTTTGACAACGGCGGGTTGCCACGGCCCGAGTGGGAAGCCTTGATGGCCGAAGCCGTCCACCGCGCCGACAAGGCCGGGCTGTACCGCTTTTCCCTGCCTGCGGAATTCGGCGGGCAGGACGGCGGCAATCTGGCCATGGCCGTCGTGCGCGAGCATATGGCCGCCAAGGGGCTGGGTCTGTTCAACGACCTGCAGTCAGAGCATTCGGTAATCGGCAATTTTCCGGTCATCGTCATGCTGCGCGATTTCGGAACAGAGGCGCAAAAGCAGACATTTATCTCGGGCGCGCTGAGCGGCGACATCCGCATGGCCTTCGGGTTGACCGAGGAAGCGCATGGGTCGGATGCCACGCATATGGAAACCCGTGCCATTCGCGAAACCCGCGATGGCAAATCCGGCTGGCGCATTGATGGTGAAAAAATGTGGACCACGGGGATGCACACCGCGACCCATTGCGTCACCTTCGCGCGCACCTCTGGCGAGGATGGCGCGGCGGATGGGATCACCGCTTTCCTGGTTCCTGCCCAGACACCGGGGCTGAAGATCGAGGAATATCTCTGGACCTTCAACATGCCCACCGATCATCCGCGGATCAGTTTCAACGACGTCTGGGTGCCGGATGATCTGATGTTCGGACCAGAGGGCGGCGGCTTGGCGCTGGCGCAGGCGTTTGTGCATGAAAACCGCATCCGGCAGGCGGCGAGTTCGCTGGGGGCTGCGGTATATTGTATCGAGGAATCCGTGCGCTATGCCCGCACCCGCAAACCATTCGGCAAAGAACTGGCCGCAAATCAAGCGATCCAGTTCCCCTTGGTCGAATTGGCCACGCAGGCAGAAATGCTGCGCCAGCTCATCCGCAAGACAGCCTGGGAGATGGACCGCATGCCACACCCCGAGGTCGCCAAGAAACTGTCTGACAAGGTGAGCATGTGCAATTATCAGGCCAACCGTCTGTGTTGCGAGGCCGCAGACCGCGCCATGCAAATTCATGGCGGCATCGGATATTCTCGGCACAAACCGTTCGAACATATCTATCGCCATCATCGCCGCTACCGCATCACTGAAGGCGCAGAAGAGATCCAGATGCGAAAAGTCGGCGCATGGCTGTTCGGTTACCTTGGCCCCCGACGCGGCAACATTCCCGATCCGACGCCGCGCAGCGTTGCGGCCCCGCTAAAGGGAGAGAACTGATGGCTGTTGTACGCACTGATCTGACGGGCGGGGTCATGACGCTCACCCTTGATCGGCCGGAAAAGTTGAACGCCTTCACGATTGAGATGATGCAAGAGCTTATCGACGCCTTTGATGTGGCCGATGCAGATGACGCTGTGCGCGCTGTTGTGGTGACCGGGGCGGGCCGGGCATTTTGCGCCGGTGCGGATATTTCTGGCGGGACCAAAGGCTTTGTGGATGTGGAAAAGCGCAAGGTAGGCGACGGCACCGTGCGCGATGGCGGCGGTCTGTTGACCTTGCGCATCTTTGACAGCCTCAAACCCGTGATCGCCGCCGTCAACGGCGCGGCTGTTGGCGTTGGTGCCACGATGCAGTTGCCGATGGATATGCGGCTTGCCTCCGAGGATGCCAAATTCGGGTTCGTCTTTGGCCGCCGTGGCATTGTGCCGGAGGCCTGTTCATCATGGTTTCTGCCGCGTGTGGTCGGTATCTCCAAGGCGATGGAATGGAGCACGACGGGTCGCATCTTTGATGCGCAGGAAGCACTTTCCGCCGGATTGGTACGCTCGGTCCACAAACCCGCCGATCTGCTTGGGGCCGCGCAGGAACTAGCCGAGGAAATAGGCGCAAACAACGCCCCGGTTTCTGTCGCGCTGACACGGCAGATGATGTGGCGGATGTTGGGTGCCGATCACCCAATGCAGGCGCACCGCGTCGACAGCCTTGCGATTGAACTGCGAAGCGCCTCCGCCGATGCCGCAGAGGGTGTGCGCAGTTTCACGGAAAAGCGTCCGGCGGTTTTTCCCGACAAGGTCAGTACAGATTTGCCCGACATCTTTCCCGATTGGTCGGCGCCGAAATGGCAATAGCCAACCCGATCCCCGAAATTAAAGGAGCCCTGCCGATGACAACTTCTACACTTGATGACCGTCTCGCAGTCACCCGCGAGGGGCGTGTCAGCACGGTGCGCCTGAATGACCCCAAGACGTTGAATTCCATGGATACGCCGATGGCACTGTCCCTGCGCGAAGTGTTGCGTGCCGAGGCCAAGGTTTCCGGTTGCATCATTCTGGCGGGCGGAGAGCGCGGATTTTGCTCTGGGGCCAACCTGTCCGGCGATCTTGCCCCCGGTGAAGGGGAACTGGATGCAGGTCAAACACTAGAGGACGCCTTCAACCCCTTGGTTGAAACGATCCGGACCTTGCCAGTGCCTTTCATCACAGCGGTGCGCGGTGCAGCGGCGGGGGTAGGTGCGTCTCTGGCGATGTCGGGTGACATCATCACCTGCGGTCGATCGGCCTATTTTCTTGAGGCCTTTGCGCGGATCGGGCTGGTTCCCGATGGCGGCGCAGCGTGGTTTTTGACGCGCTCGGTCGGACGGGTGCGGGCAATGGAATTGATGATGCTTGCAGAAAAACTACCGGCAGAAAAAGCGTTTGAGTGGGGCCTGATCACCAGGTTGTTCGAGGATGACGTTGTCGAGGCGGAAGCGATGAAGATTGCGCAAAAACTGGCGGACGGGCCAACCCGTGCACTGGCGCTGACCCGGCAATCTGCATGGGCAGCGGCGGATTCCAGTTTCACCGAAACCCTGCAATTGGAACGTGTTCTACAACGCGACGCGGGCAATCACCGCGATTTTGCCGAAGGTGTCGCGGCATTCATGGAAAAGCGTGCCGCGCGTTTCGGCGGCTAAGCAGGCGTTCTGCGCTCTACGTAAAGGAAGGTAATAAAATGACCGAAGCTTATATCTGTTCTGCATTGCGCACCCCTGGTGGCCGTCGTGGCGGCAAGGTGTCCGGGTGGCACCCCGTCGATCTGGCCGCGCGCGTTTTGGACGCCACGGTGCAGAATACCGGCATCGATCCCGCTGCCATTGAGGATGTTATCATGGGCTGCGTCGGTCAAAGCGGCGAACAAGGTCTGCACATCGGTCGCAACGCGGTGCTGGCCTCGTCCCTGCCCGAAAGCGTACCGGCGGTGTCTATTGACCGCCAATGCGGCTCTTCCCAGCAGTCGATCCAGTTTGCGGCGCAGGCCGTCATGTCCGGCACTCAGGACCTGGTGATTGCTGCGGGCGTTGAATCCATGTCGCGGGTACCGATGGGGACCACAGGCGTCTTCACGCGAAACTTCGAGCCCGGTTCGGCCAAGTCGCCGGGGCTGGACGCCAAATATCCCGGCGTGGCCTTTAGCCAGTTTTCCGGTGCCGAAGCGATTGCACGCAAGCATAACTTCAGCCGCGAGGATCTTGATGCCTTTGCTTTGCTGAGCCATCAGCGCGCGGCGAAGGCGACCGAAGCAGGTGCATTCGACCAAGAGATCGTGCCCCTTGAGCTCGAGAATGGCGAAATGCACCGGACGGACGAAGGCATCCGTGCCGACGCCTCGATGGAGGCGCTGGCCGGCGTGAAGACGCTGAAAGAGGGCGGCGTGATCACCGCCGGCAACGCCAGCCAGATTTGCGACGGTGCCTCGGCGGTTTTGATTGCCAGTGCCGCGGCGGTCAAGGCCCACGGGCTGACCCCCCTCGCACGGATCAGGTCCATGACGGTAACGGGTGGCGATCCGGTAATCATGCTCGAAGAGCCGCTTTTCGCCACCGATCGCGCCTTGGCCCGCGCAGGCATGACGATCGACGAGATTGATCTTTACGAGGTCAACGAAGCCTTCGCCTCGATCCCTCTTGCTTGGCTCAAGCACACAGGTGCCGACCCTGATCGTTTGAACGTCAACGGCGGGGCCATTTCGCTGGGTCACCCATTGGGCGCTTCGGGTGCCAAGCTGATGGCGACATTGGTGCATGGATTGCGCGCCCGCGCAAAACGCTACGGGTTGCAGACCATGTGCGAGGGCGGCGGGCTGGCGAATGTCACCATCGTCGAAGCGCTTTAACCGAAATTCTGGCTGCGGTTCGTGGAGTATCTCAGCCGAATGACCGCTCCGCTGCATGGCTTCGGAGCACAGACAGTCACCAACAAGTCGGGGAAAACCGACGACTTACTGAAAATCAAAGGGAGAAGTTAAATGAAGTTTTCTAAATTGTTCAAAAGCAGCGGGTCTGCTTTGGTTCTTGCAGCGGCATCAGTGGGCACATTCTCGACATCGGCCGAGGCACGCGATTTACGCTATGCGATCGGCTGGCCCCCAGGCGCGCTGCCGACAGAGGCGATCGAGACCTATGCTGATGCGGTAGAAGAGGCATCTGGCGGCGACGTCACGGTAAAGGTTTTCCCACTGTCTTTGCTTAACTTTCTGGAGTCGACATCGGGTGTACGTGACGGGATTGCCGACATAACAACTGTTTTGACACCGTATTTCCTATCCGAATTCCCCAATACAAACTTCGTGACCGAGCTGGCTAGCTTTAGTGAAGTGGTGGAAGGCGACCCTGATCGGATGGCCTTTGCTTTCACTGGCGCGATCATGGAATACGTCATGTTCAACTGTGGCGACTGCTTGAGCGAGTTTGCGGCCCAGAACCACGTTTACACAGCGGGTGCGGGGACACCCCCCTACATGCTGCAGTGCACAAAACCGGTCGTTTCGGCCGAGGATCTGAAGGGTGCTCGTATCCGCACGCCTGGTGCCTTCTGGAGCCGCTGGATCGAGGCGATGGGGGCCACGCCCGTCTCCATTTCGATCAACGAGACTTTCGAGGCGCTGAACCAGGGCGTCATTGACTGTACTGCATCATCAGCTTCGGAGCTGACGAACTTCAGCTTTATTGATGTGGCGACAGACATCACGACAAACCTGCCGGGGTCTTCCTTTGTATCAGGTCTTACCAATGTGAATGCCGATACATGGGCTGGCCTTGATGACACAGGCAGAACCGCGATGTTGAAAGGGTCTGCCGTCGTGGCGGCGGAAATGAACTGGGCCTATTATGGTGAGGCACGAGACAACATTGCCAAGGCCAAGGAACAGGGGATCACTTTCCACGAGGCAGAAGCAAGTTTGCGCACGCAAAGCGTCGTGTGGATCAACGAAGACATCTCGAACGTCGTTGACATCTACGCCGAGCGTGGCGTTACGGGCGGTGAAGAAAGTGTCTCGAAGGTGCGTGAGCTCATGACCAAATGGGTTGGTTTGGTGAAAGACGTACAGGATGCTGATGCGCTGTCCGATCTTTACTGGACCGAAGTTCTGTCGAAGGTCGATGTATCGACCTACGGGCAGTAAGCGATCTGCTGCACCGACGGTACGTCGTTTTCCGACGGTGCAGCAATCTTCATCCCACAGATAAGTGAGGCTCGAATGAAGCTTTTTCAACGCGTGCTCGAACCGTTGGTCTCGGTAATGGGACTGGTCGGCATCATCTGCGTAACGCTCATGATGTTGCACATTACGACCGATGTAATTTTACGGTTTGTTTTCAATTCGCCGATCAGAGGTACGATCACCATCGTTTCCCATTATTACATGGTGATACTTGGCTTTTGTTCGCTGGCGGTGGCTGAATCGCGCGATGCCCATGTTTCTGTCGAAGTCTTCACCGAGCTGATGCCGCGCAATGTTCAAAGCGGGCTGGCTGCGATGGCCGCGTTTCTGGCTGCGATTGTATTCGGGTTCGTCACGGTTCGTACCTGGATAGAAGCTATTCACAAAATGGAAATTAGCGCGGCAATCCAGCAAGGGTCGCTGACCATCCCTGTGTGGCCAAGTTATTTCGCGCTGCCTTTGGGCTGCGGATTGATGGCTGTAACCGCGCTTTGGCGTGCGCAAGCAATTGCCAGAGGCGCACAATCTACTTTTGGCCCTGACATGAATGGCGAATTGCCAGCGGAGGAGCTTGCAAATGGATGATATCGGTATTGGTCTCAGCGGTCTGGGGCTTTTGTTTGTCCTGATTGCCTTGCGCGTTCCTATCGGCGTTGCTTTGATCGGGGTAAGCTTTGGCGGGCTTTATGTTCTTTTGGGCTGGAGGGTTGCCTGGGGCGCGCTTGCGGTCATGCCCTATCAGTTTTCCGCAAACTGGGTGCTTAGCTCGGTCCCCATGTTCTTGCTCCTTGGGTTTATTTGTTATCATGCTGAGCTGACCCAAGGGATGTTCAGGGCCGCAAGGGTATGGACGTCTGCGCTCCCCGGTGGGCTTGCCATCGCGGCGGTCTTTGGTTCCGCAGGTTTTGCGGCAGTATGCGGGTCGTCGGTTGCTTGCGCCGCGGCAATGGGGCGTATTGCCGTGCCCGAGATGATGCGCGCGCGCTACAATGCCGAACTTGCGACAGGCACAGTTGCCGTCGCGGGCACCATCGGAGCCTTGATCCCGCCTTCGATCATTTTGATTTTGTATGGGGTCATCGCACAGGTATCAGTGCCGCAGTTGTTTCTGGGCGGCATCACAGCGGGGGTGATCTCGGCGATTGGTTACTGCGTGGTAATTCTGGTTCGTGTCAAAATTAATCCGGCTATGGCACCCGTAGGGGTTCGCGCCTCATGGGCAGAGCGCCTTTCGGCGCTCAAAGATACCTGGCCGATTGTCGTGGTCATGATCGGGATTTTTGGTGGGCTTTTCTCTGGTGCTTTCACCCCGACAGAGGCTGGCGCGATTGGCGCGTTCCTTTCATGCCTGGTGGGGCTGGCCCGCAGAACACTGAATTGGCGTCGCTTCCGGCTTGCCGTTGAGGAAACGATGATCACGACTGCTGCCTTGATCGTCATCGGCGTTGGCGCGACATTGCTGACAAGATTTCTGACCCTATCAGGTGCCGGAGATTACCTGTCAGACTCCATCATCGGATTGTCCGCCAATCCGGCCATGATCCTCTTTGGCATCATACTGGTCTATCTCATTCTTGGTATGTTTCTCGAGCCGATTGGCGCGATGCTGCTGACGATGCCGATTGTTCTGCCGATCGTGCAGGACGCCGATTGGTCACTGCTTTGGTTCGGGATCGTGCTCACCAAACTCCTGGAAATCGGGATGGTGACGCCGCCCATCGGGATGAACATTTTTGTCATCAAGGGTGTCGTCGGGAACATCGCCACAACAACCCAAATTTTCCGTGGCGTGATGTGGTTTATCCTCATGGACCTGGTGGTGCTGGCGGTGCTGGCAATCTGGCCTGAGATCACATTGTTCTTGCCCGAAATCATGAAGTGAGACGCACCGAGTTTCCTCGCAACACTTATTGTGTCGCCTCACTTTGTGAACGAGGCGGCGTTATAACTAACAGACTATTCGCGCAGTTAACTTAATTAACTACTTGACTAATTAATGTTGTGATGAGATGCCTGCAGTGAATGAATTTAACTGTCGGTTTAGGCGGCGGTGAACTGGGCGCGAAGCAAACGGCAGGCGGCGAGCCAGCTGAACTTTAGAGAAGGAAACCCTCAATGGCTGAAGCATATATCATTGACGCTTGCCGCACCCCTCGCGGTGTTGGGAAGGTCGGGAAGGGCGCGCTCGCGCACCTGCATCCTCAACACTTGGGGGCCACTGTCCTAGCCGCGCTGCGGGATCGCAACGATCTGAACACAGCTGATGTGGATGACATTATTTGGGGTACGAGTACGCAAAAAGACAAGCAGGGCGGCGACCTTGGTCGCATGGCGGCGCTGGATGCGGGCTATGACGTCAAAGCGTCAGGCGTCACGCTTGACCGTTTCTGCGGCTCCGGGATCACCACGGTTTCGCTGGCTGCAGCCCAGATCATGTCAGGGATGGAGGATGTCGTCATCGCGGGCGGCACCGAAATGATGAGCTATACCGGGCAGATCGCTGACCCGAAGAAACCCTTTATGATGGACGCGGGCAACCTGAGCCTGCGCGCAAAGCACCCGCAGACCCAGCAGGGTTGCAGTGCAGACGCCATCGCGACGATTGAAGGCATTGATCGCGCTGCAGCAGATCAGCTGGCCGTGACGAGCCAAGAACGCGCTGCCAAAGCCATCGCCGAAGGGCGTTTCGACGGTTCTATCGTACCAGTGCGCGACCCCGAGACCGGCGAACTGGTTTTGGACAAGGAAGAATTCCCGCGCCCCGGCACCACGCTTGACTCTCTCTCAACCCTCAACACGGTTTTCGACAAGTTCATGGAGTTCCCGATTGACGACAAGGGGACGACCTACGGCGACATGATTTATGCGCGCTATCCTGAGTTGAAGGGCAAAATGCAGCACATTCACCATGCGGGGAATTCCTCTGGCGTTGTGGATGGCGCGGCGGCCCTTTTGCTGGCGTCCGAAGGCTATGTGAAAAAGACAGGCATGAAGCCGCGCGCGCGCATCGTGGCGACGGCGAACATTGGCGACGATCCGACGTTGATGTTGAACGCTCCTGTTCCGGCAGCGCGCAAGGTTCTGGAGAAAGCGGGTCTGACTACTGACGATATCGACGTTTATGAAATCAACGAAGCCTTTGCCGTGGTTGCGGAAAAGTTCATTCGGGATCTCAAGCTCGACCGTTCCAAGGTGAACATCAACGGCGGCGCGATGGCGCTCGGTCATCCTATCGGTGCGACCGGTTCCATTCTGATCGGTACTGCCTTGGATGAACTAGAGCGTTCTGGTGGTCGGTATGGCCTGATCACGATGTGTGCGGCCGGTGGCATGGCCCCCGCAATCATCATCGAGCGGGTGTAAGCCTTTATGCATGCAGAGGGCTGGTCATGATCGCCCTCTGCAAATTTTTGCTCCCTCGAAACGAGACGACCCCAAGAAGAAACCTAGAATGACCCCACCCTTAAGTATCGACTTGAGCCAAAACAGAGCGCTCGTCACAGGAGCATCGAGCGGCCTGGGCGCCCATTTCGCCTCTGTCCTTGCGGTGCAAGGGGCTGACCTGGTTCTCGCAGCACGACGCACAGACAAGCTGGAGGAGGTCGCAGCGCCATTGCGTGCGATGGGGCGCGATGTCCACGTTGTTCAAATGGATGTGGGCTCTCCCGAAGTGGTTCTGGCGGCGTTTGCGGATATGCCACCCTGTGACATCGTTATTAACAATTCGGGTATCGGTCAGAATTCTTGGCTTGCCGATATGGATGAAGACGAGTGGCAGCAGTTGATAGATGTCAACCTGAGCGGGGTCTGGCGTGTGTCCAAACAGGCTGTCGCAATGTTTCGCAAAGAGAAGACAGCCGGGGCCATTGTTAACATTGCGTCAATTACAGCATCGCGAACTGCGCTCAAATCAGGGGCGTATGCGGTAACCAAGGCCGGCGTTATTCATATGACCAAATCGCTTGCGATTGAGGTCGCGCGTGACGGCATTCGAGTCAATGCATTGGCACCGGGCTATTTCCAGACAGAGTTGAATGCGGATTTTCTGGGATCCGAAGCGGGGAACCGCATGGCTGCGCGCATTCCGCAACGCAGGTTTGGGGCCATGGAAGAATTGAATCTTCCATTGCTCATGCTGGCGGCCAAACAGAACAGCTACATGACCGGCGCGACCATAACCGTGGATGGCGGTCATAGCATCAACGCCCTTTGAGATAAATTACGGAGAACGCGAATGAAACTTGATAACTCAATCTCGGCAGTCATCACTGGGGGTGCCTCCGGACTGGGGCTTGCCACAGCGCGTGCGTTGGCTTCACATGGCGTCAAGGTGGCCTTGTTTGACCTGAACGAGGAAGCCGGCGAAGCAATTGCATCTGAATTGGGCGGCGTGTTTTGCAAGGTGAACGTGGCGGACGAAGCCAGCGTCGACGCTGGCTTTGAAAAGGCGCGGGCGGCAAACGGGCAGGAACGTATTCTCGTTAATTGCGCGGGCATCGGCAACGCGATCAAGACCGCTGGGCGGGATCGCAAAACTGGTGGTATTTCCCAGTTCCCGATCTCCGAATATCGCAAGATTATTGAGGTCAACCAGATCGGCACCTTCATCTGCACCGTGAAGGCCGCCGCGGGTATGATGACCCTCGACCCGGAGGACGGAGAGCGTGGCGCGATCATCTCGACCGCTTCCGTTGCGGCAGAGGACGGTCAGGTCGGCCAAGTCGCATATTCGGCGTCGAAAGCCGCGATTGTTGGTATGACTTTGCCAATCGCCCGTGACCTTTCGGCGGAGCATATTCGCGTCAATACAATCCTGCCCGGTCTCTTCGAGACGCCGCTTTTGATGAGCCTGCCCGAAAACGTTCGGCAATCCTTGGGGGCGATGGTGCCCAACCCTGCTCGCCTTGGTAAGCCAGAAGAATATGCCTCTCTGGCTCTCGAAATGGTGCGCAATCCCTACCTGAACGGCGAAGACATTCGCTTGGACGGTGCTATCAGGATGGCACCGCGCTGATTGGCCGCTGTGACGTTGGGGGAGGGGGCGATCCCTCCTGCCACATCACGGCACTGCAAAAGTCGACGTGGGAACCTGACTGCGCCGCGGGAAAATGGAGAATGGAATGACTGACGTAAAAACCAAGGATGCCAAGGATATCTGGGCGCGCGATTTCAACTATATCTCGGTCAAACGTGACGGCCATGTCCTTGAAATTACGATTGATCGCGCGGATCGCTATAACGCCCTCCACGGCGGGGCGCATCAGGAATTGCACGATATATTTGATGGATACGAGCAGGACCCGGATCTGTGGGTCGCCATCATCACCGGGGCCGGGGACAAAGCTTTTTGCTCGGGCAACGATCTGAAAGCCACAAGCGAAGGGCAGAATATTGAACCCGCCAGCAGCGGCTTTGGCGGTCTCACTGATCGCTGGGGCCGGGAAAAGCCGGTTATCGCGGCGGTGAATGGCGTGGCAATGGGCGGTGGATGCGAGATCGTTCTGGCATCCGATATTGCCGTGGCGGATGCCCATGCGAAATTCGCGCTGCCCGAGGTGAAGGTTGGCCTGTTCGCAGCTGCGGGTGGCGTGCAACGTCTCACGCGCCAGATTGGTCGTAAAGCCGCGATGGAGCTGATCCTGACAGGCCGTGCGATTACAGCCGACCGTGCCTGTGAACTAGGCATCATTAACCGCGTTGCAGGTGAGGGTGAAACGGCGATGGATATCGCACGTGAAATCGCCAAGGAAATCACGCTGGTATCGCCGACTGCCGTCAGGGCGTCAAAGCGGGTGCTCAACGCCCTTGAAGAAGACATCGAGCGTCTGCCCGAAGCCTTCGCAGGCAACACGGTTGAATTTGACGTCGTGCTGAAATCCAATGACGGTAAAGAGGGCGTCAAAGCCTTTGTCGAAAAACGCGCGCCGAACTGGACGAATAGCTAAGCCGTTTGTGCCACCGATGCCCAGACCCATCAAAGCAACGAGGGATGTCCCATGATCAAAAGACGTATTTTTGAAGAAGAGCACGATATGTTTCGCGACAGTGTTCGCAAATGGATCGCGGCCGAAGTTGCCCCCCATGCCGAAAGCTGGCGTCAGAACAAACACGTTAGCAAGGAAGCTTGGAAATCCGCTGGGGACAACGGCTTTCTGGCGATGTTTGCCGATGAAAAATACGGTGGCATGGGCCTTGATGATTTCCGCTTTGACATGGTTCTCAACGAAGAACTGGGCAAGGTGGAAAGCTCTTTCTTCATCACGCTGCACAACCGTATCGTGGCACCCTATCTGCAAAAGTTCGGCACTGACGATCAGCGCGACCGGTACATGCCGGGGATCGTTTCGGGGGACACCATTCTTGCGATCGGCATGACCGAACCGGGATGCGGCTCGGATCTTGCGGCGATCAAAACCCGCGCCGAAAGGCAGGGGAACCATTGGGTCATCAACGGATCAAAAACCTACATCTCAAACGGTCAGATTGCTGGCCTCTACCTGATCGCCGCGAAAACGGACCCCGATAACCCGCGCTCTATCGGGCTGTTCTGGGTTCAAGAAGGGGCAGAAGGCTTCTCCAAGGGTCAGAACCTCAAGAAGATGGGGCTGCAAGCGCAGGATACGTCCGAGCTGTTCTTTGATAACGTCAAGGTGCCGGCATCGGATCTGGTTGGCGATGGGACAGATGGCTTCAAATTGATGATGACCAATCTGGCCGAAGAACGGCTGGTGGGGGCGGACGGCTATCTCGCCCGTGCGGAACGCGCTTTCGAGATCACGATGGAGTTCATCAAAGAGCGCAAGGCCTTCGGAAAACCGGTCGGCACCTTCCAGAACAGCCGCTTTGTCATGGCTGATGCGCGCACCAAACTCGATGTCGGCTGGGCCTACCTCGATCACTGTGCGATGGCCCATATAGATGGGGAATGCACTGCGGAAATGGCGGCGCAGGCCAAGTTGTTCACATCGGAGATCGAAGGTGAAATCATTGATGCCTGCCTGCAGTTGCATGGCGGTGCTGGATATATGGAAGAGTATGAAATCTCTCGGCTTTATGTCGATGCGCGGATCAGCCGTATCTACGCTGGTACCTCCGAGATCATGCGTGAAATCATCGGTCGCGGCCTTGGGCTGGATGATCGTCAAAAGGGCTGAGGGTTAGTTATGTCGGGACCGCTGAAAGGCCTGGAAGTCATCGAAATGGCCGGGATCGGTCCCGGCCCTTTGGCGGGGCAGTTGCTGGCCGATCTGGGTGCGGATGTGATCGTCATCGACCGCGCCGAAGCGCCAGCTGACAAAACCGATGTCAACCGGCGCGGCAAGCGGTCCGTCTTTTTGGATCTGAAATCTGAAGAGGGGCGCAGTACCGCGCAGGCGCTGATCAATCGGGCTGGTATCGTCATCGAAGGTTTCCGGCCCGGCGTGATGGAACGGCTGGGGCTTGGGCCAGATGACCTTGACGAGACGGTGATTTTTGGCCGGATCACGGGCTGGGGGCAGGATGGCCCGCTTAGCCAATCGGCGGGTCATGATATTAATTACCTTGGCCTGACGGGTGCCCTGGCTGCTATGGGGACGGTTGATAACCCGCCGCCGCCGCCGTTGAATCTGGTCGCGGACTATGGCGGGGGCACCATGTTCTTGCTGCTTGGCATCCTTGCCGCCGTGTTCGAGCGGCAGACATCGGGCAAAGGTCAGGTGGTCGATGCGGCAATGGTTGATGGCGTAAGCGCGATGATGGGTCTTTTCCACACCTTCAAAGCGCGTGGCGCGTGGAGCGAAAACCGCGCGTCCAACCTGCTGGACGGGGGTGCGCCTTTCTATCGCTGCTACCGGACCAAGGACGATCTGTTCATGTCCGTCGGCCCGCTAGAGCCTCAGTTTTTTGCCCTGCTGCTGGAGAAGGCCGGGCTGCCCGCCGAGCATAGCGTGGATCAAAACGACCCTGCCACCTGGGCCGAGCGTGCCGAGCTTTACGCACAGGCTTTCGCAAGCAAGACACAGGCGGAGTGGTCCGGCATCTTTAGTGGCACCGATGCCTGCGTGGCCCCCGTGCTGAGCATGGATGATGCGGTAAACCATCCTCATATGGCCGCGCGTCAAACGCTGGTCGAGGTGGATGGCGTTTTGCAGGCCGCTCCTGCGCCGCGTTTTTCGCGCAGCAAACCGACAGGGATCAATACGCCGAAGGCAATGGGCGGGGACACTGCGGCGATCCGCCGAGCGCTGCATGAGGCTCCGAAGTCCGAATGAACATCGCGGCGGGAAACTCTTGCCGCATGGAGGCTGCACATGTTTGATCTGACAGGAAAAACCGCCTTGATCACCGGCGGCAACAGCGGAATTGGTCTGGGCATGGCCGAGGGGCTTGCCAAATGCGGCTGCGGTGTCGCCATTTGGGGCAGGAACGCCGAAAAGAACGCTCAAGCGTTAGAAAACCTGTCGACCCATGGCACAAAGGTCAGCGCATACATCTGCGATGTGACCAGTTCAGAAGCCGTGAATCACGCATTTGCCGCCACTCTGAACGACCATGGTCGCGTCGATGGCTGCTTTGCCAATGCCGGATTTTCCACGCCCAGTTCGGGCTTTGACCAATCCGAGGATGCGCATTGGCAGAAAATGATTGATATCAACCTTAATGGTGCCTATTACGTCCTCCGCGCGGCGGCAGCTCATATGCGGGAGCGGGCCGAAGGCGGTGACAGGTTCGGGCGTTTGGTCGGCACCTCCAGTATCGGTGCCTTGAACGGCATGCCCCGCAATCAGCATTATGCGGCTGCCAAGGGCGCGCTGATCTCGATGATCCGATCGCTGGCGGTGGAGTACGCCCGATACGGTGTGACCGCCCACAGCATTCTGCCGGGGTTTGTCGAAACACCGCTGACGGACGAAAGCTTTGCCTCGCAGGCGTTCGTCGACAAGGTGCTGCCCAGAATTCCTGCAAGACGTCTTGGGCAGGGGTCGGACTTCAGCGCGATTGCGGCTTATATCATGAGCGATGCCAGCGCATGGCATACCGGTCAGGATTTCATCATAGACGGCGGGTATATGGTGTTTTGAACTGGCGTCATGGGCGTAAAGAACAACGAATAGAATTCCATCTACATCAAAAGCCCAAACCGGTGCCGTGATGGCATATCTGTGGATTGGCCAATTCGACCGCATTGCCGGTAGCATAAAGACAGAACGACGGGATTTTGAGATATGGGGGCGCGTATGGACACGGTAACAAAGGGTGCAATGGATTTCGAGCCGGAAGCGCTTGCCGATTTCCTTGCTGAAACTTTCGGAGGCAAGGCTCCGGTCACGATCGAGCGGATTGCGGGCGGGCAATCGAACCCGACGTATTTTGTCACCCGCGGGGACGTACGGCTGGTCTTGCGCAAACAACCGGGCGGCCCGATTTTGCGCGGGGCCCACGCCATTGATCGCGAGTACCGCGTGCTCGAGGCGCTGCACCCCCAAGGCGTCCCGGTGCCGCGCCCGATCCTGTATCATGCGGACCCTGATCTTTTGGGCACCCCGTTTTATCTGATGGAGCGGATCGAAGGGCGGGTTTTTGCGGATGGTGCCTTGGCGGCGGCAGACAAAGCGGAGCGCCATGCCTTGTGGATGGGTTTGGCCGACGCGATGGCCGCCATGCACAACGTCCGCCCCGAAGCGGTAGGGCTGGAGGATTATGGCAAACCTGGAAATTACTTTGCCCGGCAGATCGCGCGCTGGTCACGACAGTGGGAAGAAAGCCAGAGCGACCCGATCCCGGAGCTGGATGAATTGTCGGCCTGGCTTGTCGAGCATCAACCGCAGGATGACGGACGGGTGAGCCTCGCCCACGGGGACTACCGGATGGGGAACGTCATTTTTCATCCGACCGAACCGCGTGTGGCCGCCATTCTGGATTGGGAGCTTTCTACGCTGGGGCATCCGCTTGCCGATCTTGGCTATTGCTGCATGCCCTGGCACACGGCGCCCGAAGAATACGGCGGAATCCTAGGGCTGGACCTCGCGGCAGAAAACCTGCCGACCGAAGAGGCATTCGTGGAGCGCTACATGTCACACTGCCCCGACCTGCCACCGCTGACCTCGTTTCACAAGGCTTTCGCGTTGTTCCGGTTTTCGGTCATCTGGGTGGGCATCGCCGACCGCGTGCGTGCGGGCAATGCGGCGGGCGCGGACGGTGCGGACCCCGTACATCTTGCCAGATGTTTCGCGAGACGTGGTTTGGAAGTGATCGAGCGCGGCTGACGAGAACTCCATTAGGGGGCTGATGGCTAGCCCCCAATCTTAACGAGACATCTCGAACCTGACCGCAATTTGACTGCGGCGCTTTCGGTGGCGGGGACTTCGTGCGCTTTGACATCTTTGACACGTATCAACGCACTCGGGTCGGAAAACCCGTGTTATGCTATCTACATTGCTTGCAAGGATCACTCCATCTCAAGCATCCATGTGACTGTGGCTGCGAAATGCGCCAGCGTTGATGCGTCGCTCCAAGTGGCGTGGGCGCGGCTCGTGTCACCCAGCCTTGTCTCACGCGCGCTGAGCACTCCGCCCAAATAGGATTCCAGAAATATAAATCGTTGATTTTGTATGGTCCGGCTTTGCGACGGCATCAGCATACGCAGATGTTCCAGGCAACGCTGATAGCCTGAGTTCCAGCGGCCCTCTAGGGCGTCATCGAAGAGGGCCCTGTGGGACATGGTGAGCATGTGGAGAAAGCGGTTGTATGTGTCCGTTTCACCATCTGCTGCTAAATTGACAGAAGGATAGATAAGAATATCCACGATCTGCGAAATCCGCGTGGGGCCGCCGTCAGCTTCCAGAGCATCAAGCTGGGCGTTTCGGCGTGCGTCGATGATCTTGGCACCGTCCACGATAAGCTCGCGGATCAGCGCCTCTTTCGAGCCGAAGTGATACCCCACAGCGGCGGGGTTCTTTTGGCCAGCAGCTTTGGCGATGTCACGCACTGTAACGCCATCAATGCCCCGATTGGCAAAGAGGCGCTGTGCCTCGCCCTTGAGCCGTTCAACCGATGGGCTGGGCACCTTTGAAGACAGTCTGGTCATATCACGATCCTCTAGAGCACAGAAAATTATGGGTTGCAATAATTCAAATGATTAATACAAATGAATTATGATGAATCAAGCAAACACGGAAACGATCCCGGTCGACCTGCAAGCGCTCACAGCGTGGATGGACGATATCGGGTTGGCACGCGGCCCGCTGAGCAATCTGCAGCTTCTTGCAGGCGGGACGCAGAACATCTTGCTGCGCTTTGACCGGGGCGGCAGAGAGTTCGTGCTGCGCAGGCCGCCGCTGCATCTGCGCAAGAATTCCAATGAGACGATGAAGCGCGAGGCGCGTATTCTGGAGGCGCTCAGCGCGACTGACGTGCCGCACCCCAGGTTCATCGCAGGTTGTGACGATGAAGCCGTGCTTGGTGCCTGCTTTTATCTTATGGCTCCGGTTGAGGGCTTTAATCCTGCAAACGGATTGCCGCAGCTTCACGCCAGCGACCCGGCGATCCGCGCGCGCATGGGGTATTCCTATATCGAAGGGATGGCCGCACTCGGGGCGGTTGACTACAAGGCGGTAGGCTTGGAAGGATTTGGCAAGCCCGACGGGTTTCTGCAACGGCAGACAGGCCGGTGGATGAGCCAGCTGGAAGGCTACGCCGCTTTCGACGAATGGACTGGCTTCCAAGAACTGCCCGATGTCGAAAGGATTGTCTCTTGGCTTGAGGATAATCTCCCGCAAGATTTTACGAGCGGAATTTTTCATGGTGACTGCCATTTGGCAAACACGATGTTTGCCCCTGACAGTCCCGAGCTCGTCGCCTTTGTCGATTGGGAGCTGGCCAAGATTGGCGATCCCTTGATCGACCTTGGCTGGGTCATGGCCACTTGGGCTGATGAACATACGCCCGTGGTGGGCGATATCGAACCCTGGGATGGATTCCCGAGCCTCAATGAACTCATCGCACATTACGACAGGCATTCGACACGCAGTCTGGATGCGGTCGCCTGGTATGGGGTGCTCGCCTGTTTCAAGCTGGGGACACTCCTGGAGGGGACCCATGCACGCGCCAGTGCGGCAAGGCACCAAAGGAAACCGGCGATCACCTGCATGCGATGACGATTTCATTGTTCAATCGCGCCCACCGATTGATCACGAAGAACTGAGAAGGAAACTGTTATGAATGATTTGGACTTTTCGGGAAAGCGGGTGCTGGTCGTCGGCGGTTCTAGCGGGATCGGGAATGGCATTGCCCGCGGCTTTCGCGCGCGCGGGGCAGAGGTGCATGTCTGGGGCACACGCGCCTCGGCAGCGGATTACGCGGGCCAAGAAGGCTCTGATCTGGAAGGGCTGCATTACGCGCAGGTCAATGTGGCGGACTTCGACGAGTTTAACGCTTATGCGCCGCCCTTCGACAGTCTGGATGTGCTCGTCCAGTCTCAGGGCTTTGTCCGGTACAAGCAGGCGGAATATGCCAAGAAGGGCTGGGACGAGGTGATGGATATCAACATCAACTCGGTCATGCATACGGCGACCAAGTTCAAGCAAATGCTCAGCGCGGCCAAAGGCTCCATCGTGATTGTCAGTTCGGTCTCTGGCTTGCAGGCGAATATCGGCAACCCCGCCTATGCCGCCTCCAAGGCTGCGGCAATCAGCCTTACCAAAACGCTCGGCCAGTCCTGGGCGCGTGACGGGATCAGGGTGAACGGACTGGCCCCCGGACTGGTACCAACCAAGCTGACTGCCGTCACCACACAGAACAAGGATCGCGCGGAGGCATCTTTGCGCGCAATCCCGGTGCGCCGCTTGGGCACGCCGGAAGAAATGGCCGGTGCCGCCATGTTCCTTGCCTCGCCGCTCGCGTCCTATGTGCAGGGCCACACTCTCATCGCTGATGGCGGTCTCACGCTGTAACGCGCAGCCCATAACAATTTAGGACACCCAAATCATGTTCTTTGATTACACCGAAAAAACACAAAACCTGATCGACAAGCTGCAAGCCTTTGTCGATGCCAACATCCTTCCTGTGGATCGCGAGGTCCACGCATGGAACGCCGATCCGGCCAACCGCTGGAAGCCTTGGCCCGGCTTGGAACCTCTTAAGGAAAAGGCTAAGGCGGCTGGCCTTTGGAACCTGTTCCTGCCCGAGGAATATGGCGAATACAGCCCCGGCCTGACAAACCTAGAGTATGCGCCCCTGGCAGAGATCATGGGCCGCAACATGTGGTCTGCCGAAGTCTTCAACTGCTCCGCACCTGACACCGGCAATATGGAAGTCTTTGCCAAGTTCGGCACCGCCGCCCAGAAAGAGGAATGGCTGCTGCCGTTGCTCGCGGGAGAAATTCGGTCGGCATATTTGATGACCGAACCCGATCATGCCTGCTCTGATGCGACGAATGTCCGCACTGAAATCCGCAGTGACGGCAACGATTATGTCATCAACGGCAAGAAATGGTGGATTTCAGGCGTCATGGACCCGCGCTGCAAGGTCCTGCTGCTGATGGGCCAGACCAATCCGGAAAACCCGCGCCATACGCAGCAATCAACCGTTATCATTCCGCGTGACGCGCCGGGTGTTAAGGTGATCTGCGCCCAGACAGTATTCGGCGATGTCCATTCACCCGGCGGGCATTGCGAAGTGCATCTGAAGGATGTGCGCATCCCCAAAGAGAACATCATTCTTGGCGAGGGGCGGGGCTTTGAAATCGCACAGGGCCGCCTTGGGCCTGGCCGCATTCATCACTGCATGCCCTCCATCGGATCGGCGCAGCGTGCCTTGGAGCTGATGTGTCAGCGCGTGACAGAGCGCAAGACCTTTGGCCGGATGCTGTCGGATCGTTCCAGCATTCGGATGGAAATCGCAAAGAGCTATTGCGACATCGAACAGGCGCGCCTGCTCACGTTGAAAGCGGCGGATGCGATTGACCGTCACGGGGCCAGGAACGCCAAGGATTTGATCGGCGCGATCAAAGTCGTGGCCCCGCAAATGGCACAAACCGTGGCGGATCGCGCGATTCAGATCTTCGGCGGCATGGGGGTGAGCGATGACGTGCCCTTGGCAGAAATCCTCGCCACACAGCGTTTTATCCGCCTTGCAGATGGTCCCGACGAAGTGCACGCATCCCAGCTTGGCAAGTTCAAGATCGCTCAATACGCAAAACCCGGTGCCGGTTGGAATAACATCTCTGAAACTTGACTGCTACGATTGTGACTATGGTATTGCAACTCTGCCCGTCCGCGCAGGGCGTCGATCCTGCAAGGCCCTGACCCTAACGGGGTTTCGCAGGGACTACCAACCTCCACCACCGCCGCCGCCGCCGCCCGATCCGGCAGAGCTGTTGCTATCGTCTGCACCGCTATGGAGCGATGCAGCAACAGCTTCTGCGAAACGTGAAAGTCCGCTGATTGCGTCGTCATCATCGCCCACAAACCAGCTTGGTGCATAACTGGGTCCTGTGAGTGACTGGCCTGATATTAAATGAGCTCTGAACGCCTCGCGCCAAGGTTTTTCGATACCGAGAGCGATCGCGCTTGGCAGTAGGGTTTCGAAATGCGCTGGCGATAATTCCGGTGCGTCGCGGATGTTCATGCGGTCCATCTCTCCTACCGTGAGATAGAGGCGCAGCCCCGTGATGTGATCCCTTATCTTTGCCCCTGCACGTGTGGTTGATCCGATCAGCACAAGGAAGATCTGGTTGAACGTCACGCCACCCCAGACGACCAACAAAGCCTGAAAGGCGATATTCATTCCTGTGTCTTCGTAGAGCATGGCGCAAAACAATAGCGCCCCGAAGACCCACATGCCCGCAAGGATGGCCAATCCCAAAAAATTCAGGAGCCGCTTCATCCAAGAGTACGGATTCCTGCGCGATTTCAGCAGCTTCCAGATGCCTGCATTAAGGAATAGGGGCGCGAGACTGGAGAAGAATACGAGCTTCATGGCCGACTCATTAAGATCGATAACCACCAGCCAGGCAAAGGCAGCGGCACCCGATATGATGATGCCCAGATGGAACAGAATTTTGTTTTGACGGTAAAAGCGCCCGTCGTTTTCAGCCTCGACGCCAACTTTGAAGTTAAGCAAAACTGCTTCGATATCATCTTCGTGTAGTGAGGCCAGGGACATCTCACCTTCATGCGCATGAAGCATGTCCAGAATAGCGATATGACCGGCAGGCAGCCCGTCTGATATGGGCAAGTCAGTCCGCCTGATGGTGACCAGATGATCAAGGCCGTCCAGAACAACGTAGCCCTTCACAGCGAGATCCAGAACCGTGGCAGTAAGCGCCGTTTTCCCTTCATCCCGCAAGGTTCCATCAAAGATATAGCTCATCAATGCTGGCGAAATCCCCATTGGTAGATCCCACCGTGGGACGATTGTCCCTGCCTTGGGATCGCGCCCGAACCAAAGCCACATAAACACCATATAAGCAAAAACGGCCGCAAAGCCGTAGATCAAGACGACCCATCCCAGATTGTCCCGCCACCACCAGTCTGACAGTTGCGCGGTGGTTGGAGGTGCAACAGCGCCCTTGGGGAGCTGTACCATGATCGTCAGCCCTTCGAATGGATCAAGAGCGTGGGTGGTTTCAAACGTGGCACCGCGCCCGGATACTGTCGCGACTGCATCGGCCAACTTGCTGCCGCGGGAACCGGTAAAGGCTATCGGTTCAAAAGGCTGTGCGCCGCTCGACAGGATGACGTGCGCAGATGCACTCAGGATCGGGAAACTCCACTCGTCGCCAGTGACGTTCCAGCGCAATCTGTCGCTCACGTCTCCGAAGATAATCTGTCGGTCGGTCAAATAGCGGATCTGGTAGGTGTGGTTGCCGGTCGAAACGAGCTGAAACTGATCACCGATGCGAATCTTGGTGCCCAGATCGGTGTCAGTTGCCTCCCATGGTTCATCCTCCCCGTTGCGTGTGACCGAAAGGATCTCGAAGCTTACCTTGTATCGCGTACCTTCCGGCGTAGTGACATATTGCGGGAAGTCGCGATAAATCCCGTGCTGGATATCTGTTCCATCGGCATTCACTTTGATCGTCTCGGTCACATCAAGGACACCATCCTCCCGCACGAGGATATCGGCGTTGAAAGATCGGATCACATCGCCAGCGTGCGCCCCGTAGGCCCAGATAGAAAGTAATACAGCGGCAAGGACGCGCGCGATGTGCTTGGTCACAGCGTTAAAATCCAACCGTTGGGAGTCTGCGATCCGCGGGCTCTTCGATCTCGAAGAAAGCACTTTGTTCGAAGCCGAAGCTTTTGGCGACCAGATTGGAGGGGAAGCTTTCGACCTTGATATTCAGATCTCGCGCCGCGCCATTGTAGTAGCGTCGGGCCATTTGGATCTCACTCTCGACAGTATCAAGGTTAGCTGCCAGATCGCGGAAGTTATTGCTTGCCTTTAAGTCCGGATAGGCTTCGGCCAAGGCAAACAGCTTTCCGATGGCCTGCCCCACCACGTTTTCGGCGCGTGCACGTTTTTGCACATCAGAAGGGTTCAGGGTGGCCGCCGAATTACGGGCTGCAACGATCTCGTCAAAGGTGGCGCGTTCGTGCGCGGCGTATCCTTTTACGGTTTCGATCAGGTTGGGGATCAGATCTGCGCGTCGTTTCAACTGGACATCGATACCGGACCACCCCTCTCGAACGCGCTGACGGGCGCGCACAAGCGCGTTGTACAAAGAAATGAGCAAGACACCAGCAATCGCAACTACGGTAATAATAATCAGAAGCGTATTCAAAGGGTGGTTCCTATTCCAAGTGGAGCATTCAGGGTTGGGGCCAGTGGATCAGAACCGGCAATCGGGCAGGGCAGTCGCGTCAAAATCCCCTTCCACGGGCTCGTCGAAACTGGCGTCAATTCTGATCGGGTCGAAAGGGGCATAGTCTTGGGTGTCGGGGGCAAGCCGGACGACGTAGTGACAACTCGATCTGACGATGGTCGAACCCTCATTGGTTTCCATCTCTACAACGACGGGCACCGCCGAGACCTCTGTACCGACACCAGCGCTGGTGAATCCCAGTTCGAAGCGCAGCTTAATGCTGCGGATATCCTGAAATTTGTTGCGAAACGCATTGTAATCAGCGGCAAGCTGGTTCGCATCTTTTTCGGGAGTGCCTTTAAGGGTGTAACTGAAAGCGCGTGCTAGCTGCCCCGTGCCGATTGCGTTGTAGTAAGACTGGACGAGATCAAGCGCTGTTGATCTATTGTCGTAATACGTTGATGCGGCGGTCAGGTGTAGCGCGGGTTCCTTAGCTTGTGCCTGGGTGTACGGCAGCACCGCGCATAACCCTGCGCAAAGCAGTGGGCGGAACGCTTTTCGGATATGCATGGGAGCACCTTCTGAAGAAAATGTTTTCAGACGAGATGTTTATAAGTTGTTCGTTTGTCCACAATGGGCAAAAATTTTTAGCCCAGATATGAGTTGAGAGCGGCGCGGTCGATGCTGTTGTGCGCCCCTCTGAAAAGCGAAACTAGATAGATCATGATCCAGACTGCCGATACCGCACCTTCTTATGACGCAGCACAGCTTATTGCGCGCCCGATGTTCTGGGAGGCGCTGAAGGGAGAGGCAAGCGATCTGTTGAAGGTCCACGCCGTTGCTCCAGAGGTTGTGCATTACCTCGCCGATATACGGCATTGGATCTTGATCCATATGGCGATTGCCTTGCATTTCGAACGCAAGATTGACCCGGCCGCGCCGCCCTTAACGCCGAAAAAGCTTCTGACCGAACTGGCTGGCACAGGAATCGCCAGTCGCAATACTGTGCAGTCCTTCTTGCGAGAACTTTTGCGAATTAAGCTGACAGAACCGCCAAAAACCGGGACTTTGCGTCAGCATGCGACTGAAGTCTCCGCAAAAAGCGAAAAGCTTATGTTTGTCTACATCGACATCCACCTTCGCGCGCTCGATATGGTTGATGGGGGCGGGCGTAGTGCACTCTTTAACCGGAACCCGACGCTTTTACATAAGCTTCAACCCGCTTTCGCCCGAAAAATTTGTTTGAATCCTGCGTGGTACAATCCGCCGGCAATGGTCAACTGCTTTACCAATAGCGTCTCCGGCAGCAGCATCTTGCATGAAATGGTGCTGTCCACCCAATCCAACGAGCCGGATGGGGATGGCCGGTTCTGGCTCGGCACCGTGTCGACAGCGGGTTTGGCCGCACGCTACCACGTATCCGACGCTCATATTTCGCGCATACTGATAAAGGCACAGCAGGTCGGCGGTATCGGCTGGGAAAACGAAAGGCGACGCGGGGCGTGCTGGCTGTCAACGACACTGCGCGACGCTTATCTTTTGTGGCAGGCCGAAAAACTGGCTGCGTTATCGAGCGCGTTTAATCGGTGCGTCAGCGCAACCGCATAGGGGCAACTTTAAATCGCTCGATGACACTTAGCTGCATTGAGCCAGAAGTATGAGAGCTGGTGGCGTGTTTATATGCAAGGAAAGTTCAAGCCTTCTGCCAAGTTGTTAGGTTATGGGGAGCAACTGCGACTACCAGAGATGAACCCTCTTCGATTCCGAACAGCGGGGAAACCGAAGATACGAAGCCACCTTAGAGATGGGGCGCTACGTACCTCACAGCTGCGCCAGATAATTTCGCCAGTCCCCAAGCTGAGTGATGTCTGTACCATCTCCGACGGCTTCGGCCTCACAAATGAACCCTTTTACCTGCCGCCCGTCGGACAGATCGACAGTGCCGATACCAAGAGGGGCGGGAATGGCTTCCAGAAAGCCGCCGACCTTTTCAAAGGGAAGGGACCACAGTTCTACCGCAATGGAAGCACCTGATCCGGGGGTGCCTTTCACCAAGCCCGGCCTTGCAGGAGGGTCGCCGGCGAGCGCGTAGAAACGATAGCTGTCGGTCGTCGTCGCTGCGCCGTGATAGGTCGCGCCCCGCTGGGTCAATTGATGGTTCAACGGCAGCCCGTCCATATGGGCACCGCACACCGCGAGGATCAGACCGTCGGTCGCCGCAGCTTCAAGCGTGGGCGTGCCGTTGAATGGCCAACCCGTTGCGCCCAGGTTCCGCTTCTCTGCGGCCTCCAGTGCAAGACCTGAGGCGGCGATATCTGCATCTTTGCCCGCGGCTGCCAGCAATGTGACGCTGCCCGGACGGCCATCACTGCGCGCCGGCACGGGCACGGCGATACCGCACATATCCAGCAGGTTGACGAAGTTCGTATAGGTGCCGAAGTTCGAGTTCGGTCCGATGGGGTCAGCTTCTAGCTCGGCGACAGTGTGGAAGGTCGGGATGGTTGGCACGCAGAGCATATCCAAGCCCTCCAACGCGGTTTCAGCAATGCGCGACAGCTCTTTCAGACGGTACATGCCGCGAAACGCATCTGCGGCAGAAAGCGCTTCGGCCTTGCAAATGACCTGGCGCGTGACAGGCAGGATCGCCTCTGGGTCTGTATGCAAAAGATCTTCAATGACCGTATAACGCTCCGCGACCCACGCCCCTTCATAAAGCATATCAGCCACATCATAGAGCGGCGTGAAATCAATCTCGCGTATCTCGGCCCCTTGGCCGCGTAGCAGGTCCACCGCTGCGTTGAACGAAGCCTCTTGGACGGCGTCACCCGAAAAGCGGATGCTGTCACGGCTCGGAATGCCGATCACAGGGGCGGATTTTGGCGCAGCGAGGGGAGGGGCCGAGATGTGTCGTGCATAGGCATCGGCGGCATCATAGGCGCAGGCGACAGTGAAAGCCGTATAGGCGTCGGCGACGGTAAGTGCGAAGATCGAGACCGTCTCGACCGACCGGCACGCGGGCACGACACCAGTTGCAGATAAGGCACCGAGGGTTGGTTTCAGGCCTATAATATTGTTCAGCGCTGCTGGCACCCGCCCGGACCCTGCGGTATCGGTGCCAAGCGAGAAGGCGACAATACCATGGCCTACCGCCACGCCCGAGCCGCCTGAGGACCCACCGGGCACAATTTCAGGATCGATAGAATTGCGCGGCGCGCCATAAGGGGTGCGGACGCCCACAAGCCCTGTCGCAAATTGGTCAAGGTTGGTTTTCCCGATGAAAATTGCCCCCGCCTCGCGCAGTTTGGCGACGACGAAGGCGTCTTGCGTGGGGGTATAGGCATAGGCAGGGCATGCGGCGGTTGTCTCGTACCCCGCGACATCGATGTTGTCTTTCACCGCAAAAGGGACCCCCCACAGCGGTTTGGCAGGGTCGTATGGGCCAAGAGCCGCCGCCGCCGCTTGGGCGTCAGCCTCGCTTGCCATGGATAGAAAGATGCATGGGTCGTCCACTTCACGCAGTCGGGTATAGACTTGGGCGATGATTTGTTCAGGCGACACACCGCGCGCATAGGCCGCGTGAAGGTCTGGGATGGTCATCGCAATATCGGTCATAGGAGGCTCTTTTGTAGTTGCACTGGGGTCATCGTTGCGGGCCGTACCGCTGACGTGTCTCAGTCGTCCTCTGTTGCGCTGCGGAATTCAAATGCTAAGAATTCACAAAAGCGGTGCAAAAAATGCACCATCATGGGTTGGAAGGTCTTTTCTATGAAACATCTGCAAACTTTCCGCTTCATCGAGGCAGTGTCGCGCGCGGGCTCAATCCGGAAAGCGGCGGACGATATGAACATCACGGCCTCTGCCCTGAACCGTCGGATCCAGCGGTTCGAAGAAGAGTTTGGCGTCGAAATTTTTGAACGCCTGCCGCGTGGTGTGCGCTTGAACCCAGCCGGTGAGTTGCTGATGCAGCATTTCCTGATGCAGGAGTCCGACTTGCGGCGGGTGAGAAGCCAAGTGGCTGATCTGTCCGGCGAACGACGGGGCCATGTGACGGTGGCCTGCTCTCAGGCGCTGATCCCGTATTTTATGCCTGCGCACACCGCAGCTTACCGGCGTGACCATCCCGGGGTTTCTTTTTCTGTGCAAGTGCGTGATCGCGAAGACGCAGAGCGCGATCTGGCCGAGTTCAGAAGCGATCTGGCCTTGGTATTCGAGCCTGTCCATATGGTAGACCTCGATGTGCTGATGCGTATCCCTCAGGTCATCCATGCGATTATGCGCCATGATCACCCTTTGGCGTCAAAGCCCGACGTGCGGTTGCGTGATTGTCTGGACCAGCCGCATGTCATCCCGTCCCGCCGGTATGGGGTCCGGGCCATGCTGGATGATGCTGCGGCGCGGGGGTCGCGCCCGCTACGCCCCATTGCCACATCCGACAGTTTCGAGTTCATGCGCCACTATGTGCTGCATGAGGATGCCATCGCATTCCAGATCCCCATCGGTCTGGATATGGAGCATTGCGCCGAACTGACTTCGCGCCCGCTATCGTTACGTGACGTCGCGGCGGGTAGTCTGGTACTGTGTCAGTTACGCGGTCGGACCTTGCCCGTGGCGTCCGCCCGTTTCGGCTTGGCACTTTCCACCGCATTGGAACAGTTTTCCGACGTCTAGCAGGCGACTCTGGGGCGACCACACACCGAGCGATGCATTTTTTGCACCGCTTTGTGGAATAATGAGCAGACGTAATCACCGCTAAGATTTTGTAGTCATTGAATCACATCATATGCGCTCTCTCCTCCCAGGGCGGCGCATCATCATTGGAGATTTGAATGACACATGCACCGTTCCTGAACCGCCGTGGTTTCCTTGGTACTTCCGCCGCTTTGCTGGGCACTGCCGCAATCGGTGGTCTGGCCCGTCCCGCGATGGCGGCTGATCCTTTGACTGTGGGGTTCATCTACGTCGGTCCGAAAGATGATTTCGGCTATAACCAGGCGCATGCCGAAGGGGCAGCGGCGGTCAAGGCGATGTCTGGCGTGGTCGTGCTGGAAGAAGAGAACGTCCCGGAAAGCCAGGACGTGCAGAATTCCATGGAATCGATGATCAATTTTGACGGGGCCAAGCTGATCTTCCCCACGTCCTTCGGTTATTACAAACCCCATGTGCTTGAGACAGCGCCGAAACATCCTGACGTGCGCTTTCAACATTGCGGCGGCCTGTGGTCCAAAAATGACCCGTCGAACGCCGGTTCCTACTTTGGCTATATCGGCATGGGGCAGTATCTGAACGGCGTTGCCGCAGGTCATGCGACCAAGACCAAAAAGATCGGGTTTGTCGCGGCCAAGCCGATCCCTCAGGTGCTCAACAATATCAACTCCTTCCTATTGGGTGCGCGTTCGGTTGATCCCACGATCGTCTGTCAGGTGATCTTTACCGGTGAATGGTCGCTTGCCGTAAAAGAAGCCGAAGCGACCAATGCCTTAGCAGACCAAGGGTGTGATGTAGTCACCTGCCACGTCGATGGGCCGAAGGTGATCTGTGAAACCGCAGTCTCGCGCGACATTTTTGTTTGCGGTTACCACGCCGACCAGACACCGATTGCAGGGGACAAATACCTGACAGGGGCGGAATGGAACTGGGCCAATGTTTATACCGACATGGTGGCCAAGACCTTGGCAGGGGAACCGATCCCGAACTTCGTGCGCGGCGGGCTGGCGGACGGCTTCATCAAGATGAGCCCCCTCGGCCCCGCGGTCAGCGATGCGGCGCGTGCACAGTTTGAAGCCACGAAAGCAGAGATCGAGGCAGGCGGCTTTGCCGCGATCAAAGGGCCGCTGAAGGACAACAAAGGCAATGTGATCGCCGCCGAAGGGGAATCCTTTGTCGAAACCGATGTCGCGATCGAGAGCATGGACTACCTTGTCGAAGGCGTGATCGGGTCCACAAGCTAAGATGACTTTGGTTGCTCAAGCTGAAAAGCCCGCGGCCACTGCGGCGCGGTCCTTTATCGGGATCGCGCCGCGGGCCGAGGCTGTGGTAATCCCGATCTGTGCTTTGCTGGTCGGTTTCGCGTTATTTAGTGTCTTTTTGCTGATGGTCGGGAAATCCCCGGTCGCGTTTTACCAGCTGGTCTGGAAGGCGGGATTCTCGTCTGCTTTCTCGTGGCAGAACACGTTGTCGCGCGTGGCACCTCTGGTGCTGGCGGCATTGTGCGTCGCACTTCCCGCACGACTGGGGCTTGTTGTTATTGGCGGCGAAGGTGCGATCGTCCTGGGCGGGCTTGCCGCCGCCGTTGCAGGCACCGCCGTTGCCGGGATGCCCGCCGCTTTTGGCATGGTCACAATGGCGATTGCCGCGATGATCGTCGGCGGTGTCTGGATCGGTGCCGTGGGCGCGCTGCGGATCAAACGGGGCGTGAACGAAACAATCGCTTCCCTGCTGATGGCCTATGTCGCGATTGCGCTGTTGAACCACTTTGTCGAGGGGCCGTTCCGCGATCCGGCGTCGCTCAACAAACCCTCCACCGTGCCACTGACAGAGAGTTTGCGCGTCGGGGATATGCCGTTTCTGCCGTCGCATTGGGGCATTCTTGCGGGCGTGCTTGCCTGCCTCTTTGCATGGGTCTTGATTGAACGCACGACGCTGGGGTTTGCAGCGCGTATTGCGGGTGACAATGTGCGTGCCGCGCAGGTGCAAGGGTTACCCGTCGGGCGTCTGGTGATCGGTTTTACCGCACTTGGCGGTGCCTTTGCAGGGCTGGCGGGTTATTTCGAAGTGGCGGCGGTGCACGGTTCCGCCAATGCGTCGCTGATCGCGGGCTATGGCTATACCGGCATCCTGATCGCCTTTCTCGCGCGGCATAACCCGTTGGCGATCCTGCCGGTTGCGGTTCTGTTCGGCGGGTTCGAAGCCTCTAGCGGGCTGATCCAGCGGCGTATGGAGCTGCCCGATGCGACGATCCTTGTCTTTGAAGGCATCGTGTTCCTGGTGATCCTGCTGAGCGAGGCGCTGTACGGGCGGGTGCCGATCTTTACCGCTGCATATTGGGAGAAACGCTGATGGAACAGGTAGATGTCGGCCTTTGGGGCGTTCTCATCGCAATACTGGGCGGGGCCATCCGCGTCTCGACACCGTTCATATTTGTTTCGCTGGGGGAGCTGCTGACCGAACGTTCCGGTCGGTTCAACCTTGGGCTGGAAGGGACATTGGTGTTCGGCGCGATGAGCGGCTACGCCGTTGCTTACGAGACTAACAGTGCGTTTGTCGGCGTTTTGGCGGCGGCTGCGGCGGGGGCCTGCTTTGGGTTACTGCACGGGTGGATCTGCAAGTTCAAAGGGGTGAACGACATTGCTGTGGGCATCGCCATGATGCTGCTTGGCATGGGCCTCGCCTTCTTTTTTGGCAAACCCTACATCCAGCCGCAGGCACCTGATCTGCCTGCGATCAGCTTGGGCTGGTGGTCGGATATCCCGCAGCTTCGGGCGGCACTCGAGGTGAATGTGTTGTTCATCGTCGGCGGGCTGCTGGCGCTTGCCATTGCATGGATGCTGCGTACCACCCGCATGGGGCTGCGCTTGCGCGTTGTCGGGGACAGTACCGACGCGGCACGTGCCATGGGATTAAACCCCGATCGCATCCGGCTGCTGGCAACCGGCGCCGGTGGGGCAATGGCGGGCGTCGGCGGTGCCTATCTGTCGCTTTATTATCCCGGTAGCTGGACGGAAGGCATTTCTTCGGGCCAAGGCCTGATGGCCATTGCGCTGGTGATCTTTGCCCGTTGGAACCCGATCAACTGCTTTTGGGCGGCATTGCTCTTTGGCGGGGCGGGCGCACTTGGCCCGGCCTTGCAATCGGTGGGCATCACCGAAGGCTACTACCTTTTTGGTGCGGCACCCTACGCCCTGACACTGGGCCTTTTGATCCTCACCAGCGCGCCGGATCGCGCGGTACAAGGCGCACCGCTTGCGCTGACACTGACGAAATAAGGATAGAGATTATGAATGGTTTAGGTGGACTGAACAAATCTGACCAAGGTGTTGTGATTGGCATGGTTCAGTTGCAATTGCCGACTGTCGCGACCAAAGCCGAGCTGACAGCACAAACCGCCCGTGTGGTTGATCTGGTGGGCAAGGCGCGTCGCAATATGGCGACGATGGATCTCGTGGTATTCCCTGAATACATGTTGCACGGGCTGTCGATGAACACTGACCCCGAGATCATGTGTACGATGGATGGCCCCGAGGTCGCGGCGCTCAAGCAGGCCTGCGTCGACAATGACATCTGGGGCTGCTTTTCGATTATGGAGCTGAACCCCGGCGGATACCCTTACAATACGGGCCTGATTATTGACCCGCAGGGCGAGGTGCAGCTGTACTACCGCAAGATGCATCCTTGGGTCCCGGTAGAACCGTGGGAGCCGGGCAATGGGGGCATTCCGGTCTGCACCGGCCCCAAAGGGGCCAAAATCGGGCTGATCATCTGCCACGACGGGATGTTCCCTGAAATGTCCCGTGAAGCGGCGTATAAAGGGGCGGAGATCATGATCCGCACTGCGGGTTACACCGCCCCGATGCGCGAGGCGTGGCGGTTTACCAATCAATCCAACAGCTTCTGTAACCTGATGATCACCGCGAACGTGTGTATGTGCGGCTCTGACGGGACGTTCGACAGCATGGGCGAGGCAATGATCATCGACCACGAAGGCACCGTCATCGCGCATGGCAAAACCGGGCGCGTGGACGAGATCATTACCGCCGAGGTCCGCCCCGATATCGTCCGCGAGGCGCGCATTGGCTGGGGCGTGGAAAACAACCCTTATCAGTTCGGACATCGCGGATATGTTGCCGTGAAGGGTGGGGCGCAGGATTGCCCCTATACCTATATGACCGATCTCGCCAAGGGGGCGTATCGCCTGCCATGGGAGGATGAGGTCAAGGTCACTGACGGCACAAGCTGTGGCTTCCCGCTGCCCAACCGTAGATTCAACGAGCAGGAGCCGCAGACGTGACCACCGTTCAAAGCCACCCCTACGCCTGGCCCTATAACGGCGATCTGCGCCCCGAGAATACGGCGCTGGTCATTATCGATATGCAGACCGATTTCTGCGGGGTCGGCGGGTATGTCGATCACATGGGCTATGATCTGTCGCTGACCCAAGCACCGATCGCTCCAATCACGTCGCTGCTGGCGGACATGCGGGCCAAAGGCTACCACATCATCCACACCCGCGAAGGGCATCGCCCCGATATGGCGGATCTGCCCGCGAACAAGCGCTGGCGCAGTCAGCAGATTGGTGCCGGGATCGGCGACAGCGGCCCCTGCGGCAAGATCCTGATCCGTGGCGAGGCTGGGTGGGACATCATTCCGGAGCTCGCCCCGCTGGAGGGAGAGACAATCATCGATAAACCCGGCAAGGGCAGCTTCTATGCCACTGATCTGGAGCTGATCCTGCGCACAAGGCAGATCGACAATCTGATCCTCACCGGCATCACAACCGATGTCTGCGTTTCCACCACCATGAGAGAGGCGAATGATCGCGGGTTCGAATGTGTGGTCGTCGAGGATTGCTGCGGCGCAACCGACCCCGCAAACCATGCCGCGGCCATCAAGATGGTCACAATGCAAGGCGGCGTCTTTGGGGCCGTGACGACCAGCGCTGATCTGATTGCGGGGCTGCCGTCATGACAGTGCATGCGCGTACGTCTGGCGATGCCATCAGCGTCGAAGCCATCGGCATGACCATGCGCTTTGGCGATTTCACAGCGCTCGACGATGTCTCGCTCAAAATACCGGCGGGCAGCTTCCATGTGTTGTTGGGCGAAAACGGGGCCGGGAAATCGACGTTGGTGAAATGCCTCATGGGGTTTAACCGCGCAACACATGGCGAGATGATAGTGGACGGGGCTCAGGCCTTCATGACCGACCCGAAGGTCGCGCAATCGCTGGGACTGGGAATGGTCTATCAGCACTTTACCCTCGTGCCCGCGCTGACCGGTGCAGAAAACCTCGTGATCAGCCGCACCGACACCCCAAGCGTTATTGACTGGGCACAAGAACATCAGTCGCTTCGGTCCTTCATGGCGACGATGCCGTTTAACGTGCCGCTCGACCGACCGGTGAGCCAGCTTGCCGCAGGCGAAAAGCAAAAGCTCGAGATCATCAAACAGCTCTACCTTGGCAATCGATTTCTGATCTTAGACGAGCCGACATCCGTGCTGACCCCTGCCGAGGCAGATGAGGTTCTGGGCCATATCCGTGCGATGACGGACGCGGGCGCGCTGACTGTGCTCATGATCTCGCACAAGTTCCGCGAGGTGACGGCATTTGCCGATCACGTCACGATCTTGCGCCACGGTAAATACGTTGCCGGCGGCGCAGTTTCCGAGATGAGCGTGGAAGACATGAGCGCCGCCATGATGGACAAAGCGCCTGTACACAATCCGCGTGTTCGCGTTGATACGGCACGCAAGCCTGTGCTGCACCTAAACGGCATTCGGGCACAAGACCGCAGCGGGTTGAACAGCATCCAGATCGACGACGTTACCCTGCATTCCGGCGAGGTTCTGGGCATCGCTGGCATCTCGGGTAACGGCCAGATGGAGCTGATGGAAATCCTGACAGGTCAGCGTCGTCTTCAAGCCGGAGAGATACGGGCTAACGGCACCCGCTACACCGCCACACGGGCAGAGGCGCGGCAGCATAAAATCCGCTACCTGCCCGAAGAACCCCTGCGCAATGCCTGCGCCCCCAAGATGAGCGTCGCCGATAATCTTGCGTTCAAGATGTTCGATGTCAGGCGCAACGGCCGGCCTGCCTTCTGGTGCAATCGCAAAGATATGGCGCGCAATGCCGATCGGCTGATTGCCGAGTTCAACGTCAAGACAACCTCTCCCGATGCCCGTATCGCTTCGCTGTCGGGCGGGAACGTGCAGAGGGCTGTTCTGGGGCGCGAGCTGACCGGCGAGGTGAATGCGCTGATCATATCAAACCCCTGTTTCGGGCTGGATTTTGGTGCGGTCTCCGCCATTCGCGACCGCATCATCGAAGCCCGCAATAACGGCACGGCAGTGCTGCTGATCAGCGAGGACCTTGACGAGATCATGGAGCTTTCTGACCGCATATTGGTCATGTCAGAAGGGCGCATTGCCTTTGAAACCACCGCCGCCGCGGCAGATCTGACAGAGATCGGGCAGCATATGGCAGGGCATGCCGCATGACACAGATCCCCGCCCGACCTTTCGATTTTCCGCTTGCCCGTCATCAAGTTGCGCTGATCATTATCGACATGCAGTGCGATTTTGTCGAACCGGGTGGCTTTGGTGCAAGCCTCGGCAACGATGTCCGCCCGCTGCAGGCAATCGTGCCCACGGTTGCGCGGCTGCTTGCAGGCTTTCGCACCGCAGGCCTGCCGATCTTCCACACGCGCGAAGCACACCGCCCCGATCTGTCCGATTGCCCACCCGCCAAACGTCTCCGCGGTGCGCCTGCGCTACGTATTGGGGACCCCGGTCCAATGGGCCGTGTGTTGATCGCAGGCGCGCCCGGTTGCGAGATCATCCCCGCGCTGACCCCGCTGCCCGATGAACCCGTCATCGACAAACCCGGCAAAGGTGCCTTCTACGCCACAGACCTCGGCGATCAGCTTGCCGAACGGGGGATCACTCAGCTTGTCTGCGCAGGTGTCACGACCGAGGTTTGCGTACAAACCACGATGCGCGAGGCCAATGATCGCGGGTTTGAATGCCTTTTGGCGACCGATGCCACCGAAAGCTATTTCCCAAGTTTCAAAGCTGCCGCGATAGAAATGATCGTCGCCCAAGGGGGTATCGTCGGCTGGGCAACCGATACGGATACAATTCTAGGAGCGATCAATGGCTGAGGGTCTGCCATCACCAAACGTGTTTCGGGGGCTCGTGCCCGACGGTTGGCAAAACATGACGTTCGAGCCCTTCCGCGACGGGGTCGAGATTTGCCACCTTGGCCGCGGTGGTCCGGACGTCGCCTTGCTGCGCTACGCCCCCGGTGCCTCTGTTCCCCGTCATCGCCATCAAGGGCTGGAGGTGATCATCGTCCTGTCCGGCAGCCAAAGTGATGACCATGGGCGGTATCGCGCCGGGGATGTCGTGCTGAACCCGAAAGGAAGCGAACATGAGGTCTGGTCCGAGGATGGATGTACCGTCCTGATCCAATGGGAACGCCCGGTGACGTTTGTCGACTGAGCGACAAACCTTATCCAGATCGCCATGCTGAGCGCGGAACTGTTGCTTTTGCAAAGTTGTCGGGTCAATTTTCATACGTGTCTTGGATTTAAATTTGGCCGTAAGCCGTGCCGTCGAAAAGCCGAGGGATTAGCGACAAATGCCTCCGGGTTCGTAAGTGGACCCATTCGTTCGGACAGATGTACGCCCAGTTTAACGTGTATCTGTCTAAGCCAGCAGCACCCACACTAAATTGGTCAAAATTAGAGGCCTGAGAATACAACTATCAGCCCGGCCGCGCAGAGCGCGATCGTCTGTATGGGTCGGCGCGCTCCGATCAGACCGGATGAGAGTAACGTCAGCCCCAAGGCCACGCGCGCCGCCGCCAAGAGAGCGGCCAGTGGAGCGTCCGAGAGCCGCAGCATGTCGGGGTTGGCGACCATGCCCAACGGAATGATATAAAGCCCAATGCCAAGTGCCATTGCGGTCAGCGCGACCTTCAACCAGTTCTCGCCGATCATCCCCGCTGCAATGAACACCGCCCCGCAGACGGGGGGCGTAATCGTCCACAAGAGCGCGAACCAGAAGACAAACAGATGTGCCTGAAGCGGCGAGAGACCCAGGCCAATAAGCGCAGGTCCGGCGACCGAGACACAAATCACATAGGCCGCTGTGGTCGGCACCTCCATCCCCAGGATCAGGCAGGCCAGCGCCGTCAGCAGCAGGGATGGCCACAAAAGGCCGCCTGACCCTTCAAGAATGAGCGAAGTGATTTTCACGCCAAGCCCGGTGATCGACAGCACGCCGATGATGATGGACGCGCAAAGGAGGATCGACGCGTCCCGCAGCGCAGGGCGATCGACCGCGGCGGCAAGGCGTTTGGGATAGCCAAGCTTCGTCATCGCGGGCAGGGTGAGCGCGCCGGTGGAGGCGACATTCGCCGAGGCCGACATGGAGCCGAACAGGGCTGACGACAACACCGAAACCTTGGCGGCACCGCCCTTCAGCCGACCCCCCCTTCTTTTAAGGAGACTGCCATGACAGCGCTCGCACAAGATGTCTCGAAACTCACGGATCGGTATCAGACGACCGTGCCGGCCGGTGTGCGCAAACAGCTCAAGCTGGGGAAAGGCGACCAGATTCGCTACTGCACCGAGCCGAGTGGCAGGGTCTATATCGAGCGCGTCCGCAGCGACGAGGACTATCCCGTGCTCGGAGCCTTTCTCGATTATGTCGAGGCCGATATCAAGGCGCATCCGGACCGTATTCGGGCGTTCGATGGGGCCTTGCATGGCCGTCTTGCAGCACTGGTCGGAGACGTTGACGTCAATCTCGATGCGCCGCTATCGCTCGAGGATGAATGACCGGCGATAGCGCGCCCGCCCAAGCGCCCCTTGTCGTAAACGGATGGTCCATTTATGCGCATCCGCTCTTTCTGGACCAGCTCGAAGGGCTGACCCTGGCGGTCGAGGCGCGGAAGTCACGCGATCCAAAGACCTGGCGCAAGAAAAACTCGACGAAACGGCTGGCCGCCATCTTCAAGCTGCTCACCGAGGCCCTACCGGCAGATCCGGGTGCCGCCGCCTTGCGGCAAGGCGGCACACCCGGCGATCCCCGCAAGCACTGGTTCCCGCGAAATACTTCCAGCAGTATCGATTGTTCTACCGCTTCAACAGCGATGCGAAGGTCATCGTGGTGGCTTGGGTGAACGAAGGCAAGACCCTGCGCGCTTATGGTAGCAAGACGGATGCCTATGCGACGTTCAAAGGGATGTTGGAAGATGGCAATCCACCTGACGATTTCGACGTGCTCTTGAAAGAAGCGGGGGCGGACAAGTGGTTCGAAACGTCTCTTGAAGCGGCACCAGATCGGTAAGTGGGGTCGAATGCCGGAGAGGGCAGAATCCCCCGCTAAGGCTGCCAGTAAGGGGGGCGTTCTGCCTTTTAATCTCCCGTCACCCTTGAGCCGAGTGAAATAGGCGACATTGGTGCGTCATTTGGCTGGTACGACGAGATTCTCAGAAGTCCCAGCGTATCCGTACACCTGCCGTTCGCTGCATCGTGTACGAACTGGTAACGTGCGGACCTCACTTTGACCTTTGCCCGTATCCCCATCTGTTTTGCAATCCCACCCAACGATCACGAGAGCGTCCAGTAGCCTTGGACGCTCAAAATGCTCATACAATCACGTGAGGCTTGGAGGGCCGTTAGGGCAGTCGATCAGATAGCCCCAACCGCCGTTTGCCAGCTTTTTGGCGACTTCGGTGGATTGACCTTCGGCCATCACCGTGCCGTCCGGCGCAATCACGCTCCAATTTGCGCGCAGCATGGCGATATCGCCATTAATGACCTCGCTGAACACCTCGCTTTTGACCTGAGGCCGGATGTCCAAGAACCCCTCAAAGGCCTTGCGCGCACCGTCCAACCCCGTCAAGGGCGGCTGGTCGGGTGGAAAGAAGATCTGGCAATCAGGATGGAACATCGAGATGATCCCATACAGATCACCCTCTTGCAGATAGGCGCTGACGCAATCCGCGATTTCGCGGGGCTGGTGGGCGATACGTTGTGTCATGTCATTGCTTTCGGATTAGGGTTGACTAGAAGTCGTAGGAGCCAGCTTCACGTAGATCATCACGAAGCCATGTTTCTTGAATGTGCAGCCAGGTCACCGGATCGGTGATTTTCATCAGTACGCTGGACAGACGCGCGTTGTTCTTTTCGGCTGAATTCGCGGCACCTGTCTGCCACTCGGTATATGTTGCCATCACCAGATCACCGAATTCATGCCGGATGGTGACGTCACGGATTTGGGCGCGGAAGCCCTTGTTTGCGCCATATCCGCGGTCGAATCCGCCTTTGAGCATGTCGCCCGTCATGATGCGTCCTACGGGCGGGATGAAGACCACATTCTCATCCAAACGCGACAGGAACCGTGGCTCCAGTTGGTCGCGCTCTACGGTTCCGTTGAACCACTCGGTAAAGAAGTCGTGCAAATCGACGATTTCCTTTGTGACAATCTGCAGTGTGGTCATCTCGAACTCCTTGGTCTTTCCTGAAATGTAGGAAGGCCGCGCCAGAACAGGCGCGGCAGTAACGGCCTAGGCCGGGCCGTTATTGTCCATGTCGAGGAACATCTTCCACGCGCCGGTTTTGTCGCGCTTATAGCCAAGCACCAAGCGGCCCTCGGGCGTCTTGACCTCGCCTGTGTCGCGCATCTTCATCGTTCCGTAGAAACGGCCCGATACGATGACAGTGTCGCCGTATTCCTGTAGGTCTTCGATATCATAACCAGAGGTGATTTCTGCGGCGGCGATACGCGGGTTGTACTTGTCGCGGATCGCTTGCGTGCCTGTTGTGACAGGCTGGCGTTCGTTCACCGTCATCACATCAGGATGACATGACGCCACCATCCGTTCGATGTCACCATTGTCGAGGCCAGTGTTCCACTCAGCGATGGCGGCTTGGATTTCTTCAAGTACTGTCATTGTCTTGCTCCTTGGTCTGTTGATTGAAGGCCCGGTCATCGACCTGATCTTTGCGTTTTCATTTCCATGTTGCTGAGAATGTAGGCGGCTGGTATCGTAAGGATAACCCCACTTTAACCTGACACAGTGATCGGAAAAGCGAACAATGACCCGTAGCAGCTTTGGTGACATTCGTGTTTTTGTCGAAGTCGCGCGCCGCGGGGGCTTCCGTGCAGCGGCCGAGCACCTTCAGCAAGCCCCCGCCTCGGTGAGCGAGGCCATCCAACGGTTCGAGGACCGTCTGGGTGTGCGTCTTTTTGAACGGTCATCACGCTCCGTTGTGCTGACACGCGCAGGCGAACAGCTCTATGATAAAAGCCTGCCCGCCATTGTGGATCTGGAAGGTGCGCTGGATGACATCCATGCGCAGAAGGACGAGGTCGCAGGCACCTTGAGGCTTTCGGCTCCCTACAGCGCTGGCCCCTTCTTTCTGGATGATCTGGTCGCACGTTTCGCGACTGCATTTCCGACGGTCGATGTTGAAGTTATCTATGATGACAAAAAGGTCGATCTTTTGACGTCAGGCATCGACGCCGCGATCCGTTCAAACACGATGCTTGGACCAGATACACATGCTGTCGCTGTTGGACCAGAGCTGGAAATGACCATCGTCGGTTCGGCCGAGTACCTTGCGGGGAAGGGGACGCCTGCGCATCCGCGGGATATCCTGAAGCACGATGCAATCTGCTATGCCTTTGGCTCGGGCGCTCATCTGGCCCCGTGGGGGTTCGACGGGCCGGAGGGCATGTACACGATGCAGCCGAAACCGCGCATGGTGGCGAACGATATGCGGTCGCTTCTGACCTATGCACAGCAAGGGCTTGGTCTTGCGTATCTGTACAGGGAAATAGCCCTGCCTCATCTGGAAAAAGGCGGCCTGACCGAAGTTCTAAGCGGCCATGTGGGGCAGCTTCCGCGCTATTCCTTGAATTACCGCAGCAAGCGGAACATGACGCGCCGGCTCAGAGCTTTCGTCGATATGGCAAAGGCGTAGCGCAAGTCAGGTCTTGGCGCTATCGGAACAAAGCTCCGGATCATCCGCGAGATGGTCAATAAGCGCCCGCACCCGCGTTGTAAGGCGCCTGTTCTGCGGGAAGAGCGCAGCAACGGCATAGGGCGAAACCCGATGCTCGGCGAAAAGCTCCACCAGATCACCGGATCTGAAGGCATCCGCTACCGTGTAGGCGGGGCAACGGGCAATTGCAGCGCCTGTTGCGGCAAGCCGGGCTGCAGCTGCGGGCGCGTTCATGCGGAAACGCCCGCGGACCGGAACAGCCTCTTCCTGACCATTGATATCAAACCTCCAGATGGTCGGCTCGGTCATGTTCCCGTCAAGAATACACTCATGCGTGGCCAGCGCCCGCGGATGGACCGGCGTTCCGGTGCGTTCCAGATAGGCGGGCGACGCACACACGACCAACGGCATCGGGCCCAGTTGCCGTACTTTGAGCGAGCTGTCGCGCATCGGGCCAATCCTGATGGCGAGGTCAAAGCCCTCCTCAATGATCGACACGCGCCGGTCAGAGAATTGCAAATTAAGGTCCACATTGGGGTGTTTCGCCCCGAATCTTGCCAGCGACGGCGTCAGCCGCAAAGCTCCGAATCCGGTGGGGGCCGAAATGTGTATTACACCACGTAGCGACGTCTGATCGTGTCTGACCCTCTCCTCCAACTCGTCAAAGCCATCAAGAAGCGGCTCACATAGCGCAAGATATGTCGCACCAGCGTCTGTCAAAGAGACACTCCGCGTGGTGCGATTAAGCAACTGCACCCCAAGCGCGTTTTCCAAGTCAGCGACATATTTGCTGACCAATCGGGCAGATCGCCCCATACGCTGCGCGGCAATCGTGAAAGAGGCGTTCTTGGCGACAAGCGCAAAGGCCCGCATCCGGTCGATTTTATCCATCTCATTGCGCCTTATCAGGGCTTAAATATACGCCAATTTAGACAATTATCGCCGGAATACGCAACTGGTAGGGCTTGCACATATCTTGAAAAATGACTGGAGACATCGATGTCAAACGCCGTTCGCATTCACCACTTCGCAAAATCAGGTCACGCTCACCGCGCCTTGGTGTTTGCGAAGCTCGCAGGGATCGCACATGAGGAAGTTCCCGTAGATCTGGCAGGTGGTGCGCATAAGTCGTCTGAGTTTCTGGCCATGAACCCGAACGGGCAGGTCCCGGTCTTGCAAGATGGGGATGTAACCGTATCGGACTCCAACGCAATCCTCGTCTACCTCGCACGGACATATGCGCCGGACTGGATGCCAAGCACTCCGATCGATGAGGCCAATGTTCAACGCTGGCTGACACTTGCGGCAGGCGAAGTTGCCTTTGGGTCCTGTGCCGCACGACTGATCACCGTTTTCGGCGCGCCCTTGGACGTAGAATTCGCCGATGCAACAGCGACCAAGGCAATGCAAAAACTGGAACATGGGCTGGAAGGTCGCGATTGGTTGGTTGGCGATCGCCCGACAATCGCCGATGTGGCGAATTATTCCTATACCGCCCATGCGCCCGAGGGGAACGTCTCGCTTGACCCCTACCCGAATGTCCGCGCATGGCTCGCCCGTTTCGAAGCCCTGCCCGGGTTTCAGGCCATGCCAGCAACCGCTGTTGGCCTTGCGGCTGAATAGGGGGGGCCATGACATCCGAAGCCCCACGCCATCCGGGTCTAAGCGATCTGGGGCTATAGCGCTGACGCCGTAACACCAATAACCGCTGACGCCTTTCAGTCCTAAAGAAAGGCGTCAGCGCAAACACCGCAACAGGACCGCTTTTCAGACGAACGATTGGAATACGAAATGGCCCAGTTTCATAAATCGCACAAAGGCGAGCTGCGGCTTCAGGAGCGGCGCAATACGCCCAAGGAATTGATCTTATCCATTCCCCAGTACATCGCCCCTGACATGCCAAAGCAGCACGCGGATTTCTTTGCTGAACTGCCTTATTTGCCGCTCGCAACACTGGATCACGACGGGCGGCCTTGGGTGAGCCTTCTGGTTACACGTTCGGAGAGTGACCCGTCGATAGACATCAAAATTTCCGATCAAAACACAATGGAGGTTGTTGCCGAAAGCAACCCATACGATCCCTTCGCGCGGGCATTGATACAGAATCCAATCTCTGGCCATGCACAGAAACTCTTTGCCGGCGTAGGGGTCGATTTCAGCAATCGCCGGCGCAACAAAATCGCCGGGCAAATTAGTGCGGCATCTGTTGAAAAGAGCGGAAAGATTAGCCTGCACTTGGCGTCCGACCAACATCTGGGAAACTGTCCCAAATATATTACCGTGCGTGAGTTGGCGTATGAAAAACGCAGTGCAGGCCTTGTGTATGAGAGGTTTGAAACCCACACCGCCGCTTTGCCGGATGCCGCCAAAGCCGTTGTGGACCAAGCCAGCACGGTGTTTTTGGCGACAAAGCACACTGCAGATGAGGCCAGTTCTGGCCTCAAGACCGACATGGGCGTCAATCACCGCGGCGGCGCACCGGGTTTTACCCGCATCTACGAAGACGCCAATGGTGACGACATCACGACGTATCTGGTTTTGCCCGACCATTCTGGCAATCGCTTCTATCAATCTTTGGGAAATATCGAGACGGACCCACAAGTCGGACTCGTTTTTCCAGATTTCACGACAGGCAGTGTCCTTTACATTACGGGGGATGCCGAAAACTTGCTTGATGACGATGCAGAAGCACTTATTCCACGCGTGAGCCTGCTCACGCGTATCAAAGTGACAGGTGCCGTCTTTGTCAAAGACGGTCTAAACCTCAAGTTAACATCTCAAGAGCAGTTCTCGCCGTATAACCCGCCGGTCAAGCTCCTGCGTCGGGAAATGCAAGAAATGGGGCATGTACTGGTTGCTCACGAAACTGAAACCCCCATCACAGCCACACTCGCATCGACAGAAACGCTTTCTGAGAGCATCAAGACTTTCAATTTCGAACTGTCACAGCCTGTCAGTACGCCATTGCCCGGCGGGTTCGGTGTCTTCGACTTCTCAAACCTTTTGGACTCGGGATACAGTCATATGAACGAAGCCAATCCGCAGCTGGTCAACGAAGACTACGTGCGAACTTGGACGATTTCAAATACGCCCGTTTTCGACGCTGACAGCAACGAGTTTGCTGCCACCAATCAGGTGAGCGTCACCGTCAAAAGGAAACCGGGCGGCTTGATGTCCAATGTTCTTCACGCCAACGCTTACAAACTTATCGAACAAAGGCTGCCGGTTGAGTTCAAAGGTTCTGGTGCAGGCTTTACGTGCTTTACGCCGGGTACTCAGAATGCTCCTCCAAGTGTTTCATCCAAGATGCTCTGGATCGCGGGCGGTGTCGGCATTACACCATTTATGGCGATGTGGGACGGTATCCTCCAACTGGCGAACGCTCACCCGCAAACAACGACTGACATCGTCCTCCTATTTTCTGGTCGTGGTGATGACATCAAAGTTCTGAAGCATTTTGTCCGGCAAATTGGTCCTGGCCCCGCCAATGTGAAACTGCGCATTGTGGCGTTTCAAAGCATCGGCGATGATTCACTGGTCGCAAAATCTGCACGGGAGGATCTGTGTCTGACATTTTCTGAGGATGCGCTGCAGATCAAAGAACGTCGCGCGCAGGTTGAAGATATCCAATCCATCCCCGCACTCGACAAGCGAGAGGTCTATATGTGCGGACCCGATGCGTTCATGAGGTGGAGCGAAGCAACCCTCAGCACACTAAACGTCGAAGACGGGCGACGTCATCGCGAGTCCTTCATCTTCTGAGTACAAGATTCATAAAGCCGACGACGATTTTGCCCGCAGTCACTGAACTTTGAACCAAATTTTTGCGGCGCTATGTACGCACGGCTGGTCTATCCACCGCGCGGCAGCACTAGATTTTACACCGACGCAGCATTTCCCATGCTGCATGCGCGCCGAGCGACACCGTGCGCAGCTCACCGCGAAATCTTAGATACTTTAGTCAACTGTCGTTTGCATTCCAGTGGCACGTCAGAATGTATCCACGTCGGGCACCGGGATCAGCAAGGTGACACGGTCCGGGTTCATTTCTGCGATGATGATGGTCCCATCGCGCTGAACAGCCAATCCATGACCAAAGGTTGAAAAGGTGCGACAGCGACCGACCAACTCACCACTCGGAGTATAAGCGGACAGACGCGGGGTCTGATCACTGACCAGCAATAGGCCATCAGGCGTTAGCGCCAGCGCCATCGGCTTGTACAATCCCTCAATCTGACCCAGCCAAGTGCCATCCCCATCAAAAAGCTGAACGCGGTTGTTCTCACGGTCCGCTACACAGAGCCTGCCTTGGCCGTCGAACAACAGGCTGTGCGGGGTCGAGAACGCGCCCGGTTCAGTACCGGGGTGTCCAAAGGTCTTGAGGTGGCGCAGTTCCGGGTCAAAGATGTGAACCGCGCTATTCCCGTATCCGTCAGCGACATAATAGCGGCCGTCGGGACCTTGGGTGCAATCGCAGGGATGGTTGAAGGGGCGCCCCAAGCCCGGCCGCTCCGCGCAGTCCATCCGGGTGATCTCGTGCATCGTTTCATCGAGTAGCACGATCTTGTGGCCATCCATGTCCGTGGCGGCCAATTGGTTCGCAGAGGTGGCGCGCAGCCCGTGGCCGCATACGAACTGCGGCAGATCGGTGCTTTCGCCACTCATTGCACCGTTGGGCCCGACTATGACCAGCTCAGGCGCTTGCCGCCTGAGAACAACGATCCTGTCGCCCAAGACCGCGACATCGGAAAGGCCCGACAGCATTGGATCGCTGACATGGCGCATGCGGTAGCGTTGCGTGCCCAAGGCCACATAGGCGCAAGGTCGTTTCGTCGTCTCGCTCACAATGCGCCCTGCAATGTTTCGGCCATGGTGATGAGCATCGCATCCCGGCCTGCCGGAGCGGTCAACATTAGCCCCGTGCCGGGGTCGTCGGTGATGGGTATGCTGACCGAACAGCCGTCGATCACATTCGCAAGGCTGGTGTTGCGCAGCGCCAGCAGGTTGATCCGGTCATAGGTCGCGTCGTCGTTCAGATCATCCAGCTTCGGCGGCATGATGGCGACGCTTGGCAAGGCCACGGGCGTGTCGCCAAAGAGCCGGTCTGCCCGTGCGATCAGTGCTTCCCGCGCGGCTATCGTGCGGGCGAATTCGATGCCGGTGACGCCGTCCGCCCGGGCCATACGCGAGGCGACGCGCGGATCAAGCTCGGCACGTGTCTGGTCAAAATAGGCCCCGTGGTGGGCGCGGGACTCGACTGCCGAGAATTGCCAAACGGGTAGGGCGCGGTAGTCCTCGAAAAAATCGAGGGTCTGTCGTCGTACGCTGACGCCAGATGCCCGAAGCACCTCGAGCGCGGCTTCAAAGGCGTCGATGACTTCGGCATCCAACCCGTCCATGCCGAAGTTCTCTGGCACGATGACTGCACGCGGTGCAGAGGACGCGGGAAGCGGTCGGTCTCGTAGCACGTTCAACACCGGCCGCAGCAGGCCAACGTCTCGGGTTAGCACCCCGACACTATCCAGCGAATGCGACAGCGGCACCGCCCCCTCGCGAGAGATCGTTTGCGCTGTCGCTTTGAACCCGAATAACCCGCAAAAGGCCGCTGGAATACGTGCGGAGCCGCCGGTGTCTGTCCCAAGCGCGATGTCAGCCACACCTCGCGCCACGGCAGAGGCACCGCCCGAGGTCGATCCACCCGCGATACAGCCTTCTTTCAACGGGGTGAGGGGGGGGCCGTAATGTGGGTTCAGGCCAAGACCGGAATAGGCGAATTCCGTCATATTTGCGTGACCAACGAGGCCCGCACCTGCACCGCGCAGCCGCGCGACCGCCACAGCGTCCTTGATGGCGGGTGACGCGTCTTTACGGACCAGCGATCCCGCACGGGTGACTTGGCCCCGCACGTCGAACAGGTCTTTGACTGCTACGTTCAGCCCTGATAGCGGCCCTTCGCCTTCGACCGGATCATCGAAGGTGCGGGTGAAATCGGGCGAGGTTGCGCGCGCGCGGGCCGCGTCGAGGAGAGATTGAGGGGTCTGTGTCATCAAATCAGCCTTTAAATCGTTTGCTCTACAAGCCATGTCGCGATGCCGGGGAAAGCCGTCAGCAGGATCACGGCCAGCACAAGGATCAAGAAGTAGGGGACGATCATACGAGTGATCTCGAAGATCGACTTGCCTGTCAGGTTCTGGATCACGAACAGGTTGAACCCCAGCGGCGGCGTGATCTGCGCCATTTCGACGACGATGATCAGATAGATCCCGAACCATACCGGATCGATCCCAACGGCAGCCACGGCGGGCATCACAACCGAGGTCGTGAGCACCACGATGGAGATTCCGTCTAGGAAACAGCCAAGCAACACGAAGAACACCGTCAGCACAGCAATCAACCCCGGTGCGCCCAACCCACTGGCAGAGATGATTTCGGCCAGTTGCCCGGGCAAGCCGGAGAAGCTCATGGCCGAAGTGAGAAAGGCCGCGCCAAGCAGGATCAGGCCGATCATGGCAGAGGTGCGGGTGGCCCCCAAAAGCGAGGCGATGAAACTGTCGCGGTTCAGTGACCGGCCAAAGGCCGCGATGATGAGCGCCCCGGCCACACCGATGGCGGCGGCTTCGGTCGCGGTGGCGACCCCGGCATAGATCGACCCGATGACCCCGATGATCAAACCGACCACCGGCAGCAGCATCCGCAGGCGGTGCAGGCGCTCAGCGATCGGTAGACGGGGTTCGGGGGCGGGCACGCCATCGGGGTTCATTTTTGCCCAGATGGCGATATAGCCCGAGAACAGCGCCATGAGCATCAGCCCCGGCACCACGCCCGCAATGAACAGACGGTTCACGGACACTTGGGCCGCGACGCCGTAGACGATCATCACGATCGACGGCGGGATCAACAGGCCAAGTGTGCCCGATCCAGCCAAAGAGCCGATGGCGAGACGGTCGGCATAGCCGCGCGATTTCAGTTCGGGCAGGGAAATGCGGCCAACGGTGGCGGTGGTGGCTGCCGATGATCCCGACACAGCGGCAAAGATCCCGCAGCCCGCAACGTTGACATGCGCCAACCCACCGGGCAGCCGCCCGACCCAAGGGGCGAGACCGGAAAATAGGTCTTCGGCCAGACGGGTGCGGTAGAGAATTTCGCCCATCCAGATGAAGAGCGGCAGCGCCGTTAGCGTCCAGCTGGCGGAATGCGCCCACATCGTGGTGCCGAGGATCGCATCGACCGGCGTCGAGGTGAACATCATGAAGATCACGACGCCCGACGCCATCAGTGCCACGCCAACCCAGATGCCCAAGCCCAAAAGGACGAGCAGAGACACGACCAGAACGGCGGATTGCAGAAAAATATCCATGATTATTCGCCCCGACCTTGTTCGTTTGTATCGTCGCTCTCGACCGGTAGGCCGAGGATGAGGCGCAGCGTGCGCTCGGCAAAGGCTAGAGCAAAGAGCACCGACCCCAAAACCATCGCAGATTGAGGCCACCAAAGCGGAACGGCCACCACACCTTGGCTGACTTCGTTGTAGGTCCAGCTTTCGTGGACATAGCCAAAGATCGCCCAAGCGACCCAGCCCATCATCGCAGTGGCAAAGGCAGCGGCCAGAATGTCAGCGATATGTCCCAGACGATCCGGCATCAGCTGGCGTAGCGAGGTGACGCGGATATGATCGCCCCGTATCAGGGTCGCCGGCAGCGCAAGGAAAATCGAAGCGCTTAACCCCCATGCCGCGAAATCATCAGCCGACGGGATTTGACTTCCCATCAGGCGAAGGCCGATTTGCGACAGGATCAGGGCCGCGATCCCCAGAAGGGACAGCGCGGCCAAGACTCCGCAAAAGTTGAATAAATGGCGGGTTAGCAACATGGCGGGGGCTCCGGATTGGTGGGGCGGGCGGGGTAGGGACACCCCTAGCTGTTTGCATAAAGGCCCGGGCGTTTGACAGCCCGAGCCTGCTTGGATCAGTTCAACGCATCGACGATCTTTTGACCGTCTTCACCTGCCTGTTCCAGCCATTCTGCACGCATGGTCGCGGCAATCGTCTCGAAGTCGGCGGCCAGTCCTTCGGGGGTCGGCAGCACGTTCATGCCATTGTCAGCCATTGTATTTGTCGCTTCGGTAGTGGCCACTTCGGCCATCTCAAAGCCACGGGTTTCCGCCAGTTCAGCCGCTTCTTGCAGCGCGGTTTTCACCTCGTCAGACAGACCGTCGTAGACCCCTTTGTTCACGATCACCATGTTCTTGGGCAGGAAGGCCTGAACGTCATAGTAATGCGACACGAAATCCCACGCTTGGCTGTCCACACCCGTCGACGGCGAGGTGATCATACCGTTGATGACCCCGGTCGAGAAGGCTTGGCTGATCTCGGAGGTGGCGATGGTGGCGGGAACGGCACCCAAAAGCTCGGCCAGGCGCGCGGTCGATGGGTTATAGGCGCGGAATTTGACCCCGTCGAAGGAGGAGGCGTTGGTCACCTCTTGGTTCATGTAGACGCCTTGCGGTGGCCAAGGGGCAGCGAACAGCAGAACCAGTCCATCTTCGGCCAGTTTTTCTTCGTAGATGGGGCGGGAGGCTTCCCAAAGCGCGCGGGCCTCGTCAAATGTGGTCGCCAAAAGCGGCACGGCATCGGCAGAGTAAACGGCGTCTTCGTTGCCAAGGGCCGAGATCAGGACTTCGCCGATGGGAACGATGCCGCGCTGGACGCCGCGCTTCAGTTCGGGGCGCTTGAGCAGGACAGAGTTCGACACAACGTCGATTTCCAGCGCGCCATCCGACAGGCGGGCCACGTCATCGGCGAAGGCGCGGATGTTCTGCGTCAGATAGTTGCCGTCTGGTGCGTCCGCTGACATTTTCCACGTTTCAGCATGGGCCAGACCGGCCGTCAGGGCTGCGATCGCAGTTCCGATGAGAAGGTGTTTCATGTGAGGTATCTCCTGTTGGGGTGGTTTGTTGTTCTTGCCCTGCCGTTGTGGCAGGGCAGGGTGGTTCACTCAGTCTTCTAATGCGGGCAGGTCCTGCGCATCCAATGACCACATCAGGCGGAAGGTTTCGGCCTCGCGTACCGCGCCGCCCAATTGCTCGGTCAGTTGGCGCAGGGTCGCTTCGGCGATAGGCTCTGACGTCACATCTATCGCGATGCAAGGGGCCAGAACGCGCCCTTCGATGGTTTCGGACGGCAGCGGGGTCGAAAGGGTTTCGTCGGGGATCATATGATGCACGCGCAGCACGCCTTCCTCGGCCATCAACTTGCCAAGCACGGTGCTGACGGCGTCGGTATCCATTGCATTCGGCACCAGTTCGATCAGCACCAGTGCGCCGCCCCAGCCAAAGCCGCCCTCTTGCGCGACCTGCATCACCCGGCGGCGGGTGTTGGACATCCGACCGAAGTTGGTGATCGACCACTGGGTCTGTTTAGTAAAGGCTTTGCGGTAGGCGTCGGAGGTGAAATCGGCAAGGCTGCTGGCGCGGTAAAGCGCAAGGTATCGCCGGGCCGAGCCGGATACCGCACGATAGCGCCGCGCACCGGTGAAGCCCGGAATGCGAACGCGCTCCTCCATATGCTCTCTGTCATACCACTGGTTGAAATCTGCTTCATGATCTGGGTCGATATCGCTCCAGACGAAAAGCTGTGCCTGATCGGTTGTACGGATATTGCTCATTCTGCATCCTGATCTTGGACATAGCTTTCCCGTCACGTGGCGGGGCACGGCCCGCCTCCGTCGAGGTGCGGTCAAGCTCTGTCGATTGTTGTTGGGGCACCCTTGCCGAGATGGGGCCCAACGACAAACGGGATTATTCAGGGGGGGGTGATAGGGTTTTCCGATCAGGCCGGTTCACACCGCGTCAGGTTTGGCGCTGATGACGCTCTGCACAGTCCCGCGCAAGATCGGCGATTGCCTTGTAAGTGGCCACATCGGAACTGCGCCGCCAAATGCAATACAGCGGCAGCGGCGGCAGTTCCGCATCGACATCAAGCTCGTAAATACCTGGCCCGGCCAAATCACAGGCCAGTGGCATGGTCGCAATCCCAAGTCCGCGCTGTGTCAAACGGGCAATCGCGGCCATTGATGTGATACAATGTACGATCGAAGGCCGCAGGCCGCGATCGCTGAAAAGCGCGAGTACATTGGCATGGGGGCGCGAATTGCGGGTGAAGGTGATCAGCGGGCTGGTGACAACATCAGCGAGGGAGAGTTTTTCCTCGCGCATCCCCTCTGGCCCGAACCAGCCCATGGCCAGTGGCGGCAAGTCGGCGCAGACACAGGTTTGATCATGGCGGTCATCTGTCGTCAGCAACATATCCAAAGCACCGCGTTCAAAGGCGGCCGCGATGTTCGGCGTTGGCTCAACCGTCAGTTCAAGCTCTAGCCGGGGATAGCAGCGCGCCACCTCTTCGATCAGATCGCAAAGCCAAGTATGAACGACCGAAGATACCAGCCCCAGACGCACCCGCCCCACGGCGGTGGTCGGATCGGACAAGGTGGCGCGCAGATTGCGCTCCGTCGCGAGCATCTCTTGCGCTGTTTCAAGAATCATGGCCCCAGCCACGGTGATCCGGGTGGCGTGAAACTCACGGTCAAACAGGTCGACCTGGAGGTCCGTCTCCAGCGACGAAATCCGGCTGGAGACCGTCGCTTGGCTCACATTCAATTGCTCGGCCGCCGCTCGGAAACTGCCCAAGTTGGCGACTGTGACGAATGTCTCTAAAAAGCGCGTGTTCACGAAGAGCCTCTATTTCTTGTTTCGGTCGCGAAGGAAGAGGGTAATTCAGCCCGACGGTGAAGTCACCTGTCGTCAAAGAACGCTGGACCAATCAGGTGGTGAGCAACAATTGGGCGGTGAGGGCCCTTCGCTATAGCATGCATAGATGTCCGGTGTGCGGACCAAAGCTGCCTTTCGCTGCAAGTGCGTTAAATGCCCAAGACCGTCAAATAGCGCTTTCTTAAACCATAGTATTTAACGATGCTGCATCAGTTGCAGTTGCCACCTGGCAGAGGGTTTTGAGGGTGTTGAGTTGACCGATCAAATGGTCTCTGTCACGTGCATCGCTGCTGGCTGCTTTGGCGGAACGCTGAACAAAGTCAGAGAGACCAATGGCGGTCAGCCCCGAGCGCAATAATGCGGCTTCGTGAGGTGACAGGATCCTTTCAATCACAGCTCGGAATTTTTCAGCCGAGGCCTCCAATTCCCTCTGACCGATTGCGTTGAACCCTTCGATGATGTCTTGGGCATTCGGTGTGGCTTGAACCAGGTCGAAGCCAGCGACGGACATCCTGTTGAAGATAATGTCGAGTTGGTCGCCAAGAGCCTGGACGCCATCCAGTCCGGCCTCGATCTCGTCGATCGCCATATCTGTGTGGTAGCGGATCAGAGCCCTCAGAACGTCATCCTTGTTCTTGTAGGCATTGTAGAGCGTCTGGCGCGCCACCCCGGCCTCTTCAGCCAGGTCGCCCATGCTGGTGCGCTTGACGCCATAACGCGAGAACAGGCGCACCGCAGCGTCGAGGATATACTTATCTCTGTCGGTCATGCTGCGCATATTGACATTTGGACGAATAATGTCAATATAGACAATCATACGAAAAATGTCCATTCGACAGGGGGGCACGACATGCGACAGAACGTGAGTTTCAAAAGCCATGGAGAGGTCATTCGGGGACATCTCTACCTCCCCGAAAATTTCGACGCCGGTCAGAAATACCCCACGATCGCCGTTGCTGGCCCGATGGCGACCGTCAAGGAGCAATCACAGGGCGTCTTCGCCAACGCGCTGGCCGAACGGGGTCTGATCGCGCTCGCCTTCGATCACCGGACCTTCGGGGAAAGCGGCGGGCAGCCGCGTCAATACGAAGACCCGAATTCCAAGACCGAGGACATCCAGAACGCGATTTGCTTCCTATGCGCTCATGAAAACGTGGGGAGCGTGGGTGCATTGGGGATCTGCGCGGGCGCGTCCTACACTGCCGACGCCCTGCAAGGCGACCGGCGGGTCAAGGCCTTTGGCACAGTCAGCGGTCATTTCAGCCTGCGTGAGGCGTTGGTCTCGAACCCGCTTGCGACCGACGAACAGAAGCGTGTCATGTATGACAGGTCCAACACGGCGCGGCAGCGCTATTTCGAGACAGGTGAGGCCGAGCCGGATGACATGCTCATCCCTGACATGACCGAAGTGCCCCCAGCCGGGGCCGATCCGTTCCTGGCCGAGCAGTATGATTACTACTTTTGCCGGGTGGCCGCCGAATGGCCAAACTACAGCAACCACATGGTGCCGTTTTCGTATCAGCAACTCGCGCGCTCGCACGGGCTGGACTACGCCGGTCAGATCACCTGTCCGTATCTGGGCATCGTGGGTGAACAGGCCTTCACCAAACCGTTCACCGAACGCTTTATCGCAGCCAAAACGCAAGGCGCGGCCGAGATGGTGGTCCTTGAAGGCGGCAGCCATCTGCGCACCTACGACACGCCAGACCTCGTGGTGCAGGGCGCCGACGCGCTGAGCGCATTCTTCAAGAAAAGCCTCGGAAATTGAGACTGACATGCCCCTGATCAGCGACCGCACCCGCATCACGATCAACCTGTTCCGGCCGCAGCGCCGGACGCCCGATCCACGCCACGCAATTCCCCAAGCCGACCGTGATCTGACGGGCAAGACCATCGTTATGACCGGCGGCACAGACGGTATAGGTCGCGTAGCCGCCGGGATGCTATGTGACATGGGGGCGAACCTTGTCCTTCTGGGGCGCAGGCAGGCCGTGGGTGATCGCGTGATACGGGAACTGGCGGCGACAGGCGGCGCAGGAACCGTCAGTTTTCAGGTCTGCGATCTGGCCTCGATGGACAGCGTCAAAGCCTGTGCCGAACGGATACTCGCCGCGCATGATCGGATCGACGTTCTGATCAATGGCGCAGGGGTCAACGCAACCAGGCCGACCTTCACCGAGGATGGGTTCGAGATGAATTGGGCGGTAAACTATCTGGCGCCGATCCTGTTGACCCGGTTGCTGGCCGACCGGATCACTGCCTCGGCTCCGGCGCGTATCGTCTATCTGGTAACCAATCTGGCCTTTCTCGACCGGATCAACATGGACGAGATCGCCGCCAAGCCAGACTTCGCCACGAGCGAGGCTTATGTGGAATCCAAACTTTCGGGGTCGATGTTCATGATCGATCTGGCGCAAGAGCTTGAGAGCAAGGGCGTTACCGTGAATTACCTGCATCCCGGCAATATCCGGTCCAACCTGCTGCGAGACCTGACCGGAGCCGACCGGATCATGGGATACGTCATACGTGTCGCAGCCTCACCCACCGAGGTGGGGGCCGACAGGATTGTGCGCCTTGCGGCCTCTTCCGAATTTGACGGCATCACCGGGGCCTATCTTGTCGAAGACACTGTCCGCCCGGCGCATCCCGAAGCGCAGAATGCGTCGCAGAGGAAGCAGCTCTCCCGGATCACGGAACGAGCCCTGAAAAACTGGCTCCCGGCAGATGAGCCTGCGTCCGGAGAAGCGGTGCTGCTATGAAAAAGTGCGTCCTGATCTTTGGTGCCACTGGCACAGTGGGTGCCGGTGCCCTTCTCGAATGTCTGGATCATCCGGAAATCGGCGAGGTCCTCTGCATTGTCAGACGCCCGACAGGAAGATCGCACCCGAAGCTGCGAGAGATCATTCATCGTGATTTCCTGGACTTCGCGACGATTGCCAGTGACATGCACGACATCGACGGATGCTTCTGGGCGGTCGGAACACCCAGTTCCGGCGCTGATGAGCAAGCCTATATCCGGGTGGAGCATGATTACGTCGCCGCCGCTGCCCGAGCCTTGCACAAGCAAAGTCCGCAATGCTGCTTCGTCTTCGGGTCCGGCGCAGGTGCCGACGAAACCGAGACCTCTCGGCAGCTTTGGGCCCGTGTCAAAGGGCAGGCCGAAAACGCCGTTCTGGGTATGGGCTTCAAGCAGGCGCTGATCTTTCGGCCGGGTACGATCGCGCCCCGGCGGGGCATCAAACACAACGTTCCAGTGTACGGCCTGGCGGCCTGGCTGGCACCGCTGATGCGCCCGTTCGGGATGGCAACATCAACGGAAGAAATAGGACGCGCGTTCATCGCTGCGGTTCTGGGAAAGAACGCAGAACAGCCTGCAAGAATCCGCCTCGGCTCAGCCGAAATCAACACCCTGGCCAAACTGGCCTAACAAGACGCGATCAAGGATCGCAAAGGAGAAACACTATGGATACCCAAGAGAACAAGGCCCTTGCGAATAAGGTCATCCAAGCAATCGGCGCTGGCGACTGGACGTTCGTCGAAGAAGCCTTTGCTGAGGATGCAAAGGTCTGGGTGGCGGGATCAATGCCGATCTCTGGAAATCACGGCAAGGCGTTCGTTCTGGCCTCGGGAGGGCGAACCAAGGCGTTCTTTCCGGAGGGCATGAGTCTTACGCCCAAGGCACTGACAGCGGAAGGTGAGCGTGTTGCGGTTGAGGCCGTGTCATTGGGCAAGCATGTCAGCGGCAAGATCTATAACAACCATTTCCATATCCTGATGGTGATCCGGGACGGCAAGGTCCAGGAATGGAAGGAATACATGGATACAATGCACGCCAACGACGTTTTCTTTGGCGGGCCAGATTGATCCGGCCCTTCCAGGGACCAAGCACTTGGCAGGCTTTCCTCCCAAAGGCGCGGGCTCATGAGGGCCGGATGGGCACCATGCCCGGCTCCGCAGCCCGTCCGCAAAAACAGATCCCGAACACGAGAACCTCCTCAGTTGACATCCATTGGCACCGAATGCCTGAAACTTAGGATAACAAGATGAACAGCAAAACAGTCCTCATCACCGGATGCAGCTCCGGCTTTGGCAAGCAGTCCGCGAAGCTGTTTCAATCCAAAGGCTGGAATGTCGTTGCAACGATGCGCTCTCCCGAGAAGGAGGCCGATCTGGGTGAGTTGGAAAACACGCTTCTGTGCCGGCTCGATGTGACCGATCCGCAGAGCATCAAGGAGGTCGTCGACAAGAGCCTTGATGCCTTCGGACGGATTGACGTTCTGGTCAACAACGCAGGGATATCCGGTGTTGGGGTTTTCGAGCAATGGGATGAGGGCTCAATCCACGGCCTTTTTGACACCAATGTGTTTGGCCTGATGCGCGTGACGAAAGCGGTCCTTCCCGTCATGCGGCGGCAGCGCGAGGGGACGATAATTAACATCTCGTCGCTCGCGGCCTTGATCGCTTTTCCGTTTGCTTCCGTATACAGCTCCGCGAAATTCGCCGTAGAGGGCCTGACCGAGGCTCTGGCGCTTGAATACGCGCCGTTCAACATCTCTGTGAAGGCCATTGCCCCCGGATCATACGAGACGAACCTCTATACGTCGATGGACGAAGGGATACTGGCAAACGGTGACGACCACATAAGGGCTTATTCGGCCAAACTCGCTACGAAAATGAACGATGCCGTGACCCAGATGGCTCGACAGGGTGGTGAGCCATCTGACCCGCGTGAGGTGGCCGAAAAAGTCTATGAATGCGCGACCGAAGATACGCCCACCCACAATGTTTGCGGCCGTGATGCGGAATCGTTTCTGCAGATGAAGAAGTCGCTGTCAGAACAGGAGATGTCCCAGTTCATCTCAGACCAGGTGGTGCCAAAAGACCTGTAGCAGCGCCGAGACGCGCCAACCAACGGGTGGCGTGCATCAACACTAAAAACTTTGGTCGCCAGAATTGAATTATCTCCCTTAAAGAATGGAACACCCCATGCCCCTCATTCCTACCCGTCGAGCGTTCCTGGCAGCAGGTATTGCCAGTACTGCAGCACTTGCATTGAAGCCCGGAAGCGCGCGAGCGCAGATTTCTACTCCGGCAGCGGACCCTGAGGACAGCACACTTCATCTGGTCGACCCGCAATATCGCGAGATGGCGCAGGCGATGCCCGCCATGCTTTTTACGCCGGACATCCTGCCGGATATCAGGGCGGCGCAAGATGCCACTACGGTTCCGGGGTCGGAGAATCCGGTATTCGAGAGCTTTGAGCTGCCTGACAGTCCCGCCAGCTTTTTCCTCTATCGGCCCGACACACTGCGCGCCACGCCAACGCCCGCCATCGTCTATATCCATGGCGGCGGCTATATCCTGGGCAGCGCGGTCAGCTATCATGCCTATTGCTATGATCTTGCGCAGAAATCTGGCGCCGTTGTGGCCAGTGTCGAATATCGGCTCGCCCCGGAAACACCGTTCCCCGGGCCGGTCGAAGACTGCTATGACGTCCTTTCTTATGTGTTTCGGACTGCGGCACGACTTGGCATCGACCCTGACCGAATCAGCATAATGGGCGCCAGTGCAGGCGGTGGTTTGACGGCGGCATTGGCGCTTCTGGCGCGCGACCGCGGACAGATCCCGGTGAAGGCGCAATTCCCAATCTATCCGATGCTGGACTATCGCACCGGTACCCAAGCCGCACCCGTAGACAACCCGACCACCGGGGAATTCGTCTGGGGCCGGGCCGCAAACCGTTTCGGCTGGACTTCTCTGCGCGGCGACTATGGGCTGGATGATGACCGGGTCGGGCATTTCTCACCCAGCCACGCCGCCACGCTGGAGGGATTGCCACCATGTTTCATGGTCGTGGGCGCGCTGGACCTGTTCATGGAAGAAAACGCGGCCTATGCACTCCGCCTCAGCCGTGATGGCGTCCCGGTCGATTTCACCATCTATCCTGGTGCGATCCACGGGTTCGACATCGTTCCTGGTACAGAGTTGACGCAGCGGTTCGATGCCAACCTGAAGCAGGCTTTTGACCGGCTGTTGTGACCAAAAGAACATCGCTTCAATGAAACAAGCCCGACGGACAAAAGCCAACCTGAGCGAGTGGGTAACACCGGGGGTCGCGAAGTCGAATGGTTAAGCCGATACCTCAAAGCGACATCCGGAAAAACGGTCATACATGCGTCGCGCAGCATCGGTCCCTTCGGGCTCGAAGCCGCCATCAGCTTCTACAACCAAATCCCCGAAAAACGGGGGGATTGCTGTATCTTGATACTAATCAAGCGCGTTTCAAAACTTTCGACGACGCCACTATTCATCAGCTTTTATAAATTAGGCTGGCTTGAGGCGATGTCTTGGCTGTTGCTGGCGTTCAGGACTGAACCTATCGTTTTTCCGATCGGCGCAGACTCGCAACAATTCAGGTCCGCAAATGTTTAGCCTGTTCCAATAACCAATTCTTGAAGAACGCCGGGGCGGACGATCCTGAAGTATTCTTGTCCAGACCAATTTCGTACCAGATACACCTTATCGCCCGTTGATCTACAGCGACAAGCTGGCCCGAAGATAACTCGCGCTCGCACAAGATATTATCTGCGAGGATAACGCCTTCACCATCTATTGCGGCATCAATGGCGAGTGAGAGGTCGGAATAAACCTTTCCAGTTTTCCAGCCAAGGCTTTGCGGTTCATGCGCCGCGTACCATTTGTGCCATGTCTCTTTGCCATTGTCGTGAATGAGGGTTGCGCTGCTCCAGTCCACAGAGGCATTTTGAGACGTGAGTTGGGCATTGAGGTGTGGGGACGCGGCGGGAAAGCCATCTATGGGAAACAGACGGTCTTTGGTAATCCCGCTCCCGGGCATTCTGGTTTCGAAGTGAATAGCGATATCCGCATGCCCTTCGCCGATCTGCGCGGGGCTCCACGCTGGCCTTAAATCTACTTCGATCCGCGGAAAAAGGCTGCAAAACTCTGTGATCCGCTTGCGCAGCCACAGGGACGCAATGGCGGGTTCTGCGCTGACTATGACGGCCCCAGAACGGGTTTTGCGCAACAGGGTTTCACTGGCGTCAGTAAGCGTTTGAAGGCCGCTCGCGACTTGGGGCAACAAGTCCCGCCCGTTTTCACTGAGCTCGACCCGGTTGCGATGCCTGATGAAAAGATCGGTTCCGAACCATGCCTCAAGATTTTTGATGTGCTGGCTGACAACGCTGTGGCTGACATTCAATTCACTGGCCGCTTTAGCGAAATTACAATGCCGTGCGGCGGCCTCAAAAACCCTAAGCGCATTCAGATGACGGAGCGTGTTCTTCATTAATCCAGCGTAGTTAAAACCTTCGCTGAGAGCAAGTTAAACGCGCTTTTGATTTGAGGCTGATGATGAGTAGCCTTCATTCAACGAATTGCTCCCTAACGCAGAACGGAAACCCGCATGGTCGCTGCCTTGTCCGCCGATAAATCCAATGTCTCGCTCAGCGTAACCGATCTGCACAAATCCTTCGGATCGCATGAGGTGCTCAAAGGTGTTTCCCTCAAGGCCTGTGAAGGCGATGTGATTTCTCTTCTTGGATCGTCCGGTTCTGGCAAGAGTACCTTCCTACGCTGCATCAATCTATTGGAAACGCCGACATCCGGTTTGATCACGGTCCATGGTGAAGACATCAAAATGTCAAAGGATCGCCACGGCGTGTCTCACCCAACTGATCCGCGACAGGTTGAACGCATCCGCGCCCGGCTGGCGATGGTCTTCCAATCCTTCAACCTGTGGTCGCACATGACTGTCTTGGAGAATGTTATTGCAGGACCGATCCATGTTCTAAAACAGTCGCGGGCCGAAGCGATTGAACACGCCAAAGAGGTGTTGGAACGCGTTGGCATGTATGAGCGCCGAAACTACTACCCCGCCCACATTTCAGGCGGTCAGCAACAACGTGCAGCCATCGCCCGCGCGCTGGCTATGAAACCCGAAGTGATGTTGTTCGATGAGCCGACCTCCGCACTTGATCCGGAGCTTGTGGGGGAGGTGCTGAGAGTGATCCGGTCGCTGGCCGAAGAAGGCCGCACGATGGTTGTTGTCACTCACGAAATGGCCTTTGCGCGAGATGTCTCGTCACAGGTCGTTTTTCTGCACCAAGGTCTGATCGAGGAGCAGGGTGCCCCCGCTCAGATGTTCAGTGACCCTGAAACCGTACGTTTCAAAGAATTCCTGTCGACCACGCGGCAGTAACCACAGGGCGCGCAAGGTGCCTTCACAAACATAATGAAAACAAGGGAGTACGAATATGACACTCAAAAACACATTACTTGCCACCGCAGTTGGGGCAGTTGCACTGGTGGCTGGCATGGCTACCGCGGACACTTTGCGCATCGGCGTTGAGGGCGCTTACCCTCCGTTCTCGCAAAAAGGGGCTGATGGCACTCTGTCAGGCTTTGACATCGATATGGCAATGGCCCTCTGCGCAGAGCTGGAGCGCGAATGTGAGCTGGTTGAGCAGGAGTGGGACGGCATGATCCCGGCACTGATCGCTGGGAAATACGACGCCATTGTTGCTTCTCTGTCGATCACCGAGGACCGCAAGAAGCGGGTAGATTTTTCGGAGAAATACTATTTCACCCCGTCGCGGTTTATCGCCAAAGAGGGCGCCACCTTTGAGATGACGGAAGACGGCACAGAAGGCGTCAAGATTGGCGTTCTGCGAGGAACGACCCTGCAATGCCACGTCGAGAAAGCTTTCCCGAAGGCCGACCTGCGCCTCTACAACACACAAGAGGATGTGTTTGCTGACCTCGCAACAGGGCGGCTGGACCTTCAACTGAACAACACGCTGGGTGCATTGGACGGCTTTCTGAACACACCTCAGGGGGATGGGTTTGCCTTTTATGGCGAGGATGTGGATGACCCTGAGTGTCTTGGCGAAGGCACAGGCATTGCGGTGCGCAAAGGCGACCCGCTTGCCGGCGAGTTGAGCGAGGCGATCGCCGCGATCCGGGCCGACGGCACCTACGCGACTATTAACGATAAATATTTCGACGTTGATATTTACGGCAAGTGATCAGCCAAACCCAAAAGTCAGGGGGACCATCTGGTTTCCCTGACCTCCCTTCCATTTTTCTAACGGGTTCAGCGCATGGACGTGATCTTTGAATACAGACAAATCCTGATCGAGGGTACTTTGGTCACAGTCTCGCTTGCGGTCCTGTCGCTGCTTTTGTCCATTATCATGGGCCTGATCGGTGCCTTTGCCAAACTGTCTGCGAAACCAAGCATCCGCCGTGCGGGAAGTGTCTATACCCTGTTCGTACGTAGCGTGCCCGACCTTGTGTTGATGATGCTCATTTTTTTTGGCGGTCAAACACTGGTGAACCAGATCGGCAGTTCAACAGGGCTTTGGGGATACGTTGAAATCAACCAGTTCCTTGCTGGGGTGCTGACCCTCGGGTTCATTTTCGGGGCCTATATGTCGGAAACCTTTCGGGGGGCAATTCTTGCCATCCCGCGCGGCCAAATCGAGGCGGCAATGGCTGTGGGCATGAAACCGGGCCAGATCTTCCGCATCGTCACTTGGCCTCAAATGGTTCGCTTCGCCCTGCCCAGTTTTACTAATAACTGGTTAGTCTTGGTCAAATCCACAGCACTTGTTTCGGTGATCGGCCTTCATGATCTGGTTTGGAATGCCTTTTCGGCAGGTCGCTCCACACACCAGCTTTTCAGCTTCATGATCGCGGTCATGGTTGTCTATCTGATCATCACCGGTATCTCGGACCTTGCTCTGCGAGCGGTTGACCGCAAATACGCCGCCGGCGTGAGAAAGGCGTAAGACGATGGAATCTGAACGCAGCTTTTACGAGTACCTCCAAAGCTTTAGCGAAACGCGATCCCCGATTGATTTCGTGTTGATCTACGACAACCTGCCGCGGTTCTTTGATGGTGCATTGGTCACGCTTCAACTGACATTCCTCGCTCTTCTTGTGGGCGGGATGATCGCTGTACCACTGGCCATCGCGCGCGCCTATCGCAAGCCGTTCCTAAGCCCGGCAATCCGCGTCTATACCTATGTTTTCTGCGGCACGCCGCTCTTGGTGCAGGTCTATCTGTTCTATTTCGGTCTCGGGCAATTTACCGTCGTGCAGGAAAGCTTCCTATGGGATCCGATCCTCAGCAAACCGTGGTGGTGCGTGATCATCGCCTTCACATTGAATACCGCCGCCTATACCACCGAATTTCTGCGCGGTGCGATTGAGGCGACACCCCATGGTGAAGTCGAAGCAGCCAAAGCTTGTGGTATGTCACCGTTCACCCGGATGCGGTTGGTGGTTTTGCCCAATGCGTTCCGCCGCGCCCTGCCGGCCTATTCCAACGAAGTCATCTTTACGCTGCACGGGTCTGTCATCGCCAGCACTGTCACCTTGCAGGATCTGTTGGGCGTGGGGCGCTGGCTGAATGGCCGTTACTATCTGGCCTATGAGGGGTTTTTGACGGCGATGGTGTTCTACATGGCAATCGTTTTCCTGATCACCTTTGTTTTCCGAATGGCCGAAAAACGCTTCCTGGGGCACTTGCGGCCCCGTGAAACGCCGGTGCCCGGCAGCGCCAGAGTGGCGGCATGACCGGCGGGTCGCACTCCTCGATCCACAAAATCTCATATCACTTCCTGTAAGAGGCAAAACAATGACAACTTCAAAAAAACGAGACTTGATCGAAGGGCGCGCGGCGCTGATCGTCATCGACATCCAGAAATCCACCTTTGCGCCAATTCCCGACGACAAACGTGCCATCGCTCATATGCCGGACTACGCAGAGCGCATGGCACGTTCCAAAGTGGCGATCGACAAGGCGCGCGAGGTCGGCATTCCGGTGGTCTTCATTCAGGAAATTCACCGCGCCAACCTGATCGACATGGGCCGCGAAACCGATGGCGACGAGGACGTGCATTGCCTTGACAGCAACCCGCTGACTGCCTTTGCCGAAGAAGAGTTGGGTATGCGTCCGGATGATTATCGCATTTCCAAGCGCCGCTATTCCGCATTCTACGGCACCGATCTGGAAATCCTGTTGAAGGGCCTCAAGGCGGAGACTCTGATCCTTGTGGGCGGCTTGACCGATGTATGCGTACACTACACCTTTGTTGATGCGCATCAGGGTGATTACTTCTGCCGCGTGATCGAGGATTGCGTCGCAGGCTCAAGCCGCGAGGCGCATGATGCCTCACTTAAAGCAGTCGAGTACCTGCAACACGGCGCAGTGCGTTCGCTCGAAGAGGTGCTGGAGGCCATGCAATCCAATGTGGCAACCGATGCTGCCTGATAAAACGCTTATGGCGGTTGGCCTCGCGCTGGCCGCCTCAGCAGTCCTAAGCTTCATAGACAACTTCGTTGCCCCCGTCAGCCAAGAGGCCGGCCTGTGGCAGTTTCAGGTGTTTCGCACTATGTTCGCCGTGCCGTTATTGCTGGTGGCAGCGCGGATGTCGGGGCGTGTGATACGACCCGTCAACCTGCCACGGCTGGCGGGGCGCAGCCTTGCGGTGTCGGTCGGTTTATTGATCTACTTTGCCGCACTCGGAACCTTGCCTGTGTCACAAGCGGGGGCTGGTCTGTTCAGCGCGCCGCTTTGGGTGGTATTGTTGTCCGCCCTTTTGTTCCGCCACAGGATCGGTCCAGTCGGGGCCTTCGCCGTCGTCATCGGTTTCGCTGGCGCTTTGATGCTGCTGCAGCCCGACTTTGCGAACCTGACCCTGCTTTCCGTGATGCCTCTGGCCGCCGGGTTATTCTATGGTCTGGGCATGATGTTGACCCGTCACTGGTGCAGCGATGAAAGCGCAATTGCCTTGGCAATCGGGATATTTGTCACCATCGGCGCGGCTGGCCTGATCATGTTGGCAGTCGTAACGATCTGGCCCGGCGATGCCTTCATCACCGCGCCTTGGACTGCGCCGAGCGCTCGCTTCTTGTGGCTCACCTTGTTCCAAGCCGTGGGCGCTGTAATCGCGGTAACACTGATTGCCCAAGCCTACCGGATAGGAAACCCTGCCGTGGTCGCCGTATTCGAGTATTCGTTCCTAATTTTTGCCAGCCTCTGGGCGTTTCTGCTTTGGGGCACGGCAACCAATCCACTCGCCTGGACGGGAATCGCTGTGATCCTGCTCTCTGGCATCGTGATGGCCCTCAGCCAGAAAGAAAAAGCAAATGCCCCCATCGCCGTCTGAACTCGCCTATGTCCCCTTTGTGTCTGTCGAAAACATGATGGGCCTTGTCCATCAGATCGGAATCGAAAAAGTCCTGTGCGACCTTGCCGATGCTATTGAGGCCGACTTCAAACGATGGGAGCTATTCGACAAGACACCGCGCGTCGCCAGCCATTCCGCAGTGGGCGTAATCGAATTGATGCCGACATCTGACGGAGAGATGTACGGTTTCAAATATGTGAACGGCCATCCCAAGAACACCAAAGAGGGGTTGCAGACGGTCACCGCATTTGGCCTGCTGGCGGATGTGGATACAGGCTATCCGAAACTCCTGTCGGAAATGACCTTGCTGACCGCATTACGCACGGCCGCTTCTTCGGCAATGGCCGCGCGCCACCTTGCACCCAAAGGCGCACGTATCATGGCGATGATCGGGAATGGAGCGCAGTCGGAATTCCAGTGCCTCGCGTTCAAGGCAATCTGCGGCATCGACACCGTGCGCCTTTATGATATCGACCCGTCGGCCACGGCGCGTTGTGCGTCCAACCTGAAACGGCACGGGTTGAAAGTAGTGTCCTGCACATCGGGCCAAGAGGCCATGGAGGGGGCAGAGATCATCACGACCTGTACTGCGGACAAGCAGAATGCCACGATCCTTACTGACAACATGGTCGGAAGCGGCGTGCATATCAACGCGATTGGTGGCGATTGTCCGGGAAAAACCGAATTGCACCGCGACATCCTGCTGCGTTCCGAAATATTCGTGGAATACCCGCCGCAAACCCGCATCGAAGGCGAAATCCAGCAGCTCGAGGACGACCACCCCGTGACCGAATTGTGGGAGGTGATTTCTGGAAAGGCCAAGGGCCGCACTGACGCAAAACAGATCACGCTGTTCGACAGCGTCGGCTTTGCGATCGAGGATTTCAGCGCATTGCGTTACGTGCTGACGGCGATCAAGGGCACGCCTTGGTTTTCCAACCTTGATATGGTCGCGGACCCCGACGACCCCCGCGACCTATTCGGCATGTTCGAACGCGCAAACCAATAAGCTTTGGCAGCAAAGGATCGGTGAATGGCTTGGTTTCTCCTAGTTCTCGCGGGCCTGTTCGAAGTGTGCTGGGCCGTCGGGTGAAATCCTTCACCGTTTTTCCCGACAATGTGCAGCAGCAAAGGCCCTCCTTGCAGGGTGCGATGCTGATCTTTGACGATCGAACAGGAGCGCCGCTGGCCGTCGTCGATAGTGGCTTGGTGACCTATTGGAAAACGGCCGCGGATTCCGTTTATGGCGCGTCTCTTTTGGCGCGCCCTAATAGTAAGACACTTTTGATAGTGGGGTCGGGCATCGTGGCGGACAGTCTGGTAGGCGCATATTCTGCGCTTTTTCCGGGTTTGGAGCGCATTTTGATATGGGGCCGAAATCCGGGAAAAAGCCGCGTGCTGGCAGGGCTACACGCGCATCAGAAAGCCGCCGTTGAGACAATTGAGGTGTTGATTGTCACCGAGAACTGACCCGGCGGGGGTGCGGACAAAAATTTGGACTGTTTTCACGGCATAAGGCCGAGGCTTTTACGATATTCGATGGGGCTTCTGCCACCAAGGGACATCTTGATGCGCGTTTCGTTATACCAGCGGATGTAGGCGTCAACCTCGTCAACGAATTGGGCCACGGTGAAGGCCCGCCAATCGCGG
>NZ_JBQKUI010000012.1:0-80443 GCF_054968505.1 Sulfitobacter sp. G5_S2_6_S6
GAACGCTCTATAGACCTGTGATTTGGGGGCTGCAACAGCTTTTTTCAAAAAACTTCGTTTTTTTCGATTTTATTCGGAACCGCGCTGATATCGCGTGCTGCTGGCGCTGTGCCCCCATTCCGGCTCCTATGCCCCAAGCCGGCAGTAAAGCCCCGCGGCCAGCTTTGCGCGCTCTACCAGACTGTCGACTTCGATATGTTCATTCAGTGTATGGAGCCCCTGCCCCCGGACCCCGATGGAATCGAGCGTGGGCAATCCGAGGTAGCCGGTAAAGTTCCCGTCCGATCCGCCGCCTGCCGATTGGCCGGTCATCTCGAACCCCAGCTCGCGCGAGATCTCTTGCGCCACCCCCAGCATCGCCATCGTGCCGGGCTGGTCCGGTTCCCACACGGGGCGGGTCACGCCGCGCGTGACCTCCATCACCACATTCCCCTGGTCCGCGTTCAACGCCATCATCTTGGCGATGCCCGCATCCAGTTGTTCCTGGGTCTTGGCCATCGACAGAACTTCGGCGTCGCAGACCGAAGAGACGCAGTTCACCCATTGGCCCGCGTTGAACACCCCCAACGAGAAGGTACAGTCGTCGCTGGTCATGCCTTCGATCACGGCGACATGCTTTGCCATTTCGGCAATCGCCGATACGCCATCCTTCAGCGCCCATCCCGCGTGGCTGGGTTTGCCGCGGGTTTGCAGGTTGAACCGCGCGATGGCATAGCGCCCGATCACCGCGCCGCCGTCGGGGCAGGCAGGTTCGGGCACAAGGATATATTTATGGCGCTTGGCCTCGGCCTCGATCAGAGCGCGGGTCGACGGTGTGCCGACCTCTTCATCCGGCGTGAACAGCACGGTGACGGGCAGCGGAGTTTCGACCCCGGCGGCCAGCAATTTGCGCAGCGCATCAAGGAAGACATAGTTCCCGCCCTTCATATCCATCAGCCCGGGGCCATAACAAAGCCCCCCCTCGCGGCGGAACGGCAGCTTTTGCAACGTGCCTACAGGGTGGACCGTATCCATATGCCCCAAGAGCAGAATACCCCCCTCGCCCGCGCGGGGGTGGGGCATGGTGGCGCGCACGCTGTCGCCGAACCCCATCCGGCCCGGAATCCGTTCAACCCGCGCACCCAAGGCCGCCAGTTCATGCTGCGCCAGATCCATCATCCGGTTCACGGCCCCCGCGTCAAAGGTCGGGCTTTCGGTTTCGATCCAGGGGCGCAGCCCTGCGATCATCTCTTCCGTGTCAAACGGCAGCTCAAGCGGATTGGTCATGTCGGGTCTCCTCCCTATTGCGATGCCGTGATCTGCGGCACCGCCAGACGTTTTTTGGTGATAGAGTAACTTCAGGCCTTGGGCAGACGTGTTTCCACGATGCGCGCATAGATCGATGCCCCCACGGGCAGCATCGCGTCATCCAGCACGAAGCCCGGATTATGCAGCGGCACATTGCCCGCGTGTCCGACACGGCAATAGGCACCAGGCACGACTTTCAGCATATCGGCAAAATCCTCTGATCCCGTGGCCTGCTCGGTCGATTCTGACGACAGGTCAGCGCCCACCACATCTGCGGCGGCTGCGACATAGGCGGTGGTCAGGTCGGGATCGTTCATCAGCACGTCAAAGACATTGCGCAGGTCCACGTCAATCTCCACCCCGTAAGACAGCGCCATGCCCGCGCAGATATCGCGGATGCGCTGATCGGCGAGCTGGGACACATCGTCATGGAAATAGCGGATGGTGCCGGCGATCGTCGCCGTATCGGGCACCACGTTATAGGCAGAGCCCGCATTGAACTTGGTCACCGACAGAACGATGGGCTTGGTGGGGATGATATTGCGGCTGGCGATGCTTTGCAGCTGTTGCACCAAAGCGGAGCCGATAACGATCGGGTCTTTCGACTGATGCGGCGCGGCGGCGTGGCTGCCGGTGCCCTTGATCGTGATGTCGAAAAAGCTCGCCCCCGCCATCGCGGGCCCCGGCGTGACGGACACGACATTGGGTTCCGAATTCGGATCGTTGTGCATCCCGTAGATCTCGTCACAGGGGAAGCGTTCAAACAGCCCCTCGGCGATCATGCGGCGCGCACCGCCCAGTCCTTCCTCGGCGGGTTGAAAGATCAGCACCACGGTGCCGTCAAAATCCCGCGTCTCGGCCAGATAGCGCGCGGCCCCCAGCAGCATCGTGGTGTGACCGTCGTGACCACAGGCATGCATCCGCCCCGGATTGGTCGAGGCATAGGCCACGCCCGAGGTTTCCTCGATCGGCAGCGCGTCCATATCAGCGCGCAGCCCCACGCGGCGGTTGCCACCCCCCTGCCCCTTGATCAGCCCGACGACACCGGTGCCGCCGATGCCCTCGTGTACCTCGTCCACCCCATAGGCGCGCAGCTGCGCCGCCACGATGCCCGAGGTCCGCACCTCTTCGAACCCCAGCTCGGGGTGGGCGTGGAAATCCTGACGGATCGCGGTCAGATCGCTGGCAAAGGATTCGATCTTCGGAATGGTGGTCATAGGGTGGCTCCTGTCACGGGGGTCGTGCGGTCCAGCGCACGGAAGTTGGCGAAATCCCAATGCCGGCCGGGCGCGGCCTCGATCAGGTTGCGGGTGTAGTCATGGCGTGGCGCGGCAAGCACCTCGCCCGCGGGCCCATGTTCGACGACAACGCCTTTCTGCATCACCAGCACCTCGTCGCAAATCTGCGCGGCGACCCGCAAGTCATGGGTGATGAACAGCATGGCGATGCCGAATTTTTCCTGCACGTCATCCAGCAGGTCAAGCACCTGCGCCTGCACGCTAACATCCAGCGCCGACACGGCCTCGTCCGCGACCAGCAGATCGGGCTTCATTGCGACAGCGCGGGCGATGGCGATCCGCTGGCGCTGCCCGCCCGAGAATTGATGCGGATAGCGGTCCAGCGCATCGCGCGGCAGGTCCACCAGCTCCATCAGCTCGGCGGCGTGTTCCATCGCATCGGCGCGGCTGGTGCCAAAGTTGATCGGCCCCTCGCACAGGCTGCGCGCCACGGTCCAGCGCGGGTTCAGCGACCGGTAAGGGTCTTGAAACACGATCTGGAAATGCTTGCGATGCGGCTGCAACTGACGGCGCGACAACTTGGCGATCTCGGTCCCCGCAACAGTCACCTTTCCCGCCGTAGGGTCGATCAGCCGCATGATGGCACGGGCCACGGTCGATTTCCCCGACCCGCTTTCGCCCACGATTCCAAGGGTGCGCCCCGGCTGGATGGTGAAATTCACATCCTGCGCCGCCCGCACCCCTTGGCTGGCGCGAAAGAAACCGCCCCCGCCATAGGTCATCTCTAGCCCGTCCACGGTGATCACATCCCGCGCCTCAGCCGGTGCCCGAGGGGCGCGCGGATCAAGGTTGGGCACCGCCTGCAACAGCTTGCGAGTGTAGTCTTCCTTGGGCGCGGTCAAGAGCTGCCGGATCGGCGCGCTTTCAACAATGCGGCCCTTCTGCATGACGCTGACCGTATCCGCGATCTCGGCGACCACGCCCATGTCATGGGTGATGAACAGCACCGCCGTGCCATGGCGTTCCTGCATCTCTGAAATCAGCTTGAGGATCTGCAACTGCGTCGTCACATCCAGCGCCGTCGTCGGCTCGTCCGCGATCAACAGATCAGGGTCAAGGATCAACGCCATCGCGATCATGATCCGTTGCCGTTGCCCGCCTGACAGCTGATGCGGGAAAGCGGCATAGATGCGTTCCACATCCGGCAGATGCACCTGCTCCATCATATCGATGGTGCGGGCCTTGGCCTCGGCGCGGGACAGGTCGCTGTGCATGTTCAGCACTTCCTCGATCTGCTCGCCCACCCGCAAAACAGGGTTCAGCGCGGTCATCGGTTCCTGAAAGATCATCGCGATCCGCCGCGCCCGCAAGGCCCGCATCTGCGCCGGCTTGGCTTGGATGATCTCGATCCCTTCCAAGTCAATCGACCCGCCCTGAATTTCCAGCGCATCCTTGGGCAGCAGCCCCATGGCCGTCAGCGAGGTGACAGATTTGCCCGACCCGCTTTCACCCACCAGACAATGGGTCTCGCCCGCGCGGATATCCAGATCGATCCCGCGCAACACCGGATCGGCCTTGGGCCGCCCCGCCAGCCCCACCGTCAGCCCGCGTATTTTCAGAACGCGTTTGGCATCGGTAAAGTCTTTGGACTTGAATTCCATCTCACACCTCCCGCTTTTTCATACGTGGATCAAGGATATCGCGCGCCGTATCGCCCAAGAGGTTGATCGCCAGAATACACAACGACAGCATCAACCCCGGCCAGAAGATCAGCCCCGGTTTGATCTGGAAATAGCTCCGTCCCTCGGCCATGATATTCCCCCATGTGGGGATCTCGGTCGACACGCCCGCCCCCAGAAAGCTCAGGATCGCCTCGATCAGAATGGCAGAGGCGCAGATATAGGTGCCTTGCACGATCAACGGCGCAAAGGTGTTGGGCATCAGATGCTGCAACAAGACCTTGGGCATGGACGATCCAAGCGCGATCGCCGCCTCGACATAGGGTTCTTCACGCGCGGTCAGCACCACCGACCGGACCAGCCGCACGACGCGGGGCACCTCTGGCACGGTGATCGCGATGATCACCGATGTCACGCTCGGCCCGTTCAGGGCGACCAGCGCAATCGCCAGCAGGATCGCGGGGATCGCCATCAGGCTGTCCATGATCCGCATGATGATACTGTCGGCCAGCCGGAAATACCCCGCGACCAGACCAATCAGCAGCCCCACCGCGACACTGACCACCGCCGCCCCGACACCGATCAGCAGCGACACGCGCCCCCCCGTCACGACGCGGCTAAAGATATCGCGGCCGTAAGGGTCCGTGCCCAGCAAGAAGTCATCCGACGGCGGCTTCAGCCGCGCCATCGCATTCATCTCAAGCGGGTTATAGGGCACATAGTAAGGGGCCAGCACCGCCGCGAGGACAATCGCCACAAGGATCACCGCCGCAATCGTCGGACCGACACCGATCCGCATCGCTTTGGGGACAGAGAATAAACCGGTCACAACTTGAAAGGCGCTGTGCCGAGAGCTTGGGATCTGCGTCATATCAGTACCGGATCCTTGGATCGAAGAATGAATAGGAAATGTCGATCAACAGGTTGACCGTCACATAGATGCCCGCGGTCAGCAGGATCATCGCCTGAATAACCGGATAGTCGCGCGCCAGAATGGCATCTACGGTCAGCCGCCCGATCCCGGGGATGTTGAACACGCTCTCGGTCACCACCACGCCCGAGATCAGCAGCGCGAAGCCCGTGCCGATAATAGTCAGGATCGGCACCGCCGCATTGCGCAGCGCATGGCGGAACAGCACGACATTCTCGCGCACCCCCTTGGCACGGGCGGTGCGGATATAATCCTCGCCCAGAACCTCAAGCATCGACGCCCGCGTCATCCGCGCGATCAGCGCGATATAGATCGTGGCCAGCGTCAGCGACGGCAGGATCGCACGGCTAAAGAACGGTCCGATGCCATCGGTTGGCGATTTATAGCCCTGCACCGGCACCCATTTCAGGTCGATGGCGAAAATCTGGATCAGGATATAGCCGATGACAAAGACCGGCACGGAAAAGCCGAGCACCGAAAATGACATCACAAGGAAATCCACCCAGGACCGGTGCCGCCAGGCGGCAATCACCCCCATCGGCACGGCCAAAGCGACCGAGATCACAATCGTCATCAGCGCGATATTCAACGTCGGCCCCAAACGGTCACCGATCATCCCCGCAACCGAGGTATTCGACAGCAGCGATGTGCCCAGATCACCGCGCAACAGCTGGCCCATCCATGTGCCGAACTGCACCAACAGCGGGTCGTTCAACCCCAGACTGTCACGGATACGTTCAAGCTGCGCAGGAGTGGCAGCATCACCGGCAAGGATCGCGGCAGGATCACCGGGCGTCAGCCGCAGCAAGAGAAACACAAAAATCGCAACGATCACCATCACCGGTATCGTGGCCAATATGCGCTTGAGGATATAGAAAAACATGCCGAAGGCTCCTTGCGGTCGTAGGGGTGAGAGGCGCGCATCGCAGCGCGCCTCTCAAGGCAGATCACTCTGCCGCTTTGGTCATGTTCCAGAACACCGGCACCGGCGACGGGATCATGTCTTCGATATTGGACCGACGCGCCTGCGGGATGATGTATTCGCCCATCATCAGATAGTTCACGTTGTCCATCACATGCTCCTGAATACGCGTCGCGATCTCTTTCTTGGTCGCGTCGTCGCTGGCCGAGACATACTCGGTCCGCATGGCTTCGATCTCGGGGTCATCGGGCCAGCCGAACCAGCCATCATCGCCACGACCGTTCAACATCACGTTGACCAGCGGGTCAGAGACTTCGGGCACCATCCAGTTGGTGAAGAACAGGTTCCACCCGCCCTCGGCCACCGGCGACTGCTGGGCGCGGCGTTGCACGACCGACTGCCAGTCCATCGACTGCATATCGACCTCAAACCCCGCCTCGCGCAGCGCTTGGGCTGCAACCACAGGCTGGTTGTTCAGGCTGATCACATCGGTCGGGGCCATCAGGACAATCGGCGTCCCGTCATAGCCCGCTTCTTCCAGCAGCTCCTTGGCACGCTCGGTATTCGCGCCACCGGTCAGCAAGTCTGATCCCGCCTCGTCTCCCAAGGGGGTCGAGCAGCCAAAGATCGCGCCACAGACTTTGTAGTATTCAGGATCACCCTGCATCGTCGCCAGCATGGATTCCTGATCCAGCGCCGCCATCGCCGCCTGACGCACCAGCTTGTTGTCAAACGGTGCATGCAAGAAGTTCGGACGCCCGATGGTGACATAGCCCAGATCATCGCGTTTCTCGACGACGACATCCTCGTTGCCCGACAGGATCGGCATCAGGTCGATCTGGACCTGCTCAAGATAGTCGATCTCCCCCGCCGAAAGCGCATTCAGCGCGGTCAGCGCATCGGGCATCGTGGTCCAGACCACCTTGTCCACATTCACGACCTTGCCGCCCGCCATCCAGGATGCGGGTTCGTCGCGCGGCACATAGTCGTCGAACTTTTCATAGGTGACCGACACGCCGGGCTCATAGGCATCCTGATCGAACACAAACGGACCGGAGCCGATGTATTCCGTGATCGTCTCATCGGCAGAGGTTTCGGCAACACGCGCCGGCATGATGAACGGCGGCACCGCGGATTGCTTGGAAATCACGTCGATCAGCGGGCCGAAGGGCTTGGTCAGCGTCCAGACAACGGTTTTGTCATCGGTCGCCTCAAGGCTTTCGGTCACGTCAAAGATCAACTGCCCGCCGCTGTCGCGCTTGCCCCATCGGGTCAGAGAGGCAACAACATCGGCGCCGGTCACAGGTGCGCCATCGTGGAACACCAGCCCGTCGCGCAGGGTGAACGTATAGACCAGCCCGTCGTCAGATGTTTCCCAGCTGGCCATCTGCGGCTGCGGGGTGAAATTCTCGTCCACCGCCGTCAGCACGTCATAGATCATATAGGCGTGGTCACGTGTGATGTGCGCCGTGGTGATCACCGGATCCAGCACCCGCAAGCCCGAGTGCATGACCGCCGTGATCGTAGTTTCTTCCTGCGCGAAGCTCGCGGCAGGCACCAGCAGCGCAGCCGTGGTCATCAGCGACGCCGCAAGCCCCCGGCTTTGTTTCAATGTGGGTCGTAAAGTCAGCATATCAATTTCCCATGTTGGTTGTGGTCATTGTTTTATTTGGACACCGCCGGTTGATCCGCCGGTATCGGGGCGTGCAGCAGCCGCACGCGCGGCCCCGAAAACGGGACCGTTAGGAGAAAGCCGCAGCCCCTCACGCAACCGCGCAAAGGGCAGGTCTGCGGGGTCGAACGGCATGGGGCCGGGGGCACGCGCAACTATAATCTCGCGCGCACTCGGGGTGAAATCGGCCCGAAAATGGGTAGAGCTTTTGACGACAAGGATTTTCTGCGTCTCTGGTGCGATCCCGACAAAACGGAACATCTCGCGGTCGGCCATCTGCGCAATCCGCGTTGTGACAGCCACCCGCACCCCACCGATGCGCAAACAGGCCGAGGGCCCCAGATCCAGCATCGTCCCACCGTAATATGGGCCGGTGGCTTTCACTTTGCCCTCCGACAGCATCTCGACAACGGCCTCGACCTCGACGGGGCTATCGTCGGGCAGACCGGGGTGTCCGCCAATGCGAAAGACAGCGCGCGCGCCCTCCCCCAGCTCGTGGGCTTGGGCGGCGGAATGCGGGTCTACAATCAGCCCGATCGCCGCGTCTTGGGCATCAGCATCGATCAAGGCCCGCAACATCCCCGTCGTGGCAGACACCCCACCCGCGCCGGGGTTGTCTTGGGTATCGGCAATCACCACAGGCCCCTGCCCTGCCCCTTTTGCCGCGCGGGCCGCATAGGCAACCGCCGCGTCGGGGGTAAATGTATCATTGTCGAACTCGGATTCGGCAGCGGCATAGGCATCCGCCACCGCATCTGCTGCGGCATCCGCCGCCGCTTGAGTCTTGGCATAGGCCACCGCAGTGGGGCCACAATCGGCAATATCCGCCGCCGGAAAGCCCATGAACAGCGACGCCGATAGTGCGCCTTGCGCCTCGACCTCTGTCAGGTTTTCGTACAATCCCTTGGCGGGCTGCATATCCGTCGTCTGAAACGGGATCGGCACCAGATAGGACATGCGGCGGAACGCTTTGGCCGGGCGCGTGCCGGTCTGCATCACATGATCCAGCAACCGCGCCGCTGCGGCACCGGTATCGGCCATATCGATATGCGGATAGGTGCGAAATCCTGCGAGCACATCCACCGTGTTCACAAACTCTTCCGAGATATTGCCATGCAGGTCCAATGCGGCGGCAATCGGCACATCCGGCCCCACCAAAGCCCGCACCTGACGGGCAATCTCGCCCTCCCCGTCATCGTGATGCGTTGCCACCATCGCGCCGTGCAAGTCCAGAAACACACCATCCAACGGCCCTGCGGCACGTAGCCCGTCCAGAATCTCGCCCAGAATAGTGTCGAACGCATCCTGCGTCACAGGTGCCGATGGAATAGCCCCCGCCCAAAGAACAGGCACCACATCCCAACCCGAATCCCCCGCGACCTTCAACGCTCCGGTCATGCCAAGGTTCACTTCCTGAAAGGCGTCGATCATCGCGGGGCCACCCACCATAGGGACATAACCGCCACCGGCCTTGAAGGCCGCCATATCCGCAGGCTCGGGCGCAAAGGTATTGGTTTCATGAAGAAATCCGGCCATGGCGACGCGCATCGGGGAACCCACCTTTAAATCTTGTATCGCTTCACAAAACTGAATGTATTGCTTGGCGATACGGCTGTATTGCCATACGATGCTAGGCACTGACCTATCCTCGCGTCAACCCGGAGCGCTCGATGCCTGACCCCAAACGACCACATTCCTCTGTCGCGTCTAATTTTCAGGCAGATGCCGACAGGCTCTTTGTGCGCTCCGCCGCCCGCGCAATCCACGTGCTCAGCGCGTTTCACGAGGCCGACGGCCCGCTCAGCCTGTCAGACATCGCCACGAAGGCAGAGATCGACCGATCTGCCGCGCAACGTCTTGTGCATACGCTCATGACATTGGGGCACATCCGGCGCAGCCCCGATGACCGCGGCTACCTGCCCGGATTGCGCTTGCTTGACCACACCCACGACACCCTGCGTCTGGACCCCGTGGTGCAGGTCGCCACCCCCGTTATCCTCGAGATGCGCAAATCCATCGCCGAACGGATCGACTTCAGCCTCTATGATGAAACCCGCGTGATCTATGCCCTGCGCATGCAAAGCAAACGCGAAACGTTTTACGCAACGCTTGTGGGCCATAGCGTCCCCACCTATTGCACCGCCGGCGGCCGCGCGACCCTCTGCGCCCTGCCCCCAGAAGAGGCGCGCGAGATCATCAATCGCTTCCCGCTGCACAGCTATACCTCTTACACCAACGTGGACCCCGACAGTATCATGAACAGTCTCGAACAGGCCCGTAGAGACGGATTTGCGCAGGTCCAGAATGAATTCGTCTTGGGCGAAGTTGCCATTGGCGTGCCCGTCGTCAACCGTCAGGGCCGTCCCTTGGGGGCCATCCACATCGCCGGCTCGCTCTCTGAATGGAGCGCCGAAGACTTTGCCCGCCGCGCGGCCCCCATCGCCCAAGAAGCCGCCCGCGCCATCAGCGGCAGTTTCTAGGCCCTAAATTCGATCCGCGTCACCGGCCCCAGTTCTGCCTCCACCGCCGCAACAAGCGGGCGCAGAAGATGTGTTTCTATATAGCGTTGCGCGAATTTGCTCGGGGTGCGCAGCTCAAGCACGCCCCCTTCGAACGCCACATATTCAAGCTGCGAGAACCACGCCTTGAACTGATCCGCGTTCTCCCGCGACAGGTTCACCATCGCACGTTGCCACGTGCCCGGCCCGCCCTGCGCGGACTCCGACGCCTCGGGTTTCGCGTAATCGGCCAGTTGCACCACCTTGACCGGCGTTTCGCTGCGATACCGCTCTTTCATCCGCGCATCGTAATCCGGCCCGACCAGCGGCCAACACGGCTCCGACAGCCGCGCGATCTGCGCATAATTCAACCGATAGGCCGCCACCCTGCCCCGCACGCCGCCGCGCGTACAAATCAACAGCTGGGCATCCGTCAGCCGTTTGATCTCGCGTTTCACCGTGCGTTCATTCACCGACCACATCCGCGCCAGATCCCGTTGGCCCACGCTCAGCTCGTCGGCGCGCCAATTATACCGCGAGGTCACCGCCGCGATCAGCCGCATCAACGAGGTCTGCAAGGTCGGTGATCCATTCAACCCCGCCACGCTCAAAGCGGTCAAAAGGTCGTACTTGATCACCCCGGCTTCAGGGCCGGTCAGCCGCAATGGGTTCATGGTTTTGCCTACTCGATGTATCGTCTTATTTTTATCGGTCAGCTTCTTTGAGCCGATTCCGTTTATGCTTTCTACAAAGCTCTAAATCCCGTCTTCTGTCAACCCGCTGGGAAAAACAGGAATTACCCTTTTCCTTAATCCAAATTCAATTTGGTAAAGGTTAATAGGTTAAGGGGGACGCCTAAGTGTCCCCATATCAGGGGATCGCTGTCACCAAAACAGCGTCATATGCCCCTTGCCTGTCACCAAAATCTCTTTGCCCCGCGTTAACCGCAGCGAAATAAACCCGTTCTTCAGGATCAGCGCGCGAATTTCGGGAAAATTAGGTTTTGCCAAATTGCCGAATTCGCGTTATTCGAAATTCGAGGCTTAAAAACGCGAGTAGATAGATGAGAAATCACAACGACCTTCTTAACATGAACGAGCGCAGCTTGGAACAACAGGCCGCCGTGCGCCGCGCCACCTTCTCCCCCGGAGAGATCAAGGCCCTGCGCCCCTTCTCGATCTGGGAGATCAGCCAGTTCATGTTCGACGTCCCCGCCGACACCCTGCGCAAGAAGCTGGCGGACGACCCGACCCTGCCCCAGGGGCTCACCGAAGAGGATGGCCGCCAGCGCTGGTTCAGCCTCGAAGAGATCAACGAACTGCGCCGCCGTGCCAAATTCCGCGGCCGCAAACTGCTGCCCGAACGCCCCCGGGGCCGTGCCATGCGCGTGGCCGTGTCGAACTTCAAAGGCGGCGTCGGGAAGACGGTTGTCGCACAACACCTCGCCCATGCCGCCGCCCTTGACGGCTACCGCGTGCTCTGCGTCGACTTCGATCCGCAAGCGACGCTGACCCATTCGATGGGGCTGACCGAGGTCAAGGAAAGCCACACGGTCTGGGGCATCATGTGCCGCGATCTCTGCCGTGAATCCAACCGGATCATGGAAAGCTATGATGACCCCGATGACTGCCCCTACCCCGCCGCGGACGAATTGCCCGAAGACGTGCAATCCATCGGCGCGCAGCGGTTCCAGGAATTCATCCAGCCCACCTGCTGGCCCACGATCGACATCATCCCGTCCTGCGCCAACGCGGCCTTCGTCGAATTCGCCTCGGCCCAATACCGCGCGCTCCACAAGGCATGGAGCTTTTTCGGCTGCGTCGCGCGCTACCTCGATGAGCTGCCCGACGATCAATATGACATCATCATTTTCGACTGCCCGCCCGCCATCGGCTACCAGTCCCTAAATGCCGCGTTTGCGGCTGATATTCTCTATATCCCCTCGGGCCCGGGCTACTGGGAGTATGACAGTACAACCAGCTATCTGGGCCAGCTTGGCGACGCGATGGCCGATATCTCGGAAGGGTTTGCAAGCCTCGCAGCGGACGCAGGCATTACGCTTCCTAAACAGTTTTCCGACATCCGTTTACTTATGACCCGTTTTGAATCCAACAATCCGCTGCACAGCGCCATGATCGACGCGTTCAAGAACGTCTTCGGCGCCGACGTCTGCGCCCACCCGATTGAAATGACCCGCGCGGTCGAACAGTCGGGCCGGTTCCAGATGTCGGTTTACGAACAGGACTATCGCCAGATGACGCGCGAAACATGGAAACGGGCGCGGCAAAGTTTCGACCGTGCCTATGACGAGTTTTTGCAAACCGTGCTCGAAGCGTGGAAAGAAAACGGAAAACGTAAGGAGAAGGCAGAATGAGCAGTAAAAACAAATTCGGCTTCGCCCCGGTAGAAGCCCCCACATCCGGCAGCCGCCGCAACCGCCAGCCGGGCCCCATGGGCGCCGCCGTGCGGGACGTGGCCGAAAACCTGCAAGAAGCAACCGAAGCCAAAATCGAACAGCGCCGCCGCAACGCCGAAGACGCCAAGACTTTCCGGCAGGCCCAAGGCGAAGGCCGCGTGCTCTACCAGATCGACCTGTCGGAAATCTTCACCGACGATCTGCCGCGCGATCGCCTTGCGCTGGAAGAAGTCGCGCAGTCCGACGAGATGGAGGAGCTTAAATCCTCGATCCGCGAACGCGGGCAGCGCGAACCCGTCGAGGTCTATGTCGGGCCGAACGGGCGCTACCAGCTCAAGAAAGGCTGGCGCCGGTTCACCGCCCTGTCTCAGTTGTTTTCCGAAACCAAAGACGACCGCTTTGGCACGATCACCGCACGGGTAGAGGTCGGCGAGGATGACCGCATTTCGCGCTATGTGGATATGGTCGAAGAGAACGTCGTGCGCGAAGACCTGTCCTTTGCCGAGATGGCACAGGTGGCGATCACCGCCGCCAAGGACGACGCGGTAGAAGAAATCGACCCGGCAGAGCTGGTGACCCGTCTTTACAGCGCGCTGCACAAGACCAAGCGGTCTTACATCAAAAGCTTCGTCTTCCTTCTCTCTGCTTTGGAGGGGAGCTTGCAGTGGCCCAAGGCCGTGCCGCGCAATCTGGGCGTCGATGTTGCGCGCGCGCTGCGCACACCTGATCAAGCGAGCGTCTTGCAGGAAAAACTCTTGGATGCGTCGACACCGGACGAGCAGAATAAAATCCTCAAGGATTTTCTGACCACCTCGAACGAACCGACAGAGAAGCCCGCCTCCAAGGCAGAGCCGAAGCAGAAGTTCGAGTTCTACGTCGGCCAAACCAAGGTCACCGCCCGCCACGGCGAATGCCGTTTGATGAGCGATATCGACTTTGCCACCATGCCCAAGAAGCAATTGGAAGAAGCCGTGCGCGCCTTTGAAGAGGTGCTCAGCAACGGGCCGCGCATCCGGTAAACGGTTACCCATGGGTAACCACTGCCCACCCGGTTACCCATGGGTAACCACCGCGCATCGGGTTACCCATGGGTAACCGGCAAGGGTAAATGAGGGGGGTAGCGGGGAAGGGGGCGCAGAAGCGTCCCCTTTTTTGTGCGTTGACGGGGCGGAGAGCGCAATTGCCGCATTTCCCAATAAAACAAGGGGTTTTCGGCGCGAATATCGGCTTAACGCGTTGATTCAAAACAGCTTTGCGGCTGAAAGATGCAGATTTCACCGTGATTCCGCCATATCGGCACTAGAACCCGACGTTGACCCATGGACATCCCCTGAAACGCGGGATTAACGTGCGCCCATAGGGGAGGGCTGGCAGATGTCAGAAAGACCTTATCGACATATTTTTGATCTCGGGAGAAACATCATGGATCGTCGTTCATTTATTCGTGGCGCAGGCGTTGCGGGGGCAGGGGCCGTTGCTTCATCGCTGGCCGCACCCGCCGTCGCCCAAGGCAACATTACCTGGCGCATGGTCACCACTTGGCCGAAAAACTTCCCCGGTCTGGGTGTCGGCGCGCAGCGTCTGGCCGACCGTATCACAGCGGCCTCCGGTGGCCGTCTGACCGTGCAGGTCTACTCCGCTGGTGAGCTGGTGCCGCCGCTACAATCGCTGGACGCCGTGATCGACGGCTCCGCCGAGATGAGCCACGGTGCCGCCTATTATTGGCAGAACAAATCGCCCGCGCTGTCGTTCTTTACCGGCGTGCCCTACGGCATGACCACGCCAGAGCTGACAGCCTGGATGCGCTATATGGGCGGTCAGGAAATCTGGGACGAGATCTATGACCAGTTCGGCGTTCAGGGCTTCCTGTCGGGCAACACCGGCACGCAGACTGGCGGTTGGTTCCGTGACGAACTGACCAGCCTTGACGATGTCAAAGGCGTGCGCTTCCGGACCCCCGGCCTGGGTGGTCGCGTATGGGAGAAACTGGGCGCCACGGTCACCAACATGGCCGCGGGCGAGATCTTTCAGGCGCTACAATCGGGCACGCTGGACGCGGCCGAATTCGTCGGCCCCTACAACGATCTGGCGCTCGGCTTCCACCAGGTTGCCAAGAATTACTACATGCCGTCCTTCGTTGAATCCGGCCTCGCGACCGAGCTTGTCGTCGACAAGAAGAAGTATCAGGAACTGCCCGAAGACCTGCAGGCGATCATTCGTGATGTGAGCCAGGCGGAATACGATCAGGTCGCGGCCGACTTCTATGCCAACGATCCACGCGCGCTGAAAACGCTGGTGGAAGAGCACGGCGTGACCGTCCGCAACTTCCCCGACGACATCATGGAAGCCGGTGCAAAAGCCTCGGTCGAGGTGGTCGAGGAACTGCGCAGCAGCGACGACCCGCTGGTCAAGAAAACCGCCGACAGCTTTGTCGAAGCGCTGAACCTTGTCCGCACCCGGACAGAGAAGATCGACAGCCCCTACATTCAGGCGCGTCAGAGCTTCCTGAAATACTAAGCTCCGCCCGTCGGATACAGAAAAGGCCCGGTGGAAACACCGGGCCTTTTCTCGTGCTGGGGCAGGGGCCTTGTCCCCGTCCCGCCCGGTGTGCCACCGGGCATCGCCCTCCCTCCCCCCGGAGGGCGATTTTGCGACGTCGCGCCATCTGCATCGGTCAGCGGTTGATGCACCGGGGTTGCCACTTTTGAATCTGCGGATCGCCCCCCAGGGAGGGCGATCCCCTTAGCCTGCGATCAGTTTGGGCAACCAGGTCACGATCTGCGGGAACATGAACAAGATCGCAATCGCCACCACTTGCAGCATCACGAAGGGCAGGATGCCCTTGTAGATCGCGCTGGTGGGCAGGTCCGCCGGGGCGACGCCGCGCAGGTAGAACAGCGCAAAGCCGAAGGGCGGGGTCAGGAAGGACGTTTGCAGGTTCACCCCAACAAGCACCCCCAGCCAGATCGGATCGACATCCAGCATCAGCAGCACCGGTGCGGTGATCGGGATCACGATAAAGATGATCTCGAAGGTGTCGAGGATGAAGCCCAGGAAGAACATGATGATCATCACCACTGCGACGGCAGCGAGCGTACCGCCCGGCAGATTGCTGAGGAATTCATGCACCAGATTGTCGCCGCCCATCATGCGGAATACGACCGAAAAGACCGACGCCCCGAGCAGGATCACAAAGACCATGCTGGTGATTGTTGCCGTCGAAACCATCGTTTCCTTAAGCACGCCAAAGGACAGACGCCAGCGCAATGCGGCGAGGACCATGGCCCCGACGGCCCCGACGGATGCGGCCTCCGTCGGGGTGGCGATGCCGCCCAGAATAGACCCTAACACGGCCAAAATCAGCGCCAGAGGCGGGACAAGCGCCACAAAGACCTCGCGCAGCAGCTTTGATTTCTCATCCGCTGGAACGGGGGTGGCAGGGCAGGATTTAGGGTCTGTTGCGGCTTTGAACAGCACATACCCGAGGTAGAGCGACACGAGCAGCAGCCCGGGCAGCAGGGCCCCGGCAAAAAGATCCCCGACAGAAACAGGCGTGGGGGCAAAGTTGCCCTTGGCCATCTGCACCTGCGAGTTGATGCCCGACAGCATATCGCCCATGAAAATCAACACGGTAGAGGGGGGGATGATCTGGCCCAAAGTGCCGCTGGCGCAGATCACGCCGGTGGCCAGTTTCGGGTCATAGCCCGCCCGTAGCATCGCGGGCAGCGAGATCAGCCCCATCGTCACTACGGTCGCGCCCACCACACCGGTAGAGGCCGCGAGCATGGCCCCGACCAGCACCACAGAGATCCCGAGCCCGCCGCGCATATTGCCGAACATCTTGCCCATGGTGAGCAACAGTTGTTCCGCGATCTGGCTGCGTTCCAGCATCACGCCCATGAAGATGAACAGCGGCACGGCGACGAGCACTTCGTTCGTCATAAAGCCGATATAGCGGTTGGGCAAAGACCCGAAGTTGGACGGGTCGAACACGCCCAAAGCCATGCCTACACCGCAGAATAGTAACGAAGTCCCGGCAAGGGTGAAGGCCACGGGGAAGCCCAGAAGCAAAAAGCCGATGACCCCAAAGAACATCAGCGCGGCGAGCATCTCGCCAATCATGATCGGGTCCATCAGGCGGCTCCCTCGGTGGTGGCGGGTTTGATGGCGTCCGGGCTGTATTGCATCGCGGCGGGCACAAGATCAGCCCTGCCGCCAAGCACCAGAATGGACCGGATCGCCATGGCAATGCCTTGCGCCGCAATCAGGGCCGCAAAGACGATGATAAAGGATTTGAGGATATAAAGCCCCGGCATCCCGCCCACATTGGCAGAGCCTTCGTGATACCCCCATGCGCGCTGCACGAAGGGCATCGAATAGATGTAGACGATCCATGTGAAGGGCAGCAGAAAGACGAACACCCCGATCAGGTCGGTGATGGCGCGGGTGCGCAGTTTGGCGGGACGGTAAAAGATATCGACGCGCACGTGATCGTCGCGCAGTAGGGCAAAGCCTGCCACCGCGGTGAACATCGCCCCGTTCAGCCAGATATAGAGATCCTGCATCCAGACGTAGCTGGTGGCAAAGAGGTATCTTTGTACCACTACGGTAAAGCAGACGACGACAATGGCCAGCGCGAGCCAGGAAAAGACTTTTCCGATAATCAGATTAACAGCGCAGATGAGGGATGCTACTCCAGCGAGAAAACGCACATTCCACCCTTTTCTATGGTTTCTATCGTTCTTAACGCATGTCAATCAAAGTGCCGCAGGGGAATGTCAAGCGGGGTCTCAGCATTTCGCTGTGCGAAATATTGCGCATCTGCGGCGTTCGACCGCCCTTTTTAAGATAATTTTTGACAGTGTTCGCAACTTTAGGTTACGCATGCGCTGTGACACGCTCTGCTTAGTAAGTACCAACAGTTAAAGATAAATAGTGTAGATGACACAGTCAGCCGAATTGCTTCACATGGAAACCAGTACGTTGCTTAAACAAGAGCAGGGCCGGGCGGTCTTTGCTGTGAAAGCGCCCGATGATCTTGTTGTGAAAGTACCGATGAAAGCGCTGCGGGCGGCGGACACGGGGCGGGTCAGACCGTTTCTTTACAAACATTTCCCGACGACGCGACACCGCATGCTGTTGCGCCAGTTGACCCATGACATCGAAGTGCGGATTCGCAGCCATGACGCGGGTATCGCGTCGCCGATTGCATTCACCAACGGGGTGATGCGGACGGATATGGGGCTGGGGCTGTTGATGCAGCGGGTCGGGCCGGAAAGCGGCGGTCTGGGGATGACGCTGGACGAATTCGTCGCGCGGGATCTGCTGGATACGGCGGCGCTGAAGGCGTTGAACGATTTTTCGCGTGCGGTCTTTGCGCTTGGAGTGGTGGCCCCGGGGTTGAACTCCCGCAGCATCGTCTGGGGACAGCAGGAGGGTAAGTGGCAACCGCTGATCGTGGACGGGTTTGGCGACCCGAATGTGATCAAGCTGCGCAGCTGGGTGCCCTATCTGCGGCACCGTGCCCTGCACCGCGGGATGGAGCGGACGGCCCGCGATGTCGGGCTGCATTGGTCGCGGCGCAAAAAGATGTTTCTGCGCAACGATTACGACGCGCTCGACTAGGGTTACCCTCTCTGCCTACTCCGCCGGAAGCTGGGAATAATAGAGCGCCAGCGCGTCGATCTCGGCATCTGACAGATTGCGGGCGGCTTTTTCCATCAGTTCTTTGCCGGGGCCGCCGCCGCGTGTGCCATCGCGCCAAAGCTTCAGCTGTTGCGCCAGATAGGGGCGCGGCTGGCCGCTGATGCGCGGGAAGCCGGGTTTGGTCTGCTCCAGACCGGGGCCGTGGCAGGACGCGCAAGACGGCGCGTCGATATTGCCGATGGCGGCGACGCCGGCCCCTTGCTCCATCAGCTCGAGCTCTGCCGGGGGTAGGGGGGCTGTCGGGCTCGGGCCATCGGGCGCGGATGCGGCATAGTGGCGGATCACGCGGGTCAGGTCATCGGGGGGAAGCTGCGTTGCTGCATGGGCCATAAAGCCGCTGTCCCGCGCGCCGGTGCGATAGGCGGTGATCGCGCCCTGCATGTACCCTTCGTCGAGGATATCGAGGCGGGGGATATGGTCGTTGCCTTTGCTGTCGCCCGTCGCGCCGTGGCAGGACGCGCAATAGGTCAGCGCGGTGTCGTCGGCTGGTGCGTCTGACGCCAGCAGCGCGTCAAAGCCCGCGCCTTCCATCTCGCGGACATGGGTGAGAAAGGCGACCATGGCCCAGATCTCGTCCTCGCGGTTTTCGGCGGGCCAGTAGGGCATGCCGCTCATCTTGACGCCATCCTTGACGATGGTGAACAGATGTTGCGGCTGCCAGTCGGCGACGGCGTCGGTGATATGGGGCGGTTCTGGCGACATGGCGTCGGCGGTGGCGGAGTGGATCCGGTCGGGGGCGGCGTGGCAAAAGCTGCAGGCGCTGTCGAAATGCCCCGCGCCGAGGGCGACGAGATCGTGGTCGGACAGGTCGGGCACCTGTTCGGCGTCAGGGGCGCGGAGTTTGACCGACTGGCGATAGGCGGTGTGCAGCACCCAGGACACGCCCGGAATATGGCCCGCGCGGGCAGAGACGTTGAACAGCCCCAGCCCCACGATGGTCACCGCGCCGACAGCCCCCAGCAGGGCCAGAACGATCAGGGTTTTGATCACAGTTCTCATTGCGTTTGCTCCGTTACGTTTGGGGTGCGGGGTCGGTGCTGCGCAGGTCACGGCCCACCAGCCACAATCCGGCGATCAGATAGACCGGTGTGCCGATGCCCAGCATCAGCAGCCCGCCCAGTTGTTGCCCGCCAAGGTCGGCGGCGCGGCCGCAAATCTCGGCAAAGACATCGCGGGGGGCGAGGATCAGCAGCGCCCCCAGTAGGGTCATATGCATCGAGGTCAGCAGCAGCGATCCGGCCCCTGCCAGCCCGTTGTGCGCGCGCAGGGCGCTGACCCAGACCAGCAGCCCGACGATCAGGAAGCTGCCCTGTTCCAGCGCAAAGCCCGCGGGCAGCAGATAGGCCATCCCGTGCAGCTGCGGCAGGTGCCATGCCCAGACCACCATGAATTCAAGCACCGTCGCGATCAGCGGAGAGATCATCAGCCAGCGCAGCCGGTCGCCCAATCCGAAGGCGAGCAGCGGTGCGACCACGGCGACCAGCCCCATATGGCGCAGCATATGGACGGGGAAGGCGGCGCCGGTCAGCCTTTCCAGCGGCACCAGCCAGAGCAGGGCAAGCAGGGCAAACCCCAGATATGTCGCGGCGCGGGTCATGCGCAGCTGGCGATCAGGAGCACGGGGAGCGAGACATAGATCACCCCGACCGCCGAGATCAGCGACAGCAGGAACGCCGCGTGGCCCATGAACTGGTGGCGGTCCTCGTTGTTGCCCGCGTCGTTTTCCCATTCGCGGTCACGCACCACATCCCATTGCCGCCACGCGCCCCAGCCCAGCCAGACGATCGCCGCCAGAACGCCTATGGTCAGCAGCCCGATGCCAAGGCGCAGCGTGCTGAGGTAATCCACGCCGAGGATATGATCGGCGCAGAATACGGTTGTGGTACCGTAGCAGATCACGAAATGCAGTGCCCAAAGCGTGGGGCTGAGGGCGAGCCGCCAAAGGCTGTCTTGTTCCTCGTGGAATTCCTCTTGCTCTTCTTCGGTGGAGATCTGGTTCATGCCAGCAACCTTGGGGCCATGCCCAGAATAAAGCCGGTGACCAGCGCGGTCAGCACCATGAAGTGCCAAAATAGCGTGACGTTGCACAGGTCCGCGTCATATTGCGGGGTCACCTTGCCAAAGATCGACCCTGCCAGCGCGTAAAGCTGCATGATGACCCCCAGCAGCGAATGGGCCACCAGCCAGACCATCAGCGCCCACATGGTCGCGGGGTAGACATGGGTTGTGGGCTCAAGGTGGAGGACCGACAGGATGAACAGCCCCGCCCCGCCGACGGTGCAGGTTGCGGCCAGTGCTAATGCAAGGCGTGCCAGCGTGATATGGCTGCGTTTATTGACCTCGCGCGCGAGCACGGTCGCGGCCCATGAGACGACAAATAGCGTAACCCCGAGCGCGACGGCGGCGCCCGTGGCGTGGTCCGCTCCGATGGTGATAAAGTCCGGGCGCGCGGTCCAGTAGAAGAAGAACCCGAAGACGAGGCTGGCGAAGGCGGTGCTGTCGCCCAGCATCGTGATCCAGACCGCCCACCACCCGACAGAGGTCGGCCCCGAGGCGTAGGTCGGCAGGCTGAGGCCAAGACCCACGTGCTTACGCTCCTGATCCGGCACCTGTGCCGTGCTGGTCCAGAGCCAGTAGAGCACGCAGACAATGGCGAAGGCACCGCAGACGATGGCGGGTTCGTAGATGTGGAAGGTGGGGAAGATGAACGCACCGCCGGTAAAGAACGCGGCGAGCATGGTGATCCACGCGGGGCCGGTGACGCGCTGCACCATCAGCGGTTTCGCGTCGATGACCGAGGTGATCAGCGTCTCGCGTTTGCCCTCGGGGGCGTCGGGCAGATAGTAGCGGCCCGCGTCCATACGCTCGACCAGTTTGGGCTGGTCCCACAGCGGATAGCGCGAGGTGATATACGGCACCGAACGGTTGCCCCATGCCTCTTCGGGCACGTCATGGGCCCATTCCAGCGTGCCGCCGCCCCAAGGGTTGCGCTTGATCTGGCCTTGGTACGCTTTGGGGCGCAGCAGATCGTAGACGAAGACGGCAAAGCCTGCGGCGGTGATATAGGCCCCGACGGTGGACATCATATTGAGCCAGTCCCAGCCCGCGCTGCCCGGATAGGTGAAAATCCGGCGCGGCATCCCCTTGAGCCCCGTCAGATGCATCGGCAGGAAGGTGACGTTGAAGCCCACAAAGATCAGCCAGAAGGCCCAACGGCCAAGGGTTTCGGACAGTAGCTTTTTGCGGAAGAAGGGGAAGAAATAATAGACCCCCGCCATGACCGGAAAGACCATGCCGCCAAACAGCGTGTAATGCAGGTGGGCCACGACGAAGTAGCTGTCATGGGCCTGCCAGTTGAAGGGCACGATGGCCAGCATCACCCCTGTCAGACCGCCCGCCACAAAGATCGCCAGCGCCCCCGCGATCCAGAGCATTGGCAGGGTCATCTTGACCCGCCCCACCATCAGCGTCGCGACAAAGGCGAAAAGCTGGATGCCGGTGGGGATCACCACGGCCTCGGACGCGGCAGAGAAGAACCCCAGACTGATCTGGGGCAGGCCGGTGGTGAACATGTGATGTACCCACAGCCCGAAGGACAAGAACCCCGTGCCGACCGCGCTGAGCACGATCCACGAATAGCCCACGATGGGCGTGCGTGCGACAGTGGGCACGATCATCGCGGCGATGGCGATAGAGGGCAGGAAGATGATGTAGACCTCTGGATGGCCGAAAATCCAGAACAGATGCTGCCAGAGCATCGGGTCGCCGCCCCGGACGGGATCGAAGAACGGCCAATCGAAGGACCGTTCGAGTTCGAACAGGAAATCCCCCGCGATCAGCGGCGGGAAGGCGAAGAGGATCATGCCGCCCACGACCATCACATACCAAGCGTAAAGCGGCATGATGTTGACGCGCATCCCCGGCGGGCGGCATTTGAGCGCGCCGACGATGAGCTCGACCGCCGCGGCGATGGAGGCGACCTCGATAAACGAGAGGCCCAAAAGCCAGACATCGGGGCCGATGCCTTCTTCCTTGGTGGCGAGCGGGGGGTACATGAACCAGCCCGCCTTGGGGCCGGAATCGAACAGGATAGACCCGAAGACAAAGATGCCGCCGATCAGGAAACACCAGTAGCCATAGGCACTGAGCCGCGGGAACGGCATGTCGCGCGCGCCCAGCATACCGGGCAGCAGCAGGATCGAGATTGCCTCGAACATGGGCACGGCAAAGAGGAACATCATCGCCGAGCCGTGCATGGTGAAGAACTGGTTATAGCGGTCGGCGTCGAGGAAATCATTCTCGGGCACGGCAAGCTGGGTGCGCATGAGCACCGCCAGAATACCGGCACAGAGCATGAAAAAGAACGCGGTCATCGTGTACCAGATGCCGACCTCGGTGTTGTTCACCGCCGACCAGTAGCGCCAGCCCTGCGGCGTTTTCCAAGCTGCACGCAGGCGTTTTTTCTGCGCCTCCTGAACCTCCTGCGGGACGGGTTCGGCGAGCATATCCTCGGTCGGGGGGTAGGTGCCTTCGGGTTGCAGCACATCGGGGTATCTGCGGGTCATTCCAGCCCCCCCAGATAGGCGGCGAGCGCCGCGAGATCGTCGTCGGACAGGAAGTCATAAGTGGGCATATTGACCTCGGGTTTGATCGTGTCGGTGTGGCCGATCCATGTGGCGATGGCCTGCGCGTTCAAGGGAAGGGTGCCTGCGGCAAGCGAGTGGCGATTTGCCAGATGGGTCAGGTCGGGGCCGGTCTTGCCGATGGCTTTGGTGCCACGAATGCTGTGGCAGGCGCCGCAGCCTTCCTCAAGGAACAAGGACGCGCCGGCTTGGGCCAGCGCGCCTTGGGGTGGCTTGGCATCGCGCGCCTCTGCGCTCAGCCATTGGTCGAATTCATCGGGGGGCATCACCACGGTTTCAAAGGCCATCAACGCATGGGAGGCCCCGCAGAATTCGGCGCATTGGCCACGGTAGATGCCGGGATCGGTGGGCGCGAGGGTCATGCGGGTTTCGCGCCCCGGGAACATATCGGTCTTGCCGCCAAGGGCCGGCACCCAGAAGGAGTGGATCACCCGATGCGCGTTCAGCACAAGCTCGGTCCGGGCACCGGCGGGCAGGCGGAGTTCATTCGCCGAGACGACTGTTCTGGTCTCCCCCTGCTGTTGGTATTCGACGCGCCACCACCATTGTTCCGCGGTGACCCGCACGACCAGCCCGTCCCCTTCGGCGCGGGTCGGTCCCATCAGCGGCAGAGAATACATCAGCAGCCCCCCCAGCAGGACCACGGGAAAGAGGATACCCCCGCCGACGATCAGCATCTCGGCGGTGCGGCGGCGCATGGCACCGGGGTTGATGCGTGTGACATAGACAAACAGCAGCGCGACAAGCCCCCACAGGATCACCGCGCCGACCAGCATCACCCAAAAGAGGTTCAGCACATCCGACGCGTCCTGACCGGCGGGGGCCAGCACGGATTGACGCCCCTCGCAGCCCGCCAGAAGCAGGGCGGCCGGGGCGATTGCACAGATGCGCCAAGGGTGTTGCAAGGGGGCTCCTTTCACTCTGACAATTTGTCCATGTCCGAGGCAAGCGGGTCTTGCCCCTTTGATTTCATGTAGAACACGGTCGCCCCCCAGAGCACGACACCCAAGCCGATCAGCACCGCGGCGATCAGGTATTGCACGCTGTCGCGCCCGGTCCACGGGCCGACGAAAAAGGCGCAAGATATCGCGCCGATATAGGGCAGGCCGAGGGGGCTGGTGAAATGGTCGTGATCCACCGTATCGCTGCGCAGCACCAGCACGGCGATATTGACCAGCGTGAACACCGCAAGCAGCAGCAGCGCCGTGGTGCCCCCCAGATCAGGCACCGCGCCGACAAAGGTGATCAGCGCGATCGCCAGCCCGGTGGTAAAGACGATGGCCGTATAGGGCGTGCGCCGCTTGGGCAGCACCTTGCCCAGAATGGTGGGCAGCACTTTTTCCTGCGCCATCCCATACAGCAGACGGCTGGCCATCAGCATGTTGATCAGCGCGGAGTTTGCCACGGCGCACATGGTGATGATGCCGAAGACGCTGAGCGGGAACCAGGGCGCGCCGGCTTCGACGACCTTGAGCAGGGGTGTGGCCCCTTCGCCCAAGGCCTTTGCGTCGACAAGGGCAATGGCGGTGATCGACACCAGCAGATAGATCACGCCGGTGATCAGCAGCCCGCCCAGCAGGACTTTGGGGAAGATGCGCGAGGGGTTCTTGGCCTCTTCGGCCATGTTCACGGAATCCTCGAAGCCGACCATCGCGAAGAAGGCCAGCGTGGTTGCGGCGATCACGGGCCAGAACAGGCCCTGCTCTCCGGCGCTGCTGAAATCGAACGCGCGCCCGAAATCGCCTTGCCCGCCCATGAGCGCGGCGGCCCCGATCATGATGATGATGAGCAGGCCGGTCAGTTCGATGCAGGTGAGCACCACATTTGCCTTCACGCTTTCGCCGACACCGCGCAGGTTGATCAGCCCCAGCAGCACCATAAAGCCGATGCTAATGGCGGTGATCAGGAAGGCCCCGTCGCCCAGACCGAAACTTTTCCCGAAATTCTCGGCAAAAGCCTGCGAGGCGGTCGAGGCCGAGGTGATCCCGCTGGACATCACAGCGAAGGCCACGAGGAAGGTGAGGAAATGCACGCCAAAGGCCTTTTGCGTATAAAGCGCGGCACCGGCGGCCTTGGGGTATTTGGTGACAAGTTCAAGGTAGCTGCAGGCGGTCACGGTGGCCAAGACAAAGGCCACGAGGAACGGCAGCCAGACGATGCCGCCGACCTTTGCCGCGACTTCGCCTGTGAGCGCGTAGATCCCTGTGCCCAAGACATCGCCCACCACGAACAGCAGCAGCAAGCCGGGCCCCATCACGCGTTTAAGTTCGGTTTTCTCGCCGTCTTGATCCGGCGTTGCTGAAACATCCTTGGTCATGGGACACTCCCTTCCCCCCTTGCCGGGGGCGTGGCCCCGACATCACAGCCGTCACCAGTTCACGCCCGTAGCGACGGCTAGCCCGTGGCGTCTTGTGCGCTGCCGCCTTTCTTGCGGATCACGCGGTAGATGTAGGTCAGCACCAAGGCGCCGATGACAACGTTGGACACGGGGTTCATGTAGTCCGCGACCAGATCGTATTGCGACCCGAGCGCGTAGCCGAGGCCGGTCAGCAATGTGTTCCAGATCACCGTGCCCGCCAGCGAGAAGGCCAGAAATGGCAGGTGATGCATCGGCGTCAGCCCCGCGGGCACCGAGATCAATGTGCGGATCGCGGGCACCATGCGCCCCATGAGCACGGCCAGATTGCCGTGGCGGTCGAACCAGTCCGACGCGCGGTCAAGATCCTCGGGGGACATGGTGAGCCAGCGGCCATGCTTTTCCAGAAGGTGCCGCACGCGGTCGTGCCCGATCTTGCGCGCGATGATGTAGTAGAGGTAGGTGCCCGCCAGCGACCCGATGCTGCCCGCGATCACCACGCCGATAAAGTTCATCTGGTCCTGATAGGCCAGAAACCCCGCCAGCGGCATGATCAGCTCGGACGGGATGGGTGGAAAGACGTTTTCCGCGAACATCAGAAACGCGACGCCCAGATAGCCTGCGGCATCCAGCAGGCCGGTGATCCAGTCAAACATGGGGACTCCGGTTCTGTAGCGTTGCGGGGGAGGGGGCGTTGAGGGTCATTCAGGGTCTTTCGTCGTCAGCGGGTTGGCCACACGCTCGTAGTATTCACTGATGGCGCGCATATCCTCGGCGGTCATTTTGCGGGCGATGGCGGACATCATGCCGCCAACGTCATTGTCCCGCTGGCCGCGTTTCCAGCGGTCCAGTTGCAGCACCATGTAGTTGGCGTATTGACCGGCAAGATAGGGCACCGAGGGCGGGTTGCCCGTGCCGTCTGGCCCGTGGCAGTTGGTGCAGGCGGGCAGGCCCTTGTCAGGCGATCCGGCCCGCGCGATGGCGGCACCTTTCTGGATATCTTGTACCGAGACCTGCCCGCGCGCCACCCGCAGCGGCGCGGCGAGAGAGGCGTAATAGGCGCTGACCGCGGCGCGGTCGTCTTGAGAGAGGGATTGCGCGACGGGCGTCATCAGGTCGTCGGGCCGCGCGTCGCTGGCATAGTCATCCAGCTGCTTGTCAAGATACCACGCCGGTTGTCCGGTAAGCCGTGGGAAGCTGCCCGACCCGTCCCCCTGACCATCAACGCTGTGGCAGGTCACGCAGGATTGCACATCGCCCGCGCCCTGCAGGGCGATGGCCTGCCCCCGTGTCAGCGTGTCGGCGTCGGGCGGCGTATCGACCGTCATGTTGAACAGATCGCGCGCCGTACCATAGGGCTGATCCGCAGGGATCGCCTGCGCGGTGGCCAGCGCGGGCAAAAGGGCTGCGAGGGCGAGGCAGAGCAGGGGGCGATGCGGGATGTTCATGGGGGCTCCTCTGCTTTAGGCGTCCATCAGCGGGCGCGGGTTGGCGATATAGTCGTTCTTCATGTGATCGAGCGTCCAATAGGCGACGCCCATCAGCGGCCCCGTGGGGTTGTAGCCAAGGTTTTGCGGAAACAGCCCTGCGCCAAAGACAAAGACGTTGTGATGATCCCACATCTGGCCAAAACGGTTCACGACGCTGGTGGTCGGGTCCGTGCCCATCACCGTGCCGCCGGTGTTATGGGTGGTCTGATAGGGCACGATGGAATAATCACTTCCCTCTGCCGCGCGGTTGCTGGCGGAGGTGGATGTCACGTTCTCCATATTGCGCGCGATCTCATGCGCCTTGCCCATCACATAGTCTGCCATGCGCCGGTCGTTTTCGGGGAAGTTGAAGGTCATTCGCAGCAGCGGGCGGCCATACGCGTCTTTCCATGTTGGATCGAGGTCAAGGTAGTTATCGGGCGTCGCCATAGATGACCCGTGGACGGTCAGGCTGGCGTGGTGCAGGTAATTCTCGCGCACGGCACGTTTCCAGTCGGCGCCCCATGCGGGCGTGCCTTCGGGCGTGGGCTGGTAGTTGATCGGGCGGCCATTGGTCTGCGTGCAGGCGATATAGCCGCCGCCCAGAAACCCCAGATCGCTGTGATCAAAGTTGTCACCGTTGAAGTCGTCGATCACCGTGCCAAGCGCCCCCGCCCCCATAAAGGGGTTGGTCACCACCTGATCCTCAAAGAACACGTTCACGCCTGCCAGCGTCTGATAGGCATAGTTCCGGCCCACGGTGCCTGTGCGGGTTTTCGGGTCGTAGGGTTTGCCCAGACCGGAGACCAGCATCAGATGCACGTTCCACAGGCCATAGGCGTTCATGCAAACGATGTCGGCGGGCTGGAACACCTCTTCGCCCGCGTCGGTCAGATAGGTGACGCCGGTGGCGGTCTTGCCGTCCTCCGACTTCTCGACCCGCAAGACCTGCGCCTGATAGCGGATCTCGAAATTCTCGTGGGATTTGATCTGGTCATAAACGCAGATGATCGGGTCGGCCTTGGCGTAGTAGCCGCAGCCGAAGCGTTCGCAAAAGCCGCAATAGGTGCAGGGATGCAGCTTGGCTCCGTAGGGGTTGGTGTATTCCTTGGTGGCGTTGGCGGCGGGCAGGGGGAAAGGGTGGTAGCCGAGCTTTTGCGCCGCCTCGCCGAATTTGGTGGGGCCGATGGGCTGGCGCATGGGCGGGTTGGGATAATCGGCGCTGCGCGGCCCTTCGAAGGGGTTGCCGCCTTCACGCGGGCCGTCTGCCATCTGGCCTGCTGTGCCAGAGGTACCGCAGATTCTCTCGTAGAAATCGAAATGGGGTTCAAGCTCGTCATAGGTGACGCCCCAATCCTGCACATTCAGGTCATCGGGAATGAAGTCGGCACCATAGCGGTTTTCGTAATGGCTGCGCATTTCGAGGTCGGACGGCAGGGGCCGCCAAAGCTGGCCGTTCCAGTGGATGCCCGCACCGCCAAGCCCGACACCGGGCAGGAATGACCCGAGCCTGCGCATCGGCAGCGCCTGCTGGCTGGCGTTGTTGCGGAAAGTCAGGGTCTCTTTGCGGGTGTTGATCATATGCGCGTGGTGCACCGCATATTTTAGTTCGTCATGTTCCTTGGGGGCGGCGAAATCATCGGCGTCGTGGCGGTATGATCCGCGTTCCAGCACCACACAGCGTTTGCCAGCATGGGCAAGTTCATATGCAGCTGTCAGACCCGTCCAACCGGCCCCGATGATGACCACATCTGTTTTCGCCAGCCGCCGTGCCATGATCTACCTTTCCCAGTTGAAGTCGCTTGTGCCCGGTTGATGCCCGATGCCCATAGGGGGCTGCCGGTAGGGGCGATTGTGGGCATCGACCGTGTCGGTGAAATAGCCGAAGGCTCCGGGGAAGCCGACCATATGCCAACCGGCATAGCCCTTGTTGCCGCCATAGATCGGGTCGGCAAAATAGCCCTGGTTCGTCAGGGCGTGGAGTTCGGTAAAGAATGTTTTGGCCCCGACACGACCGGCGAGCGCGGGCCTATCCTTGGACAGGTCGGTCATCAGCTGGTCGAGCGCGGATTGCGGTTGCCCTTCAAGCGGGCCGATGACGGTCTGCATTGCTGCCAGCCCCTCGCGCCAGAGCTCGGCTGGGCGTAGGGGGGATTGGTAGCCTTGCTCGGGCGTGCCTTGGGGGTGGGGCCCGTCCATATACAGGTGTTCCCCGCGCCCGTATCCGCCCGCAAGTTGCAGGTCGATGAAATCGACCACGCCGGCCTGACTGGCCGAGGGGAAATCATCCTGCGGGATCAGCGTGTCACACAGCAGTGCGAGGCTTCGGGCCTCGGAATCGGTCAGGAAGGTGAACGGGGTGCCATCAAGAGCGGCAAAGGCATGGCGCGGCAGGGACGCAAGGCCGACTGCGGCACCGAAGCCGAATAGAACTGATCGTCTGGAATACGTTGGCATACGAAACCCAAATGATTGGTCATTTGTCTAAATAACGCCCGCGTGAACGAGTTGTTCCGCCGTTTTGCAAAAAATTTTGGCGAAACTAGTCGTGGCGTTTCTGCCGGGGGCGGTCTAGTTTGCGCTGGCCGAAACAAACTCACACAGCCATGTGACTGGTTCTTGGGAACAGGGTCGCGCTATTGGGGGTTACATCGTCAAGCACTAACTAAATAGGAGCGTGCACGCATGCTGACCAAACGCCATTTTATCACCAGCTCCGCTGCCGCGTTGTTTTCTGCCCCTCTGGCCCCCAGTCTCGCCGCCGCTGCGACAACAGACAAGTCGATGTGGGACGCATGGGATGCGCAGGTAACGCCTGCGGGCTACGATCCTGCAACGACGAACCCTTGGGGCGTCGCGCCCCGCTTTCTGCCCCGACTGGTAGAGGCGAACCCCGGTTTGACGCCGGGCGATATCCACGTCGATGCGGTCGCGCGGTATCTGTATCACATTCAGGACAATGGCACCGCCATGCGCTATGGCGTGGCGATTGCGCGGGGTGACCTGTACGAGCCCGGCACCTATTCGATCAAGCGCAAGGCGAAATGGCCAACCTGGACGCCGACGCAGAACATGATCCGCCGCGATCCAGAGCTTTATGAACAACACGCCGATGGGATGGACGCAGGCCCGCAGAACCCCTTGGGGTCACGCGCGCTGTATCTTTTCGTCGGCAACCGCGACACCTATTTGCGCATCCACGGGTCGCCTAACCCGCAATCGATCGGGGGGCGTGCAAGCTCTGGCTGTGTGCGGATGATCATGGCGCATATCAACGATCTGTACGAGAACGTAAACACCGGATCGCGCGCGGTCCTGTACCCGCCGGAAGAGCTGGTGACGGCTGCGACCTAAGTCCGGACCTTTGTACACATGAAAAGGCCGCCCGAAGCGAGATGCTTCGGGCGGCCTTTTTACGTCACGACGCGGGGCGCGATTAGCCCGCCGCAGCAGCCGCGATCGTTTGGGTGCAGATCGGACGGCCATTGTCGGCGCGCAGGGGCAGGAAGGTTGTTTCGACTGGCCCGCGGTAGCGATAGACGTAGCACCCGTTGCTGGGGTCGATCTTAACCGCGGTCAGATCCTGGTTCTTGGCAGCCACCATGCGCACCCCTTCGGGCAGTTCCTTGAAGAACCCGTCGTCCGTTGTCATCTTGTCAGTGGTGGTCTGCACATCCGCACAAGCAGCCAGCGCCAATACGGCACAGCCTGCAATCCAAACCCGAACGCTCATCGTGATATTCCTCATATGAATTTGCTATGCAGCTAGGGTATTTCGCCGAGGTTGTAAAACAAGGGCGCGTGTTTCTGGGTCACAAACTGTTGCATTGCTGCCGATGGCCGCGACTAGTCGTGCTCTTCATAGGTGCCTGCGCGTTTTTCAAGCTTGCGCACCAGCGCGATGATGATCAGCGCGAGGATCACGGTCATGCCCGCGATCGTCCATTCGCCCAAGCCGCAAGCCACGCCAACGGCGGCGGCGACCCACATGCTGGCCCCCGTGGTCAGGCCGCGCACCTTGCCTTGGGAAAAGACGATCAGCCCCGCGGCAAGGAAAGCGACTCCGCTGGTCACCGCCTCGATGATACGCAGGGGGTCCATCCGGATGGTATCGCCGAATTCGGCGCTGCGGGCGAGCAGGGCGAGGGTCAGCAGACAGTAGATGCACGACGCGAGGCCGATCAGCATATGCGTGCGCAGACCCGCGGGCCGTTTGGAGGTTTCGCGTTCAAGCCCGATCAGACCGCAGAATACCACCGTCGCAAGGGTGCGAGCCACAACGACCGACAGGGGCAGGCTGGGGGCGAGGGAGAATTCGTTCAGCAAATCTTCCCACATCAGCGTGTCTCCTGCGCGCAAGACGGGTGCGGGAGAGGGGGGCAGGGGGTGGAACTGGGCATGGGGGCAATCCGGTATCTTGAAAGCTATTGGTCTGGATGTAGGGCAGTGACAGTAAAAGACCGCCCCCGATGTGGGGACGGCCTGCGGTTGTTAACTTCTGTGGATCAGATCCAGTAGTTCGGCACCATATAGTGTTCGTGGGTCCGGCGTTCCCATTCGCGGTCTGTCACCCAACCGTCGCTGCGGGTTGGTGCGCCTTTAACCTGCTCTTCAGTGATGTCGGTCACGAAGCCTTCTTTGGTGGTGTCGTATTCAAGCTTGCCCCACGGCACGGGGTGGTGATCCTCGCCCAGGCCCAGAAACCCGCCAAAGCCCATCACGGCATAGGCGACCTTGCCGGATTGCTTGTCGATCATCAGGTGATCAATGGACCCGATATGCGTGCCGTCGCGGCTGTAAACAGTCGTACCATTCACGTCAGAGGAAGATACGAGGCTAGAATGTGATGTCGCAGTCATGTCGAAACTCTCCTGTGTTGTGGTTACCTGTAGTTGAAACGATAGAGGCGGCGCGGCGGTTCCGCGTCCTTCGGCGGGCGGCTAAGTTCTGCCGATGGGTGTTGTTTGGCCGTGCGGACGAGAGGGCTTGGAACTTTGGGTAAATGCGGCGGGTTGGTCTTTGACCAATCGACCACAGCTGGCCGGTTCAAACCCAAGCATGAAAAGGGAGATTCCAATGAAATTCGCACTCACCACCGCCGTGGCCTGCGGGCTGATGACAAGCGCCGCTTTCGCCGCCGAGACGACTGCGCCGGTTATGGATGCCGAAGGGGCAGAGGTCGGAACCGTGACGGTCCAGGATACCGAGTCCGGCGTGGCGCTGGCAAAACTGTCGCTGTCCAACCTGCCCGCAGGGGGCATCGCGGTGCATTTGCATGAAACCGGTGATTGTTCCGGCGACGGGTTCAAATCCGCTGGCGGGCATATCGCGGGGGACCGCGAGCATGGCGTTTTGACCGCCGGTGGCCCACACCCCGGTGATATGCCGAATGTCACGGTGGGCAGTGATGGCACGGTAGAGCAGGAAGTGTTCTTGCCGTTCCTGAATGTCGAAGAGCATCTGATGGATGACGACGGCGCTGCCTTTGTGATCCACGGCGGGCAGGATGATTACAGCTCGCAACCTTCAGGCGATGCGGGCGACCGGATTGCCTGCGGTGTCTTTGGTACTGATCCCGCCTGATCCCCCTTCGGCAAACGATGATTTGAACGACCAAGGCCGCGCCCCCACTGGCGCGGCCTTGCTTTTGCTGGCATAGGCTACCGCTGGCACCCTGCACGGACAGGGGGCAAACCGCCGGATCAATCAGCAAGGTTTCCCATGGTAAAAACACCCAGCCCCTGCATCGACGTGTGCAAGTTCAAACGCGAAGGCCATTGCATCGGGTGTTCGATGACCAAGGCGCAGAAATCCATGTTCAAATCGCTGAAAAAAGAAAGCCACCGCGTGGGCTTTGTCCAGATGCTGACCGCGCAACAGGAACGTCTGGGCAAATACAGCCATTGGGATCTGGCCTATCGCAAGAAGCTGGCAAAACGCAAAATCGCGGCCGAGAAGCTTCTCTAGCCGCGATTTGATTTGGGTGCTGACGGGATCAGCGGGCGGGCTGGTTAGCCTGCGAGGTGTGCGCGCAGGAACCACGCGAATTTCTCGTGCTCTGTCCCGCGTGCGATGCACAGATCTTCTGTCAGCGTGTCGCCGTGGTCGGCGGCCAATTGGCCCGCGCCCGCGATGGTGGAGGCCAGCGTTTCCTGCGCTTCCATCATGATGCGGATCATTTCCTTGTCGTTGGCGTGACCATCATGTTCGTTGATCTTGGACCGCTTCAGCATGCCTGCAAGCATCCCTTCGGCATGGACATCAAGGGCGCGAATACGCTCTGCCAGATCATCCTGCGCGACAAAGTGGTCTTCGTAGATCTTCTGGAACAGGTCGTGCAGCGGGCCGAAACCCATGCCTTTTACGTTCCAGTGAAAGTTTTGCGCCAGCATTGTCGTCACGGCGGTTTCCGCAACGCATTGGTTCAATGCATCGGCGATTGCTGTTTTTGCATCGGTTGTCAAAGCAGCTGCTGTCTGGTTCATTTTCTCGTCCCCAAGTGATTAAAATTCTGACTGGCTGGCACGGTACTAGCTTGCTGTCCATTCAACATAGACACCAAAAACGGTTTGCCAAGGTCTTTTTGGAATTATTCTAAACTTGAGAAAACTGCTCGGAAATCTGGCCGAGTAGATAGCCGATATAGCGTCGGTCCGCAGGGGCCACGCGCGATTTGATCAGGAAATTGAGACTGGCGGGATCGTCCTCGCGGATGCTGGTCAGGCAGCGCAGGATCCATGCTTCGTCGAACGATAGCGTGTCTGTGCCCGGCGCGAACCAGACGACCTTGCGCTGCACCGCATTCGGCAGACATTTGATCAGCGTATCCACAAATGTGCGTTTCGCGTCCTCGCCATCAAGGCTGAGCAGGGCGCAGGCTTCGTAAAGATCCGTGCGCGCGGCGACGCGACAGGCCATCGCCGACATCCGCAAATGGGTCAGCGCGGCGCGTTGTTCGGGGGTGATACGGGGGGCGGGAGCCTGTGCCGGAGCGTCGTCGCGGTCGAGGATCGGAAGAGTCGCCAAAGATGCCATATCAAGAGAAGTCCATACATGGGGCAGGGTTCGGGCCTGTCCGGTTGAATATCTTACTTTATTTATAGGGTATAAGTATCGCCCCGACAAGGGGGAGTGTTTTAGTGGGGTATTTGGAAATATTATGTAAATACATGGATGTAGGCAGGATGCCGCTTGTGGCGGCCAAGTTTGTGACGCAGCGGCTTGCCCCGGCGCGCTGACCTGCTTAGATCTCGGGCAAGTGAATACCTTACTATTTCAGTTTGACAATAGCTGCGCGGCGGTTCATTTCCGACTAAAACAGTAAGGGACAGAATTCCATGCAAATTTCAAGGATTGCCTTGGTGGCCGCGCTGGCCGCATCACACCCCGCCTATGCGCAGGAGGCGGATACGCTTGATCTGGGGACGCTCACGCTTGAGGCGGAAAGCGATGCGACGCTGCTGCAAAACGGGTATGTGGCCGAATCGGGGCGTCAGGCCACGCGCGTAGACACCCCCATCCGTGACATCCCCCAAGCGATCAGCACCGTCGGGCAGGACCAGATCGAAGATCAGGAGCCGCGCACGCTGCTGGACGCCTTGGGCTATACCTCGGGGACGAATGTCACAAACTTCGGTTTCGACTCGCGCTATGACGCGGTCTATCTGCGCGGTTTCTCGGCCTATTATGACGGGTTGTTCCGCGATGGCCTGCGTCAGGTGAACGGGCCGTCGGCGTGGTTCCAGAACCACCCCTACACGTTCGAAGGGGTTTCCGTGCTGAAGGGGCCATCGTCGTCGATGTATGGCGTCAGCGGCGCAGGCGGTCTGGTGAATATCATTTCCAAACGCCCCAAGGACGACGCCTATAACGAGCTGAAGCTGACCTTTGGCACCGACAGCCGCAAAGAGCTGGCGTTCGATTTCACCGGCCCCGTCGGCACCGACGGACGGCTCAGCTATCGTCTGACCGGTGTGGCGCGGGATGCGGATACGCCGCTGCCGGGCTATAGCGATGATCTGGCGCTGCTGGCCCCGTCCTTCACCTATCAGTTGACGGACCGGACCAAGATCACCGTGCTGACAGAATATTCTGAATCAACCCGCGGCGGTACGGCGTCTTACTACAACCCGTCGCAGGGCGAAGCGTCTGATATCTATGTCGGCGATCCTGATTATAATGACTTTGTGAACGAACAATGGCGCGTCGGCTACGAGCTTGAGCACGAAATGGACAATGGCGTGACCCTGCGCCAAAACCTGCGGTATTCCGAAGTGGATGCGGATCTTGAGTTCAGCGGCATCTATGCGGCGGGCACGGGGTTCGGGCGCTACTGGGGCCATTACCTCGAGAACTCCGAGAATTTCTCGGTCGATACCTATGCCGAGGGGCATTTCTCTACCGGTGCGTTTGACCACACGGTTGTGGCCGGTTTCGATTATACCCAGTCGTCCTATGACGCCTATTATGGCGGTGTCGGCTATGTCTCTGCCGCCGACACGGATGCGGTGGATCAGCCCTATTCCAACGGTCAGGAGATGTACCAGTATGGCGTCTATGTGCACGACCAGCTGAGCTCCGGCCCTTGGACGATGTTCCTGAGCGGTCGCTACGACTGGGTCGACATGACCACCTTTGATGCCAATCAGAACGGCACCGACACATCGCACAACGGTTTCTCGGGCCGCGTCGGTCTGAGCTATGCGTTCAACACCGACCTGTCTGTCTATGCCAATGTGTCGAGCTCTTTCGTGCCGACCACGGGGCTGGTCTATGACGACAGCACCGACCCCAACAGCGGCCGTTCGGCAGAGCCGACCCGCGGGCTGCAAAAGGAAGTGGGCGTCAAGTACCAGCTGCCGGGCACGGAAAGCCTGATCACCGCGTCACTGTTTGACATCCGTCAAGAGGACGGAGTTGTCTTCCAGACGGTTGACCCAGCGACGTTCAATGGTTTGAACCAGGTGCAGGTGCCCTATGACCTGCGGTCGCGCGGGCTGGAGATTGAAGGCCAGTTCAACTTTGCCAATGGTTTGCGCGTGACCAGCGCCTATACCTATCTGGATATGGAGATCGAGGCAGGGTCCACCGGCACCGTGGGCAACCAGCTGTCGGCCACACCGCATCACACCGCATCGATCTGGGGCTTCTACGAGCCGCAAAGCGGGGCGTTCAAGGGCTTTGGCTTCGGGGCGGGTCTGCGCTATGTCGGCGAAAGCTATGGCGACGATGCAAATACCTACAAGAACGATGCCGAGGTCTTTGCCGACCTGTCGATGTCCTATGACTTTGGCGAAGTCGGCTATGACGGGCTGAGCGCGCAGATCAACGTCAAGAACGTCTTTGACAACACCGACCAGACCTGCAGCGCGGACTATTGCTATCGCTACGAAGGGCGCACCGCGACGGCCAGCGTCAGCTACCGCTTCTGATGGCGCGGTCCGGGGGAACTTTGGGTGTCGTCGGCGCGATCGGCGGCATCTATATTGCGCAAAGCGTGATTGCGGGCGTCACATGGTCGGGGCTGCCGGGGGTGTTGCGCGCGCAGAAGCTGCCCCTGGACCAGATCGGGTTGATTTCGGTGCTGGTGCTGCCTTGGGCGCTCAAGTTCCTTTGGGCACCGAGGGTTGAACGGTTCCGGCTGCCGGATGGCGGGCGGGACCGGTCGGTCACGATTGTAACACTCGGCGCTGCGGTGGTGATCGCGGCGCTTTTCGTGGTGGGGCTGATCGGCCCGTCGCCGGTGCTGCCTGTTTTGGCGGTGCTGATGGTGGCAGCCTTTGCGACGGCCACGGTGGATATTGCCTGCGACGGCTATGCCGTGGCGGCGTTGAAGGACACGCAATACGGCTGGGGCAATGCGGCGCAGGTGGGCGGTGCCTATCTGGGGGCTGCGATCGGCGGGGGCGTGTTCCTGATCCTCGTGGACCGCGCCGGATGGCTGGCGGGCGCATGGGGGATGGCGGCGGTAATTGCTGTGCTCTGCGTCCCCTTTGCGATCATCGCGCGGGCGAAAACCGCGCAGGCGCGACCGCATCAACCGCGGCTTAGAACCGCCTTGGCCCGCGCCGAGGTGCGTCAGGGTTTGCTGGTCGCGGCGCTTTATGTCGTGGCGCAGAAAACCGCGATGGGGATGTTCGGGCCTTACTTTATCGATGCGGGCTATGATCTGGGTCAGCTTGGACTGCTCAGCGGGGTCGGCAGCCTGACCTTGGGCTTTGCGGGGGCGATGACCGGCGGTGCAGTGGTGCGCCGTTTTGGCACCCGCGTGGTGCTGGCCGGCGCGGTGGCGCTTCAGGCGCTGATCCTCGGGGTGGTTGGTCTGTCGGCGGCGGGTGGCGTTTTCGCCGCGGCGACGGTGGCCCCGATTGCGATGGTCAGCAGCGCGGCCGTCATGGCCTTTGGTTTCGTCGCCCTTTACGGGCAGTTCATGAACTGGTCCGACCCGCGGCAGGGCGGCGTCGATTTTACCTTGTTCCAATGTATGGATGCGGCGGTGAGCATGGTTTCGGGCATGGTCGCCGGGGTTATCGCCGAGCATCTTGGTTACGGTTTCTTTTTTGGTGTGGCCTGTGCCGTCTCGCTTGCGGCATTGCCGCTGATCTGGCGGGTCTCGGGGCAGCGCGCACCGCAACAGGGGGTGGCCCATGTCTGATCACACTGCACAAACCGAATTGCCCGGCGTTAACTTCGCCGCCCTGCGTCAGGCCACCTTGGCCGAAGCGGCAGAGCATGATCTGCACGTCGAACAGGATGGCGCACAGGGCATTGTCCTGGGCACCTATTACGGGCGGATCGCCTTTGCCCCGTCGGGTGCCCATTGCAAGGCCGAGATATCGACCGCGCGCGCCGATTTTCTGCAGACGTTAAAGGACAGTCTGGTGGATCAGATCGGCAGCGTCATGCCCGATGCGGCGCAGGCGATCCGCTGGTCGGATGGGGTACGTCAGGGTGCGTTGCCCGATAACGCACGGTTGATGACGGTGCAGCACCGCGAGATGTTGGACTGCGGGTTTATGCGGGTCACGCTGGCGGGCGATGTGGCGCGGTTCTCTGACAGTGCGATCCATTTCCGCCTTGGCATCGCGCAACCGGGCAAGACCCCCCAATGGCCCCGCATCGGAGAGAACGGGGCGACGGTCTGGCCCAAGGGTGAACACAAGCTGCATCTGCCGGTCTATACCGCGCGGCGGGTGGATCGGGAAAACGGGCTGCTGGTGTTTGACCTCTTTATCCACGAAGGCGGGCGCACCACCGATTGGGCGCGCAGCGTTGAACTGGGGACGCAGATCCTTGTCACCGGACCGGGCGGTGGCGGCTGTACGATCACGGGGCCGGTGTTCGGATTTGCCGATGATACCGCCTTTCCGGCCATTGCCCGTATCATGGAGGCGAACCCCGATCTGACCGGGCGCATCATGCTGTATCCATCGCATGTAGATGCCGCGCATTATCCGCTGCCAAAGCACACAGGTCTGGAGGTCGTTATCGCCAGCGAAGCCGAGCGTCCCACGATGGGGCAGGCGGCCTGCGACGCGGTTTCATCTGCGGCGGACGGGTTTTTATGGTTCGCGGGGCAAAAGGCGATGGCGACGCAGGTGCGCAAGACGTGGAAAGAGCACGGCGGCGCGGCGGAGCGGTCTTATATCTCGGCCTTCTGGTAACGCGCTGTTATTGAGACAAAAAAGGCAGCCCATGAAAGGGCTGCCTTTTCGATACTAGCACCGGATGGCGCGCCTTACGCGGCGCTGGCGGATACCAGCAGTTGCGCCTCATGCGCGCGCAAAGACCGGCGCGCGGCGACAAAGTTGGACATGCCGTCAGCCGCATCGAGTTCGGGGAACAGCGACAGGATTTCGCTGCGCTGTTCGGACTGGATGCCGGCCATCGAATGTGCCCCCGGCTGGAAGCTTTCGGCCCATGTGCCGTCCGCAAACACGACTTCGTGGTTGTCAAACAGCATGTGGATGTAGCTGACCTTGTCCGGCGTGATGGTTTCGACCCCATCGAGCCCGACCAGATGTTTCGCCGCGACCAGAACTTCGCGTTCGCTGAACATCACCTCGGCCGTCTCGGAGGCGACAAGCATGCGGTGGTTCGGGCTGACCATCATATCGCGCTGCGGCACGCCTTCACCAAAGGCACCGGCCTTGATCCGAACGGGGTTGAAGCCGGGGGTGCGCAGCAGGTTGTCGCGCCCCAGATTGCGGCGACCCACCCAGCGGACCGGCTGCAGGCCGTTGTCACGGGTGACGACCAGATCGCCGACCTTGATCTGCTGCACCGGAATCTCGCCGCGTCGCGTGGCAATGGTGGTGCCGGGGGTAAAGCAGATCACGACCTCTTCGATCTCGGAATAGGTTGTGGTGCCGGTCACGTTGCCGTCGGCATCGCGGAATTCGATGGTGCCGGATTCAGGGCCCGTTTTGGTCAGCGTGTACTGCGACCGATCCAGCCCGCTGAGGTTCAGAACGTCGACATCTGTGCCGTCCGCATCTTCGCCACCCACGATGGTGTGATTGCCGCCCGAGGTAAAGTTGAACAGGTCGGAGCCTTGGCCCCCTTCGGCGCGATCGTTGCCGCCACCCGAGGTGATTGTATCCTGCCCGTCGCCGCCTTCGATCTGATCGTCGCCTTCGCCACCGTCCAGGCTGTCGTTCCCGCCCTGACCAAAGATCGTGTCGTCGCCCTCGCCGCCCAGAATGGTATCATTGCCCGCTTCGATCGGGGTCACAACGGCGTCGTCAATCAGGTCGCCAGACAGGGTGAAGCCCGACTGCGTGGAACGGGTTTCGAGCGTGAATTCGATAAACTCGCGGTTCTCGAACTGGCCCGAGAACCAGGCATCCTGATCGTCGGGGGAGTTCGCCTCGGTCCCCGCTGCGGTCACGGTGCCATCGGCATTGGTGACATTCAACGACGTGTCATCGCTGGTCGCGAAGGAGGTGAAGCTGTTGGTGTCCAGCGTCACGGATTCCTGATCGCCGGGGTTGTTGCGATCCAGATCGTTGAAGGTCGCGGTGGAATTCAGCGCGATCGGCTTGAACTCGCCCGTATCGATGTAGTGCTGACGGTCGTAGAATTCGAGCCGGAAGGTCGCGGTTTCACCGGCATACCTGCTCCTGCTTCCATCACCGGAGTTCAGCAGGATCTCGAAGCCGGTGCCACCGGTAAGGTCGATGGGCATGTCGTCATTCGAGGTGTCGACCAGCACCAGCCGCGCGAAAACGCCGCCGCCATTGTCCAACGTTGCCACGTTGTCATAAAAGACGCTGTCGCCTTCGTCGGCAGAGTTGCCCGTGTTGAAAAGGCGGCTGGCATAAGACAGCGTGATCGGAGACGCGTCGTTGCCCGGTGCTGTTCCGACGCCTGCGTCGCCATATAGCAGGTCATCGCCCGCGCCACCGTCGATCCGGTCGTCGCCGCCTTCGCCGGACACGCGGTCGTTGCCGGCACCTGCATCGATCCGGTCGTCTTCTGCTGTACCTTGAAGGGTATCTGTCCCCGTCGTGCCGTTGATCGCTGCCATTGTCGTCTGCTCCGCGTGATTTCTGCAAGAAACCACGGTCCGAAGTCGGCAAAGGTTTCGCAAATCGTGAAAAAACTAGCGGTCTTTTTATCGCTGTATGCGCATCTGGCAACGGATTTGACGGCTTTGTGATAAGTTGACGTAGCGGCCTTCTCGCGTCAGTTGTGGATGGGGCGATGGTTCACGTTTTACGACTAGTGAATACAAAATGGGGGCGGCATTACTGCCACCCCGCGCTTTGGTCTAAGAATTACTTGCGAAGCAATGCCAGTATGACGAGAAAAGGCAGCGTGAATATGCCCTATCTCACCGGCCTGCTTGGAGAAAATCGTGATGCCGTTCTATGCGCTCTACCTGCCAGTAACCCAAGGGTAGATCAAGCGGGGGAAAACCCCCATCTACGGTTGGATTAGCCCTAAAACCAGTGATTTGGCGACCGCATGATCGCGTGTGCTGGCCCGCAGCTTTTCTTTCGCGCCCTTGATGTGTTTCTCGAAGGTTTTTTCGCTGATCTTGAGGGTCCAGCAGATCTCGGCCGGGCGCAGACCGATGGCAAGATAGCTGAGGCAGTCACGCTCGCGCGGGGTGAGGTTGACCAGCACGCTCATGTGATCGCGGCGGATGCCTTCATCCATCGCAAAGGACAAACGTCGTAACGCGCTGCGATGCTGTTGCCAGTAAACATCGAATTCGCGGTCGGTGCGTGTCTCGCTCACCCAAAGACCGATGCCGGAGATGGCCTGACCCGCAGGCGTGCGGTTCAGCGCGAAAGACGCACCGAACTGCATCCCGATGTCATTCTCAAGCTCGGATTGCATCTGTTGCGGCTCGGTCGCATCGTCCAACAGGCTGGCGTCATTCCACAGCACCTCTTTCGTGCCATTGGCGATCAACTCGACCGAGATGTCGTCATCCACCAGCGCCTGTTCCTCGACCGCGGTGACCCAGTCTTGGGGGTAGGTGTGGCGAAAGAAACCGGCTTGGGTAAACCCGCGCACGGTCGCATCACTGGCGTAAGGGATGATGCCATAGCCGATGCCGGTGACGCCCAGATCGGCGAAGGTTTGGGTGCAGCTGTCCCAAAACGCAACATCGCCCGTGCCCGCTTTCGCGGCACCTGCCAAATCAATCAGCTTTTCCAATGACATGTTCGCCCCCCGGCCTAGGCAACATAATGGCAACGGTGTCGCCAAAAAGCAACATAAAATATGGCTGGAACAAGGCGTTCACCCTTTTGCGTAAGGGAATTTGGAGGCGTCAGGCCGGTGCGTGACAAAATACCCTGTTCGGAAAATCGCAAAGCGCGTAAAAGGAGACCATGAATATTTGCGCGATCACAATGGTTTACAAAGACTACTGGGCGCTGTCCCAGTGGTACGCGCATTATGGGCGCATGCTGGGGTTTGATAACCTCTATATTGTCGCCCACGGGGCCGACGCCAAGGTCGCCAGCCTTTGCCCGCGTGCGACCGTGATCACCGTGCCCCGCGAAACGCTGGAAGGGTTCGACCGGCGACGCGGGCAAGTGCTGAACAGTTTTGCCGATGGGCTGGCTGTGTCTTTCGACTGGGTGATCCGCACCGATGCGGACGAGCTGATCTGCTATGATCCCGCACTTTATACGTCTCTGCACGCGGTGTTAGAGACGGCATCGGCAAAGTCGATGTTCGCGCTTGGTCTTAATGTGGCAGAGACCTTGGAGGATGATGTGCTCGCGGCGGGGCAAATGGCTCTTGGCCATCGGCGCACGGCGGTGTTCTCGGGGCACTACAGCAAGGCATGGGTGACCAAACGCGGCACGGGGCTATGGCGCCACGGCATATGGGTCGGGCCCAAGCGCATTGAAACGGCGGTGTTTGACCTGCCGCGCGGTGTCTACTTGATGCACCTGAAATACGCCAATATCGACGCGTTAGAGACGGCAAACCAGCATCGGACCGACGTTGGGAACATGCCGGGGCGTGGCTTGCCCGGTGCCGCGTGGAAAGAGGCGGAACAGACGGCGGCACGGTTCTATGCCCGATTGGCGGGATTTCGCGACGAGACATGGGAGGTCGCGCGCGATCACGCCTATGCCACGATCAGCGCGGATCCGGTGCGCGACACCAAAGAAAACGTGCTGCGGGCGAAATCGACAGTGTTCGAGCAGCGGGTGACCTTGCCGGAGTGGGTCGCCACGACGTTTGGCGATACCTGATCAGTGAGCCTTCGACGCTGCGGGTTCCGGTGATGGCGCCTTTACCATGCCCTGTTCCCGTGGTGGGATACCCCGACACAGACCGTAGAATGCGTGGGAGGAGAGCAGGATGACGGATAAGATCAAGGTCGAACGGCACGGGCCGGTGACAGTGCTGCGGCTTGATGATGCCGAGACGATGAACGCGCTGACCTCTGCCATGGCGCTAGAGCTGCGTGACCTGCTGCAACAGGAAGCACAGACAGCGCGGGCGATTGTCTTGGCGGGGTCGCCGCGCGCGTTCTCGGCGGGGGCGAACCTCAAGCAGGGGACGATCGAAAGCGGCAAAGAGCTCGACGCGGGTGCCGCGCTTGAAAATGCCTATAACCCGTTGATGATGACGCTTCGCGATCTGCCGGTGCCCGTGGTCTCTGCCGTGCAGGGGGCGGTCGCGGGTGTGGGCGCGTCGATTGCGCTGGCCTGTGATGTGATTGTCGCCGGTCGTGATGCCTATTTCCTTGAGGCCTTTGCGCGGATCGGGCTGATCCCCGATGGCGGGGCGACGTGGTTGCTGACACGCGCCGTGGGCCGCGTGCGCGCGATGGAGATGATGCTGCTGGCCGAGAAAATTCCCGCGCCGACGGCGTTTGACTGGGGGCTGGCGACGCGGCTGGTCGAGAATGACGCGGTTGACGCCACCGCGCTTGAGATCGCGATCAAACTGGCGAACGGGCCGGTGCGCAGCCTTGCCTTGATCCGCAAAGCCGCGTGGAGCGCTGCCGACACTGATTTTGACACCGCATTGGCGAACGAGCGCAAGTGGCAGAAAGAAGCGGGGAATACCCCCGACTTCAAAGAGGGCGTGGCCGCGTTCCTCGAAAAACGGGCGCCCCGATTTAACGGGTGATCTGTTGTCGAAGGGGGCTGTGACCCCCTCTGGTTCCTGCGGGTGTCGGTCCCGCGGGAACGAAATCATGATCTGTGCAGTTGTCGCCCTGAAGGGTTTTGATCATGTACCGCCACCTCATCGCCGCTACTCTTTTGGTCGTTCTGGCTGCCTGCCAGTTGCCGAAAGATCCCGAAAACACCACTGATACCGTGCAAGGTGCCGTGCTGAAAGTCGGCGCGTTGCAAGATCCTTTGCCGGATCAAGACCTGCAGGCGGTGACAATGATCGCCGCGGCACTTGATGCGCAAATCGAATGGCATCGCGAGAACCCGCACCAGATGCTTGACGCGCTTGAGGGGGGTGATCTGCATCTGCTGGCGGGCGGGATACCGAAAGATTCACCGCTGACAGAGCATACGGGCATGACCAACCCCATCGGATATGTGACCGTCGGGGCCGACCGTCCCGAACGGGTCTTGCTGTTGCGGCGCGGCGAGAACCGGTTTCTCATGCGGTCCAATATGGCGCTGCGTCCGCTGACGCGGGAGGCGCAGGAATGAACCGCTACCCCCCGCTGCCGCAAGAGATCGCCGACAAAATCGCGAAAGCCCGTCGGCTGGAATGGTGGACGCTGTTCTGGCTGGTCACGATCATTTTCGTGATGTTCATGGTCATGGGATCAAGTCAGGCGATGCAGGCGGCATGGATCGAAGACACGCTATCGCTGTTGCCGCCGATCCTGTTCCTGATCGCCGCGCGGCTTGAACGGATGCCTCCAAGCCCGAAGTACCCCTTTGGCCTGCACCGCATCGGCACCCTGGCCTTTGCCCTCTCGGCGGCGGCGCTGACCTTGATGGGCGGCTATCTGGTGTATGACGCGGTGGTCACGTTGGTGCGGCAGGAACATCCCACCATCGGCAGCATCGAACTGTTTGGCACCGAGGTCTGGATGGGCTGGTTGATGGTGGCGGCATTGGTCTATTCGATCATCCCGCCGGTGATCTTGGGCCGCAAGAAGCTGGCCATCGCGCCCGACATTCAGGACAAGGTGTTGCATGCGGATGCTGACATGAACGCCGCAGACTGGAAGACCGGCGTTGCGGGTATTCTGGGCATCATCGGTATCTCGATGGGGTTCTGGTGGGCCGATGCCGTGGCTGCGGGGTTGATCGGGTTGGACGTGCTGAAAGACGGTGGGCGCAATCTGCGTATCTCGGTCGCGGAGCTGTTGGACGGTGCGCCGCGCAAGCTTGGCTCTGCCGAGCGTCAAAATCTGGCGGATCGTGTTCAGAAAGGCATGGACGGCGCGCCCGTCGTCAAGCTGCGCGAGGCCGGACGCTATCTGCACGTTGTGATCGGCGACGACGACGAATTGCTGCCCGATGCGACGCGCGCCAAAGAGCTGGTCGGCGAGGATGACGCCTGGCGCGTGGTCACCCTGAGCGTGAAGCCTGAAAACTAGGCTGCCGCGGGACCGTTGGAATTTTTTCTGCATTTAGTCGCGTTTTCAGCGACGGAATTTTCAGGGCCCACGTTAAATGGCTTAATGACCTGATCTGGATAGTTGGAATAATGCGGAAATTTGTGAGTTTGCTGGTGGCCGTCGGGCTTTTGTTCGGGGCTTATGCCATCACCTTTGGCCTGCCCGGCACGGATGCCACAAGCGAGGCTGCGCAGCCTCAGTCCGCGGCGGGCGGGCGCCCTGCAGGTGGCCCCCCTGGGGGCGGGCGTGCACGGGGGGCGACTTCGGTGGTGACGACCGCGCTGGAACAACGCCCCTACGAGGTGACTTTATACGCGACGGGCACAGCATCCTCTTTGCGCAGTGCGGATGTGGTGACTGAAACCGCCGGTACAGTGGTCGAAACCCGGCTGACCGCGAACCGCGACGTTGAACAGGGCGAGGTCCTTGTGCGGTTGGATGCGCGGACCCAAGAGCTGAACCTTGAAATCGCGCGCGCCAATCTGCAGCAGGCGACCGATACGGTCGACCGCTATGACCGGCTGCGGGCCGGTGGCAACTCTACCATTACCGATGTCGCACAGTCAGAGGCGCGCGTGGCGCAGCAACTGGCCGATGCCGAAGTGGGTCTGGCCGAAGTCGCGCTGGAAGACCGCACCATCCGCGCGCCCATCTCGGGGCGTCTGGGGCTTAGTGAGGTTGAGGTCGGCGATATCCTTGGCGCGAATGACGTGATTGCAACGATTGACCAGACCGAAACACTGGTGGTCGAATTCGAACTGCCCGAACGCGCTATCGGTGTCCTAGGGCAGGCGCATGAGGTGCTGGTCTCTACCTCTGCCTTTGTCGGTCGGTCGATCACCGGAGAGATCCTTTCTTTCGACAGCCGGATCGATGCGGTCACGCGCTCGGTCACGGTGAAGGCCAAGATCGACAATGCGGAACGCATCCTCTGGCCGGGCATGACCTTTGCGGTGCGCCTGCTGCATGAAAGCGAACCGCTGCCGGTCTTGCCATCGACCGCGGTGACGTGGTCGCGCATGGGTGCTGCGGTCTGGGTCGATGACGGTGGGACCGCGGTGCGGGTGCCGATCACGATTCTTTACCGTAAAAACGAATTCGTCTGGGTCGAGGCCGATATCGCCGATGGCGCGATGGTTGTAACCGAAGGCGCGCAAAAACTGCGGGACGGGGCGAAAATCACCGCGGTCGGTGCCGAGACTGAAAAGGCACCGTCATGAGCGATACCCCTGCAAAGCCCCGTGGCGGGCTCGCCGATCTATTCGTCTCGCGGCCGATTTTCGGGATCGTCATCAATCTGCTGATCCTGATCGCAGGTCTGGCGGCGCTTGTGGTTGTGGACGTGCGGGAAATGCCCGACGTTGACCAGCCGGTTCTATCCGTGCGGACCACCTATGAAGGCGCGGTGCCCGCAACCGTCGACCGTGAGGTGACGCAGGTCCTTGAGGATGCCCTGAGCGCGCTTGAGGGGTTATCTTATATGGAATCCACCTCGACCACGGGGTCGAGTCGGATCACCATTGACCTGTCCGAAGGCACCGATGTCGATGTCGCGGCAAATGAGGCGCGCGAGATCGTTTCATCGACGTTGCGCGACCTGCCCGATGATATCGAGGATGATCCGACCGTGACCAAAAGCGACAGCAACGCGGATGCGATTATTCGGCTGGCGCTGATGGGCGACGCGAGCCTTGATGCGTTGACCGAGCTGGCCGAGGGCGTCGTCTATGACCGACTGTCCACCATCGACGGCATTGCAGAGGTCACCCTGCGCGGCGAGCAACCTAACGAGTTCCGCGTGACGCTGGATATGCCCGCGCTGCTTAGTCGGGGGATGACCCTGTTCGATGTCTCTGACGCGCTGGCAGCGCTGCGCGATGACACGCCGCTGGGATCGCTGGATTCAGATGCGCAAACCTTGGCGCTGCGGGTCGGCAACGCGAATGTCACCGTTGATACCGTGGGCCAGATCCCGATTGATGCGAATACGCGCGTTTCTGACGTGGCGTTCGTGCGGCTGCTGCCGGAAGAGGACGCCGTGCTGACCCGCGTGAACGGGCAGACCGCCGTCGGCATGGACATCACGCGGCAATCCGTGGGCAACACGCTGTCGATCTCGGAAGATGTGGCCGTTGCGGTGGCTGATCTGCAATCGGCGCTGCCCGACGGCGTTCGGCTTTTCGTGACCTCTGACGACGGGACATTCATCAGGGGATCCTTGACCGAGGTGATGAAATCCATCGCTTTGGCGACGGGGATTGTGGTTGTGGTGATCTTTGCCTTTCTACGCTCCCCCCGTGCGGTGATGATCCCGGCGGTGACCATTCCGGTGTCGCTGGTGGGCACAGTCGCCGCGATCTGGCTGACGGGGTTTTCGGTCAATACCATCAGCCTGCTGGCACTGGTGCTGGCGACGGGGATGGTGGTGGATGACGCGATTGTCGTGATCGAGAATATCGTGCGCAAGCGCAAACAGGGGATGGGGGCTTTTGCTGCCGCTGCGGCGGGCACGAACGAGGTGTTCTTTGCCGTCATCTCTACCACCGCGACGCTGGCGGCGGTGTTTATCCCGATCTCTTTCCTCCCCGGTCAGGCCGGTGGGGTGTTCAGCGAGTTCGGCTTTGTGCTGGCCTTTGCTGTCACGCTGTCGTCCATCACCGCGCTGACGCTGGCACCGGTTCTGGCGGCCTTTCTTGATCCGGGGAAATCCGCGCTTGAGGCAACGGCGAAGCCGCAAGGCTGGGCCGGGCGGATGTTTGACACGGTGATGGATAAAGCCATCCGCATGCCGTTGGTGGTGCTGGGGGCGGCGGGGGCCTTTGTGATCGTGGCGGCGGGGGCGGCGGGCACTTTGCCCTCTGCCATCACGCCCGACGAGGATCGCGGGTTCTTTCTGGTACAGGCGCGCGGCGCGTCCGATACCACGATCGACTACCTTGATACCCAGGTTGATCAGATCGAAGAGATCCTGACCCCCTATCAGGAAAGCGGCGAGGTTACCTCGGTTCAAAGCATCGTTGGCGTCGGCGGTGGCACCAGCGCCTTTATCATCGTGCGGCTCGATGACTGGAGCAATCGTGACCGCAGCCAATCCGCACTGGTCGCCGAGATCAGCGGCAAGTTGGCGCGAGTGCCCGGCGTTCAGGCCTCTGCGCGGGGGACCAACAGCCTCAATATCCGCGGCGGCGGGCAGGGCTTGCAATTCGCGGTGACAGGCAAGGACATCGCGGCCATGACCACGGCAACCGAGGCTTTGGTCGCGGCGATGGCGCAGGATGAGGCGTTTTTGAACCCGCAACTTTCCAACGACGCGGTGCAGGCGCAATACGAGGTCCGCGTTGATCCCGAAATGGCGAGCGTCTTTGGCCTGACAGAGGCCGAGATCACCCAGACCATCGGCGCAATGACCCAAGGCAAGGTCGCCGTCACCGTCTTTGCGGACGAGATCGAGACGGATGTGAATGTCGTGCCCGGTGGCCCGCCGATCGATGACCCGTCTGATCTTGATAACATCCAGTTGCAGTTGCCGGGCGGTGCCTATGTGCCCCTGTCCGCGGCGGCAGAGCTGGTGCCCGTGGTCAGCCAGTCCACGCTCGAACGGCAGGGCGGGTCGCTGGCGGTATCGGCGCAGGCGAACCTGAACGACGGTATCGATCTTAGCGTCGCGATGACCCGTCTGACGGCGATTGCCGATAGCGTGCTGCCCGACGGGATGGGGATCATCTTTACCGGCGAGGCGGCGACGCTGAGCGACAGCCAGGCAGAGATGTATATGGTGTTCGGCGTCGCGTTGGTGGTGGTGTTCCTTGTGCTGGCCGCGCAGTTCGAAAGCATCGCCAGCGCTGTCGTGATCATGCTGACCGTGCCCTTTGGTTTGGCGGCGGCGCTTTTCGCGATCTCGCTCAGCGGTGGATCGTTGAACTACTACAGTCAGATCGGGCTGGTGATGTTGATCGGGGTGATGGCGAAGAACGGTATCCTGATCGTCGAGTTTGCCAACCAGTTGCGCGAGGCGGGGCAGGATATCGATAGCGCCATCCGTGACGCGCTGCGTCTGCGGATCCGCCCGGTGATGATGACGATGGTATCGACCGTCTTTGGCGGCTTGCCGTTGATCCTGACCTCGGGCGCGGGGGCCGAAGCGCGCATCGCCGTGGGCTGGGTGATCGTGGGCGGGCTTGGGTTTGCTACCGTCTTCACCCTGTTCCTCACGCCGGTCTTCTACCGCTATGTGGCGGTTTGGGGGGCAGAGCCGGGGATGGCGTCAAAACGTCTGACCCGCGAGGCGGCGGTCTGACGAAAACCGCGGGGCCGGTCGCAAAGAACCGGCCCCGCGTTGGTATGCTTCTGACGGTGCGAGACGGGTGTTCGCCCCTTCGCCCCGCAACAATCAGTCGATATGGGTGACCAGCGTTTCCGCGGATTTGCGTACCTTTTTCATCGGGGCCAGCCAGTCGGATTCCGCATCGCGGTAGCCCAGAGGCAGCAGGATCACCGACCGCAGGCCGCGCTCTTTAAGGCCCAGAATCTCGTCTACCTTCGCTGGGTCGAAACCCTCCATCGGGGTGCTGTCGACCTCTTGTTCAGCGGCGGCAACCAGTGCCACCCCAAGCGCGATATACGCCTGACGCGCGGCATGGGCGTAGTTTACCTCGGCATCGCGGGGCAGGTAGTTGTTTTTCAGGTTCTCGTAATAGGCGCTGAGCAAGGGCAGGTCGCCACGGGCTTCGACATTCAGATCGGTGACCGCGTCGATGCGGTCTTTGGTGTAGTTATCCCACGCCGCGAACACCAGCAGATGTGACCCTTCGGTGATCTGCGTCTGGTCGCTGGCGGCTTTCTGGATCTGCGCCAGCTTGTCGGGGTTGGTCACGACCAGCAGCTCGAAGGGCTGGGTGCCGCTTGAGGTGGGGGTCATGCGGATGGCTTCGACGATGGTGTCGACTTTTTCCTGAGGGACTTTCTTGGACGGGTCCATCTTCTTGGTCGCATAGCGCCAGTTCAGCTGCTCTAGTAGGGTGCTGGTCATCGTGATCATCCTGTTTTTGGCCGCCTCGGGGCGGCGTGTGTACCGGCGCGATGTAGGAATCCCCGCGCCCCAACACAAGGAGACCGGCGCACTTTGCACCGGTCCCTGTTGGTGTTGGGGCGTCAGGTCAGGGTCAGATCGACCGGCCCGCCCCGTCCCAGTAGGGCGCACGCAGGCGGGGTTTGAAGATCTTGCCGCTGTCTTCGCGGGGCAGGGCCTCGTGGAAATCGACGATCCGTGGCGCTTTGAATCGGGCCAGTTTGCCGTCAAGGAAATCAAGCACCTTCTGTTTGTCGGCGCTATGCCCGTCGGCCAGTTCAACCGCCGCGACGATCTGTTCGCCAAATTCGGGGTCAGGCGCGCCAAAGACGGCGACATCGCGGATGAAAGGCGCGCGCATCAGCACCGCCTCGATTTCGGCGGGAAAGATATTGGCCCCGCCCGAGATGATCATGTCTTTCTTGCGATCCGTGATGAACAGGAACCCGTCCTCATCCACCGATCCCAGATCCCCGACAGAGAAATGCCCGTGCTTTTCAGCCGAGGCGCGGCTTTCGGGATCGTTGGAATAGTCGAACCCGCCGAAGGCATCCATGCGGGCATAAATCTCGCCCACCTGACCGGCGGGCAGCTCGTTCCCTTCGGGGTCAAGGATCATCAACGTGCCGCCCATCTGCATCCGCCCTGCGGTGCCGGGCCGTGCCAAAGCGTCTGCCGAGGATACCATCGTCATGAACCCGATCTCTGTCGCGCCGTAGCTTTCCCAGAACACAGGCCCCCACCAGTCGATCATCGCTACTTTCAGGTCATGTGGCCACGGTGACCCCGTCGAGACGCAGAATTCCACCGAGGACAGGTCGTATTTCGCCTTCACCTCTTGGGGGAGCTTTAGCATCCGGCTCATCATGGTGGGGACCAGATAGATATGGGTAATGCGCTGAGCCTCGATCGTGGCGAGGAAGCTTTCGGGGTCGAACTTGGGCGCGACAAAGGTCGACACGCCCGGGGTGACCAGCGCGGCAGAGGTCAGCGTTGATGGTGCCGAGTGATAGATGGGCGCTGCCGTAAAGAACCGCGAGCCGGGTTTGAGCTGCAACATCTCGGTGCCTACGCGCGAGAGCACCTCTTCAAAGTCGCGCTTGGGCCCGCCCCCCAAACGCCGCACGCCCTTCGGCTTGCCGGTCGAGCCCGAGGTATAGCGCATCAGCGGGCGCATCATCTCGCGCGGGGTGATGGGGTCGGCGGCATCTACCAGCGCGGACCATTCCGGTGTCTCGGGGTCGGTTTTTGCGGCGGCGTCATCAATGCCATAAGCTTGACGCAGCGCGGTATCAGGGGTGACCGCGATGACCGTGCGCCCTTCAAGGGCGGGGCGCAGCGCGTCGATCAGGTCACGGTGGATGATCACGAACTGCGCGCCGCTGTCGTCACAGATGGCGCCGGCCTCTTCTGCCGCAGCGTGCCAGTTCTGCGCCACGATGACCGTGCCGGCCATGGCCGCAGCGCGCATGACTTCGAGCTGGGTAAGATCGTTGCGCATGATCAGCGCCACAGGCACATCCGCCCCCGCCCCCAGACGCGTCAACGCCGCAGCGCCCTGCGCCGCGCGCTGTTCAAACGCCTCTCGTGCAAGCTTGCGATCAAAATCCGCAATCACCGTATCCGACATTAGATGTACTCCCATCGTGCCAATGCCCGCCCGCCACCTTCGGGCGCGCAGGTTGTTTCGTTCCCTTACGCTAAGGTAACCTTACTTTGGGGAAGGGTCCATCGGGGGCCCGTGCGCGACGTTACGGCAGAGCGGATTTCTCTTAGGTGAATCGGCACTTGACGGCTATACCGGAAATATATTCTGTTTTTCACAGATGTCTTGGGAGGGATAATCGTGGATGTACTGATTTCGGTCGTCTTGCCGCTTGGCTTGGCGTTTATCATGTTTACCTTGGGTGTCGGGCTGACACCTGCGGATTTCGCGCGTGTCGGGCAGCGGCCGCTCGCGTTTTTCATCGGGGCGCTGAACCAAAGCATCCTGCTGCCGCTCGTGACCTTTATCTGTGTGCTGGGCTTCGGCATCCGCGCGGAAATGGCTGTGGGGTTCATGATCTTGGCGGCCTGCCCCGGTGGGGTGACCAGCAATGTGATCTCGAAGCTGGCGAAAGGGGATGTGGCGCTGTCGGTGTCGCTGACGGCGGTGATCAGCCTTGCCAGCGTGGTGACCGTGCCGCTGATTTTGGGCCTGTCGATGGGATATTTCATGGGCGATGCGGCGCCCGCGATCGACATCACTAAAACCGCGGTCACCATGTTTGCCCTGACGGTGGTGCCGGTCACGCTTGGCTTGGGGGCGCGGGCGATGGCCCCTGCCGCGATGACCCGGGCCGAGCCTAAACTGAGCGCGGTGGCGACGATCCTGTTTGCGGTGATCGTGCTGGCGGCGCTGGCGGCGAATTGGGCGCTGTTTGTGGAAAATATCGTGGTGATCGGGCCCGCGCTGCTGGTCTTGCTGGCCGCGCTGACCACCATCGGCTTTGTCGTGCCGCGTCTGCTTGGCCGGTCGGTGACCGAGGCCAAGACCATCTCGGTCGAGACGGGGGTGCAGAACAGTACCCTGGGGATCGCCGTTGCCGCGATCATTGTCGGCGGCGAGGGTGGGTTCACCGCCTATGCGCTGCCGTCGGCTGTTTACGGTATCCTGATGTATCTGATCATCCTGCCCGTCGTTTTGAAATACCGCCGCATCGGCACAGCGTAAGGAGCTTTGCATGAACACCTCTGACGTTATTATCGTGGGCGGCGGTCTGGCCGGACTGGTCGCCGCAGCCGAACTGGCTGATCGTGGTAAACAGGTCACTCTCATCGATCAGGAACCCGAAGCCTTTCTGGGCGGGCAGGCCTTCTGGTCCCTTGGCGGGCTGATGCTGATCGACAGCCCCGAACAGCGCCGGATGGGCATCAAGGACAGCCGCGAACTTGCGCTGCAAGACTGGATGGGATCGGCGCAGTTCGACCGACCCGAAGACGCATGGCCGCGCAAATGGGCCGAGGCCTATGTCGATTTCGCCGCAGGCCCGATGCGCAGCTGGTTGTACGATATGGGAATGCGGTGGTTTCCCGTCGTGGGATGGGCCGAACGCGGGGGCAGCTTTGGGTCGGGTCACGGCAATTCGGTGCCGCGCTTCCACCTGACTTGGGGTGTTGGGCCCGGAACAATGGAACCATTCGAACGCCGCGTGCGGGAACATCAGCAGGCCGGTCGCATCACGCTTAAATTCCGCCATCGCTGTTCGCATATCATCATGGAAAACGGTGCCGCGGTCGGTGTCTCGGGCGAGGTGCTGGCGACGGACGGGGCATCGCGCGGGCAAAAGACCAACCGTGATATCGTGGGCGATTTCGAACTGCGCGCGCCCTCTGTCGTTGTTACCTCTGGCGGGATCGGCGGAGATTTCGAGCTTGTGCGCAAGTCATGGCCGACGGCACGTCTTGGGCCCGCCCCGAAAGAGATGATCGCCGGCGTACCCGCCCACGTCGATGGTCGCATGATCGCCATCAGCGAGGCGGCGGGCGGCCAGCTGATCAACAATGACCGCATGTGGCACTATACCGAGGGCGTGAAGAACTGGGACCCGATCTGGCCCAACCACGGTATCCGTATCCTGCCCGGCCCGTCGTCGATGTGGTTCGATGCAAAGGGCAACCGCTTTCCCGCGCCGTCGCTGCCGGGGTTCGACAGTCTGGGGTCTTTGAAGATGATCCTTGATACGGGCTTTGATTATTCGTGGTTCATCACGACGCAGAAGATCGTGAAAAAGGAATTTGCCCTGTCAGGGTCAGAGCAGAACCCCGATTTCGCCGACAAAAGCTGGGTCAAAGTCTTGCAGCAGCGTATCCTGAACAAGGCCGCGACCCCCGCCGTCGAGGCCTTTAAGGAGCATGGCGAGAATTTCGTCGTCGCCCAAACATTGCCCGAGCTCATCGCCAAGATGAACGGGATGGAGGGGAATGATCTGTTGTCGCTTGACAAGATCGAGGCCGAGATCAGGGCCCGCGACATGCAGGTCGACAACAACTTCACCAAAGACGCGCAGATCATGGCGATCCATGCGGCGCGGAACTATCGCGGCGACAAGCTGCAACGCACGGCCAAACTGCACAAGATCCTCGACCCTGAAAACGGCCCGTTGATCGGGGTCAAGCTGAACATCATCACGCGCAAAACTCTGGGCGGGTTGCAGACCAATCTTGACAGCCAGATGCTGGATGCCTCTGGCACGCCGATCCCGGGGCTGTTCGCGGCAGGCGAGGTCGCCGGTTTTGGCGGCGGTGGGTATCACGGGTATAACGCGCTTGAGGGGACGTTTCTGGGCGGCTGCATCTTTTCGGGGCGGCAGGCGGGGCGGGCGGATACGATCGCCTGACCCGCAGGCGCTAATCCGACAGGTATTGCGCCAGATAATGCTCAAGCACTTTGGTCAGCTCTTGCGAATAGGGGCGAGAGCTGCGCCGATCCGCCTGCGCCGCGACCAGATCTTCCATCGCAAGGGAGATCTGGATCGTGGTTTTGGCCACCACCACGGGATCGCCGCCCTGAAACCCGTCGGCACCGCTTTCCCATCTGTTGCATAGAAAGCGGACCAGATCATCGTGGTCGTCATCCTCGATCGCGAGCGGCCCGCGTTTCGTCGCGAAATGCAGCAGCAGCGGGCGGTAGTAGGGATGCCGCGCCAGATAGCTGCGCTGCACATCCAGCACGGCACGCAACCGGTCCCGCCATGTCGTATGGGCGTGAACATCATCAAGGCTGGCAAAAAGCTTGGCGCGTAATTCATTGGCGGTCTGCGAATAGAGCTCAAGCAGCACGTCATCAAGCGTGGGAAAATACCGATAGATAGAGCTGACAGGCACCTCGGCACGGGTCGCGATGGCGGTGGTGGTCAGGTTTTGCAACCGGTTTTCGGCCAGCAGCGCGGCCGTGGCGTTCAGGATGACATGCACGCGGATCACCGCACGCGACTGGCGCGGCGTTTCACGGGTCCGCAGGGGGCCAAAGATGATCGGGACCATGGGTTTCCCTTTCTGCGCAGCGATGCCGGTTTCGGCAGTCCCTTAACGATAGGGGCGCAGAACCCCAAGCGTAAAGAGAGACGCTGCATCAAGCGACTGCCACGGCCTATCCAATCAATCACATTTTGCGATCGTTTGGATAATTATAATCCGTTGGATTGATGTATCGGAATGGCCGATAGTGCAGGGGACACGACGATACTTAGGCACGCTATGACTGATACGACCCTCTCTGACCTTGTCCACGCTGATACACCCACGCCATCGATCTGGCCGGGTCTGGCGCTCGCCGCCATGATCGCCGCGCTGGCCTTTGCGCTGCGGTATCTGCCGGGGGTGGGGATGCTGAGCCCGTTGATCCTCGCGATCCTTCTGGGCATGGCGCTGCGCAACACCCTTGGCACGCCCGAGGTGGCGAAGGCAGGGCTTGCGATCAGCATGCGACCGGTGTTGCGGGCGGGGATTATCCTGATGGGGTTGCAGCTGACACTGGGGCAGGTTGCGGCTGTCGGCTGGGTGGGGGTCGCGGTGATCGCGCTGTCGCTGGTGCTGACCTTCGGGTTCACCACATGGCTGGGCCGCGTGCTGGGGGTGGATGCCAAGCTGACGCAGTTGATCGCGGCGGGCACGTCGATCTGCGGGGCCTCTGCCGTGATCGCAACCAATACCGTAACCCGTGGCCGCGACGAAGACGTCGCCTATGCGGTGGCCTGCGTGACGATTTTTGGCTCGCTCTCCATGATCCTGCTGCCCTTGGCCGAAAACTGGTTGACCCTTGGCCCGCGCGGCTTTGGCCTTTGGACCGGTGCGTCGATCCACGAGGTCGCCCAGGTCGTCGCCGCCGCCTTCCAGCGCGGAGAGGAGGCCGGCCAGTTCGGCACGATTGCCAAGCTCACGCGGGTGATGATGCTTGCCCCGATGATCCTGTGTCTGGGCGCGTTTGCTGCGCGGCGGCGTCAGGGGCAAGGCGGTGGCGGCAAGGCCCCGATCCCGTGGTTTGTTTTCGGTTTCATTGCGATGGTCGGCGTGGCCTCGACCGGATGGGTACCGCAGGCGGTGCTGGACCCCGCGACCGCTGTGACGCAATTCCTGCTGGCGATGGCGCTTGCGGCGATGGGGCTTGAGACCGATCTGCGCAAACTTGCCGCGGCGGGGGGGCGTCCGGCCTTGCTGGGGGCGGCGGCTTGGGTCTTTATCATGGGGGTCAGCCTTGCGCTGATCATCCTGACGGGGGCCGCCTGATGACACTGGACCAGTTGCGCATATTCGTTGCCGTGGCAGAGCGTGAACACATGACCCGCGCCGCCGAAGCATTGAACCAGACCCAAAGTGCGACCAGCGCTGCCATCGCCGCGCTGGAAGAGCGTCATAACCTGCGCCTTTTTGATCGTATCGGGCGGCGGATTGTGCTGACCGATGCGGGGCGCGATTTTCTGGGCGAAGCCCGTGCCGTTCTGGCCCGCGCCGCCATCGCCAGCCAGCGGCTGGATGATCTGGCGGGGGTGAAACGCGGCAGGTTGCGGCTTGCGGCAAGCCAGACGGTCGCGAACTACTGGCTGCCCGCGGTGATCGCGCGGTTCCGTGGGGCGCACCCCGAGATCGCGCTGACGGTGCGGATCGGCAACAGCGACGACGCCGCGCGCGCGGTCGAGACGTTGCAAGCTGACATCGGCATTATCGAGGGGGACTGCCAGCTCACCACACTCCGCGCTAAGGCGGTGGCGGGGGATACGCTGCGGCTGGTGTTCCCAAGCGGTGCCGCGGGGGGCGATCTTTCGCCCGAACGCTTGCGGCACACTCCTTGGATCCTGCGTGAAGCAGGCTCAGGCACGCGCGACAGTTTTCTGCAGTGGCTCGGGCGGCAGGGTTTGGGGCTGGAGGATCTGGAAAGCACGCTAGAGCTTCCGTCAAACGAGGCGGTGTGTAGCGCGGTCGAAGCGGGCATCGGTGCCGCGCTGCTGTCCGATCTGGTGGTCCGCCGGTCGATCGAGGCGGGGCGGATGGTCGACGTGCCCATCGACACCCCGCAACGACAGTTTCACATCCTGACCCATGCCGAACGCCAGCCAAGCGCGCTTGAGGCCCGGTTCATCGACCACGCCGAGACAAGCGCATAAGCGCGCCTCCTAGATAAGCTTCTGTCGCGCATCAGGGACAGTGGCGGGTGCCATCTTGGCGGCCTGAATCATCGCGGTCTTGCACCGCCACGCGGGCAGGCGGATGACGGCGCGGCTGTGATCCGCTTCTGCGTGGACCTCGAAATCGCCGCCGTGCATCTCGACCAGCTTGCGGGTCAGGGGCAGCCCCAGACCCAGGCCGCCCTTGGTCGCGCGGTGGTCCAGCGACCCGCCCACGACAAAGGGTTTATAAAGTTCCGCCAGTTCGACATGTTCGTCGAAATTGCCGTTGTCTCGCACCGAAATCTCGATATTCCCGTCCATGTCCTGAAACGTCTCTAGGCTGATGTCGGTCCCGCCGTGCATCACGGCATTCAACACCAAGGCCGTGACGGCAAGCTCGATCTGCTCGGCGTCCACATGCAGCGTATCCAGCATCACAGTATCACGGAGCGTGACCGTTTTGGCTGCCACATCCGTGGTGGGGAACTGCAACCCTGCAACCGCGCTCAGGATCGCGCCAAGGTCGCAGTTTTGTTCGTTCAACCGCAGCTCGCCGGTGCTGGCGTTACTATAGGACAGGATCGTTTCAATCAGTTTCGTCAGGTGATCCACCGACCGACGGGCCGAATGGATCAGCGTGGGGTTAGTACCGGTGCTTGCTGTCGCCTCCAACAGCTTGAGACTGCCGAAAAGCACGGTCAACGGCGTGCGCAACTCGTGCCCGACCAAGGTCAGGAAGGCTGATTGCGCGGTTTTATCCTGCTGCACCTCGGGGGCTTCGGGTTGGCTCCGCTCTAGTGCTGCAACGACGATACGACCCAGATCGGTGAGCAGGGCAATCTGCTTTTCCGAAGGGTATTCATGGGGCTTCAGGTCCAGCGCACACAGGCTTCCAAAGCGGTGACCGGAGGAGAGGATAAGCGGCACACCCGCGTAATAGCGCGCCTCCGGCCCGCCCTTGGCGACCATCGGGTGCCGTTCAAAGCGGGCGTCCTTGCTGAGGTCGGGCACGATCATCGGCGCATCGGACATAATGGTGTGCGCACAAAAACCGGTGTCCTTGGGCATCGGGTCCAGATGCATGCCAACAACGGATTTATACCACTGGCTGTCCTCTTCGACCACGCTGATATGCGCAATCGGGCAGTCGAGCAGGGTGCGCGCCGCCTCGCATATCGTGTCAAACAACGCTTCGTTTTGTGCGGTCAGTCCCGGAATATCAAAAACGGCGCGCAGGCGGGCTTCTTCGTTAAAGGGGATCGGATAGGTTCTCATGCGGGGCTCCTTGGCTTTGGGTCAACTTGGTTAACAAATTAGGCATTCCTGCGGTCGCTTCGTGTCAGGACGGGGGGATAAGTAAGGTATGTTGACGTCACGGAAGTCACGGTGGGCCGCCCACACATATGGTGGTTTCCAATCGCGGCGTTCCCTCCTATCGTTGCATCAACACGCAGGGCGAAGGGGGCGGAACGATGACATCCCACGGGCATGATCACGACGGCGATCATTCACATCTGACAGAAACCGAGGCGCGGGTGAGGGCGCTGGAAAGCCTGCTGAGCGCTAAGGGCTATATCGACAGCGCGGCGGTGGACCGTATCATCCAGACCTACGAGACCAAGATCGGCCCACGCAACGGCGCGCATGTGGTGGCGAAATCATGGGTAGAGCCGGAATTCGAGGCATGGCTAAGGCGCGATTCCTCTGCAGCGATCCATTCGCTTGGGTATCATTCCCGTCAGGGCGAGCATATCGAAGCGGTGTTCAACTCGGACGAGGTGCATCATCTGGTCGTCTGCACGCTGTGCTCTTGCTACCCGTGGTCGGTGCTGGGGCTGCCGCCGACGTGGTATAAATCGCCTCCCTTCCGGTCGCGGGCGGTGATTGATCCGCGTGGGGTGCTGGCGGAGTTTGGCGTGACCCTTGATCCGGCAACGCGGGTCGAGGTGCATGATTCAACCGCCGAGATCCGCTATCTTGTGATCCCGCAGCGCCCCGCAGGAACCGAAGGCTATTCGATGGAACAGTTGGCCGATCTGGTGACCCGCAATGCGATGATCGGGACAGGGCTGGCGCGCGCGCCGCAGGTGGCATCATGAACGGCGGCGCGGACCTTGGCGGGATGATGGGCTTTGGCCCCGTGGTGCAAGAAGAGGACGAACCGCTGTTTCACGCCCCCTGGGAGGCCCGCGCGCTTGGTATCGTGGTGGCGCTTGGGGCCTGCGGGCAGTGGAATATCGATGCTGCGCGATCCGCGCGCGAAGATATGCATCCGGGCGATTATACCCGCACGCCCTATTACGCGATCTGGCTGAAAGCGGCCAAGCGGTTGATGGTGGAAAAGGGGATGCTCACCGAGGCAGAGATCGCGCAATCGGTGCCGCTGACCCCCGCCGCGCCGATCAAACGCAAGCTTGCTGCCGAAGATGTCGACGCCATGTTGGCGGCCGGTGGTCCGGCGGATCGGCCCGCAACAGGGACCCCGGCCTTTGCCGTCGGGGATCAGATCAGAACGATCAACAACCACCCCACAACCCACACCCGCATGGCACGCTATGCCCGCGACAAGATCGGGACGATCACCAAGGTGCACGGGTTTCACATCTTTCCCGATAGCAATGCGCAAGGGCAGGGCGAGGATCCGCAATGGCTGTATCAGGTGGCCTTCTCGGCGCGCACGCTTTGGGGTGATCAGGCGCGCGCGGATGACAGCGTGACCCTTGATCTGTGGGAACCCTATCTGAGGACCATATCATGACCCTGCCCGATCTTTCGCTATTGCCCGATATTGCGCTGTCGGATGACGAACCGGTGTTTGACGCGCCGTGGCAGGCGCAGGCCTTTGCGATTGCGGTGTCCCTGCATCAATCGGGGGCCTTCACATGGGCCGAATGGGCGCAGGCGCTGACCGCAGAGGTGCATTCAGGGACAGAGCGTGACTACTACCAGCACTGGCTGACCGCGCTGGAAAAGATCGTGGCGCAAAAGCAGCTGACAACGGCGGGCGAACTGGCGGCATGTAAAGACGCATGGCACGAAGCGGCGGCGCGGACGCCTCACGGGCAGGCCATCACGCTGTGAAGGCCTCCGGCGCGGAAATCTCCGCGCCGGAGGCGATGTCTTAGCGGCCGACCCAATCGGGCAGGAACATCACGATATCGGGCACGGCGATCAACGCTGCCACGATCAACAGATCAACGATGACGAACCAGAACACGCCCTTGAAGATCGTGGACAGCGACGCGGTATTGCCGACCACGCCTTTGATCACAAAGACGTTCATCCCCATGGGCGGCGTGATCATCCCGATCTCGAGCAGTTTGACCAGCACCACACCGAACCACAGCAGGCTATAGCCCGTCTCTTCGACGATGGGCAGAACGATAGGCAAGGTCAGCAGCATCGCACCGACGGGCTCCAGCATCATGCCAAGCGCGAGATAGACGCAAACGATGCCGATCATAATCAACAGCGGCGCGGCACCAAAGCCCAGGATCGCATCGGACAGCGCGTCCCCGATCCCCGACAGCGCCAGAAAGCGTGTCAGCAGGCTGGCCCCCACGGCGATGATCAGCAAAGCGGCGGTGGTGGTCAGCGTTTCGGTGATCGCCATGCGCAGCGCCTTGAACGTCAGCGTACGGTACAGCAGGGCGACAATGGTCGACAGCATGGCCCCGATGGCACCCGCTTCGGTCGGGGTGAACGCCCCGCCAAACAGACCCGCGAACACACCGATCACGATCAGCAGCACCGGCCATGTCTGACCCAATGCCTTGATCTTCTCCGCGCGCGTCGCGCTGATCTGGACCGGAGGTGCGAGATCAGGGTTCATCTTCACCCGCACGAGGATTAGCACGATATAGGCGACCAGCGTGATCACCCCGACCACCAGACCACCCAGGAACAGGGCACTGACCGACTGACGCGAGATGATGCCGTAAAGGATCATCAGGATCGATGGCGGGATCAGGGCCCCAATGGTCCCCGCCGCGGCAACGGTGCCCGTCGCCAGTTCGGGGCTGTACCTGTGACGCACCATTTCAGGCACCGCGATTTTACCCATCGCCGCAGAGCAGGCGACCGAGGATCCGGTCACAGCGGCAAAACCCGCGCAGCCAAAGACTGACGCAATCGCAAGGCCGCCCGGCAGGCTCGACAGCCAGATCTGTGCGGCGTTGAACAGCCCCTGCGTCAGCCTTGTGTGATAACAGATGAACCCCATGAACAGGAAGGCGGGGATAGAGCTCAGCACCCATGAATTGGCAAAGCTATAGGGCACGATCCCGAGGCTCCCCCAGGCGATGTTCCAGTTGAACATGGACCAAAGCCCGCCAAAGGACACGGCGATCAGCGAGATGCCAATCGGGATACGCATCAGGATCATCGCCAGCAGGATCGCGATAAAGATGCCTGCGATTTGTAACTCGGTCATTGTGCGTCTCCGCCGGCTAGATAGGGGTCTTCAACCTGCAAGGCGTTCAACCCGTGGGGGCGGCCGGTAAGGTGACAGATGAATTTCCACGCGGCGACGATCGACATCAGGCCAAAGCCCAAGGGCAACGCCAGATAGGTGGGCCATGTGGTCACCTTGCCGCCTGCCTCGATCGAATAGGAGCCGCCGATAAATTTCGCCAAAGCCTCGTCTCCGGTGCGGATCGCGACGGTGGCGGTCACGATGCAGGTCAGCAGCAAGGCCAGCCCCGCGAGAAAGCTTTGTACTTTGGTGGGAAACCTTTCGACCAGCAGTTCAACCGCGATGTGGCTGTCGTTTTGCTCCACCGCGGCGAGAGGCAGAAAGGCGATCGCGACCATATAAAAGGCCGAGACGTAAAGAATAGTAGAGTTCAGCGGCGTATCGAACGCAAAGCGCATGACCACGTCGATGGTGACATGGGCAACCAGCATCAGAACAATGATACCAGCCAGCGAAGCGGTCAACGTGATCACCGCAGAGATCACTGACGCGATAAGTTTCATCGGAGTATCCGTTTGCAAAAAGGGGCCGTCGGGGGGCCACGCGCATCGGCGCGGCACCCCGTTGTGATCAGCGGATGGGCGGCTTACTGCGCGTAAGTCGCTGGGTCCACTTTGGAAATCACCTGATCCCAGATCACTTGGTTCAACGCGTCAGCGCTGTCCACGTCGACCACCAGATCGTTCCACTTGGCCAACAGCGGCTCGAAATCGGCGGCGATTTCATCGGCCCGCGCAACGTCGTAAGTGTCTTTGAACAGGGCGGAAACGGTCTTGAGGTCCTGACGGCTGAATTCTTTGACCGCTGCCAGCAGCTCTGCGTCGGGCTCGTGGATGTTGATCCCGGCCCCACGCGCATGTTCGATCGCCGCGGCATCGTCAGTGTAGAAATTCCATGTGGTATGCGCCGTCATCTGGCTGCCACCCCACAGCAGGGCTTCGCGCGATGCGTCGTCCATGCCCTTCCAGCGGTCCGCATTCACATTCGCCGAGGAAACGCCCGCAAAAACACCGCCCGGTACGGCCAGCGTGATGTCGGTGACGACCTCGTGCAGGTTGTAGTTTGTCAGCTCGGGCGCGGACAGCATGGCGCAGTCGATGATGCCTTGATCCAGCGCTTCATAGGCTTCGGAAACGGGCAGACGCACGCCTTGGGCGCCGAAAGCTTCGGCGAAGCGCACGAAACCGGCACCACCGGCACGCAGACGCAGACCGTTCAGATCTTCGACGGAGGTGACTTTGACGTCCTTGCACAACAGGTTGTACAGCGGGGTCACGCCGCCACCGGTATAGACCTGATTTTGTGCGCTATATTCTTCCAGACACTCGGGGCATTTGGTGAAGGTGTATTCGACCATCGCGCCGGTGAAGGCCAGCGGCTCTTTACCTGTGGGTTCTTCCACAAGGTTCACCAGCAGGTTCATCTCGTGCAGGAAGAGGTTGGTCGAATATTCCGCCGGATAGTAGGGCGGCAGCACAAAGCCGACATCCGCCAGACCGTCGCGCACACCGGGCGAGGTTTCAGGCAGGCTCAGCAGCGACATCGCGAAACCGGTTACGTCGACTTCACCGTCAGAGCGTTCGGCCACGGCTTCGGCATAGGCGTCAACGGCCAGACCGATGGCAGAGTTATTCGGATAGCCGTAGGCAAAGTTCAGACGCTCTTTCGCGCTGGCCTGACCGGCGATGGCAACAGCAGCGACCAATGCGGTGACTGCGACGGATGATTTATAAGTCATGTATGTCCTCCCAAACATATATTTCGGGTCAAACAACCGCGCAAAACGCGTGGTTGCCCCTTGATTTTCGGTACTCGGTACACCGTCCATTCCCACGGTCTGATGTGTTGAACCTGTGATTTCCCGGCCCAACATTCCGAGTAGTATGTTACTCTCGTAACAGGGCGCGCAGGTGTCAATAGCTGTCGGTGATGTAAGTGCGCTAACGGATAATTACGGGGGGTCCGCTGACGCAACGGCTTGTCACAACCGTTTTTTTCGGCTCAGTATTCACGCCACACGGGCAAAACCCCCGTTCTTTACTGCGCACCCGCTGTCAAAGGCTGAACCGAATGGACGAACACATCGATGACGACACGCTGACGGAGGCCGCCGAGGGGGCCGCGCCCAAGCAAGACAGCCGCCGCGAGATCATCGAGGCGGCTGCGCAGTGCTTTATGCTCAAGGGGCTCGACAAGGCGACGATGGACGATATCGCCGATGTTCTGGGCGCGACCAAGGGGCGGGTGTACCACCATTTCCGGTCCAAGAACGCGATCTATTTCGCGGTGTACCGACAGGCGATGCAATATTGTTTTGACGCGGTTACCCCTCTGATATCATTGGATACTTCCAGCATCAGTAAGCTTGAATTGATGGCCCATGCCCATGCGCGGGTGATGATGGATACACTGCCCTATCAGCGCAGTATCCGCTTGGGCGTAGAGGTCTATTTGCGCGGCTCCACCACCGAAGCAGAGCGCGCCGTGCTGCGCGAGCTGATTACCCTGCGCAACGACTATGAAAACCTCTACCGCGAGGTGCTGCGCGCGGGTGTGGCGCAGGGGGAGTTGGACGTGCCCAACATCGAAATCGCCAGCCGTGCGTTGATGGGGGCATTGAACGGGCTGGTTGACTGGTACCGTATCCGTCCCGATCAATCTGAGGGGGAGCGCGACGCGCTGGCCCGTGCTTTGGCGCATGCCGTGGTGCATGGCACCACGGCATAATCCGTTTTCTTAGGCCGGTTTGGCCGCCGCATCCGCGCGGCGCTCTTTCGCGAGATAGGTGTGATATAGCGCGGGCACACCGATCAGCGTCAGAACAGAGGCAAAGCCCAAACCGCCCATAATCGTCACCGCCATCGCGGCAAAGAACGAATCGGCGAGCAGCGGCACCATCCCGAGGATCGTTGTGACCGCCGCCAGAACCACAGGGCGCAAACGGCTGACACTGGCGGTGACAATGGCGTCATGCTGGTTCAGGCCGTTTTCTTTCTGCACGTCGATCTCTTCGACCAGAACAATGGCGTTCTTGATCAACATACCCGACAGCGACAGCAGCCCCAGCAGCGCGGTAAAGCTGAACGCCAACCCCGAGAACAACAGCCCCAGTGCCGCCCCGTTGATCGCCATGGGCACGATGGTCCAGATCACCGCGGTCTGGCGCAGTTTGCCGAACAGCAGGATGGTGATCAGCAACATGGTCCCGAAACTCAGCGGCATCTGCTTGCCAAGCGAAGCCTGCGCGTCGCCCGCGTTCTCGAACTCTCCGCCCCATTCAAGGGTATAGCCGACCGGCAGCTCGATCTCTTCGATCAGCGGGCGGATCTGCGGGAAGACGGTGGGCGGGGTGACGCCTTCGATGACGTTGGCCTGTACCGTGATCGTCTGCACGCGGTTGCGCCGTTCGATCACCGCGTTTTCGGCGGTGACCTTGAACCCGTCGATCACCTGGCTCAGCGGCAGGTAGTCCCCAAGCGCGGCGGAATAGACGATCTGGTCGGGCAACTGCCCGTTGCTCGCGGATTCCGCACGCGGCACTCGCACGATGATGTCGATCAGCCGGTCCCGTTCGCGGTAGGTGCCCGCCGTGATCCCATTGGTCGACAGGGCAATCGCATCCGCCACATCGCTGCGCCCGATGCCCACGGCCTGCGCACGATCCTCGGCATAGACAGGGCGGGTCACAAGCACTTTCTCGCGCCAATCGACATGTTCGGTATGCAGCAGCGGGGTTGCGTCACGCAGGATATCCTCTGCCTGATCGGCCAGATCGCGCAGCACTTCGGGGTCTGGCCCTGAAAAACGCGCCTCGATATCCGACCCGCCACCGGGGCCGAAAATGATCCGCTTGGTCTGCACCTCTGCCCAAGGCAGCGCGTTGATCGCGAACTGGTCAAGCTCGGCGCGCAGGGCGGGGATTGCGTCAGCCGAGGTGGCGCGCACCACCAGCTGCCCGATCGAAGGGTCGCTGTCTCCGGGTGTGTAGGTCAGAACATAGCGCGTCAGGCCGGCACCGATGGTCGTCGTCACAGTGTCAACGTCGTCGCGCGCGAGCAGCCAATCCTCGATCACCGCAAGATCGCGGGAGGTCGACTGGATAGAGCTGCCCTGCTCCGCCTTATATTCAAAGTAGAACAGCGGCGTGTTGGACGCAGGGAAGAACTGCTGTTTGACCTGACCAAAGATCATCACACAGGCCACTGTGGTGCCGATCAGGCCGGCAAACACCAGCCAGCGGAACCGCAGCACCAGCCGGACAAGGTTGCCATAGCTGCGGAAAATCGGGCCGTTATACCCGCTGTCGTCATCCGCCAGCCCGCCGATCTTCAGCATATAATGCCCCAGCAAAGGCGTCACAGTCACCGCAACGATCCACGACATCAAAAGCGAAATCCCGATCACCGCAAAAAGCGAGAACATGAATTCGCCCGTGGCGTCAGGCGACAGGCCGATCCCGGCAAAAGCCATGATCCCGATGACCGTGGCACCCAGCAGGGGGATCTGCGTATTCTGCGCCGCTGTATCCGCGGCGGCGACCGAGGGCCGCCCCTTGCGCATTTCCTGTTGCATACCCTCGGCGATGACGATGGCGTTATCCACCAGCATCCCCATCGCGATGATCAAGGCCCCAAGGCTGATCCGTTCAACTTTGACGCCGAACAGATACATGAAGAAGAACGTGGCCAGCACGGTCAGCAAAAGCGATACGCCGACAACAACCGAAGCGCGGACCCCCATGAACAGCGCGAGCACCCCGATCACCACGCCCACGGACATGGCAAGAGACAAAAGGAAGCTGTTGTTGGCTTCGTCCACGACGCGGTGTTGTTCGTAGATTGGGGTGATCTCGACCCCGACGGGAAGGAAGGTCTGCAAGGTCTCAAGCTGCGCTTCGACGCGTTTGCCGACCTCGACGATATTTTCCGATTCCAGTCCCGAAACGCCAAGGGTGAAGACCTCTTGCCCGTCTTGACGCAAAAGGTGGTCGGGGGCGTCCACACGGCCCCGCGACACGGTTGCCACGTCCAGCAGATTCAGCACCTCGCCCTGAAAGCCGAAGGTCAAGGCGCTGATGTCACCTACACTATCATCGCCCGAAGGACCGTCGATCCGCAGGTTGGTATCGCCAGTTTCGACAAAGCCGGTGGGGTTGATCGCTGTGGATTCACTGATCGCGCCGATGATCACGCTGGGATCAATGCCAAGCTGTGACATCTTTTGCGACGACGGTTCGACAAAAATCGCCTCTTCCGGCAGCCCGTCGATATCGACATTGGCAACGCCGTCGACCGTCAGCAGGTCACGCCGGATAAAGGTCGCGATCTCCCAGATCTCGGAATCCGAAAAGCCGGGGGCGGAGACGGCATATAGGATACCGAAAACATCGCCAAAGTCGTCGTTCACCTGTGACGGATAGGCCCCCGAGGGCAGTGAGCTTGCCGCGTCAGACACACGATCCCGCAGATCATCCCAGACCTGTGGCAGCTCAGTCCCGTCGTATTCATCCTGCATCTCGACTTCGATGACCGACAGCCCGTGGGTATTGCGCGAGGTGACGGTCTTGACCTCGTCCATCTGCTGGATTTCAGCCTCTAGCACCTCAGAGATTTCGGTCGCCACCTCTGCCGCGCTGGCACCGGGATAGGCGGTGGCGACGATGGCGGATTTCAAGGTAAAGCTCGGGTCTTCCAGCTTGCCGACCGACAGGTAGCCAAACACACCCCCAAACAGGGCGAAGAGGATGAAAATCCACGTATAAAGCGGATTTTCAATGGAGAAACGTGCGATTTTCATAGTTTACTCGATGCTCAACCCGTTGAAGGGGCGCACGGTGTCGCCCTCGCGCAGCAGCTGTGTGCCAGCGCCGACAACCAGGGTGCCCGGCTCAAGCCCCGTGGCGATGATATCTGTGCCGGTATTGGAGGACACGTCGACGTTGACCCAGCTGACCTGACCCTGTTCGCCGGTCTCGTCAGGGGTATAGACCATGACCCGCGCCTGATCGTCCGCCATGACCACGGCAGAAGGGGGCAGGGTCGTTGCAGTGTCGTCACCTGCCGCGATCCGCGCGGTGACGCTCATCGATGCGCCGGGGATCAGTTTCGGTGTGACCCGATCAGAGGGGAGCGCCAGCGTCACGCGGTAGCTTTGCCCGATGCTTTGCGTTTCGGCGTTGAACTCGCGCAATTCAAGCGGCACACCACCGGCAAATAGCGGCGACGTGCCGGTAAATTCGACGTCAGCCGTGTTTGAATACATCTGGAACATCTGCTCGGGAACGTCGATCTCGACCCGCACTTCCGACATGTCATGCAGTCGCACAATGGCCTGACCCGGAGAGACATTGGCATAATTCGGTGTCAGACGCGAGGCGACCAAGGCGCGAAACGGGGCGATCAGCGTCGCGTGGTCCAGCGCCTCGCGGGCCTCGCTCAACGCGATCCGCGCCAGATCGCGGGCGGTTTCCGTGTCCTGTGCCTGTGCGGTGGACACGGCATTGCTTTTGGCCAGCGTTTGCGAGCGTTCGAAATCCCGTTCGGCTTGAGTCAACTGCACCTCGGCACGTTGTACCGCGCGTTCAAACGGCACCGGGTCCAGCGCCGCGATCTGCACGCCTTCTTGCAGGAACTGCCCTTCTTGGGCGTCGAACATCACCATGCGGCCGCCGACCTCGAACGACAGGTCCACTGTTTCCAGCGCTGCAATCTTGCCGAAAAAGACCCGCTGCACCTGCGACGCGGCACCGCCCGCCTCTATCAATTTGACCGACCTGATCGGCGCGGGCGTGCCCGAGGGGGTCAGGTCATCTGCGTCCTGTGCAACAAGAGGCGTCGCAAGGGTGGCGCATAAAAGAACGGAAATCAGCTGCTTCATGTCAAAGGCCTTTCGAGTACTGGGCGGTACTTACGCGCAGTGACGTACAGTTCAACCCCCCTTGGTACCGTTCAGCACTTTTATTTCACCCATACACGTCCTAGTTCTGCAATATGAATGAAAACGCATCAAAATCGCGAATACTGTCGACAGCGCGCGCCCTGTTCTTCGTCAAAGGCTTTGAAAAAGTCACGACGGACCTTTTGGCGCGCGAGGCTTCTGTGTCCAAGGCGACGATCTATCGCCATTTCGACAATATGTCGGAGATCCTGCAAAATGTGCTCGAGGCCGAGGCAGAGGTTTTTCGCGCCGAGGTGTTGGGAGATATCTCAGACCATCCCGATTTGCGCACCGCGCTGATGTCGTTCGGGCGGAAATTTCTGAGCTTTCTGGGGGAGCAGGACTCGGTCGAATTTACCTGTCTGATCCACGAGGTCGCCCGCGACTACCCGCAGATCGGTCGCACCTTCTATACCGCCGCCTTCGAGGCGGTTTGCGCCGCCGTTTGCGGTCTGCTGGTGCAAGGGCAGGAAAGCGGCGACCTGCGCGACGATTTCGACCCGCGTGATGTCGCCGAAGACCTTATTTCATTGCTCAAGGGCTTTGGCATGGTCCGTGCGCAACTGGGGCTGACGACGCGCCCCTACAAGGATATCGACCAGCATGTCACCCGTGCGGTCGATACCATTCTGGTCGCTTACCGCGCGTCAGACGGGGTCGGGTCGGCGTAATTCGCCACATGCATGATCGCGGCCTGCGTATTGTCGCCGCTGATGTTCAGCTTGGGGCCCAAGGGCAGCGCGCTCATCCCCAGACGGTTCATCCAGCGTTGGAACACGGCAGGCACGATCCCGATCACATGGGTCGCCCCTTGTTCAGTCGCGGCACGCGCCATGCCCCAGATCAGCTTGGTCTGGATCGCCAGCCGCCGGTGCGCGGGCTCGTTTTTTGATAAAAACAGCCGCGTGGCTTCCCAGACATGGGGCATCACCGGCGCGTCTTCGTAAAGCACATATTCAGGGATATCCGGCAACATACCGCGCTGCGCGTCTTTCAGCATATAGGTATAACAGCCGCATTGCGCCGTGGTCGGCAGCAACCGCACGCCCGCCAGCACCCGGCCGTATTCATGGATCACGACAGACCGGCTTTGGGGGGTGTCGTACTGGTCAAACTCCATCCCTTCGGTATGGGGCAGATCCCATTCCTTTTGATCGATAAAAACTGATTTGCGTGCTTTCAGAAAATCTGAATAGAGTTGGCCATACCGATACTGGTTGCCGATATGCACCACTGTCTCTTCCAGCCGTGTCGCGTATGAAGGGACATCACTTTCAACGGGTCGTGTCTGAAGAGCGGCCTGAACCGAAGGCTCCAACTGGATCGTCTCTGCACGCTGGTGCGATTTTGCGTTCTGGATACCCATTGTTCTCTGCCTAAAGCTCCGCTCAAGTAACGAAAAAGTTAACAAAATGCATACAGCCACGGTTCTGCCATGATCGCAACAAATTTTCCACCAATAGTTGAGGTGTATCGTAGTGAAATATCAGCAGATTCGTTTGGCGCTCAATTCCGCGCCAGGCTGACGGAGGAAGCGCAACATGGAAGCAATTGACAATGTTAATTTGCCTCAGGCCCGCCCGGTTCTAAGCCGGCTGCGGGATTATGCGCTTGTGGGCAGCCGGGCGTTTGGCCAGCGGGCGATCATCTATACCGCAGCTATTGCTTTGGCAGGCTATTACTATGAACTGAGGGTCGCGCTGTTTTTCTTTTTCGCGATCGCCTTATGCGAAATCTATGACATCGTCGTGCTGCGCTACATCCTGCGCAACACCCGGTCCAAGACCCTCAAGATCCGCAAATCGCTGTTCCATATCTACATGACCACGGCGCTCAGTGCGACGACGATTGCGATGTTCTGCATCTCGATCGCGATCCAGCAGGGCGTTGGAAACAGCCACTTTCTGCCGCTTTTCCTGTTGATTTCCGCCTCTATCTTCGCGGCGATGAACAACCACCAGTTTTTGTATGTGCTGGGGTTTCGGCTGGCGATCTACATCGGGGCGATCCTCTATATCCCGATCCGCGATGTCGTCGTGGCGCGCCCCTCGCTGGACTCTGAAATCTGGCTGAACCTCTTTACCGCGCTGTTTGTTCTGGGCTTCGTGTTCGAACTCGCCCGGACCTTCATCAAAGGGTATTCCGCGCTGATGAAGAACCGCCTCGCGCTTCAGACAGAGAACAAGAATGCCCTCGCCGCAAGCGAGGCCAAGACCCGTTTCCTGTCCACCGTTAGCCATGAATTGCGCACGCCGCTCACGTCTATCCGCGGTGCGCTTGACCTGATCAATGCAGGGTCAGCGGGCGAGGTGCCGGACAAAATGTCGCGGCTGCTCGATATCGCGACGCGCAACTCGAACCGTCTGGGGGATCTGGTCGGGGATTTGCTGCTTTTGCAATCAGCGGATGTGGGGAAATTCTCGCTTGATCTGGGTAACGTGGATCTGGCCGAGGTCGTGAACACGGCCGCCCATTCGTTCCAGCCCTATGCCAGCCGCTTTGGCGTCGCGGTAGAGATCAACGTTGCCGCAGACCAGCCCATCGTGCGCGGCGACAAGAAACGGCTCGATCAGGTGATCGTGAACCTGCTGTCCAATGCCGCCAAATTCTCCGAGGCGGGGGGCACCATCCGTGTGGGCCTCAAACGCGAGGACGAGAACCTCGTGATTTCGGTCGCGGATCAGGGCATCGGGATTCCCGAAGGCAGTGAAAGCGTCATCTTCGAGGAATTCGGCCAGATCGATTCAAGCGATCAACGCAAGTTCCAGGGCACGGGTCTTGGCTTGTCGATCTCGAAACGTATCGTGGATGCCCACGGCGGCAGCATCGCCTATAAAAGCAAGCTCGGCGTGGGCACCACCTTCTGTGTCGTGCTCAAGGCAGCGGATGCGGCCAAGGCGGCCAAACCCGAAAGCTATTCCACCGCCGCCTGATCTACCGGCACGGCCCGCAACATCAGCGGGCCATCGGGCCGCATGGTAAAGGTCAGGTTCGGTGGCGCGACAGGGTGGTCCGTCAGTTCAAAAGACGCCCGCCGTAGCGCCGAGGCCAGCAGCACCATAATCTCTGTCTCGGCATATTGCGCCCCGATGCAGATGCGCGGCCCGTCCCCAAAGGGAATATACTGTCCGCGCGGGTACTTACGGTCCAGAAACCGGTCGTGCTGATACAGCGCCGCATTGTCCCACAGCAGCTCGTTCCGGTGCAGCGCATAGACCGGGAACATGATCACGTCGCCCTTCTTAAACGTCACATCCTTGATCGTCACCTCATCCGTCGCATCACGGGCGAACAAGGCACCTGCGGGGTACATCCGCAGGGTTTCACGCACATGTGCGTGCAGTTTGGGCATCTTGGGCAGATCGTGAAAGCCGATGGGCCCGCCACCGCAGGCCTCCATCACCTCGGCGCGCAGATCGGTCTGTACCTCGGGGTGCATCGCCAGCAGATAAAGCCCCCAAGCGATTGTATTGGCCGAGGTTTCATAGCCCGCCGCGACAAAGGTCAGCAGGTTATCGACCGTCGTTTCGACATCTTCCTTATCCGTCTCAAGCGCCTCGATCAGCAGGTCAAGAAAATCGACCGCCTCTGCATGGCGCTGCGCGCGGCGGTTGGCGATCACGTCATGGGTCAACTGCCGTAGATCACGGATCGCTTTCTTGCTGCGCAGCCATTTCAGACGGGGCACCCACTTCGGCAGCCCCATCAGATCGAACAGCGACATATAGCTGATATAGTCGGTGAACCGTCGCATCCCCTGACGGACATCCTGCTTGGACACAGCCTCGTTCCCCGAGAACATCACCCGCGAGATATTGGTGAGCGTCGCCTCTTGCGCCGCATCCGATACATCGACTTCGCCCGCCGTGCGTGCAAAGAAATCCGCCAGCTCGTCGCCGGTCTGGGCAAAATGTCGGGTCAGCACGGGCAGGTTGCGCGCGGCAAAAAGCGGGGCATAGCGATGCCGTTGCGCGCGCCATTTCTCGCCTTCCGACAGGATCATGCCGTTGCCGACAACGGGGCCGATGACGTTATGTGTAAACTCCGCCTTGGGAAAGCGACGCCCGACACCGGCCAGCAGTTCGGTCACCATATCGGGGTCACAGACATAATGGATCTTGGCCGGCCCTTTCAGATAGCTTTGCGTGCGCGTCGCATCGGGGATCACCGAAAAGATGTTCTTCCCCGCTTTTTTGGCAAAGTCGATCAACCCGACATCGGCCTTGGCCAGATCCGCCTCGACAGGGATCGGGTGCGCCGGTGTCGCCCCATCGGGCGCAGGCATATTCTGTGTATTCATTGTCGTCTCCTTGCCGGCCCACGGGTGGCGTTTATCACACCGGTGTTTCTAGCAGGGAAACAATGACTAATTCTATCTAAAGTTACGCGCCAACGCGAAACGTCAGGTCGCAGAGGTCTTGATGCTGTGGTTGCGTAAATGTGCGGCAGCGTCGGCGCGGGTCATTTTGCCTTGGGCCAGTTCCACCATCATATCGGCGTGTTCCTGATCCACAGCGGCTTGCAGCTCGTATCCGTTCTGGTCCAGAAAATCGCTGGCGACAAAGAAGGCCGTGCGCTTGTTGCCATCGACAAAGGCGTGGTTGCGGGCGATGGCTTCGGCATAGCAGGCGGCCAATTCAAAAAGCGACGTTTCGCCAAAGGCATATAGGTTCATCGGGCGGGCCAGTGCGGATTCCAGTAGGTCACCATCGCGCAACCCGCGCGCGCCGCCCGCCAGCTCCAGAACGCAATCATGCATGTATTCAACAAGTTCGCGGGTGACCCAGCGGGGCTCCGTCATCGTTTGGCGAGTTCCAGTATCGTGCTGCGATGCCGTTCAAGCCCGCGCGCCACGCGGTCCTTATCCTGCGCGGTCACCCCTTCGGTCAGGGCGGTCAGGCGACGGTATTCATCCGCTGACAACAGCACCAGACGGTCACGTTGGTGGCTGGTGATGATGACAGGCTCGCTCATCGCCGCATCGCTGAATGCGCCGATGTTGTTCTTGAATTCGGTGGCGGTGACACGTGTCATGGGGCTCTCCTGTAGCGTCACCGCACAATATAGGCAAAATGGACATTTTGTCCATATGGGCCGTGGTCACAGCTTTGGCTAAATCGCTAAGGCAAGACCAGCTCTTCCCCGTTCTGCCAGCTTTGTGCCAGCGCCTTTGCCTCACCTTTTTGCTGGGGTGCCAACTGCTGGCCCATTTGCATCAGCCGTTCTTCGGGCGCGTCCAGCGCGCCGTCGCGGTCATAGGCCATGGCGGTATCCTGCAACGCCCATGCGGTCACGGGGTCCGGTGTGACGCTGATCCCTTCGGCATAGAAATGTGCGAGCTTGGCAAGGGATCTGGGTTCTCCGCGTTCGGCGGCGGCACGGTACCAGCGCGCGGCCTCTGCCGGATCGGCGGGGCGGCCCTGACCGTTTTCATACAGCAATCCTACGTTCAGATAGGCAACGGGTTCGCCGTATTCCGCAGCTTGCTGATACCAGACCATCGCCTCGTCAAAGTCCTGCTGCACACCGCGTCCAAGCGCATAGTGCTTACCCATGTTGACCTGCGCAGCGGGGACGCCATTGCGCGCTGCCTCATAGTACCAGCCGACGGCTTTCTCGTCATCTTGCGAGGTGCCAAGCCCCTCGGCATAGAGATTGCCCAGATTGATCTGCGCGGGGGCATAGCCTTGTTCTGCCGCGAGCCGATACCATTCAAGCGCCTGGCCGTGGTCCTGCTTTACCCCGACACCGTGATTGGCCATCCACCCCAGCGAATATTGCGCGTCAGCCAGACCCTGCTCCGCCGAGGCACGCAAAAGCTGCTGTGCTTCTTCGGGGGCCGCCTCGCCGCCGCGACCTTCCAGCAACAGGATGCCCAAGCGGTACTGGCCCATAGCATTGCCTTGCTCTGCCGCTTTGCGATACCAGGCGCGGGCCTCTGCATCGCTTTGCGCTGTGCCTTCGCCCAGTTCATGCATGTTGCCCAGACTGAACTGCGCCTTGTCAAACCCTTGAGCCGCAGCGCGGGTGAAATAGTCGAACGCGGTTTTCGCGTCGGGGTCGACGCCTTGCCCAAAGCGGTAGGACACGCCCAGAGAGTTCAACCCGCAGGGGTTGTTCTGCTCGGCAGACTTCTTCGCCCATGCGACGGAATCATCAAAGCTTTGCGGCACACCATCGCCGCCGCGATAGTACAGTCGGCCGACCTGACATTGCGCCTCGGCGTCGCCCTGTTCGGCCAGCGGTAGCAGCAGTTCCAGCGCGTGGGTATAATCGCCTTGCTCGAACGCGGCCATGCCGTCCTGCACGGTCTGGGCCTGCGCGGCCACGGGCATCACCGCGGCCAGTACAGTACGGCCAAACCAGCTTCGTTTTGTTTTATCTGCCATCGATAGGGTCCTTCTTGTCGGGTGGGCAGCCTGCTGCCTTTTCGCGTTTTCGTAACGCGTATCCCCTATCGATGCACGCCGCGACCCCGCCAAATTTCGGCGGAAAATTGCGTGTTTCTGCTGTGGCTTAGGCCGTGGTGCCCCGACAGGCAGAGACCCGCGCGCGGGCGCGGGGGTGATCGGCAAAAAGGATACCCATGGGTAACTTTAGGCAGGTGCCGCAGCGGCCCGACGCGACGCGCGCTGCGAGACGAAGGCGCAGACCAGAAGCTGCGAGATATGGTAGATCATCAGCGGCAAAACGATGGCACCGACCAGATCGGGCGCAAAAAGCGCCGTGGCAATGGGCAACCCGCTGGCAAGGCTTTTGGTGGACCCGCAGTAGAACAGCACCGCGCGATCCGCGTCGGGCATCCCCGCAGCCTTGCCAAGGGCGATCATCGACCACATGCCCACGGCCAGAAACAGCCAGACCACGGCAAAGAGCAGCATCAGCGTGGTGACGGGAATAGCGGACCACAGGCCCGAGACTGTGCCCGCGCTGAAGGCGGAGTAGATGATCAGCATGATCGACCCGCGGTCCACGATCATGGTCAGCAGCTTGTGGCGTTGCACAAACCCGCCCACCAGCGGACGCATTACCTGCCCGACGATGAAAGGCAGCAAGATCTGCACGCCGATTTTGCCGATGGCATCCATACTGACGCCGCCGTCGCCCTGATGCAGCAGCAAGGTCACCAGCACCGGCGTCAGAATGACCCCGATGAGGTTAGAGACGGAGGCCGCGCAGATCGCCGCAGGCACATTGCCGCCCGCAATCGAGGTGAAGGCGATAGAGGATTGCACGGTCGAGGGCAGCACCGACAAGAACAGCAGCCCCATAGTCACCGTCGCCCCGAGGATCGGGCTGCACAGCGTCGCCAGCAGCAGGCCAATCAGCGGAAACAGCACATAGGTCGCGCCAAAGGTCATCCCCTGCAGGCGCCAGTTTGTGATGCCAGCCTTGACCGCACTTGGGTCCAGCTTGGCCCCATACAGAAAGAACAGCAACGAGACGGCCCAGAAGGTCACCCCGCGCAGGCCTTCGGCGGCGACACCTGTGGCAGGCAGCACAATGCCCGCGATCACGGTGGCCAGCAGCAAGATCATATAGGCGTCGATGCCGATGCGTTTGATGTAGTTCATGGGAATGCCTGCGTTGTCGAAAGATCGATATAGGGGCGCTGCCGGCCCGTAAAGGGCGAGCGGGGGCGTGACCCTCCGCTCGCCCATGTGGCGCGGGATCAGAAGCCTGCGGCTTGCCCGTCCTTGCGCGGATCAGAGCCCGCGGCGTAGCCGCCTGCCGCGTTGCGTTGCACCAGTTGCGCGCCGCCGAAGCCAAAGGCGTTGTCCGGTGCCTCGATCTGGATCGCATGGCCAAGCGCCTTGAGCCCGTCGAGCAGATCGGCAGGCATCGACGGTTCGCAGGCGACGGCCAACCCCTCGATCGCGCGCCAGCGGGGGGCATCGGCCGCGGTCTGGGGGTCTTGGTCCCACAACTGCGTGCGCAGCAAGAGCTGCATGTGGCCCTGTGCCTGAATAGGCCCGCCCATCATGCCAAAGGCCATCAGCGGCACGCCGTTCTTCATGGCGAAGCCCGGAATGATCGTGTGGAAGGGGCGTTTGCCGGGTGCGACCTGGTTGGGGTGGCCGTCCTGTGTCGTGAAGCCAAAGCCGCGGTTCTGCATGGACACACCCGTGCCCGGCACCACCACGCCAGAGCCGAAGCCCGCGTAGTTCGACTGGATAAAGCTGACCATCATGCCCGAGGCATCACCGACGTTCAGCAGCACGGTGCCGCCCTGTTTCGGGGCCCCCGCGCCAAAGTCCTGCGCCTTGTTGGCATCAATCAAGGCGGCACGGGATTTAAGGTAATCGGGGTCAAGCAGGGCCGCTTCGTCCACATCGGTCATGTGATCGCGATCGGCGACATAGGCGTGCAGATCGGCATAGGCGAGCTTGATCGCCTCGATCTGCAAATGCACGGCGGCCAGATCGTCGGGGCCGTGATCGCGGATGTCGGTGTGCTGCAACATGCCAAGCGCCATCAGCGCGGCGATGCCCTGACCGTTTGGCGGGATCTCATGCAATTCCAAGTCGTCAAAGCTTTGGCTGATGGTGCCGCACCAATCGTTGTGATGCGCTGCCAGATCGTCGGCTGTCATCGCGCCGCCATTGGCCTTGGCGAAGGCCGCGATCTCTTGCGCGATCTCGCCCTCGTAGAAAGCGCGGCCCTTGGTTTCGGCAATGGCGCGCAGGGTGCGTGCGGCGCCGGGGTTGCGGAAGCGTTCGCCGGGTTTGGGCGCGCGCCCTTCGGGCATGAAAGTCTCGGCAAAGCCGGGCTGGTCCTTGAGCACCGCGGCCCCTTTGGCCCATGCCGTGCCCACGACCGGCGACACGATAAAGCCGTCTTCAGCATAGCGGATCGCGGGGGCCAGCACGGTCGACAGGCCGAGGCTGCCGAATTTTTCAGACAATTCAACCCAGGCGCTGACGGCACCGGGGACGGTCACGGCGTCCCAGCCATGTTCGGGGATGCCGTTCTTGAAATATTCGGGCGTCCAGGCGGCGGGCGCGCGGCCCGAGGCGTTCAGCCCGTGCAGCTGCTTGCCGTCCCACAGGATGCAGAAGGCGTCAGAGCCAAGGCCGCAGCCCGTGGGCTCGACGATTGTTAGCACCGCCGCCGTGGCGATGGCCGCATCCACAGCGTTGCCGCCTTGTTGCAGGATGGACAGACCGGCTTGGGTCGCCAGCGGTTGCGAGGTGGCGACGACATTCTCGGCCAGGATGGGCGAGCGGCGCGACGGGTAGACGGGATCATGACGTAGGCGCATGGGATGGCCTTTCTGTAGATGTACGGTTTTTGAGGTGACTGCGGATGGCCCAGACAATGGACACGAAAGCCGCAATCAGGAAAATCAGGCTGATGGGGCGGGTGAAGAACAGCGTCGGGTCTTCGTCCGTCATCAGCGCGCGCCGCAGGTTGGTTTCGGCGATCGGGCCCAGAATGACCCCCAGCACCAAAGGTGCCAGCGCATAGCCAAGGGCGCGCAGCGTGTAGCCGGTGATGCCGATAAAGATCAGCAGGTAAAGGTCGGTCACGCGGTTGTTCAGCGCAAAGGTGCCCACGACGCAGCAGGTCATCACCACCGGCACGATCAGCCATTTGGGCACTTCGGTCACCCGCAGGAACAGCCGCATAGAGCAGATCGACACGATCAGCATCATGAAGGACGCGACCACCATCGCGATGAACATGCCATAGACAAGGTCACCGTGATCCATGATCAGCCGTGGCCCGACCGAGATGCCATGCACCATCAGCGACGCCATGAGGATCGCATCGACAGCCGATCCGGGGATGCCCAGACCGATAAGCGGGATCAGTCCGCCGCCCGCGGTGGCGGAGTTGCCCGCCTCGGAGGCGACAATGCCGTCTGGTTCACCGGTGCCGAATTTGTCACTGTTCTTGGACCCGCGCTTGGCCTGGTCATAGGCGACGAGGTTGGCGATGGACCCGCCCGCACCGGGCAGGGCGCCGATCAGCACGCCGACGATGGACGACCGCAGCAGGTTGACGGGACGCATCAACACTTCCTTCATCACGGTCCATGTCTGGAAATCGATGGCCCCTGTGACCAGCGCATTGCCCGACCGCACACTGTCGGCATTCTCTACCTCTGACACAAGCTGCGAGATGGCGAAGATCCCGATCAGCACCACCAGAAACGGCAGGCCGGCCTGCAGCATCTCTATGCCGAAATCAAAGCGCGGGCGGCCCATGATCGGGTCCGTCCCCACGGTAGAGATTGCAAGCCCGATCAGCCCCGCCAGAATGCCGCGCATGGCAGAGGTGCCGACAAGGCTGGCGACGATTGTGAGGGCGAAGACGATGAGCGAGAAATACTCCCACGGGCCAAGGCGCACGGCGAAAAGCGCGAGCGGCGGTGCGGCGAAGATCAGCACGATGGTCGAGATGACGGTGCCAAAGAAGGACGCCCAGACCCCGATGGACAGCGCGCGCCCCGGTTCGCCGTTGCGCGCCATGGGGAAGGCGTCAAAGGTGGTGGCGACCGACGATGGCGTGCCGGGGATGCCCAACAATGCCGCCGAGATCAGCCCGCCGGTATAACCGCCCACATAGACCGAGAGCATCACGGCGATGCCTTGCAAAGGCTCCATCGTGAAGGTCAGCGGCAGGGTCAGCACAATCGCCATGGTCACGGTGAAACCGGGGATCGCCGCGGCAACGATGCCCGCGACGGACCCGGCCAGCATATAGGCGAGCGTCGCCAGCGTGAAAATCTGCGCGGCCCCTGTCATGAAATCAGTCATTCAAAGCACTCCGCGCGGTAGGAAGACGGTGAACACTTCGGCAAAAAGCCAGTTCAGCCCGAAGGAGAAAACCACAGCCACCACAGCGGCGAGGGCAATAGACTTGGGCGTGCGTGGCATGAGGATCACCTGAAGCACGAACAGGAAGATCAGGCTGGCGATGGAAAACCCCAGCACCGGAATGACCAGCAGATAGGCGGTGAGCGCGCCAAGGCAGACAAACACCAGATAGCAACGTTTGGCCCATGCTACGGCCTGTGCGGCGAAATCACCGTAAGCGTGGCGGGGGATCTGGCGCAGCGCGTCGATGATCGCGATGGCTGATACGATCGCCATCGCGCCAAAGATGATCTTGGGGAAAGCCCCGGCACCAAGCTTTTCAAAACGCGAGGTCGCAATGCCGCTGGCCGAGATGAACAATGCGATCGAGGCCAGCAGGAGGAAGACATAGCTCAGGAGGCGGGCAACCAAGCCCGCCTCCTGTGCCTTCATGGGGTCATGCCCGTTCATGGGGCCAGAACCGACGACAGCGATTTCACTGTCTCGTCCAGTTTGCTCAGATAGGCGCGGTAGTCTTCCTGGCCGCGGAACCCGACATCGGCACCCGCGTTGTTGGTCTGCTCGATATAGGTGGGGTCTTGGGCCATCTCTTGCAGCGCGGCTTCAAGCGTGTCGCGGACCTCTTGCGGGGCCCCTTTGGGCATCACGATGCCGCGGGTCACGTTCAACTCAAGATCCTGACCCAGCTCTTTGAAGGTCGGCACATCGGGGGCGGCGTCCACCCGGTCGGTCGCGCCGACGGCAAGGAAGGTCAGATCGCCGTTGTCGACGAATTGTTTGGAGGAGCTGATGTCGCCAATCGCCACATCAAGGTTGCCGCCGACCAGCGCGCGCACGCGTTCGCCCGTGCCCTCATAGCCGACGTATTTGAACTCAAGCCCGAAGGCCTGTTCGATCATCGCGGCGTGCAGATGCGGGACGCCGGCCAATGTGACGCCCATGGAGATCTCGCCGGGATGTGCCTTGGCGTAGGTCACGAATTCTTCGAAATTGCTGTAGTTGTCGGATTTGCCCGCCACCAGATACTGGGGCGATGCCGTCATCAGTGCGATCGGGTCAAAGTCATCCCATGCCAGATCGGTGATGCCGGTTTCGGTGGCGACC
>NZ_JBQKUI010000013.1:0-78935 GCF_054968505.1 Sulfitobacter sp. G5_S2_6_S6
TCGTGATTGGCGGGCCTTCACCGCGGCCCAGTTTGTTGACGAGGTTGACGCCTACATCCGCTGGTATAACGAAACACGCATCAAGATGTCCCTTGGTGGCAGAAGCCCCATCGAATATCGTAAAAGCCTCGGCCTTATGCCGTGAAAACAGTCCAAGTTTTTGTCCGCACCCCCGCCGGGTCAGTTCTCGGTGACAATCAACATACAAATCGTTACTCAGTGGCGCACGGCAAGTATTGAGATTGAACCAAATTCTCTCGTACTGAAGTACGACGCCGTGATGCACGAAGTGCGAAATCACCGTGCGACAGTGCGATTTCTCATGCAGAATAGAGACGCGCGCCAAATTGCGGAGTTTGGTTTTTTCGATGCCGAGAAAAGTATTCCCCTAGACCTGCGCGCAACTGGGCTCGAGTGATCCAGCCTTCCTTGCGCCGTTCACAAACGCCCAATCTGGCCCGCTAATGTAAATGTATCCCACACCAGCAACGTTCTGGGAGGTCAGCTCTCTACGCACAGCGGACCTCGGCTAAATACGCAGCGAACGTCTGGAACGCGCCTTCGTGTCGGATTTGTTGAACGGCTCAAAGCTGCTGCTGGCGCAGTGCTGCGATGTAGTATCGCCAAACCAGCCGTTCCACAGATCGCGCCAAAATGTTTTTCTTGAAGAGTTAATATCCAGTCATTGGGTGCCGCCCCCTTGCGGCGAATGCTCACAAGGGGGCGCTTTGACCTACAAAAGCCAGTTTGCTTCCGCTTTAGGTATACTTTCCGAAAAGGACATTTCGTGGATGATGTTGCCGGTTGCAACCTCGGTTCCGCCCGCTAGCGGCACCGTCACCCATATGTCGCCACCAAGACGGATATAGCCTGGCCATCCGGTTTCTGCTCGGAATTGAGCGCGTCGCTCAACAGGTGATTGCCTGAAATCTCGATACGGATCATGTCGCCATTGTAAGGCGCTTCGATCAGGAAGCCGTCAGGCCAGCCGTTGCCGGACTGCGGGCCGACATGGATTTCACCAACGAAACTGTCCTCGAATTCACCCGTGCTGAGCAGGATTTCACTATCCTTTGCCAACATGAACTTGCAGACGACCTTGTTGCCGTAATCCGCGTTGTGAAGGATATAGGAGAAGTTCAGCGTGAAATCGCCGCATTCCGCTCGGCCCCAGTGCCACGCCTTCAGAACACCTTCGATACCGGCATTGCCCCAATTGTGGTCGTGACAGCCGTGACCATCCTCGATAGCGATGGTTTCGCCCGCGATCTGAATGGTGCCGTTCACAACTGCGCGTGGTGCGGGCACGACATGCGCGTTAAACACCGTCAGCGCCACGTCGAAATACATCGCACCGGATCCGGCACGCCAGGATTCAACGGTCGCGACAAGTTCAAGGTCGACGACAAAAGGGATCTTCGGGAGATTTCCATGGTCTTTCCTTTTGGAAATTGGGTTCAGCCGCGTTCTGATCAGCTTTCAGGCCGGTTCAGCAACTTTGCGTATTTCTTGAGAAACAGGTCCGCCCCCTTCATCTTGCGGGTCAGGAAGTCTCCAGCGGTGAAGAAAACAAGGAAGGAATTCCCCTGTTTGGGACCAAGCGGAACGAGGATCGGCGCCTTGCTGCCCCATGGCTTATAGGGCTTCATGTCTTCGATCGCCTTGCCCGCTGCCAATCCGGATAGCGTCGCCTTGAGCCAAGGCAGTTGGCGGCTTGTGGCCACGATTGTCATGGCGTCGCCGACATCCGCAACATCGCCCGCCGCAAACACGTTCGGCAGTGATGATGGGCGCATCCATGGGTCGACCTTAATCCGGTTTGCCGTCGTTTTCTGAACACCGGCAAGCGTTTCAAGCACCTCGGAATTCGCGCGCGATCCGATAACCGGAAAGATCAGGTCGAAGTCGTGCTGTGACCCATCGGCAAGTTGCAGGGTGCCCACATTCGGCTCGGTCAAGCTTTTCAGGTTCTCCGCCCGCTGACCGAGAATGAGCGTGACACCGGCCTTTCGCAATTTTGCCGTGAGAGAGGTGCCCAGCTTTGACGGCATCGTCGGGAATAATGCCTCGTCGCCTGAGATCAACGTCACCTTCTTGTCCGGCATGGCATAGGCGATTTCGCCCGCAAGCTCGGTGCCAACGGCACCAGCCCCGACAACGCCGATGCGCCGCGCCGCTTTGAGTTGCTGATGAATGCGCTGGTTGTCGCACCTAAGGCTCGCAATATCGGCACCTTGAGGCTTGAAGGGCATCGCATTGCTGGACCCGGTGGCAACAACGATTTGATCCGCCTCTACCCGAGTGCCGTCCTCCAACGTGACACCTTCCGCGTCGATAACCGTCGCCTTGGACGCGATGACCCTGCCGTTCGCGAGCAGCCGATCATAGGGGATGAGAGCGCGATCCAGCAGCGAAGGGTCGACAACCGCGCGGATCATGGCCGGCGCGTGAACGAAGTGACTGCGCGGCTCGATCAATGTGACGTCCGCTGTGTCGTCGAGAGACTTCGCGAGTTCGGCGCCTATGTAGCCGCCGCCGACAATGGCAATTTTCTGTGACATGATTTCTAACCTTCTTGGTCGCCTTACGGCGTTATTCTATGATTTGTGGGCAGCGTGATCGGCGGGATAGGTGATCTGTCCGAATTTCCCGGCGCGATACGCGCGGAACGCCGCGGTCAGCTCGCCGTCGCTGTTCATGACAAACGGGCCGCGCATGGCGATGGGGTCGGTGATCGCTTCACCGCCAAACAGCAGCAGATCAAGCGGTTCAACAGCCGGGTTGGTGATCTCCAACGTCCCATCCGGGGCGTCCAATCCGATGATGGTATGAGCGTCGATCTTGGCATCACCGACCACGGCCCCATGCGTCGGCAGGAATCCCGCGACTGGCAGATCGGCGTGCAAGGCGATATCGACCGTCCCAAGCGGCTCGATCCTGACGTGCCAGATGAATTCGCCCGCATAGGTGGGGATGGGCGAGGATTGTCCATCATACTGGCCAAGCAGAACTTTGACCTCCCCACGCCCACCCGCGAGCATTGCTACGGGCAGGTCCGGGGATGAGACGGGCATGTATTGAGCAGGCTCGCGCTTGTTTGCCGCGGGCAGGTTGATCCAGAATTGAAAGGAATGCAGCACCCCGCCATCCCGGCGCAGGGGCGTCGCGAGCATTTCGTCGTGGACAATGCCATTGCCCGCGTTCATCCATTGCACGCCTTCCGCCGTGACGGAGCTGTTGTTTCCCAGGCTGTCAAAATGGGTCATGGCACCTTCCATGACATAGGTGAAGGTCACGATACCCGCATGGGGATGGGCAAAGCTGCCGTCCGGCTCAGGTAACTCACCGGCAGAAATTTCGCGCTTGGGAAGATGATCAAGAATCAGGAAAGGGCCGACCGCATTCACAGCCCGGTTCGGAAGGGCACGTCCGATGGTAAATGTACCGACCTGATCGGGCTGCGCTGGCTCTTGAAAAGAAACTTGTTTCATTGAGTTGCTCCGGTTGTTGATCCGACGATAAGAGAAACGAAACTTGATTGATATTTATACTTATTTCGCATCTATATAATCTAATCTTAACTTCTGGTGCCTGATGAAACTCGATCAACTGAATGTTTTGCGTGCTGTTGTTGAAACGGGCTCGGTCAAAACGGCTGCCGAACGTCTCAACCGGACACAGCCGGCGATCAGCCAGGCATTGAAGGCTCTGGAATTCCAGACTGGGACCGAATTGTTTGACCGGTCAGGGTATCGGCTTGAACTCACACCCGTCGGCAAACGGGTCTATCTTCAATCCTTGCGCGTTTTGACGGAGGCAGAGGATCTGGGTCAACTGATCCATCATTTCGAAAAAGGGCAGGAAGAGACGATCACGATCGCGGTGGATGCCATCACTAACCTCAACGCACTGACCCCCGTCTTATGCAAACTGCAAACAGGTTTTCCCGAGACCCGTGTGGTCTTGCGCCCCGAGGTACTGTCCGGTGCCATCGAGGCCGTAAAAACAGGAACCGCGGCAATCGCTGTTTCGCCAATGTCCTCGGTCATGCTCGAGGAAGAGGGTTTCGACTATATCCCCCTCGGTACATCGACGCTGCGCAACGTTACGTCACCCTCCCTTTGGGCCGAGATGGACAATCCCAAGCGCCTCGCGGACTTGCGGCGCTTCCATCAGGTCATCGCAAGCGACAGCGGGCAAGCCGGAGGACTGTTCGACCGCGAAATCGGCGTCCAGAAAGGCCAACGCCGTTGGTACGTCAGCGACCTTCAGACAAAAAAGCACCTTTTGATCGCAGGCCTTGGTTGGGGCCGCCTGCCAGAGCACATGATTGCGGAAGAGTTGAAACAAGGGCGGCTGTGCGAGATAGATTTGCCACACACGCATCTTGCGTTCGACGTCACCATCTATGCGTTTCGCCAGTCCAAGCCAATCGTCCGCGCGGTAGCGGCATTGCTGTGGAAAGAATTTGAAGCCCATGCGATGTAAGACATGTGTATCGTAAAGGCCGGCTTTGATGGCCGATTTTCCGACGCATTTCTGCGGCTAATCTTTTATGAAAGTAATGCTCCGGTTATCCCCGTGATACTGACAAGGGTATCATTGAAATCCCTGCCAGTCTAATCGCAGCTTCGGCGACAGCGTCCGAAATGCCCGCCATAGCTATGCCGCCCTGCCCTTTGCCCTAGTCTTTGATGCGGACACGACCCTGCGGCGGATCACGGGCAGTATCCTTGCGGCGCTCGGCGTTGCCGCCGCACTTTGGGTAGCATTCAACAGCGACGTGCTCGGGGACCAATATGGCTTCATTGAAAGCGACTTTCAGCTCGCGGTCGCGGTGACGCTGCTCTTGGTGGTGCTCGAAACGGCCCGGCGCGGGGTCGGCTGGCCGCTGCCGCTGGTGGCGGGACTTGCGCTGCTCTACGGGTTGTTTGGACAGTATATTCCGGGTGAGTTCGGACATTCCGGCACGCCGGTTGAAAGTTTCTTCGGGACGCTGACCATTGCCGAGGGCGGCATCTGGGGCACGCTGACCGGGGCTTCGGTGTCGGTCGTGGCGATCTTTGTAATCTTTGGCGCGGTCCTGAACCTTGGTGAAGCGGGTCAGGGTTTCATGAACGTTGCGGCAGCAGCAGCGGGTCGGCTGAAGGGCGGTGCCGCCAAGGTTTTGGTGTTGTCGTCAGCCCTGTTCGGCTCCATCTCGGGCTCTGCCTCGGCGAATGTCGCCTCCACCGGCGCGATCACCCTGCCCGCGATGACGAAGCTTGGCTATCCCGCGCCTTGCCGCCGCGGTCGAGGCCGTAGCCTCCTCCGGCGGGCAGATCATGCCACCCCTGATGGGTGCCGGTGTCTTTGTCGTGGTCGAGCTTACCAGCGTTCTCTATACCGACACTATGCCCGCCGCAGCCCTGCCAGCGCTGCTGTATTTCGTCGCGGTCTGGATGGGCATCAACACCTATGATCGGCGAGAACTGGTTGAAGGTCGCGCTGACAGCAATGGCACTTGGCATTGGGCTTTATATCATTCCGTTGGGCATGGTCGCCAACCCCGACATGCTGCGGCTCTCGGACGCTCCACTGGCCGCTCTCTTGGCGGCGGCGCGCGTGGACTTGGGGCTGAGGTTACTCTCGTCCGGTCTGATCGGAGCGCGCCGACCCATACCGACGATCGCGCTCTGTGCGGCCGGGCTGATAGTTGTATTCTCAGGACTATGGTTTTGACCAATTTAGTGTAGTTGCTGCTGGCTTTGACAGATACAGGCATTGCCAATTTGTTCAGCTTGCATGATCCGGCTATTTCAACGTCATGAAACCCCAATCAGTGTCCTGCGCCTGAGGGGCTTCAAGTTCCCTCGCGCAATCATCGCATACGTTGTTTGGTCTTACCATCGCGTCGCAATGAGCACGGCTGACGTTGAAGACCTGGTGGCCGAACGCGGTGTGATTGTAAGCCGGGAAGCAGTCCGGTTGTGGGTTACTCGCTTTGGTCCACAATTCGCATATTGCGGCCGGCGCGTTCGTCCTCGACATTCTCGTGCAAACACGACGAAACACGAAAGCAGCCAAGCGGTTTCTCCAAATGTTGATCAATCAGTTCGGCGAGCAGAGGGCCATGATCACCGACAAGCTGTGCAGCTGTGTCAAGCCGATCAAAACATTGGCACCGGAGGCTGACCACCGCGCCCACGAGGGATTGGACAACACCATCGACGGATCACACAGGCCGACCCGCAAGCGAGAGAAGATATTCGGCCGGTTTAAGTCACATCAGCAGACTCAGAGGTTGCTATCCGCTTACGATCAGACCAACCTGATTTTCCGTCCCGCCGATTTCAACGCGCCGCAAACTCATATCGCCATGCCCGAGATGACGCGTTCAGCCTCTGGGCAGAATACACCATCGAGATGGTGGCGTAATTTACAGACCAGCAACACCCTACGACACGCGGCCAACAACTTGGCACTGCCGAAACAGCAAACGGGTATGATCATGTCTCTTTACACGAAATCTTTCACCATATGGCTTCTCGCCACTCATTCTGCCTTGGCGCATGAATTTTGGATTGAACCTCGGGCCTACACTTTCCCGTCGCAGGCGACGATTGAGGCGGATCTATTGGTCGGATCCGAGTTTGTCGGGCAGGATTATATTTTCATTCCGAAGGGATACAGCTCGGCCCTGTTTTCCAGAGGTGACGTTGAAACAGAGCTGGCGTTTACCGGACAAGATAACCCGTCGTTGAGCCTCCAGTCGGGCGAAAACGGGCTGCACGCTATTGTACTTGTTTCAAATGCAAGCAGCCTAAAGCATGACACGCTGGCCGACTTTCGTGAATTTGCTGAAACCGTAGGGCGTGGTACCGAAGTATTTAGCACTCGGCCGGGTCAGCCTATCAGAGAAGCCTATTTCCGTTACGCGAAAACCTTGGTGGGGGTGGGCGACAAGCGCGGGCAGGATCGTGCATATGGCGCAATTTACGAGTGGGTAGCGCTGGATAATCCTTATGTTACTTTGGACGGGCCGGTCCGCTTTCAGCTGCTCTTGAATGGCGAAGCAAACGCCAATCAACCGGTTCAGGTATTTGCGCGGCCTGTTGGGTCCGAAGCCGAGACAGGACCGCAGCATATGATGACGGATGCGAATGGCATATTGACGCTTTCGGATGACATTCGTGGAGAGATCATGATCAACAGCGTAAAATTGCTGCCGGTAAAGCATAATGACTTTGATTGGGTGAGCTATTGGGCGTCGCTGACTTTTGAACGGTAGCAGCGTCTTGGGGGCAAGTGCCACTGGCTTGGGTCAATACAAACCCTGAATTTCCAAAGGCAACTGCTGTACTTCTTGTTTTTTAAGGATCGTTCTAGGCTGCTGTGTGGCGTCGGCTGCTTTCAGGCGGTTGAACCGGCGCGAAGAAGCCTCGGTGATATCTTCACGGCTGCGCAGGATCGTGGGTCTTAGAAAGACAAAAAGTGTACGCTGGGTATTGCGGGCATTACGCGATTTGAAAAGCTCTCCGACCACCGGTAGATCGCCAAGACCGGGCACCTTGCTGCTGCCGTTGATGCGGTCGTCGGTTATCAGCCCACCAAGCACAACTGTTCCGCGGTTGTCGGCCATTACGGTTGTATTAATCACCCGCCGGTTGGTCACTAGATCCGCGGCACCTTCAACATTGGCATTTGTTAGGCTCGATATTTCCTGTTCGATGACCAGCTGCACCACACCTCCGGCCGTGATCCGGGGCACGACATTCATCGTGATGCCGACATCGCGTCGTTCAATCGTGGTAAAGGGGGTCGCCGTATTCCCATCGGTGGCGAAGCTACCCGTCCGGAAGGGAACGTTCTGGCCGACGACGATGGTCGCGGGTTCATTGTCCAGCGTCGTGACCGATGGCGTCGACAAAAGCCGTGCGCTCGTAGACTGCGACAGGGCCTGCACCAAAATACCAAAGTCATTGCCACCGGCACCAAGCGTCAGTCCCGTAGACAAGGCCGAGCCGGCGGGGACACCAACAGCAGCAAGCACGGACCCCAGCGATACCCCTCCCCCATTAGAGAAGTTCGAGGCGGCGATTGCTCCGTTCGGCACATTCGGGCCAAGCCCCAGTTGGACCCCAAGCCGCTCTGCGACCTCGCCGGACACTTCGACAATAGCTGCCTCGATCATCACCTGCGGGCGACGCACATCAAGGGCATGAACGAGTTGCCCGACTTCTTGAACCTGCGCCGCAGTGCCGCGAACAACGATAGAATTCGTTTCGACAGAGGCGGTGATATTGACAGCATCCGGGGCGACGACGCGGTTTAGCGGCACAAATTGTCCGTCCGACGTGGCTTCGGCTGACTGTGCGCCCACATCGGCGGCAACTGCGTTGGTAATGTCAGTGGCATCCCCCACCGTACCTTTGATGATGTCTGCAATGATCTGTGCGTCGCCATACTGGAGGTTGAAAACTGTGGTAGCGACGGCCTCGCGGGGGTCTTTACGTGGCGCAACGTCCATGGCGATCGCAAGGCTGCGAATTTCTGCAATGTCTTCGGGCGTGCCGCGGACGAGCAGTAAATTGGACCCTGCATCAACGGACAGGCGCGCGCCTGTGCCCGCTTGACCAAGTACCTCTAGGATAGCACTGCCGACGGTGACCGCATCGGCACTGCGAAAGCGCAGCACCTCAGAGCGGACAAGGGCATCTCCGTCAAAGCTGCGCGCGATGGCCATGATCCGGTCCACATTGGCGCGGGTATCGGTAATGACAACGCCATTAGGATCTTCGACGGCTTCGATATATCCCGATTCCGCGACAAGCGGGCGCAGGACGCGCACGGCTTCGGCAGAGGGCAGCCGGTTCAGGCGCAACATCTCGGTTACGAAGTCTTGACTGCCAGCGATGACTTCTTCGCCAACATTAGGTCCGCTCGCAGTGCGCGCTTCGGCCTCGGGGATCACTTGCCAGATTGATCCGGCCTGAACGGCAACAAATCCGCGTACCCGCAGAATGGATTGGAACAACGACCAGACGCCTTCTTTGTCCAGCGCCTCGGCAGAGACGACAGTCACCTCTCCCACCAACCCCGGATCAAGCACCAAGGTGCGGCCGGTTATTTCGGAAATCTGTTCAACGAGCAAAGAGATGTCTGCGTCTCGCAGATTGATGACAAAGGTTTCCTGAGCGCGCACAGGGGCGGGCAGCATCAGTAAAACTGCGAGGGCAAAGGCTGCTATATGGCGAAGCGAAAGGGTCACTGCAGCGGAAATGACATAACGATCGTTCGGCCATTCCTTTCGACTTCGATACGGGCCAAGCCAGACGCCGCGATCACGTCATACAGTTCCCGATCCTGATCGACATTGCCGACGCTTTCACCATTTACACTTGTCACGATGTCACCTGCTCTCAGACCGGCGCGGTTTACGCCTACGTCGTGCTTTTCAGCGATGGTATATCCTTTTTCCCCTGGCACCAAGCCAATCGTATCCAGAACCTCAGCGGGGTTGGCGATGATGCGGTCGCGCCACATGTCGATGTAATCCTGTGTTGTCACGGGCTGAGCGCGTGCAGCTGCATCCACCTGTTCACTGATGGAACTGCCCTGCCCAGAGGTCATAAGCGCCAGCAGCCGTTCCGCGCCTGTCGGGACTTGCGGACCATCGGCGACCAGATCCGCACCGGCAAAATAAAGACGGCTCTCGGTGTCTTTTGTCAGCACGGTGACATGGTTTTGTGAAATAGAGGTGAGCGTCGTACCGGGGACGACCTCATCGCCGATGCGATAGTTGCCTTCAGTCGTGTCCGATCGCAGCAATGCCAGCGAGCGGTTCGGATCATCGCGGACGATGACCCCGAGCAAAATCAGGGTCTGCGGAATTGCGGCCGTCTGAGCATCTGCCACCGCGACTTCCGCAGCGCCGAACGGCGCAAGAGCCAACGCAGGCGCAAGGTCGGGCAGTGCCTCGGGCTCTTGTGCGGGGGGGCGAAGCTTCGCAATAGGGGGGATAACGCGATCATGGCCCAGCACACGCCAAGTCGCTTCGGCACCCGCCGCGGCCACGCTGGAAACGGCCGTCAGGATCACGCCCAATCGAAGCCATTTCGCCGCATGATCAAAGCGCGTCATGATGGGTCTCCTGATGCGACATATCCATCCAGAATATACAAAACCCGATCCGTCCCTGAAAGGGCGCTGCCGACAGAGACGGCCTGCACGTCGGGGTCGCTGGTCGGCCGGCGCGTCACGTCGAGATCGAATTCAATGCCGTATACCTCAAGCGGCTCTGCGCCGATTGCCACCCCTGCCCGGACTTCTGAAAGGCGGTATTCGGCGGCCCACCGTGCCGCGACCCGATCCGAGAGATCGGCGATGCGTTTACTGTGCCCCTGCGTGGCCGACAGCAGCGATACGGCGCCCAAGGCAAGGACGGCCATCGCCACCAGCGCTTCGATCAACGTGAACCCTGCATCGTCGTGACGTGTCATTCTACCTCCTGAAGATGCGCCGCGCTGACGCCGTCGAACCGAACATACTCCGCCGCGCCGTCACCCGCACGCAGTTCAAGCGACAAGGGGCTGTCCCCCGTCGGGCGCGACTCCGTGGAAACGACGATCGCGCCAGCGCTGCCAACGATCCGCGTGCGACCGCCCAGCAGATGGGGTTCTTTCAGGACCGGTAAAGGATGCGGCACCCAGATTTCCCCATTATAGACATCGAACCTATAGCCCTCCGCGCCCCAGACGAAGCCCATTGGCACCCCCGTCAGGATCACATCGTCCGCTGCCCGATTTAGCCTGGCGACAAGAAGGTCGGCCTCTTGCTTGGCAATATCACCACGTGACCCGCTGCCGATGCTAAGCCCGACGATCCCGGCCATTATTCCCACCAACACCAGTACCACAAGCACCTCAACAAGCGTCACGCCCGCGTCTTGGTGTCGGTCAGGGGCGGCCGTGGTTTTCACTTGCTGGCCTGCAGCTGCCCATGTGCCAGATCTGCCGCGACCCCTTCGCCGCCGGGCGCCCCATCTGCCCCAAGCGACATCAGATCGAACCCGCCATTCGCACCCGGAGAGACGTAGATGTAATCATTCCCCCAAGGATCGATCGGCACAGCCGTCAGATACCCACCCGCGACCCAGTTGCGGGGTTCGGGCGGCGCGGTGGGACGCACGGCCAAGGCCTGCAATCCCTGTGCGGTCGTGGGATAGGTGCGGTTATCCAAGCGGTAAAGTTCGAGCGCCGAGCCGACTGCGCGGATGTCGGACTGCGCAACGGTCACCCGTGCTTCGTCTGGGCGCCCGATAACGTTGGGCACGATGATCGCCGCCACCAGCGCGATAATGACCAGCACCACCATCATCTCGATCAGAGTTACGCCCGCTTCACCGTCGCGGCGGCTGCGGTCGGACGCGGTGCGGCCCCCCAGCATTTTCCAGTGACGCATGAAACTGTTTCCCTATCTGTTACGTGGCTTTCCGTATACTATGGCAACAACGGGACGATTGAAAAGGTAATTTTTCGTGATAAGTCAAGGCATTACGCCAGATTTAAACGCCTCGGAGCGCCCTGTACGGCTGCCCGCGTCTGACGCTTTAAAAGTGCCTTTGACCACGAGAAATTCGGCCATGGTTGCACGGGCCGAACTTTATTGCCCGCAGGTTGATGGGCTGGCCGCCCGTCCGGTCAGTGCAGAACACGTCAGTAGTTTTATCGTTCATGTACCCAGATCCAATGCGCGGCAACGGCAGGCGTTGATCACCTTTGCTGTCGAAGAGCGGATTGCCGCACCGCTGCAGTCCGTCCAGATCATCCAAGGCCCGCTTGCCGATGCGTCGCCCGGGGATCACCTGGCGTTTGTCCTGTCCAATGACGTGATGACGCAGGTGACACAGAAAGATGCGCCGCACCTCCCCGAATATCTATTAATCCCCCGTCCACCGTCCGACAATGGTCCCGCGTGGGCCGTCTGGAAAGAAGGCAATCGTGCGGTTGTGCGCTGTTCTGACGGGACGGGTTTTGCCGCCAATGTGAATATGCTGCCGCTTTTATGGCAGCGCGCTGGCCGGCCGTCGCTGCGCGCGCTTGGCGAACCGTTGGGAGCGGATCTTCCGGCCGAAAATCTGTCAGCCACACCACCCCCTCCGGACCCGATAGACGTGGCCTTCAGCTTTGCTCAGCCGCGCAAGGCTGCAGCACGGGGGTTGGCTGCGTGGAAGTGGGCTGCCGTCGCTGTGGGGGCTGCGTTAGCACTGCATATGGTCATCGCGGCTTTGAACCTGCGCGCCCTCTCTCAGATCGCTCAGACAGAGCGCCGCGCTGCAGAGCTGGCCATTTCGGACATCCTGCCCGGCATGACCCTAACCCAAGAGGTTGGCCCCGTTCTCGCACGCCTGACCCCCGCGCAGGTGGTTGGAACGGAAAGCAGCTTTTTGCCCCTGCTCAGCGATGTCTCACGCGTGCTGACGGACGCGCCGGTTGGTTTCAGGCGCATGGCATGGGGCGCGTCAGAGAATACATTGGTGGTGCTCATGCAGAGCCCTGGCCTGGACGACCTGCAAGGCATCGAGCAGACGCTAGAGGCATCGGGCTTTGCCGTGCGCAGCGGTGCAGCCACAGCGGGCGATGGCGGTGCAGAGGTCGAAATGCGGATCGCGCGGGGTGATGGCGGATGAAAGCTTTTGCCGCGCTTAACCCGCGTGAAAAGCGTCTGGTGAGCATTGTGCTACCGCTCGCCATCGTGGTTGTGGGCTATCAATTCCTATGGGCTCCTCTGCATCGGGCGCAGGCCGAAGCGCGCGCAGACATTCGAGCATTTCGCCTTGTTCAGGACACAGCTGCGCTGGCGTCCGTCGACACGATCGTGTCATTGCAACCGCTCAACGAGACGCCTCTTGCCACGCGGATCACCACCTCGGCATCCGCGGCAAACCTGACCCTGCGGCGCATTGAGCCTGAAAACGACAGCATCCGGGTCACTTTGGACGATACGCCCTTTGCGACCATATTGCTGTGGCTCTCTGATCTGGAAGAGCAGCACGACGTGAGGGTAGAGGCGCTCGAGGTGGATCGGCGCCCGGCACCGGGCCGTGTTTCGGCGCGTTTGCTTTTAGGATCGTTGCAATGACCCATGCCAGCACCCAGACCCGCCTTTCCTATGGTTTCGCGCAAAGCCAAGGGGTCATTCTATTACCTGCCTCTGAAGACCGTGCGGAGCCACGCTGCCAATACCGCCATGATGCCTCTTTCGAAGCCCTGATCGAAGCACAGCGCGTGTCTGGCGCCGCTGTGACATTCGAGGAAATATCGGCTGCCGATTTTGAAGCGGCTCTTGGCACGATCTACCGCGATTCCGCTTCCGAGGCCGCGCAGGTGGCCGCAGATGCAGACGATGATCTGGCCTCATTGGCTGACACCGCCGCTTCGATCGACGATCTGCTGGCCCAAAATGACGATGCGCCCGTGGTGCGGCTGATCAATGCCCTGCTGCTGGAGGCGGTCAAGGAAGGCGCGTCTGACGTGCATATCGAGACGGAGGAGCGGCGACTTTTGGTGCGCTTTCGGGTCGACGGCATTCTACGCGAGGTAATCAGCCCGAAACGCGCACTCGCGCCGCTGCTTGTCAGCCGGATCAAGGTGATGGGCAAACTCGACATCGCTGAAAAACGCCTTCCGCAGGACGGCCGTGTTTCGTTGCGGGTCGGAGGCTATGACCTTGACGTGCGCATCTCGACGATCCCCTCTCAATTTGGCGAGCGTGTGGTGCTGCGACTTTTGGACCGGGGGCAGACATTGCGCGGGATTGACCATCTTGGCCTGTCGGATCGCGATAATACGGTGCTGAAACGGATCCTGTCCTTGCCCGATGGGATGGTGCTGGTGACTGGCCCGACCGGTTCGGGCAAGACCACGACGCTTTATGCTGGTCTGGATATGCTGAACGACCGGCAACGCAACATCATGACCGTCGAGGACCCGATCGAATATACGATGGACGGTGTTGGCCAGATGCAGGTCAACGCCAAGACCGATCTCAGCTTTGCCAGAGGGTTGCGCGCCATTCTACGGCAAGATCCGGATGTGATTATGGTCGGCGAGATCCGGGACCGCGAGACGGCACAGATCGCCGTGGAATCCGCCATGACCGGGCATCTGGTCATCTCGACCTTGCACACCAACACGGCCATCGGTGCTGTGTCTCGACTGGTCGAAATGGGTGTCGAACGATTTTTGCTGGCCCCTATGCTGCGCGGGCTGATCGCACAGCGGCTGGTGCGGCGCAATTGCACCCAATGTCTGGGCGACCACGAGGTCACGCAGGCGGAAAGCGATCTTTTGGGGCAAAAGATAAAGCCCGGAGAGATTGTGAAGAAGGGGCTTGGCTGCGATACCTGTCAAGCCAGCGGCTTTCGCGGACGTCTGCCGCTGTATGAAATTATCGAGGTCGACGGCGCGCTTGAACGCAAAATGCACGAAGGGCAATCCGAAGCCGAGCTGATCGCCGCGGCGCGGGATCGCGGCCCGAGCATTCTGGACGACGGCATCGCCAAGATGCGTTTGGGGCTCACCACTGCACAGGAAGTCGCGCGCGCCATCCACGACGGTGCCCCACCGCAACCCAGCATATCGCTTGCCGCATCACAAGAGGATGAATAATGCCAGCCTATGCCTATGAAGCGATGACGCCCGCAGGCAAGTCGACCAAGGGGATCATAGAGGCCGCAAGTGCCGCCGCCGCGCGCAGCAGTCTGCGCCAGCGCAACCTCGCGCCGCTGTCGGTTGAACCAACCGTCGCAAAAAAGGGGAAAGCGACGAAGGGGGCGGGATTTGGCAGGGCCAAGATTTCGCGCCGCGCGCTGACCCTACTGACCCGACAGCTTGCCACGCTGATCGGTTCGGGGATCGGTGTGGAGCAAGCGCTCAAGACAGTGGCAGACCAGCAGAACAAGCCTGCTGTTACATCACTGTTGTTGAACCTGCGCGCCTCAGTGCTCGACGGGCGTAGCTTTGCGCAGGCGCTTGGCGAGTATCCTCAGGTGTTCGGCGACTTTTACCGTGCGTCGGTCGCTGCGGGGGAAACCTCGGGGCAGCTTGGCCAAGTGATGGAACATCTGTCCGGCTTCGTGGAAACCCGCGCAAAGAACCGGCAGACGGTGCAGCTTGCGTTGCTGTATCCCGCGATCCTTGCCGTCGTTTCGCTTGCGGTAATCGTAGCACTGTTGACCTTTGTGGTGCCTGACATCGTGCGCGTTTTCACCTCTCGCGGGGCGGAGCTGCCGTTCCTGACCCGTTCGTTGATTACGGTAAGTGATTTTATCAATGCGTGGGGTATTGCAATGCTCGGCGTGCTCGCGGCCATTATCCTTGGCGGGGCCAGCCTGCTGCGACAACCGGCGATGCGGCTGCGCTGGCATCGATTTCTATCGCGTTCGGTGCTGACGCGGGGGTTCTCTCTCAAGACGAACTCGGTGCAGTTTGCGGGTACCTTGGCAACCTTGACCGTCAGCCGCGTGCCGCTTGTAGATGCCTTGACCGCTGCTACGCAGACCGTGCCAAATTTGCACGTCCGCGAAAAAGTCGCCCAAGCCACGGCACGCGTACGCGAAGGGACGGCGCTTTCACGGGCGCTGGACGATGCCAAAGTCTTCCCCCCGATGCTGATCGCGATGATCGCAAGTGGCGAAGCGGGGGGCGTGCTGGGGACAACGCTGACCCGCGCGGCCGACGATCAAGAGCGCGATCTGAATGCATTGGTAGCCGCATTGGTGGCACTGGTCGAACCTGCCGTACTGCTGATCATGGGTGGGATCGTGATGCTTTTGGTGCTCTCGATCCTGCTGCCGATCGTTAACCTCAACAATCTGGTGAATTAGAATGGCATTTCTATGATCATCGGTCCGCTCGTCGGCATGCCCGGCACAAGCACGGCGCCTTCGGGCTCGATACGCGCGATCAGCCGCCGTTCCCCTGCAACCGTGACCTTGGCCAGCGTGCTGTCACGATCCGTCAATATTGCTATGGCGTCGCGGCCTTGGGTTGTCAGGTCCAACGTCATCTGCGGCACTGTTGTGTCGCGCCCCAATAGATCTTTGCACCGCCCTTCGCTGATCAGAACCGCGCCCGCAGCAGCAGCGGCCCCCTTGCGCCAGCTCAGCCGTTGCACATCAACGACGGCCTGCGACGTGCAGTTTTTCAATGCGGCCCCGGGGATCAGGTCGACCAAACCGGGCCCGATACGCCCCACAATGTCCGTCGCGCTCATGGATGCCGGGGTAAAGGTCGCAACGCCTGTCAATTGGGTGTCGGGCCCTTGCAAGGTCCAGTCCGCGACCCCGCGAGCAGCGAACAAAGGCCAGCCGCGCAAGTCCCAATCCAGCGAATATCCACCGTCCAACACAGCACGCCCTTCCCACAGGCCGCCATACAGGTCAGTAATCGGAGCAGGGATGACGGCAATACGGCGCAAGGCCGATGCCGGGAGGGTGACAATCAATGTCGTCACGTAAACGAGGAATGCAAAAGATGCCAAAAGCACAGCCGATAGAATCCATCGAAACCGTGGCTTCCGGTGCCTTTTCCCCTCTGTCGCGGCGGCGGGTATTGTTGGGTCTTGGTGGGTCATCGGCGCTCATTGGTTTATCGGGCTGCGGCGGGTTGTCTTTGACAGGTGACACTGAACTGCCGCCTGAAAATGCGGTAGGACAGGCCGTTTTGCTGGCCCCGCTTACCGGCCCGCGTGCGTCATTAGGACAGATCATGCTGGCAGCCGCAAGCCTTGGCGGCAACGCGACGGGGCCATGGGCCGAGGTCGAGGTGGTCGATGCTGGCGATAGCCCCGAAACAGCCGTTGCTGCCGCGCAAAAAGCGATGGACGGCGGGGCGAAGATGTTACTTGGTCCGCTTTTCTCAGGCCAGAGCCGCGCAGTCGCCGAAGCTGTCGGGCGCGGTACGCCCGTTGTTTCACTGTCGAACGACAGCTCTATCGCCGGAGATAACCTGTTTGTATTCGGCATCACACCGCAGCAATCAGCGAAATCGATCCTCGGCTTCGCGGCAACCCGCGGCAAGCGCAACGTTGTTACTGTTGTTCCTCCGGGGCCATTTGGTGCCTTGTCCGCGCAGGCAGCGCAATCCGTCGTCGCGGCGACAGGGGGTACCGCTCCGCCAGCGATTGTTGCCGCATCCGCCGCTGGCCTGATCGACAAGATCCGGGCCGCGAACGGCGGTGCGCTGCCAGATGCGGTTTATCTGCCCGTTGTGGGTGGTCCCTTTGAAGAACAGGCCGCGGCGATCAAGAGCGCTGGCGTGCAGCTGCTTGGCTCGGAACAATGGGCCTCGATCACGCCTTACCGGATCGACGCATTGCAGGATGGTTGGTTTGCCGCACCCGACCCTGTTCGTTTCGAGGCCTTTGCTACGGCCTTTACCGCGTTCAGTGAAACCGAGGCGGGTGTGCTTGGCGGGTTGGCCTTTGATGCCGTCGAAATGGCGCGAATTCTTGGTCGCATCGGCCAGCAGAACCGTAAAGGGCTGCTGCGCGACGCCGGTTTCGACGGTGTCGTCGGCCCCTACCGTTTCCAAAAGGACGGACAATGCGCACGCGGGCTGGCTATCCTGAGCGTGACAACCGGTGCGAATAACCTGATTGGCTCTACCGGCGCATGACCCTTATCCGCGACCAAGAGGCTGGCGTGACCCTGATCGAGATGCTGGTCGCTCTTAGTCTTTTCGCTTTGGTGGGTATTGCCTCGTTTACCACGCTGGACACGATCTTGCGCGTCCGCGAACGCACCGATGGCCGGCTCGAGCATCTGGCACAATTGGACCGGGCGTTGCTGGTCTTCGGGCGCGATATCGTGCAGGCGGACCCCGGTACGGTGATGCTTCGGGATGGGGTCCTGTCCACTCTCGGACATGATGGCCAGACCAGACGCCAGTATCTGCACGATGCAAATACGCTTAGCCGCGAGATAGGCCCCCGAAATGCGGATGACCTGTTGCGGCAAACCCTGATACTGGATGTCAGCGCGCTGACGTTTCGCGTGCTTGATAGGGATCGTAACTGGCATTCAACGTGGCCCCTCCCCGACAGCGAGAGCGAAGCGCTGGCCGTGGATATGCGCGTGGACATTGATGGAATTGGCAGTCTGAGGCGGCTTTCGTCTTTGACCCGCCCTGCGCCCCCATGAGCCGCGCCGGTATACGATATCCGGACGGCGGCGTCGTGTTGATCAACGTGTTGGTGGCGCTCGCGTTGGGGTCTGCGATCGTTGTCTTGATGTTCACCTCGCAAGAATCCCTGATGGAACGCACCCAGCGAGCAGCCGCAGCGACCCAGGCCGAGGCGCTGGCCTTGGGCGCGGAGACCTCGATTATCATGGCGTTGCGCCGGGATATGGACGTCGCACCCGAGACGGACCATATGGCCGAACCATGGGCGTTGGCAGCACAAGAAGAAGTGCAACTAGAGACGGGTAGCTTTGCGATCAGCGTATCAGATGCCCAAGCGCGGTTTGATTTGAACGGGCTTGCAGCGGGGCGTCTCTCGCAACAGCAGATCCTTGCGCGGCTGGTCAAATCTCTGGACCTGCCCGACAGCGTGGCCTTGGACATCAACGACCGAATTTCCCGCCGCGGCCCCATACGCGCGTTGTCCGAGGTCGAGCTTTTGGACGCGCCGACGCGTGCGATACTGGCCCCCCACGTCAGCCTGCTACCGCAACCCGGCGATGTGAACATCAACACCGCAAGTGAAGCGGTCATCGCGGCAGTGCTGGGATCGCCAACCGCCGCAAGACAACTGGTCAAGCGGCGCGAACAAAACGGTTTCCTCACGCGCGGGGACGTGACCGACGCCGGCATTGTCGCGCTGAACGGCATTGGTTTCACGTCAGACGTATATGACGTGGAAAGCCGCGCAGAAGTGGATGGCACGACGGTTATCCTGACGTCCCGGCTGCTGCGCGAAGACAAGCTGGGGCGAAAAGACACCTATGCGATCGAGCGCAGCTTTTCAAAGCATCTGGGATCGAAGGGGAGCTTGCCTACCCCAAAGCCCTTCCGTCCCTAAGGGTAAAATGCGAAACGCGGCCACTCTTTGGAGCGGCCGCGCCTCTTTCTTGTTCTCACACCCCCGAAAAGGAGCCAATCAACCTAGGGGTTGAAAGGTTCGCTCGTCGGGAACCGTGGCACTGTGACCCCCGCGAGGGAGATCGGCTGGGCATTGCGATCCTGGTTGAAGGCGCGCACAAAATCGGCCCCCAATTTGGAAATGCCGTTTAGTCCGCCGCTGCTACCACAAGCGACTAGAACGCCGGCCACAACCACAAGAACTGAGATACTCTTCAACATCGGAATTCTCCTATTCTATGGGTTTAGTTGTTCGGCGAGCCAGCAATCGGTGTGTTCAAGTAGGGGAACACGGTTTGCAACTCGGTGGCGCGCAAAGGTGCCCCATCGGTCAACGGCACTAGGCCCGCAGGCGCGGTGTCGTTGGGATCGCCTTTGCCACAAAGACCCAGATTTACATTGTCTTCGGCACTTGGGTCTCCGCTAAGCTCTTGCCCGAGAGGCACGTCATGGCACAACCGGCCCATCATCACGCGCAGCGCAAGATCGACAGTGTCATCCGCCGGACGGCGACCGTTGGGAAAGCCCGCGAGGTCTTCAGCCAAAAGGCCAAAGGTATGCTGCTCGGACGCGGGTGTCGCCGGGAACGCTGTATTCAAACGCAGCATTTCAGACAGGTCTGTCTTCGTATCGAAGCCAGCAGGCTGGTTTACGCCCTGAAAACCGCTGAGGAACGCGGTAACTAGGTCGTTCCGGGGGAAGTTCGACGGAGCGATATTGTCCGATGCACCCAACGCATCGCGGAACAGGATATCCAGTAGCGCTGGCAGGGTCGGATTGGTCACATAGACAGCCAGTGCCTCGTCAATTGTAGGCTCTGCTGCGTTAAACAGATCCTTGTCGGAAAGGCCGATGACCACCTCGTTGACCAGCGGGTTGGACAAGCGCGACTGCTGTACCCAAGCGCCACCATAAATCGAGGTCTTCTCGTAGGTGGGCGACGGGTCTTCCAACTCGCCTTGTGGCAGGCTGGCAGTCGTCCATGCCCCGATGACCGGCTCATCCCCTTGGGTCAGACAGGAGATTGGAACTTCCAAAGCCAGGGTTGTGACATTGGCTTTACCAATCAGGTCGTCATTGGCGCGGTCCTGCACGATCCCGTTCGCATTGAAATTGGGATCGTTATACTGGGACCACATCGGGTTATCTGGTCCCTGCACTGGAACGAGGTTCACCAGATCAAAGATTTCGCCAAGGTTCACCGCGAAGGCCTCTGCGCGCTGGCCAGCAAAAACCCGGCCCGTTCCGCAGCCCGGAATTTTTACATCGTCATAGATATAGGCGTTCGCGTATTCGGCATAGTCAGGCAGGGTCTTGTTGCCAACGTTGTCGAGCGGCTTGGTAAAGGTCGTGCCGCCGCCATGTGAAAGAGACGTTCTTTTGCCGCTGCGACGGTCCCCCGTGATCATGGTCACGCTATAGCTTTCGGTTTCACCCAGAGCGGCAGTCGGGCTGCTGGCTGTGATCTGGCCTGCAGCGCGCAGCGGAATGCCCACTTTCTCGCCGCCGATGTCCAGCTGGATACCAGTGCCGTCTTTCAGATTATTGTCGAATTGGAACTGAAAGGTGATCTCTTCTTCGGCATCGGCGTCATTGCTGACATGGATCTCATAGATCGCATCAGGGTCCATGGTGAAATAGTTGGGTCCACCATAGGGGGCCTGCAAAGGCTGGTAATTTGCAATGAGGGTCACGTAGTCGCCGCGGTTTGCCTCGTAGCTTTTGAACATGTAGAAATCTGTCGCGTCGATCTTTGGCTGCTCGGTAATGCCCGGCGCCTCACGGTGCGATGATGCAGTTGCAATGCTTGCTGTCAGGCAAAGCGCTGTAGCGCAGCTTCCCTGCAACAAGGTACGAATGGTAAATGTCATTTTTCACTCCCAAGTTGGCTTATTTTATGTGCCGAGACCAATGGCCATCGGATCGCCCTGCGAGTGCTGAAAAATTTCTATTCACTACCCGCATTGAATGAGACACGTGCTGCCGCCGAGAAAGTTTCACAGTTTATGATAGAATATCTCATTTAGATGGAACCTAGGCACACTGGCGTTTTTGATGCTTGCCGTGTTTTATACGTGAATGCCTCTGTTCATCTTATCCTCGATCATTCTGATTCCGATTTTGGGTCAGCTTGTTCGTATTGATCTGCGCCAACACCGCCTGCCGGATCGCTATACGCTTCCGCTGATCTGCGTCGGACTGGCAACGAATGCCCTCGCGCAGCGTGCCCTCCCGACAGAGGCGATCTGGGGCGCTATCATTGGATATGTGGTATTCTGGCTGATCGGAGCGGTCTATTTCCGCAGCCGCGGGCAAGAAGGGTTGGGCTTGGGCGATGCAAAGCTGCTGTCGGCAGCGGGTGCATGGGTTGGGGTTTTCGCCTTGCCTTGGGTCGTGCTCCTGTCGGCTCTGGGTGCTCTTGGGTACGCAGTGCTCTCGGGCCACGGGCGCCAAGAGCGCCTCGCGTTTGGTCCATGGATTGCCGGGGCCCTTCTTCTTATTTGGTTGGGAAAAGGGCTTTTTTCAGAGATATAGAAATGCGTATTACCCCTGTGTACGGCATTTTACGCCGCCATCTCGCGGAGTTTATAATCGAAGGACGTCAACCATATGTCCGGTCAGCGTTGAGGGTCTGCACGTTTACGTCTGAATAAGCTCGACAACCATGCTCTCCTCGGTCGTTCCGCTGGCGTCGCCTCGTCCCCTTGCAGGCTTCGCTTTTGTCCAAACATCAGCATGGCAGGTGTCAGGATGAGGGTCAGAAGGGTCGCGACAACCAGCCCCCCTACAATCGCGCTCGACAGTTCGGTCCAATATTGGGTCGATGGCGCGCCAAAGACGATTTCGCGCGTGAAAAAATTCAGGTTGGCCCCCAGCACCATCGGCATCAGGCCAAGCGCCGTGGTAATCGATGTCAGAAGAACAGGCCGCAAGCGTTGAGCGCCTGTGCGCAAGGCGGCCTCGCGCGGGTGCATGCCAGAGGATCGTAGATCATTGTAGGTATCAATCAGAACAATGTTGTTGTTCACCACGATGCCCGCCAACGCGATAATCCCGATGCCCCCCATCACAACGCCAAAGGGGCGCCCCGTGACGATCAAGCCAAGCAGAACACCCGCGACCGAGAAGATGATCGCGCTCATCACGACGAAGGCTTGGTAGAAGCTGTTGAACTGAAGAACGAGGATCACCAGCATCAAAACAATCGCGGACACGAAGGCACCAACAAGGAACACCATCGCTTCGGTCTGGTCCTGCGCCTCGCCGGCGAAGCTATAGCTGACCCCGTCGGGCAAATCTGCAGCGTCCAGGGCTTGTTGCAAAGCCGTCACCTGATCGTTGACCAACAAACCGGGTGCGACATTTGCCTCTATCGTCACGACGCGCTTTTCATCGACCCGTGTGATCGTGCCCGTCCGTTCAACCGGCTCGAAGGTGACAAAGTTGGAGATCGGCACCAATCCGGCAGAGGTGGGAACGCGCAGGTTTCCAAGCTCTGACAATGACCGTTCCTCGGCCGGGAAACGGACACGTATATCCAGCTCTCCGTCCGCGTCCTCGGGCCGGTAATCCGCGACGGCGATCCCTTGGGTCAGCAGCTGAACGGCCTGCCCCAAAAGACTGACATCAGCGCCATATCGCGCGGCTTCCGCCCGGTTCACGCGGATGGACACCTCTACCCCCGGCAGCGGCAGCGTGTCGGTCACATCCGTGAAGCCGCCGATCTGCTCCATGATGGACAAGACCTGCGCGACAGCATCACCCTGCACGGCCGGATTGCGCGCCGCGATCTGAAGGTTGATCGGCTTGCCAGCAGTGGGTCCGCCGCTTTCGGTCTGGACCTGAACATCAATGCCCGCAATGTCTGCGACATCCCGCCGGATATCGGTGCCGATGGCTTCTGCCGCGCGCCGCCTGTCCCATTCGGTGAGCTCAAGCTGTATCGTACCGATGGTTTCTTCGCTGCCCTGCCCTGCGCTCATCGTGGATCGGGCATAGACGGTGGCCACTTCATCATAGCCCATCAAACGCTGCTCGACTCTGCGCACCAACGCGTCACGCTCGTAGATAGAGAAGTTGTCACGGGCAAGCACCTGCACCTGCATGAACTCTGGCTCTACCGAGGGGAAGAACGACAGGCCGGTGCCGAACTGCCCGTATAGACCAAAGCTGCCAAGCAGCATGGCAAGCGCCAGCAACGCCGTCGCACCGGGTCTGAGGATTGCCCATTCCAACAGACGCACATAGGCCCCCGTCAGTCCGCCAATGCGCCGTGGGTCACCTTTTTCAGCTTCGCTGAGCGCACGTTTGGCCGCCGCATTTTGCGGCTGGCGTTTCCCGATGAGGCCACCCAGTACCGGGATGAAGATGAGCGCCATGAAAAGGGACGCGAAAAGGGTCAGGATCACGGTAATGGGCAGGAACTTCATGAACTCGCCGACCATGCCGGTCCAGAACAGCAGCGGAAAGAACACGCTTAAGGTCGTGGCGGTTGAGGCGATGATCGGCCAAGCCATGCGCTTGGCGGCATAGGCATAGGCTGTTTGCGCATCATCCCCCTCTTGCAGACGACGGTCCGCCAGCTCGACCGTTACGATGGCCCCATCGACCAGCATCCCGACAACCAAAATCAGCGAAAAGAGTACCACGATATTCATCGTGAACCCCATCGCCCAAAGCGCCGTTACCCCCACCAGAAACGCCCCCGGAATGGCAAGACCGACAAGGATAGCCGATCGAAGGCCAAGGGCAGCCACGATGACGATCATAACAAGCAAAACCGCTGCAATGACGTTTGCCTCCAGGTCGCTCAGCAAAGTCTCTACCTGCTCGGACTGATCTTGCAGGTAGGTTACCTCGATGCTTTCGGGCCAATCCTTGCGCAGCTCTTCCAGCGCAGCACGCGTGGCCGCGACTGTTTCGATGATATTCGCTCCGGACCGCTTTTTCACCTCAAGCGCAAGCGCCGGTTGCCCGTCGATGCGTGCGTAGCCCGTCGGATCTTGGAAGGTGCGGCGGACGGTTGCGACGTCTTCGAAAGTCACCACCGTATTTCCGCGCACCTTTACCGGAATTTCCATGACGTCTTGCAGGTCCTCGATCAGGCCCGGCACCTTGAGCACGATGCGCCCGCCCCCCGTCTCGATGGCCCCCGCCGCAATCAAACGGTTGTTCCGCTGAAGCTGGCCGATCAGCTCATCAAAGCTCAGGTTGTAGGTTTGGAAAACGGTCGGGTCGATCAGTACCTCAAGGAATTCGTCCCGCGCGCCGCCAATCTCGACCTCCAGAACGCCGGAGAGCCCTTCGATGGCTTCTTGCGCGTCATCGGCAATTGCGTTCAGCGTTCGCTCTGGCACCGGCCCCGAAATGAGCGCGGTGATAATCGGGAAGAGCGCCGTGTTGATCTCTGTCACCGTGAGGTCATAGGCGTCTTCGGGCAAATCTCCCTCGACCCTGTCTGCGGCTTCCCGGACTTTGCGCAGCGCTTCGTCGATGTCTCCGCCGGGGGTGAATTCAAGCTGGACGTTTGCATAGCCTTCGGATGCGTTGCTTTGGATCTTCTCAAGCCCGGCAATCGCGGCGAATTCGGATTCCATCGGCTCGATCAGCAGGCGTTCGGCATCAGACGGGCTGATCCCTTCAAGGCCCGTGGAGACGTAAACAAGCGGTAAAGGTACCTCGGGGTTGGCTTCTTTGGGGATGGCGACATAGGCGACCGCGCCTACGCCCAAGAGCATAAGAAGCACCATCAGAACGACCCGGCTACGCGAGAATGCGGCGTCAATAATCGTATTCATTCCCGCTGCCCTTTGTCGCTTGCCGCGTCACTATCGGGAATGGGAAGCGCGGGCTGCCCATCTTGAGGGGGGCTGTTTTCCTCACCGTCATCCGCGTTGGTCTGCAACGACGGTGCCACCTTTTCGCCCTCGTTCACGAAACCCTGACCGACAGTGATGATGCGCACCGCGTCCGACAGGCCGCTGACATACAGGCCATCGATCTCTGCCCGCACGATGCGAATGGGGGTGAACACAACCATATCATTGTCATCAACGGTTTTGACGCCCAAGCGCCCCTCTGGGCTCAGCGATATCGTCGAGGGCTGCACGAAATGCGCGCTTGTCGAACCGGTCGGGATCCGAATTTCGGCGGAAATACCGGCGGGAATGGCACCGTCTTCGTTCGGCACGGTGATCTTGGTGAGGAACGTGCGGGTTTCGGCATTTGCAGCCGTGCTGACAAAGCTCACCGTGCCTTCACGCTCTTCCCCAGTGATGAAATTCACCGTCGCCGTCTGGCCGCTTTTGATCTTACCAAGCGCCTGTTGTGGTACCTGCAACGCAACTGTCAGCGGCCGATTATCAACGATGCGCCCGACTTCGGCACCCGCCTGAATAAACTCACCCGCATCAAGTGACAGCTCTTCGACACGTCCGGTAAACGGGGCCGTGATAACAAGTGCCTCTATCGCCTCTTGCGCTGCGGTCACGGATGCTTCGGCGGCGGCAAGCGTGGCGCGTGCTTGGCTGACCCGATCGGCAGTCGCCACCCCTCTGTTCAATAGCTCAGTCGCGTTGTTGAACTCTCGGTCCGCACGGGCGAATTCTTCGCGGGCCCGCGCAAGATCTGCCTGAGCTCCCGTCGCAGAGAGCCGAGCAATCACCGCGCCGCCCTCGACCTCTTCCCCCTCCATCACCAAGACATCCACGACGTCGCCTGACGCCTCGGCGCGGATCGACGTATCGCGGTCAGGTTGAGCCTGTCCTTCCGCCTGAAAGGATATCGTGACCTGTTGAGGCGTCGACTTTTCAACCGCCACGGCAACCGGCTTGGCGGGGGCAGTTTCAGCTTGCCCTGCGTCTTCGTCACCCGAGGGCAGGATATACCCGCTGCCCATCCAGCCGACGATGGCGACAACCAAAGCTGCAGCAATCCACGCCGACCGCGACGCGCCTTTATCGTCCTCGAAAGACAATTGCTCTTTGTTTTCGCTGTCGCTCATTTCCAGTTGGCCTTCACTCTCACACACAGGGTTCCTTTTCAGACATGCATACCATGTAGGCCGCCGTTCAAAGAGGTCGCATCATATGACGCTTTTTAGAAACAGACCAGCAGTCTGTAAGCGGGAAATAGACGGTGCGCATGAAACGTCAATGTGACGTCGAGGCATCCAGCGATCCTACCGCTGAAACGAAGCGCAATCGCGATGGATCAAACGCGCTTTGCTGACCACGTACGACCTCATTCGGCATTTAGCTGCTCATGGGTCTTGAACAGTGAATGACACGGGCCTAGGTGTTTACCGACCAACGATCTGTATGGCTATGGAGACGTCGCATTGTCAGAGACCGGTACAAAAAGAGACAGCCGTGTGCGTATGGCGCCAGCGGTAAGGCGAGACCTTATCCTTGATGCGGCCCAAGCGCTGTTTATGGTGCGGGGCTGGGATGCCGTGACAATCGCGGATGTTCAGGAAGCGGCAGGCATTTCACGCGGCGGTTTCTACCACCACTTTGCTGCAAAAGAAGACCTGTTGAGCGGGCTTATCGCGCGCATGACTGAACAAGCGATGCAGACCACTGAAGCCGCGATGAGCCAGAACAACGGCGATGCATTGGTCCAGTTGAACGGTTTGCTGGATGGCGCGGCGCAATGGACGGCCGACAACGTCAACGAACTGCGCGGTTTGGTGCAAATCTTCTCACGGCCCGGCAACGAGATCCCCTACCGCCGGATCTGTGACGCCGAGGCGGCGGTCGTGATGCCGGTCCTTAAAGCCATCATTGAATCCGGTATTGCTGAGGGAACATTCAACCCCGTTGACGCAGGGCTGACCGCCGAGCTGATGCTAAGCCTTTCGCAGGGCCGTCGGGAGGTTCTCATCGAGGTGTTTGACCTGGCGAGCGCGAACGATCTGGACGCGGCAGTTGACGCACTTGACAGGCGTCTTCGATCTGAAGGTGAAATCTGCGACCGATTGCTCGGACTACCCGTAGGTAGCGTCGCCCTGTCAAACCGCACCGAATACCGCCGAATGCTGGCCGGCTTGGTCCAGTAGCGGCGGATGATATGCGCGAGTTTGCAACGCGACGCTCCGACTACATCCCAGGCAGCCACAGCGCCAGTTGCGGGAACAGGATCAACAAGAACACCAGCAGCACCGAGCATCCCATGTAGGGGAAGGCAGATCCGTAGATCTCGCGCATGGTTGTGCCCTTGGGGGCGACGCCCTTCATCACGAAAAGCAGCAGCCCGAAGGGCGGTGTGGTAAAGCTGATCTCGAGCGCCAGCAGGATTACCAGACCGAACCACACCGGATCAAATCCCAGCGTTGTGGCGAGCGGGAAAAAGATCGGTACGGTCAGCAACATCATTGATATCTGCTCCATGAACATACCCAGCAGCAGCAGTACCCCGAACATCACCAGCAGCATCGCCACAGGGGCCAGATCAAACGACGTCGCCCACCGGATCAACCCGCTGGAAGCACCGGAAAACGCCAGCAACTGGCTGAAGGTGGCCGACCCGAAGACGATGAGATAGGCCATCAGGGTCACCCGCATCGCGCCGATCACCGATTTCTTCATCGCTTCCCATGTGAGACAACGGAAGGCCACAGCCAAGATCAACACGCCAAGCGCCCCGAATGCCGCGGCCTCGGACGGGGTGATCAGCCCGCCCACCATGCCAATCACGATCACGACCATGACTGACAACATGGGCACCACATCGCCGAAAAACAGGCGCATCTTTTGGCCAAAGCGCAGGTCTTCAACCTCGTAAGCGGGGGCGGCGTCGGGATCGATACGGGTCTGAATATAGATTGTCGCGATATAGAGGCTGGCAAGGATGAGCCCCGGAATGATCCCCGCGATCAACAATGCGCCCACATCGATCCGCGCTAAGGTTGCCAACAACACGGCCAGCGCTGAGGGCGGGATGATAATCGCCAGACCACCCGTGCCAAGGATCGGACCGATGGACATATGCTTTTTATACCCGCGTTCCGTCATCTCGGGCACCATCAGGCTGCCCAGCAACGCGGTGGAGCCCATGGACGACCCAGACAGCGTTGAAAATGCCGTGCCGCCCAGAACCGTGACATAGGACAGCCGCCCCGGCAGCTTGCCCAGCAAACGGTCAATGGCATTGAACATGCGCTTGCCCAAACCGGTGTAGAAAAAGATTTCGCCCATCAGCAAGAACAACGGGATCGGCACCAGCGCATAGTTGGTCAGCCCGCCGAAACCATTGTTCAACAGCAGCGTGACCCCTTTGGCTCCGCCCATAAAGAACCACGCCCCAACGATATTGGCTGCGAGAAAAGCCAAGGCAACCGGCATCCCGATGGCCATCAGCACCAGAATAGAGCCCAGCAAAAGGGCCAGCGATTCAAACCATTCCATTATTCATGTACCCCTGCTTCGCCGGAGTGCATCAGGTCATCGCCAAAAACAAATCGGGAAAATTCAATCGCCATCAGGCCAAAGCTGACCGGAAAGGCCAGCGTCAGTATCCATTTCGGAAAGTAATACGCCCGCACATCCAGATCATTGCGCGCGATGTTGTTCAGGCACAGCTCTGCCCCTTTCCACGCCAGTATCAAGGACACGACAACACAAAGCACCGCGACCAGCCGGCTGACAAAGCGCCGTGCCGCTTCGGGCAGCGCCGCGGTCACCAGTTCGATATGCACATGCCCTTTCTCGCGTACCAGCCAAGGTGCGCCGAGCATGGTCATATACAGGATCGCATATTCAGACGAGGTAAAAAGCCACGCAAAGGGCTGCATCCCGCTGTTGCGCATCACCACTGACAGAATGACCGAAATCATCAGCCACACCAGCATGGCCCCGGCAATCCCCGCCATCGCGTAAAGGAAACCTCTGTAAATTTGTCCGACACGCGCCATGGCTGCCCCTTTTGAACGAAAGCAGGCGCGCCCCATCAGAGCGCGCCAGATTTGGCTTACTGATTTTTCTGCGCGTCGTAGAACAGCTCGATCAGTTTGTCGTAGTTCCCGTCGCCTTGGGGGCTTTCGGCCATCAGGCCCTTCATCCGGTTCCACGTATTCTCTGTCGCCGCTCCCAGATATTTTTGCGCCGCTTCGCCTTCCAGCGTCACAACGGTCATGCCTGCCTCTTCGAGCTTGGCGAAGTCTTCATCACGCACCGCGCCCAGCTTCTCGGCCGAGGCTTTCTCGTGCTCGATCGCCACGTCTTGCAGGATTTTGCGTGCCTCGTCCGAGAGGGAGTTCCACTTGTCGAGGTTCACAATCGTGCCAAGATCGGTCGAGAAGAAGCACGGTTCGATCCGGTAGTTCAGGAACTCGTTCCACTTCAGGTCAATCAGGCCGATCTGTGTCCAGCCTGTTGCATCGACCACGCCACGTTCCAGCGCAGAATAAACCTCGGTTGTGGGCAGATCGATCACCTGCGCGCCCAGATAGTCGGTGAAGAAGGCGTTATAAACCGCGTTGCCGCGCAGCTTGAGGCCCGACACATCCAGGTTCCCCTCTGCGTCAAGGCTGGGCTCATTACGGGTCCACAGGTTGTAGCATACACCGGAATCGAACCAGCCAAGGTATTTGACGCCCATCTTCTCTTGGTGGATCTGGTCGATCAGGTCCAACCCGCCATTGGCGCGGGTTTCGACCGCGGTCAGGTTGGATGTGACCAGCGCGTCTTTTTCTGGCAAAGCCCCTGCGTAAAAGCTGCCCGGCGTATAGACCATATCGACCACACCCGACCGGACGGCGTCGGGCTGCTGGAACATGCCGATGGCTTCGGGGCCACCGCGCACTTCGATTTGCACAACGCCTTCACCGGCGGTGTTCACCTTGTCGACGAATTCAAGGAACGACTTGGTATAGATCAGGGATTCAGGAAAGGCGTGCACTGCGGTCAGCGTCTCTTGCGCAAAAGCCGCCGTGGTCAGCGCCGTCGAGGCGAGGATACCGCCAAGGATTGTCTGTTTCATCGTATATACTCCCGGTTGGTGGGGCTGTTGGACCCCGTTATGTTGCCGTCCTGTCCCTCTTGCGGGGATCAGCACGTCTTAGGATGCGGGCACTGCCCACGGATGCGCGGCAAACCGTGCCGTGCGAAAATCTTTGATGCGGTCGTTATGCTGGGCGGTCAGGTCGATATCATCCCAACCGTTCACCAGTTTCTCTTGCCAGACGGGATCCAGTTCGAAGGTCAGGGTATGCCCCGCGATCACCGCTGCACATTTTTCCAAATCCACTGTCGCGCTGACAGCATCGGTGCCGATCGCGTCCAGCAGGGCGTCAATCTCTGCATCGCTCACACGGGCGGGCAGCAGTCCATTGTTGACGGCATTGCTTTGAAAGATGTCGCCAAAGCTCGGGGCAAAGACGGCCCTGATCCCGAAATCAACCAGCGCATAGACCGCCGCCTCGCGGCTTGAGCCGCTGCCGAAGTTGCGCCGCGTGATCAACACATCTGCCCCCGCATGGCGATCAAGCACATGATCCGCCGCATCCTGACGCAAGTCATGCAACAGGAACTTGCCATAGCCGTCAGCCCGCGGTGCCGACATAAAGCGCGCCGGTATAAGCTGATCGGTATCGACGTTTTCCTGCGGCAGCGCGACGGCGGTGCCATTGATCTGTGTCCAGCCGGTCATGCGCGTCCCTCCAGCAGCGGGCGCACATCGGCGAGGTGCCCGGTCACTGCGGCGGCGGCGACCATGGCGGGGCTCATCAGATGGGTCCGCGCCCCGCGTCCCTGACGGCCCTTGAAGTTACGATTGGTCGAGGACGCGCAGCGTTTCCCCGCCTCGACCCGATCGCCATTCATGCCGACACACATCGAGCAGCCCGATGCGGCCCATTCAAGCCCCGCTTGGGCAAACACGTCGGCCAGCCCTTCGGCTTCGGCCTGCTTCTTGACCTGCGCCGATCCGGGCGACACCAACCCCGGCACGACGGCCTTGCGCCCTGCCAATACTTTGGCGGCAAGACGAAGGTCTTCGATCCGGCCATTGGTGCACGATCCGATAAACACCTGATCCACTGTAATCTGGTCCAGCGCCATTCCCGGTTCCAGCGCCATATACTCCAGCGCCGCGCGCGCCTGCGCCTGTTTGCTGCCCGACAGCCGTGCCGGATCAGGTACATGTCCGGTGATGGGCAGCGCCTCTTCGGGGGAGGTGCCCCAGGTCACGGTTGGCGCGATATCGCTGGCGTTGATTTCAACCTCTCGGTCGAAACGGGCATCTTTGTCAGTCGCAAGCTGAGACCAGTCCCGCAGGGCCGTGTCCCAATCCGCGCCTTTCGGGGCAAAGTTGCGCCCTTTGATGTAATCGAATGTCACCTGATCCGGCGCCACCAGCCCCAACCGCGCACCCCCTTCGATGCTAAGATTGCACAGCGTCAGGCGCCCCTCCATGCTTAACGCGCGGACAGCGGGGCCGGCATATTCAATCGCGTGGCCGCGTGCCCCATCGGCCCCCAGCTCTGCGATCCAGTGCAGCGCCAGATCTTTGGCCGTGACACCGGCGCCCAACGCGCCGTCCACGGTGATCCGCATCGTTTTGGGGCGTTGTTGCCAGATTGTCTGCGTCGCCAGAATATGCGCCACCTCTGTCGCACCGACGCCAAAGGCCAGCGCACCAAAGGCCCCATGAGTAGAGGTATGGCTATCGCCGCAATTGATCAGCAGCCCCGGCAAGGTCAGCCCCTGTTCGGGACCGATCACATGCACAATGCCCTGCCCCGGATCGCGCAGATCGAAGAGCCGGATGCCCTGCGCCTTGGCGTTGCGCCCCAATGTGTCGATCATCCGCCGGATATCCGCCGCCATCTCGCCGGCGCGGGTGGGGGCATAGTGATCGACGACTCCGAAGGTCAGATCAGGGGCGGCGACCTTCATGCCGCGGCTCTCCAGTTTCACAAATGCGTGGTGCGATCCTTCGTGCACCAGATGTCGATCGACCCATAGCAGTGACGTGCCATCATCGCGTCGCATCACCTCATGTGCGGCCCAAAGCTTGCCAAAGAGGGTCTGCGGCGCGGTCATTCTGCAGCCCCCTTCCGGCCCGGTTTCACCACCGGTTCCCAATGGCGCGCCTCGCCTGCGCCGACACGGCTCAGCGCCATTTCAAGGCGGAACATATCGGGGCGGTAGAGCGCAGACAGGTATTCAACCCCGCGTCCATCCTCATCCTTCACCACACGGTCCAACGACAGCAGCGGCGCGCCGACACTGACCCCCAAAGCATCCGCCACATCGGGCGATGCGAGGGTCGCGCTTACCGTTTGATGGGCTGAAGCAACCTTGACGCCAGACCGCTCCAGCAAGCGGAAAAGCGGCGTCGTCGCCAGCTCTGCCTCTGTATAGTTATGTGCGATATCTTCGGGCACCCAAGTGGTCAGGTGGGAAAACGGCTCCCCTTCCACCAACCTCAGACGCACCGCAACCTGTACACGCGCTTGCGCATCCAGCCCCATCGCGGTGGCCACACTGCCCGGCGCGGCACCATAGCTAAAGGATAAAAGCCGCGCGGTGGTGTTCTGCCCCATCTCGACCAACTGCGGCATCAACGTATTGAAATCCGCGGCAAGTGCCGGCTGCACCTTGGGCGCGCAAACAGTCGTCCCCGATCCGGCACGGCGCGAGATCAGCCCGTCCCCTTCGAGCGCGTCCAGCGCACGGCGCACGGTCACCCGCGATACATCAAGCGTCACCGCCAGCTTTTGCTCACCCGGCAAAACCGCACCGGCAGCGTAGACGCCGCGCATGATCTCTTCGTGCAGATGCAGGTAAACGCGCCGCGCCTTCCCCCCTTCGGGAAGCCCCCTGCCCTTCGAAGATGTGCTTTGAAGTGTCATTTGAATCCTTCCAATCCCTTCCAACCCTACAAAGAGTTTTTTCAAAAGCAAGAAATCTATCTGACAAAAATCAAATTATTTGATCTATGCACATTTAATTATCTGTATTACAAAAAATACAGATCTGACGCAGGAGGCTTTATGCCGATCATCGAGATTCATGTGCTGCAAGGGTATGACGCAGCCCAGAAAACAAGGCTGTGCAAGGCGCTGACCAATGCCGCCCGCACGGTGATTCCCGCGACACCGGATGCGGTGACAGTGATGATCAAGGAAATGCCCGCCACCGATTATATGCGCGGCGGCCAGCACCGGTCGCCCGCCCCCGCCCTGCCGGATGCCCCGTCGATGGTGGCGCGGTACCTGCGCGCGATGGAGCAGCGCGACATCGTTACCGCCCGCACACTTTTAGGCGACGGGTTCACCATGCACTTCCCCGGTGCCGCGCCTATGACAGAGCTTGATGATCTGCTGGAGTGGGCCGCGCCGCGCTATCGCTTCGTCAAGAAAACCATTCGCTCGATCGACCTTGCGCCCGGCGACGGGCCGGCCACGGTCGTCTATTGCCACGGCACGCTGTCAGGCGAATGGCCCGACGGGACCGCCTTTTCCGATATTCGCTTTATCGACCGCTTCGAAGTCACCGACGGCTTCATCACCCGCCAAGACGTCTGGAATGACATCGCAGAAACAAAGGCCCAACCATGACCCAAGACATCGACCCGATTACATTGGCCGTTCTGGCCGGACGGATGGAACAGATTGCCGACGAAATGGACGCAACCCTGTTCCGCGCCGCCTTTAACCCGATCATCGCCGAAGCACATGATGCCTCGCACGGGCTGTATCATGCGGTGTCGGGCGACACGCTGGTGCAAGGCAAGTCCGGGCTGCCGATCTTTGTCGGGGTGATGTCATTTGCCGTGAAGGCGGTGATCGACAAAGCGGCCGAGAATGGGGATCTGGAAGACGGCGACATCTATATCTTCAACGATGCCCATCTGGGCGGCACGCACCTGTCCGACATGCGGTTGGTGCGCCCCTATTTTCACGACGGCAAACTGTTTTGCTATCTCGCCTCGGTCGGGCATTGGCATGATGTGGGCGGCGCGGTGCCGGGCAACTACAACCCCGCCGCCACCGACGCCTTCCAGGAAGCCTTCGTCCTGCCCCCTGTGCGTCTTGCCAAAGCGGGCCAGGTCCAGACCGACATTATCGACATCCTGATGCGCAACACCCGCCTGCCGCAATCGGCCCAAGGCGATCTGAACGGCCAGCTCGGCGCGCTTGATCTGGGCAAGAAACGTCTGGACGAACTGCTGGCGGAATACGGTGCCGACACTGTGCGCGCGGCATTGGATGCGCTGCAGGACCGCGCCGAAACCCTGATGCGGACAGAACTGACAGACCTGCCAGATGGACGCTGGGAGGCAGAGGATTTTCTGGATAACGACGGCATCACCGATACGCCGCTGCCGATCAAGGTCGCGCTCGAGATCAAGGGCGATCAGATGCTGCTGGATTTCACCGGCACGGCAGACCGCTGTGCAGGGCCGGTCAATATCGCGCTCCCCACGGCGGTGGCCACGGCCTATGTCGCGATCAAACATATCTTTCCCAGCCTGCCCGCCAACGCCGGTGTGATGCGCCCGATCGAGGTGAAGATCCCCGAAGGGTCGCTGCTGTCCGCCCCCTTCCCGGCACCGGTCGGCGGCTATACCGAAACGATCCTGCGGATGGTCGATGTGATCTTTTCCGCCGCGTCGCAGGCGGCACCGGACCGCGTGGTTGCCAACGCGTATGGCACGATCAACGCGCTGTCGATTTCGGGCAAACGCGCGAATGGTCAACCTTGGGTGATGTTCAGCTTTTACGGCGGCGGGCATGGGGGCTCTCCCGAAGGGGACGGGCTGAACCACGGCAATGCGCCGATCTCCACCGCGACCATCCCCCCGATGGAGATCCTCGAATCCGCCTATCCGGTGATGTTCAAACAATGGGCGCTGCGCCCCGACAGTGCCGGTGCGGGTCAGCATCGCGGCGGCATGGGGGCCACCTACGAGATCGAAGTGCTTGAGGAATCCGCCACCGCCTTTCTGTTCGGCGAACGCGGGCGCTTTGCGCCGAAAGGGGTCGCAGGCGGGGGCGACGCGGCGCTGAACCGGTTTGAGTACGAACAAGACGACGGCTGGCACGCCCCGCCGATGGCCTCGAAAATGGTGGGCATCAAGCTGCAACGCGGCCAGTCCGTACGGCTCGATACCCCCGGCGGTGGCGGCTATGGCGCGCCCGCAAACCGTGCTGCGGCCGATGTGGCCCGCGACGTGGCGGGTGGCCTGCTGACACCCGACTACGCGACACAGACCTATGGCCCAGACTGGAAAGAGGTGACCCAATGACCAGCGCAAACCGCATGATCGGCGTCGATGTCGGCGGCACCTTCACCGATATTTTCGTTCTGGACGAGGCAACAGGCAGCGCGCAGGTTGCCAAGGTTCCCACCTCGCGCCCCGACCAATCGGCGGGCTTTTTGTCGGGCATCGGATCGCGGGTCGATGATCTGTCGACTGTCTCTGTCGTCGTGCATGGCACCACTGCCGGCACCAATGCGCTGCTGGAACGCAAAGGTGCCAAGATCGGCGTGATCACCACGATGGGCCTGCGCGACGTGCTGGAAATGCGCCGCCGTGACCGGCCGCGCACTTGGGGCCTGCGAGGGGATTTCACGCCCGTTGTCGATCGCGCCTTGCGCCTTGAAGTACCGGAACGCACGCTTGCCGATGGCACGATCCGTCAGGCGGTGGACCTCGAGGCGGTGCAAGCCGCCGCGCAAGAGCTGCTGGATCAGGGCTGTCTTGCCTGTGCGATCCTCTTTGCCAACAGCTATGCCAATGCCGAAAACGAAAGACTGGCGGTCGAAGCCGTGCGCGCCATGTGGCCGAATGCCCATGTCTCGGCCTCAAGCGAAATCCTGCCCGAGATCCGCGAGTTCGAACGGTTCTCTACCACCGCGTTGAACGCCTATCTGCAACCCGAAGTCTCTGGCTACCTCGCGCGGCTTGAAACCGCGCTGAAACAGGACGGGTTTGCGGGCGAGTTCATGATCGTGCAGTCCAATGGCGGGGTGATGGACGCGGCGACCGCGGCGCGTCTCCCCGTGCGCACGGCGCTGTCGGGTCCGGCAGCGGGGGTCATCGCCGCGGGGTACATCGCCGAAGCCGCCGGTTTTCCCGATATCATCACCGGCGACATGGGCGGCACCTCTTTCGATGTGAGCCTGATCGCCAAGGGCCAGTCGATGCTGTCGCAACAGACGTCGATCGACTTCGGGATGGTGGTCCGGTCCCCCATGATCGAGATTACGACAATCGGCGCGGGCGGTGGCTCTATCGCTTGGGTCGATAAGGGCGGCTTGCTGAACATCGGGCCGGAAAGCGCCGGATCCACGCCCGGCCCTGTCGCCTATGGTCAGGGAAACACGCGCCCCACCGTGACCGACGCAAATGTCGTTCTGGGCCGTATTGATCCAGACAACCCCATCGGCGGCAAGCTGGAGAGACTGGATGTGGAGGCGGCAAAAGCCGCGATCCTTGAACATGTGGGCACGCCCCTTGGGCTGGACGCCCTGCAAGCCGCCGAGGCGATCTTGCGCGTGGCCAACAGCCGCATGGCCGGCGCGCTGCGTCTTGTCTCTATCGAGCGCGGGTTTGATCCAAAACGCTTTGCGTTCATGCCCTTTGGTGGAGGTGGTGCCTTGCATTCCGGTGCCATGATGGCAGAGGTCGGGCTAGCGCGGTCCATCGTGCCGCGTTACCCGGGGGTAACATCTGCCATGGGCTGCGTCATCGCGGATATGCGGCAGGATTTCGTGCAAACCATCAACGCCACCCTGTCGGGCATCGACCTTGGGGCGCTGACCGGTTTCATGCAAACCCACGTTGATGACGGGCTTGCCACGCTTGAAGCCGCGCGCACCCATTTTGAACGGCGCGATACGGAGTTCACGCTTGATATGGCCTATCTCGGCCAGACGCATACGGTATCGGTGACGCTGCCGGTGACCGTGACCGATGGCACAGTGACACCCCCGACAGAGGACGATATCTCGGCGGCATTCGACAGCGCCTACCGCGCCACCTATGGGCGGCTGCTTGAGAATGGCACGCGACGGGTGATCAACCTGCGCTCTGCCATCACCGGACGGCGCCCGCGCTTTGATCTGTCCACGCTCGCCCCCGTCGGTGGCAGCGTTGAAGACGCGCTGAAAGGCACGCGGCAGGTCCACTTTGACGGTCAATGGCACGAGACGAAGCTCTATCACCGTCTTTCCTTGCCGGTCGGTGCCGAAGTCCCCGGCCCCGCAATCCTTGAACAACCTGACACAACCGTGTTGATCGAACCCGGACTGGTCGGCAAAGTCGACGCCTACGGCAACACTCTGATCGAAAGGGCCACCGCATGACCCCTGCCACGACCGCTTTGCTGACCATCGACCTGCAAAATGATTTCCTGCATCCGGAAGGCGCCTATGGCCGTGCGGGTCAGGCGGCCGAGAGCATCCTCGCCCTGCCCGACCGGATCGCGCCGCTCAAGTCCGCGCTGACCAAGGCGGGCGGCACCTATATCTCGGCGCAGTTCACGCTGGTACCGGGACGCGATGACGAACCGCTGATCGCCGCGCATCTCAAGAAACTGCGCCCCTTCCTGACCAAGGGCGACTTTACCCCGGGCGGCTTCGGCCACGCGCTGGTAGATACGCTCGCCCCGGCGGATTTCACGATCGAGAAAGTCGCCTACTCCGCCTTTTACCAGACACGGCTTGAATATGTGCTGCGCGCGATGAAGATCGACACGCTGATCATCGGCGGCATCGTCACCAACGGCGGTGTCGCCAGTACCGTGCGGGATGCCCATCTGCGCGACATCCATACGGTGCTGCTGTCGGACGGTTGCGCCGCGTTCAAACAGGACGTGCACGAGGCGACGCTGACCTCGCTGGGGTCGGTGACGCAGGTGATGACCTGCGCCGAAGCCACCGCCGCTGTCGGAGGTGCCCAATGACCCTGCGCCAACGCCTGACCGCCCCCGATATTCTGATCGCCCCCGGTGTCTATGACGGGCTGACCGCCGCCCTTGCCACCGACGCGGGGTTCGAGGCGCTGTATCTTTCCGGTGCAGCGGTTGCCTATACCCGTTTGGGCCGCCCCGACATCGGGCTCAGCACCGCGTCCGAGATGACCGATACGATGGCGTTGATTGCCGATCGCACCGACCTGCCGGTGATCATGGATGCCGACACCGGTTTCGGCAATGCGCTGAACGCGCGACGTACGATGCAAAGCTATGAACGCGCGGGGGCCTCTGCTTTGCAGGTGGAGGACCAGACCTACCCCAAAAAATGTGGTCATCTGTCTGATAAGTCGCTGATTCCGAAAGAGGAAATGGCCGGCAAGATCGCCGCCATGGCCGATGCGCGCCGCCACGATACGCTGATCATCGCCCGCACCGACGCCATCGCGGTAGAAGGCTTTGACGCGGCGATTGATCGCGCGGGCAGCTATATCGACGCCGGTGCCGATGTATTGTTCATCGAGGCCCCTCGCGACAGCGGAGAGCTTTCGCGCATCGCCGATACCTTCAAGGGGCGTGTCCCGCTGCTGGCCAATATGGTGGAAGGCGGCGCGACCCCGATCTCATCGGCGACCACGCTAGAGGATATGGGCTTCGATATCGTGATTTTCCCCGGCGGCATCGTGCGCGCTTTGGCGAAATCGGCGCAGGACTATTACGCGAGCCTGAAAGCAACCGGCTCTAACAAAGCGTTTTCCGACCGAATGCATGATTTCGACGGGTTGAATGCAGCGATTGGCACCCCCGAGATGCTGGCCCTTGGAAAGCGGTTCGATGGCAAATCCTGATGTCGCCGCCCCGCCGTCGGCTTTCGATCTAGAGGTCGAAACCCTGATCATCGGCGCGGGGGCCTGCGGCATGGTCGCGGCGCTGGCGGCGCATGAGGCGGGTCAGGATGTGCTGCTGCTAGAGGCCGACCCGATGCCCACAGGCTCTACCGCGCTGAGCGCCGGGTTGATCCCCGCGGCAGGGACGCGCCTGCAAAAGGACGCGGGGATCTGCGACAGCCCCGACGTTTTTGCCACCGACATTCAGGCCAAGGCGCACCACGAAAACGACGATGCGCTGGTCACCGCGATGGCCCGCACCGCCCCTCAGGTCATCGACTGGCTTGTCGAAACCCACGGGCTGCCGTTTTCCCTCGTGCGTGACTTTGATTACCCCGGTCACAGCCAGCGGCGGATGCACGGGCTGCCCTCACGGTCGGGGCGCGAGCTGATCGACGCCCTGCGCGCGCGGATCGAGGCGCTTGATATCCCGCTGATCTGCAACCGCCGCGCCACCCGGCTTTATGCGGCAGGCGCAACGATCGCAGGGGCGCGGGTGTCGCTGCCTGACCAAAGCGGCGAGGATATCGGCTGCGACCGGCTGATCCTTGCGTGCAACGGGTTCGGCGGCAACCGCGCCATGGTCGCCCACCACATGCCGGATATCGCGGACGCGATCTGGTTCGGCCATGACGGCAACCGAGGAGAGGCGATCAGCTGGGGCGAGGCGCTTGGCGCCCGCCGCCGTCATCTGGGTGCCTATCAGGGGCACGGCAATGTCGCCCACCCTCATGGCATCCTGATCACATGGGCCACAATCACCGAAGGCGGCGTTCAGGTAAATACCAGCGGCACGCGGTTCTGGAACGAGGCGCAAGGCTACTCCGAAGCGGCGCGGGCAGTGCTGGCGCAGCCTGACGGCGTGGCATGGACCATATTCGACGCCCGCATCACCGAGATTGCCCGCCAGTTCGAGGATTTCAAGAACGCCGAGGCCCAAGGGGCGGTGACCTCAGCGAGCACAGTCGAAACACTGGCTGAAAAGGCCGGATTGCCCGCAGATGTTTTGGCGAAAACGATTACTGATATTCCGGCGGGCGGGCGGGATGCCTTTGGCCGCACATGGGGTGCGGCGTCCCTTTCTCCCCCGTTCTGCGCGGTGAAGGTGACCGGCGCGCTGTTTCATACGCAAGGCGGGCTTGAGGTTGACCCGACGACGGCCAAGGTGCGCAGGGCAGAGGGTGGCACATTCGACAATCTATATGCCGCTGGCGGCGCCGCTTGCGGCGTATCGGGCAAGGGCGACAGCGGCTATCTGTCGGGCAACGGCTTGCTCGCAGCTGTCACGCTTGGGTACATCGCGGGGCGCGGATAGGGTTTTGCCGCCATCCTGCGTCTCCCGTGTTCGTTGACCGCTTTGTCCCTTACTCGGCTGTCCAACCGCCATCGACCATCAAGGCTGTGCCCGTCACCATGGCAGACGCATCGCTCGCGAGGTAGACGATCGGGCCCATGATATCCTCGATCTCACCGACGCGGCCCAGTTTGATCTTTTCTTCAATCCAAGCCAGACGCGCGGGATCGGATAAGGTTTGCTCTCCCAAAGGCGTGCGGATAAAGGTCGGGCATAGCGTGTTGATGCGCACCGCCTTTGGGCCCCATTCGATTGCCATCGCTTTTACCATCCCTTCCAAAGCGTGCTTCGATGCGCAGTAGACCCCCCGATCGATGCCCCCGACATGTCCCATCTGACTGCTTACATGGATGATGGAGCCGGGACGGCCTGCTGCGATCATTTGGTCGGCGGCGGCTGTGGAAAGGAAATAGGCTGCCCGAAGGTTAACATTCATGACGGCGTCGAAATCCTCGGGCGTGGTGTCGAGCGCAGGCCCGTGGCGGGCCATGCCGGCGGAATTGACCACGATGTCAACCGCCCCAAGACCGGAGAATGCCGCGCGGGTCGCATCCAAATCGGTGATGTCGAGCTCTTGCGTCTCGCAGCTCAGACCCTCGGCCTTCATCGCCGCGTGCAACTCTCCCAACGGCCCGGCCCTGCGCGCGGCGCAGACGACATGCGCCCCCGCCCTGGCCAAGGCCGTCGCGGCCCCCAGACCGATGCCAGAGGTGGCACCGGTCACAAACGCGCGTTTCCCCGAAAGGTCAAACCCGGCAAAGGACGGAAGTTGCATCGCGATCTCCTAAGTTAACAGCGGTCTATTCGGCCGCTTCGCGGTAGCTTGCGGCTTCGCCATAGGGCACGTTCTCACCGCCATAGCGCCGCACGCGGACATTGCATTGTTCGGCGTGCCCAACAAAGCCTTCCAACATGCATAGACGCGAACCATAGGCCCCGACCATTGCTGCAGCCTCATCCGTCATAATCTTCTGATAGGAATGGGTCTTGAGGAATTTACCAACCCAAAGGCCCCCTGTATAGCGCCCCGCCTTATGCGTGGGCAGCGTGTGGTTGGTCCCGATCACCTTATCGCCATTGGCGACATTCGTACGCGGGCCCAAAAACAGCGCGCCATAGCAGGTCATGTTTTCCAAGAACCAGTCATCACGGTCCGTCATGACCTGCACATGCTCCGACGCGATATCATCGGCCACCTGCAACATCTCGTCGTAGGTATCACAGACGATCACCTCGCCGTATTCCTCCCAGCTTGTCCGGGCTGTGGCCGCAGTCGGGAGAATTTGGAGCAGCCGGTCAATCTCGGCCAAAGTATCCTCGGCCAACTGGTGCGAATTGGTCAGCAGAACGGCAGGAGAGTTATAGCCGTGTTCCGCCTGCCCCAAGAGATCGGTCGCGCAGAGCTCGGCATCCGCTGCTGTCTCATCCGCGATAACCATCGTTTCGGTCGGGCCGGCGAAGAGATCAATACCCACCCGTCCGTAAAGCTGGCGCTTGGCCTCGGCGACGAAGGCATTGCCGGGGCCAACCAGCATGTGTACCGGATCGATCGTCTCTGTGCCAAGCGCCATAGCCCCGACCGCCTGGATCCCGCCCATGACATAGATCTCATCCGCACCGCCCAAATGCATGGCCGCAATAACAGCCGGGTTTGGCTTTCCGTTAAAGGGCGGCGTGCAGGCCACGATGCGCGGTACTTCGGCAACCTTGGCCGTGGCGACGGACATATGCGCGCTGGCGACCATGGGGAATTTCCCACCCGGGATGTAGCAGCCGACGGATTGAACCGGGATATTCTTGTGCCCCAGAATAACCCCCGGAAGCGTCTCTACTTCGATGTCGGTCATGGAAGCGCGTTGCGCGCGGGCAAAATTCACGACCTGCTCTTGCGCAAACTGAATGTCCTGCAATTCCCGTGCGCTGAGTTGACCGATCAGGTCATCAATCTCTTGCTGGCTTAGCCGGAACGTTTCCGGGCTGTAGCTGTCGAACTTTTCGCTCAATTCGCGTACCGCTGTGTCGCCGCGCGTTTCGATGTCCTGCAAGGTCTGCTCGACGACCGCACGGGTCTTGGCGTCGTCATCGGCACGGGCAGCATCGGATTTGCCCTTCTTGAGGTAGGTAATTGTCATGGTTCGGTCCTTTGGTCAGGCGCTGGCAGTGATAGGTCATTTCTAGGTTGACCAATCCGAGTTGCAATATTTTCTGAATATGCTGCAATTATTTCATAGTCATGTCAGCGCGCGTCTCTCTTTTTGAAATCTTCCACAAGCGCTGCACCGCCCAATTGCATGAGCGTGTGTTCGGACCCCACGACAAAGAAGCTCCCGCCGGCGTCGCGGTGCGCGTCTAGGGGCTCTGTCGGGGCGCAATAGAGTCCCGTGGCCGCCCCTGTCGCGGAAAGGATGTCCCGCGTCATCTTTGCCACTTCAGGCGCAAAGAAATCGGACAGACCATGAGAAACGGCCAGATCAGCGCGCCCGATAAAGAGCGCATCTACGCCGTCTACATCCGCAATTTCACTGTGGTTGACCACGCCGTCGGGGTCTTCAATCTGGCAGATCAAGGCGACTTCACTTCGCGCCACGGACAGATGCTCTTTCAGGCTGCGGCCTGCATAGTCGGCCGCCCGCGACGTGCCGGCAAAACCACGCCCGCCGGGGCCGTAAGTCACGGCGCGCGCCAGTTCTTTGGCCTGCGCTGCGGTTTCGACATGAGGCACCATGATACCGGCCGCGCCGCCGTCCAGCACATTGAGCACCCAATCCGCTGTTGCCACTGGCACGCGCACCACGATGGGGCACCCTTCGGCACGTCCGGCCATTGTCATGGCGTCAACGGTGCCCCGATCAAAGGGCGCGTGTTCGGCATCGACGACGAGGAAATCGAACCCTGCCCGGGCCATGATTTCGATCACGATCGGATGGGGCGTTTTGATGAAAGCCCCGAGCATGGGCTCTCGTGCGACCAGCCGCGCCTTGAATTCAGCATTCGTCATCATTTCCAGTACCCTCCTTGGCCCTCAAGCCGTTTGCATTTCGATATTTTCCGCAGCGCCCATGGCTTTGCGAGAGAAGACCACCAAGACCGCGAACACGACCGCGGCTGCCGCCGTCGCCGGCCAAGGCGGCATCAGCGCAAGCCCAATCGGCACGACCCAAAGCAGCCGCGACAAACCGCCCCAAGGCAGCCGTGCGCCGCCCAGAAGATGCGCAACGCCCAAGGCGAAAACGCCCCCTGACAGGATGGCACGCAAGATGTCTCCGGCTTCGCCACCGCCCAACATGCCGGGATAGGCGAGGAACAGCATTGGCAAGGCATATGCGGTCGCCCCAAGGCGCAACGTCTCGCCCGCGACCTTCATCCACGGCGCCTGCGCAATGGTCGCCGCAACGAAAACACCAAGGCAGACAGGCGGCGTGATGACCGACAGCGCCGCGTAGTAGAGCACAAACATGTGCACCACGAGCGGATCAATACCCTGTTGGATCAGCGCCGGTGCGAAAACAGCCGCGACCATGACGTAGGCTGCCGAGGTCGGCAGGCCCATGCCCGCGATCAGGCAGACAATGGCCATGAGCCCGGCAATGAGCCAGATTTGCCCCTGCCCGATCAACAACACCGCTGCTGTTACGGCGACACCAAACCCGGTGAGGTTGATCATGGCGACAAACACCTGTGCCCCGACCAGAAGGATCCCGACAATGACAACACCTTTTCCGCCTGCTTCCAGCGCACGAATGATGATGCCGATGACGGCACGGGGATCCTCACCACTCGAGATCCGCGCGACAAGGACGGCCACCAACATGGCAATCATGCCGTAACAGGCCGTCAGCTCGACGGAATTGCCGTTAAGGACGCCAAATCCAAGCCCCAGCAGGGCGGCGACAATAGGGGCGAGCCGCGCAAAGGTCATGGCACCGCGCCAGTCGGGTAGGTCTTCGGAGGTCACCGGACGAAAGCCCTGACGGCGCGCGATGACGTGAACGGTTGAATAGATGCCAAGGTAGAACAACAGCGCAGGCACAACGCCCGCAAGCGCGATAGACCAGTAGTTCACGCCCACAAGCTCGGCCATGACAAAGGCGGCTGTCCCCATGATCGGGGGGGCGAGCTGCCCGCCGGTCGATGCAATCGCCTCTACCGCGCCGGCATAGGCAGGGGGGTATTTCAGCCGCTTCATCAGGGGAATGGTGAAGTTCCCCGTCGTTGCGACATTGGCGACGGTCGAGCCGTTGATCGCACCAAAGAAGCCCGATGCGAAGGTCGCGATTTTCGCCGCCCCACCGGGCCGGGAGCCACCCAAACGGGCCGAGAGGTCAAAGAATGTCTCGCCTGCGCCCGTGTGCAACAAGATCGCGCCGAACAGCACAAATGCCGCCAGCGTCGTCGAGGCCACATTGACCAGCATACCCCATAGGCCACGGTCGGACAGGAAGATGATCTCGGTGAGATAGCCCGCGTCAAAGCCACGGTGCCCGAATTGTCCGGGGATCAAATAGCCGAAGAATGCATAGGTAACAGCCGCGATGACGATCAGTGGAAAAACCCAGTTGGAGCTGCGCCTTGCCAGTTCAAGCACGCAGGCCAATGTGCCGAACCCCATGACCATATCCCAACCGTTCGCCCAAGGCAGATCGTTCATAATGGTTTCGTAGTTGGCTATGATATAGGCACCTGACACCGTCACCACGCCGACGATTACCGCATCGATCGCGATACCAAGCGGGCGCAGGCGACGGCCTTCGAAAAGCGGGTGCATCAGCACGGCCAGGGCGGTGATCATCATCACAAAGATCGCACGCTGCACGAGCGATTCAAACGGCCCGTTGAAAGAGGTGTAGAACACAAACACCCCCAGAAGCACTGCAAGAGCCGCGATGGCGGTCTGTCGAAAATGAGCGAAGATCGGAAGAGTATGCATCACGGCACCTTGGCGAAAATGGTAAATAGAGGGGCGACACGCGCCGCCCCTTTTGAGATCAGGTCTTTTACTTGAGGCGCGCGGGCACGGTCAGGCCGATTTCCTCGTAGTAGCGGATGGCACCAGGATGCAGCGGGCTGGTTGCGTATTGCAGGGTCAGCTCTGGCAGGTTCAAGCCCTTTACCGTCGGGAAAGCGGCGGATTGCTCTTCCATATTCTCCATCACGGCTTTGGTCAGGTCATAGGCCGTCTGGTCGTCCATATTGGGGCGCGCAGAGACACCGATCATGAATCCCCAGACCTTGTAAGGGCCTGTGTTCTCCATCTCGCCGCCCGGCATGTCCACGATGGAAAGCTCCGGCAGCGCTTCGCGGATCTTGGCTTCTTGCGCGTCGTCGATGCCAAGCGCTGTCAGCGGTGTGAAGGCCGCGATATCGGTGGTAAGCGCATCGAAAGACGTTCCCACGGCGCTTTTGACGAAGCCTTCGGACCGGCCGTCTTTGATGGCGTTGGCCTGTTCACTGTTGGTCCCGCGCACCCAATCAGGCGAGATTTCCAGCAGGTCGAATACAGCCAAGGCCGTGGCTTCGGTCGACGACCCACGCATGCCCGGTCCGAACTTCTTGCCGTCGATATCCGACAGTTTCTCGATACCGGAATCGCGGCGAACGACTGCGTTCTGAGGTGCCAGAGAATAGGCCCACAGGAGTTTGGATTCGATCGGCTTGCCGTCGAAGCTCTTGATGCCATTGTAGGCGTGATACAGCGTCGACGTCGTGATCAGCCCGATATCCAGCTGGTCGCGCGCCATGCGTTTGAGGTTATCGACCGTAGCACCCGTTTCCACGACCGACGCCTGATAGGCATCCGGATAGGCAGAGTTGATGATTTTCGCGAGCGAGGCGAAATAGGCATAATGCGCGCTTTGCGAATTGGTCGCACCGAAAGCGAGCCGCGTTTCAGCTTGAGCAGGCAATGCCACCCCAAGCCCGGCAAGAGACAGTGCAGCGGCGACAGCGAAGTTGCGTAGTTTCATGGGTATCCTCCAAATATCATGAAACGATCCCGATAGGGACGTTCGAATGGAGGTTAGCCACAGTGCATAGCCGCTATGCAATTCCTGTCTGCGTTAATGAAATAATTTCACTACCCGCTTTGACGTTCTTGGAGTTCACCGGCCAAAACACGGATATCACCGGTGCCGACATAGCTCTCGGCGCTTAATATGATATCTACAGCTTGATCCAGCATGCGGCGCAGTGGCTGGCGCATTGTGGTCAGCCGGTAGGATTCCCACGCCGCCATCGGAATGTCGTCGAACCCGATGACAGCCAGATCACCGGGGACCGAGATGCCTTTGTTTCGTGCAGCATCAAGCATGGCAATCGCCATGATGTCATTGGCGCAGAACACGGCGTCCGGCATCGGACGCTGGACCAACATTTCTTGCGCAGCGGCATAGGCTTGGCGGTAGCTGAACCCGCCGTCGAACTGGACAGCGATCTCGCGTCCGGCCTCTTCCAACTGGTCGCGAAACCCTCGCATGCGTTCCAGATGCGTCGACGTATCACGCCGCCCACCGATAAAGGCGATGCGCTGTCGGCCACCGTCCAGAAACCGCCGCGCTATCGTTCGCGCGCCCCCGTAATTGTCGCAGCACACCGCCATCATGGTACTGTCGGTCTGTACCCGATTCAGCAACACGGCAGGAATTCCGTTCTGACGACAGGCACGCGCGAGCCCGGAGGTGATTGTAGAGCTTGCCAGAATGACCCCCTGCGTGCGGAAGTCGATGACTTGACGGATCATCGTGTCCACATCTTCGGCCGCTGGCACCACATGCATAATCGCCTTGAGCCCGCGCCCTGGTAGCATTCGGGTCAATTCGTCCATCACAATGGGATAGAACGGGTTACGCATTTCGCTCACCACCATCGAGATCGTGTTGCTGGATTGTTTGGCCAACACCTGATCGACCTTGCTGACATAGCCAAGCGCCGTGGCAGCAGCAAAGATCGCTTTGCGCTTATCCTCGGCAATCGGGGCATTCCCCCGATACGCGCGCGACACGGCGGACACCGAAACCCCCGCGCGGGCGGCAACATCTTTGGCAGTGACCTTTTTCATATCGATTGCCTTACCCGATTGCAGCGCTTGCCCGAAATGGGGACCGACGGCTGACCTCGCGCATAGTTTGACGAAGCAATGGCATGGGTGCAATTGTGAAACGTACCCGCCATTGCGTTCAAATACTTGGATGAATGCTGCCGAAAAGTAACACGCTCAGAAAGCCCCCCATGCCAGACCGTACAGATTTTTCGACCATTGTTTTCGACGTAAACGAAACCCTTCTGGATATCGCGACGCTAGAGCCGTTCTTTGACCGCGTGTTCGGCAATGCCGCGGTCCTGCGCGAATGGTTTCCAGAGTTGATCTTGTATTCGCAAACAGTGACCTTGTCCGGGCTCTATACGCCCTTCGGCGATCTAGCCGGTGGTGTTCTGCGGATGGTTGGCGACAATAGAAACATCGCCATTCAGGACAGCGACGTATCCGAGCTGAAGTCACTGATTGGATCGATGCCCGCCCACGCCGATGTGGCCCCGGCATTGACCAAATTGCGCGACGCGGGGTTCACGCTTGTGACCCTGACGAACTCCGCCCCATCCCCCGCGCCGACACCCCTTGAAAAAGCCGGCATCGCAGCGCTTTTTGACCACCACTTTAGCGTGGCCGAGGTTGGTCACTTCAAACCTCATCCGTCGACATATCAGATGGTTGCCGACCGTCTGGGCGTCGATGTCTCGAGCCTGTGCATGGTCGCATGTCATATCTGGGACACCATCGGCGCGCAGTCCGTGGGGTGCCGCGGTGCCTTTATCGCGCGGCCACACAACAGCATCCTGCACGTGCCCGGCGTACCGGAACCTGACTTTACCTCACATGATCTCGCCAAGCTTGCCGAGCAGATCATTCAGGCACAGAAGTTGGCCGGGTAAGCAGCAAAAAGCCCTGTTCGCCGTCGCGGCGCCGCAGGGCGCGGCCGTGTCGTAACGTCACCATTGTCTGTGACGCGGTACATATTGTCGGGTGCATTTAATTCATATACGAACAAACTAGTTCACATGCGAATTGATTTATGGCCAATACATTCAAGGTTTTCCACAAGCTCCAGATCGCACATTCAGCGCTCTTTCGCGCGGCCGACCGTCGGACGCGCAACAAGATAGGGCTTACCACGTCACAGCTTGCGGTGCTGTTGATCCTGTCGCGAAGGGACGGGCAGCCCATCAGTGACCTCTCTTCGACCCTTGCAATGGGCAAGTCGAGCTTGACCGGTCTTGTGGATCGCATGTGCGCAAAGGGTCTGGTGCGGCGGTCGCCGTCGCCGGTGGATGGCCGTGTCATACACATCTACCTTGAACAGTCGGGCCGCGCGGTGCTTGAACAGGGCGCGGGCGAAATCAGCCAGTTCAACGCGGCGCTGCTTGCGCCTTTTCCTGCTGAGGAACAGGCCATTATTGAACGGTTTCTGACGCATCTGGCAGACAATGCGGACGGCATTGTGAACGGCCCTACCCCGCCGAAGAAAGGGCCAGCCGATGACTGAAGACATTACCCAAACGACGATCCGCTTCGCCGCCACCGATGGATGGAAGCTGGAGGCGGACATCTATACCTCACCCTCGCCCAAAATTGCGGTATTGATCTCGGCCGGCACGGGGTTCCCGCGTCAGTTTTATACCGGCCTCGCGATGTATCTGGCCCGCCAAGGTGCCGTTGTCCTGACCTACGACTATCGGGGGATTGGGGGATCAAAGGGCAAGGATCTGGCCGGATCCGGGATCGACTACCCTGACTGGGGACGGCTTGACGCTCCCGCCGCCCTAAATGCGTTGGAGGAGGCGGCACCGGGCCTGCCGCTTACACATCTGTGTCACAGTGTCGGCGGGCATTTTGTCGGCCTCATGCCGAACCAGTCCAAGATCACCAGACATGCGTTTGTTTCTGTCGGGACCGGTTATTTCGGCGGCCACCATCTGCGCAATATCCCGTCGGAGCTTTATTTCTGGTGGGTGTTGGGCCCCTATTTGCTGCTGCGCTACGGCTATATCAAACCGGCGGGCGGCTGGCGGGGCGAAGCGCTGCCGCCGAAACTGTTCAAGACATGGCGCCGGTGGAGCCAGCGCCGCAGCTATTTTCAACCGGACCTCGCAACGAAACTGGCACCGCATCACTACGACGAGGTCACAGCCCCTATCCGGTCTTGGATCTTTCCCGATGACCCGATTGCGACGCCGTCAACCGCATCCGACCTTTTAAAGTGTTATCCAGCCGCGCCGCACGAGGTGATCATCCGCACACCATCGCAGGTCGGTGTAACGCGGATCGGGCACGAAGGCGCATTGCGCAAAGGCCGCGACGCTTTATGGGCCGAATTCAGCGATTGGCTCATGGGCGCCCCTTGAACCGCAACCGATTTCCACCGCCATTCAAATCAACAGGATCAAACATGACCGAAAACATCAAGCTACACACCGACCAGCGGGTCACGACCATGACCATCGCGCGACCCGAAAAGCGCAATGCCATCACGCAGGATATGTATGCCGCCATGGCCGACGCGCTGGAAGACTATGCCCAGTCCGACGCGGTACGCGCCTTCGTGATCACAGGTGCGGAAGACTACTTTACGTCCGGGAATGACTTGCAGGATTTTGCCAAGGGAACCCGCAGCGACGGTGTGCCGCCCGTTATCCGGTTTCTGACCGCAATCTCCACCTGCCCCAAACCCCTGATTGCGGCCGTAAACGGCCCGGCCATTGGTGTCGGGGTGACGATGCTACTGCATTGCGATCTTATTATCGCCGCCGACACGGCCACATTCAGCACGCCATTCGTCCAACTGGGACTGGTGCCAGAGGCCGCCTCGTCGCTTTTGCTGCCCGCCACCGTCGGCATGGCCGTGGCGAACGATATGCTGCTGGCCAATCGCGTTCTTGATGCGGCAGAGGCGCTGCGCTTTGGATTGGTGTCGCGTGTCGCTCCCTCGTCCGGTTGTGCCACCGAAGTTGCGTCGCTTGCAGCTGGTTTGGCCCAGGCGGCACCAAGCTCGGTTATCAAAACCAAGGCGCTGATCCGTCATGGCAAAGACCAGATGACCGCCCAGATGGAGCGTGAGTCAGTACTGTTCGCCGAGCAGCTGAAATCATCGGAATTCGCAGAGGTCGTCGCCGCCAAGATGCAAAAGCGTCAGCCGGTCTTCAAATAACGCGCCGCTTTGCCCTAAGGCACCCGGCGGGCAAACCTGACGGTTCAACCCGGTTTTCCGGGTCGGCCGCAGGTTCGCTTGCCGGGTTGCGTCGCGGCGCGTCAACTCGCCAGCAGATGCATCGGCCGGCTGACCTTTTCGGCATAGCGCACAGCCGCGATCTGCGCGATGACGGCAAGTCCGCTTGGTGGTCATGGCGTGAATGCAGCGTTTTTCTTACCCTTGCGCATCGGCGTAGAGCTTTGGGAGAAAGCCTGCCAGAATGGTCATCTCATCAAAACAGTGGTTTAACAAAGCAGTTGCCGACGCCTCTTTCACGGTCAGCAGACGTGCCATATAGGTGTTCCCAAGCGTTCCGATGACAGAGGGCACCGCCTCGTTTCCCTCACGCGCGGCCACTATCCCAAGCCAAAAACGGCTACGCATTTCGGCACCGCCTTCGACATTGCGAACAATGTGGCACATTTCGCCGCCATAGATGGGCTCTTCCAGCAGGCCAACGCGGGCGCATACGGCGACGTCGCCGTCAGCCAAGTTTACCTCCCCCAAAACCTCCTCAGGTTCAACAAACTGAATTCTCAGCTTATTCAAGTCTTCACCGATGTATTCATGCACCAGATGGCTCGCCCCGATGAACTGCCCATCAACCTTGTTTTCCCAATCCATCCAAAGATGCGCGTCCGGGAACCAACGTCGGTAGTGTTCGGTCGTTTCCATGTAATCGCCAAACCACCAACCAACCATTTCGGGTGAAACGCCCGGCATCGGGGTCCGTACAGAAACCTCATAAATACCGTTGGGTAGGCGTTTCACCCCGGTCTCAAATCCAGGTTCACCTTCCGCAAACCCAGCGGTGGGCTGACCGCTAAAGGGCGGGAGGCCGAATATCCCGACACCAAGCGCAAAGACAACTGCGCCCCCTACAATCCATCTCATCATGTACTGACATCCTATCGTGCTTGTGCGCCCAGCTATTCTACGTTCGTGGAATATGTCAATATTATTCTTCGATCGTAGAATAGCGTGTTGTAAGAGATCACGCTGGAAAGCTAAGCTGACCCGGGCTAAGCGAGACGGAGTTCTCGCGGCTCAAACATGGAGATGTCATTCAAATGTCCAAGCAACGTACGAGGACCGAGGTCAAAACCGCCATCGACGTTTCTGAGACAGCCGAAAGAAAACGCGGCCGTCCGCAGGCCGCACAGGGTACAGATTTGAAGCTGGCTTTGCTTCGCTCTGCGATTGATCTGTTTGCGGAGCGCGGTTTCGACGGCGTTTCACTGAGCAACGTTGCTGAAAAAGCCGGGGCCGACAAAGGCCTTTCACGGTATTACTTTGGATCAAAAGAGGCGCTTTGGATCGCAGCGATGGAACATCTTGCCGACTGTTTTGCAAGCGACCTTAACAAAGCTCTTGTCGTCAATACCGCGACCCAAACGGAAGCACTGAAAGCGCTCATTCGCGCTTTCATCACCGCATCCGCCCGCTGGCCGCAAGTGAGCCGTGTTATCGTTCATGACGGGGCAAAACACAGTGATCGCAGTGATTTTTTGCAAAGGCACCTCGTTGTGCCTTTTTTCACGGCACTGAAAGATCTGATCGCAGGTGCAAAATCAGAAGGCACCCTTCCGAACGTCTCGGACCGGACTATCTTTTTCATGATCACCCATGGTGGATCATTTCCAATGGCCCTGCCCATTCTCACTAACGCGATCGAGGGTGGGGATATTCGATCATCCGACGCATTGGAACATCATTCCGAAGCGATCATCGAACTGCTATTTTCCAAGGCATGAAGATGAAATGGGGCTGTCGCAGTTCCCACCCTATCGTTGGTGCGTGCGCAGGGGGCAACCGGCGTCGGCACGCGCTGCGTAGTAACGACCAAGCACGACCGAAACCTATGCAAGCAGCCAGCGACTTAGGGCCGAATTTCTTCAAAACGATCGTGTCAGGCCGATGCTGGCAGTGGCGTTGCGAAACCTGTTGATCGAGATGGTGGAGCGTTGCTCTTCAAACCCGAGCCTCAGAACCTGGGTAAATCCCTTGTAGCTCCAGTTCTGGTTGGACAGGTTCAGCATGACGCTTGATTTCTTATCGACGCGGGCAACGCCGAAGATGGGATGCACGCCGTCAAATTCGTTCCGGTCAAACGACAGATCCAGCCCGACCCGAAGACCGCCGGCAAAGGAATAATCGCCGCCGATGGTGACGCCCGCCGCATGGCCCGCGACGGGGCTGTAAGAGCTGGTACGGCTTTCCGCGCGCAAGCCTACGCGAAACACAAGCTGCGAGGATGCCGCGTAGGCGAATTGCGCAGCGCCTGCTGTTCGGTCCACGCCGACACCGCTGCCATCATAGGTGATGCGTTCGCGCTGAAGCACCGCCGTGGCGCGGGCGCGGGTGCCGAGGTTGCGCGTATAGGACAGGCCAAGGCCGTAGGTATGCGCATAGGCCGCGTCATCAATCCAGCGCTGCGATCCATAGATCTCGGCCGAGACAAGACGCCCCTCATCGGCGAAATGCAGCAGGGATGCACTGGTCCGAAGGGTCACTTCATCGGGCGCACGCCCGTCGAAAAGCCGGGCATCCAGATCCAGCGCGAACCTAGCGCGTAAGGCGTCCGTAAGGCGCGGCACGGTCGCGACGCCCGTGCCAATCTCGAACGCCGTGGCGGATTGGGCGCGGGAATTCGGGTCCAGCCGCAGCACAAAGCCGCTGAGGTTCACCGTCTCTGCAGAGGTCCGGCGGGCGGCATTGCTTTCGGGCACAATGGCAAAACGGAAATAGCCCTGCCATTTTTTCGGTTTGGCCAAACGGTCAAGCTCCGCCTGCACTTTTGCCTGGACAGAGGGCGACAAACCCGCACCTTTGGCCAGTTCAAGGTGATATCGCGCCCGTTCGATCTGGTCGCTTTTCACCAATGCGTTCGCCAGTTCAAGCCGGAACGTGGGATCGTCTGGCCGCAAGATCACAAGCCGCGCCAGCGGGGCAACGGCTTGGTGTGATTTTCCCGAACGGTTGTAGGCGACCCCTAGAATCCACATCCGGCGCAGGGTCTCTGTCTCGGTCTTGGGTGAATACCCCTCAAGCAATGGAATAACCTCTGCGGCTTTTCCCTTGAGGATGCTTTGTTCTGCATCATCAAGGGAAAAGGCCGCTAATGGCGAGGCCAGTAAGATTAAAAATAGATTGTATAAAATTCGCCGCATCAAAGACCTCGGCTGCCGCGGGGAAAGCGGGTTTTTGCGGCCGGTAATTGACCGCATCCAAGAGACCCGCTTATCCGTCGCTTCTATTTCTTGTTGGCGTAGAATGTACCACCGACGCCCGCGTCGAAAATCTGCGGCGAGGGATTGTTCACATCGTTGATACCGCCAGATACCGGTCCAAGCATCGATTCCGCACCCGGCCCCATGAAGTTGCCGCCGAACTGCAAGGTGGCGTCCCCTTCATTCTCGCCATTGCTCAGCCGACCGGACATATGGAACAGCATCGCACCGGTGTTTTGCTCGGGGACATTGACGCCCGCGACGACCTGCGCCGGAATGGTGGTGCGGCTGAGCGAGGCTGGCAAGCCTTGATCGACCGTCAGCGTCCCGTCCAGTTTGACGGAGTTCGAGGTGCCCGCCTCTGTCGCGACGATGTTGGAGGCCGTTCCGGTGAACGGATTGGTGGTCTGCCCGTCGGTCCAATCCACATCGACTGCCAGATCGCCAATGATTTCCGCGCTATTCGCATCGATATCGGTGCCGAAAATCTGGGCCGATCCGCTGTTCACGCCGACCTTCATCTGACCTTCGTAGCTGGCTTTCAGCGACGTGGGCATATCCGAAGTGGGGGCCTTTTGACTGACAGCGTTAAAGGCTGTTTCAAAATCCTGCCCGCCGCCTGCGACGCCGCCCACAAGCCCGCCGGTGGAGCTGCTTCCATTGCAACCAGACAAGACCGTTGCCGCCCCAAGGCTTGCAATAACAATACTAAGACGTGCGTGTTTCATGAAATTCCCCTTGCTTGATTTAAAAAATTCTTCTTCACTTTTTAGATACCTACTTCATGAAATCGTCTCCCCCCTGTTCAGGGGGTGTCTTCGGGCAAGAGTATTTTGAGAAGATGAGCCGTATAGAATGATTAAATTTGCAATTATAAATTCCGCTGTGTGGTCCATAAGATGACACGTCCACATGTCGCCCCCGGAGCCGCTTTCGCGCTTTGCGTCGTGCTCTATCTGGCCGCCGCCGCTGCCCTGACGTGGGTGGCGACGGCCCAGCCATGGCTCGGGCTCAGGCTTGGCGTGGTGGGGCAAAGCGTTGTCGTCACTGACATCGCGCAGGGCAGCGCCATGGATCGCGATATGATCGGCAAGCCGCTTCTTGACCTTTCAGCGGATAACCAGCCCGCAATCCCGGTGACACCCCTAGACCTGATAGAAGAGCCCGACGGGATCGGTGATCAAGAGACCCTGCGTCGCTTCTTTGACCGTCAGGATCGCTTGCATGACGCGTTGCTAAGCGGCGCAGTCACCCTAACCTTCGACCAAGCCGACGGCCCTGAAAGCGTCGCGGTAAGGGTCCAGGGAAGCCGTCCGGTTTCGGATCTGCCGATGAAATTCTGGACGCAAATTTTTGTCGCGTTCGTGGGCATGTTTATCGGGACTTGGGTCGTCTGCCTACGCCCTCATGAACACGCCGGATGGTGGTTTTTGCTTTCCGGGATCGGGTTGGCTTTGGCATCGTCGAGCGCCGCGATCTACAGCTCTCGCGAGCTCGCGCTTAGTCTGACGGCCTATTCGGTGGCCTGCCGGGTAAATCCCGGTGGATCGCTGCTGTTCGGGATTGGTATGGTGACATTGTTCCTCTCGTACCCGCGGCGCATTGTCCCGAAACCCGTGCTCTGGCTACCGACACTTCTGATCGGCGCCTGTATCCTCTTGGTGCTTGGCCCCGGCTGGCCGGACAACCTGAACAATGCCCCGGATTTCATCGCGATCATCATGGTGGCCCTGTTGCTGGTCATTGCCGCACAAGTCGCCGCCAATCGCCGCGACCCGGCTGCGCGGGCGATGCTGGGCTGGCTTGGCGTGTCGGTTGCAGTTGGTGCGGGTGGCTTTGTGCTAACGTCCATCCTGCCGACGCTTATTGGGTTGGCCCCGGTGATCGAACAAAGCACTGCGTTTTTGTTTTTCCTGATCATCTACGCCGGTATTGCCTTGGCGGTGACGCGCTACCGGCTGTTCGATCTGGCGAATTGGTCCTACGGCATCTTGTTTTATGGCCTTGGGGTGGCTTTGCTTCTGGGGCTTGATGCCGCGCTCATCTACGGGCTTTCGCTGGGGCGCGCCCCTGCTTTTGGCATCGCCCTCGCGGCGATCTGCACGGTTTACCTGCCCTTGCGCGACAAGGTCTGGGTGCTGCTCAAACGCAACCGCGAGATCCCGGCGGAAGAGCTCTATCGCAGAGTGACCCAGATCGCCCATGCGAGAGACCCCGAAGACAAGCAGAGGCTGCTGCGTAAATTCTGGTCCGATATTTTCAATCCGCTGCGCATCAAGGATCAACCGGCGTCTACCACGATCACTGAACTGCAAGACGATGGCCGTATCCTGACGCTCGCGTCTATCGGCAATCTGCCTGCACTGTCGCTTGAGCTGGCCGGGCAGGGATCGCGTCTTTTCTCGTCGCGCGATCTGGCGCGTGCCGATGCGATCCTGTCGTTGCTTGATGCCAGCCTGTCCCAGCACGAGACCTATCTTCAGGCCGTCAGCGCAGAGCGGCTGCGCATCAATCGCGACATGCATGACAACATAGGGGTGCTGCTGCTCAGCGCCCTGCACACCGGCCCTCGGGAACGCAAAGACCTTCTTATCCGCCAGACCCTCGCCGATCTACGAGAGTTGATTTCAAACCCGGATCAGACTGATTGGGATCTCCGCGATCTGCTCGCCGATTTGCGTGCCGAGATTATCACCCATTTCGAGGCCGCCCATATCACCGTCACCTGGCAGGCCGACGAGATCACCAAAGGCCGGATATCCCATCGGTTGGCGCATGCGCTGCGCGCCTTCCTGCGCGAGGGGACCAGCAATATCCTACGCCACTCTGGCGCGACAGAGGCGCAGGTCCGGATTGCCCTGCAAAGCGATGGGGTGCAGCTTACGCTCAGCGATAACGGCTCGGGCTTTGACAGCAGCGTCGCGTCGCTTGGCAATGGTTTCAGAAACCTGAGAAACCGCTTCACCCAGTTGCAAGGTGCCTTCAGCTACAGCACCGGTGCCAAGGGCACCACCTTGACCGCGTTTCTACCTCTTTTCAGCACTCAGAAAGAGGCCGCAGCAGAATGAAGCGTATCCTGATTGTCGAAGATATCGTCGAAACCCTGCGTTGGCTGGTCGAGATCGTACAATCAGCATATCCGGCGGCGACGATCTGCACGGCCAACTCGGTACGGACGGCGCTGTCAAAACTGGATGGCCAGATAGATCTCGCCCTGATTGATCTGGGCCTGCCTGATGGGTCGGGTCTCGAAATCCTGCGCGGCCTGAACAAGGCCAGCCCCTCTGCAATCAAGGTCGTAACCACGGTCATGGGCGACGACGCGAGCATTGTTTCCTCACTCTCCGCCGGGGCGGACGGGTATCTGCTGAAAGAGACAGAGGCGGCAGTGCTCTCTCGCCAGCTCACACAGCTTTCGATGGGGTTACCAGCGATATCACCCTCTGTCGCCCGCCGCATCATGGAACACTTCCGCCTCACCGGGCCAGTCGCCAGCCTGGACGGGCGCCTGACGGAGAGGGAGACCGAAGTGCTCACGCTCATCTCCAAAGGTCTGCGCAACGCCGAGGTCGCCTCCGCATTGAACATCGCGGAAACGACGGTCGCGGGATATATCAAGATCGTCTATCGCAAGCTCGGCATCTCCTCACGGGCGGAAGCTGCATGGCACGCGAACCGCTTGGGGCTTGGACTGAAACCGGAATAGCGCCTTTGTCGGGCAATTCGATTTCAACGACGGCGCGGCTGCCGTTGGCGCGTTGTAGGATCTGTCACACATGAGATACTAAGGCTTTTAACTTCAGCTCCCGATAAGGGTGCCACAAAACGCACCCTTACCCATCACACTGTTCAGTCGCCCTACGCCACATCAACCCCGGCGGGAACAAACCTACGCCAATCAACCCCGCGGCCCGCTGCGTAGTCCAGACCGATTTGCACCCAATCGATGGCACCCCCTGCGGCCACCGATGACGGGGTGCTGCCATAGGTGACCTGCCGCGTGCCTTCCTCGAACGTGTCGATGGATTGGAGCCAGACCTCATCGTCCCAATGCAGCGTCATCTTCCGGCGTTTGGGTGCGTATTCGGCGGTGAAAAGCGTGCCAAACCCTTCGGCGTAGCGGTCTTGCTTGAGCGGCGCTTGGGTGAACTGACCTGCCAGCGCTGACGGCGTGACCCCTTCGGATAAGACACTCACAAGGTGTTTTGACCGTTCAAACGTGCGGGTAAAACTGCCTCTGTCGGGCGTGCTGCCGTCGGTCTGGTGGTTTGTGGCGACCAGCCGCGGCTGCACCTTTGCCCCGCCTCCGGCGTACATCTCGACGCTCGCACCCGCGCCCGAGGCATCGGCGACCACCACATTATACGGCATATGCGACGGCACGCGTTGCAGCACGCGCAGCGCTTGGGGCACGGTTTCGCAGGTTTCCAGAACGTAGCGCAGGATTGTGGTGATACCGAACCCGCGCCCTGTTTCCTGCCGTCCGCCATAAGCCAGCGCGATGCTGAGCCCCGCATCATTGATGCCATCGGACAGACCCCAAAGGAATTCGACCATACCCATCACGCGCCGCCCGGTCCAAGCGCTGTGCAGCAGTAGGCCTTCGTTCAAGTCAGGTGACAAATCGTAGTTGCGCACCAGGCGGATGTCGTCGTCCGACGTGGCCACGGCGAGGGAGCAGCCGCCCAGATAGCTTGGCGGGCACCACGTGGACAGGAAGCGTGCTGCACGGTCCGACCCGCCCGCGAGCGCTGTGAGCTTGGAGTGCACAGGCACTAACTCGGGCATATATTGCTTTAGGGCCGCCTCGCAGGCTGCACGGTCAGGGCCGTTATCGCCGCCGCGTGCGGTGAACCATGCCTCGTAGGCGGGCCATGAACGGGCCCATCGGGCTGTCCATTTCGGGCCCGGCGTGGCTTCGCTGATGGCGTCAAAGGTAAGGGAGTGTGTCATATCATGCGCCTTTCCTAGGCAAATCGAGGAAGAACCGCAGCATTTCGCGGCTGGCATCTGGTCCTGTGGGGTCCGTGTATGACCCCGCGCTGTTGCCGCCCGACCACGCGTGACCGAGGCCCGAGATGGTCCATTGTTCCATCACGACATGGCCTTTCGGTGCCATCACGCTGCGGCGGGAAAAACGGCGCCCGCCCGTGTTGCCGTCATCCAGAACCTCGGGGCTTTTTGGAGCGTGTTTGGCGATCGCATCCGCATTCGCGGCACTCACAGTGGTATCCGCATCGCCCTGAAAAATGATCGTCGGGATGAAATCCCCTGTGTCAGAGCCTGTTGCCCCCTGCCCCATGGCCGCAAAAGCCGATGGCACATCATGGGCCGCACGGTAGGGCAAACCGGAATGGGCACCCACCGCATCAAAGACATCCCTATAGGTTTGTCCCAGCACCACAGCCATCGCCGCGCCGGCCGACAGCCCCGCAACAAAGCTGCGCCCTTTGGGAATGGCATGGTCGCGCTGCAGCTTTTGCATCAGCCCCGCAAGGATCGCCGGTTCACCCGCGCCGCGCATCTGGTCGGCGGGATCAAACCATTTCCAGCAGTTCTGCATATTCGCCATGCGCGATTGCGCCGGATAGACCACGATCAGCCCATGCGCCTCTGCCAGTTGGTTCATGCCCGTGCCGTTGGCAAAATCCACAGGGGATTGTTTGCACCCGTGTAGCATCATCACCAAACCTGTCGGCGCAGAGCCTTTGAGGTTGGGAATATAAAGCCGATAGTCACGGCTGCCTGCGCTGCAGGAAAAGCTGCCGCTGCCGAATGTAGCACCCTCGGGCAGGTCCGGCTCGGTGCTGTCACCGCCGTTCAGGGTTGATTGCGCCAGCCCCGAAAGCGTCTCGCGCAGGCCGCGGCCGATCTTGGATTTTCCAAAGGGGCTTTTGCCACCTTTCGCCATGCTCCCCAGCCCTCCGGCGCCAAGCGCGTTCTGGATGGCTTCGGTCGCCGCTTTGGGGTTACCAGCGCGCACAAGTTTTCCGGCACGGCGCAGGGCCGCGTTAAATTCATCTGTCATGTCGCATTCCTTTTAAGGATGATGCCGGAGCTAACTGATCCGGTCGCCGAGTGCTTTCTTGACTTCGGTGCTGGCTTGAAGCGCCCCCAGCACGTTGATGGAGCCGATGGTCGCAAGGGCCAGCTCTGGCGTCACATCGCGCGCGATACGGGCCAGACCCACCACCTTGATGTGCAGCACTTCATTTGCCGCCTGCACCGCCTCGAGGTCCGCGACAGAGTAATCACGCAGACCCATCTCCATTGTGTGGCGGTCGATAGACCGTGTCACCGTTTCCGACTGGTGATCCAACTGCTTGCGGATCGCCGTGCGGATGAAATCGCTGCGGTTGGAATAGAACCCCTCCTGCACCAGCAGGTCGATCCGCCCTAGATCGACAAAGCCGAGGTTGATCGTGATCTTTTCGTTCTCGGGTTGCTTTTCCCGTAGCTGCCTGACGTTGCTCATCTCTATTCTCCATCCATGTGGATGGTATATGGCATCCCATATCCATATTGCAACTACCCCCTACGAGATTACGCCTTTTCAGGTCAACATTCGTACGGCGGCGGCCAAATCGTCTTGAAATTGGGCAGTTGCGTCGGCTTTGGCCTGAGGGTCGGGGAGGCGCAAAAGATACGAGGGGTGCAGCGTCAGCAGAACCGGCGTGCCTGAAGGCGATTGTTCGACCGTGCCACGGCGGGCGGTGATGGCATCGCGCCGTCCGGTCAGCCCCTCGGCGGCCGTCGCTCCCATGCCCAAAATCAGCTTGGGTCTGACCTGTGCGATCTCAGCATCCAGCCACCAGCGGCAATGCTGGATTTCGGACGCATTGGGCCGTTGGTGCAGACGGCGCTTGCCTCGCGGGGTGAATTTGAAGTGTTTCACCGCATTGGTCACAAACGCCTTGTCCCGCTGCAGCCCCGCCCGCCCTGCGATCTGATCAAAGAGCTGCCCCGCAGGCCCGACAAAGGGCCGCCCGCTTAAATCCTCCTGATCGCCGGGCTGTTCGCCCACGATCATCAGATCGGCATCCATCGGCCCCTCGCCCGGTACGGCCTGTGTCGCATTGCAATGCAAGGGGCAGCGGGTGCAGGCGGCAATATCCTTGGCCAGCGCGTCTTTCGGGCCCTCCCATGCGGATTGATGCGCGGCGAGCTGCGCTTGTACCTGCGCCAATCGCTGCGGCGGAAAGGACGGTGCTGCCTCGGCCATCGCGTGGGCACGGGCGGGGGCGTCGGCGATCATTTGGGGGATATGCGCCGCCTCGGGCATGTTCTTCCAGTATTTCTTGGGCATCTCGGACTGCATGGCTTTGACCATCAGCCGCGCGGGGTTAAAGATGTTCTGGAAATAGGTGATCCACAGCTGTTCGCTCGCGTCTTCGGGCAGCGCGGGCTTTTCCCGCCCCTCGTGGAAAGTCAGTTTCCCCCCCTCGAAAATCGCGCAGACATCCGGCGTGAGAATGCGCCAATCCATATCGCTGAACCGACGCAGAAAGAAATCGGCAGTGGGTTCTACCGTGTGATACGTCGGCTCGAACCACGCGGCAAAGGACCGGCGAGGGGCATCGGGCGCGCCAATCTCTCGGAAACGGACGAAGGCTTTCATCTTGTGCTGGCAGCGATGCACGTTCTTCTCCATCCGCCGCAGACGCGACAGGTCAGCATCACCGCGATCCGTCATCAACTGCGGCGCGTCCTTCAACCGCCACAAAAACGCGTAAAGCCGCGCAAACCGTTCGGGATCACTGTGCCAGACGACACTGCGCGCCATGCTGATGAAGCTCCACGGCACGGTCACCTGCCCGCCCGTTTGCACGGGGGAGGCACCACCAAAAAGATCGGGCGCCGTGCTGGTATCGCCCCACAGGATCGCCTCGGGCGGGACGCCGGCGGCCAGAAACTGCCGCGCCGCATCGCGCCACGCCTGTGCCGTGCCGATCTTGGGCATGACCGCGCGGTGCATCAGAACAGGGTCAACTGTTCGGGCGGCGGCGCAAACTGCGCGCGCAGGTCGATGCTGTCGGTCAGCCCGCCGGGGGACCAGCCCCCCGCAGTGACAAAGCAGCGGGCGTTTTTCATAGATGCACCCATGCGGATCAGATCCTCGTAGCGCAGGGTTCGGTGGCGGCGGGTGGACAGGATGCGGTTCACCGTCTTCACCCCGAACCCCGGCACCCGCAACAGCATCTCGCGGGTGGCGCGGTTCACATCCAGCGGGAACACCGCGCGGTGCAGCAGCGCCCATGCGAGTTTCGGGTCGACCTCAAGATCAAGGTTCCCGTCCGCGGTGACGGATGTAATCTCGTCCAGTTGAAAGTCATAGAACCGCAGCAGCCAGTCCGCCTGATAAAGCCTGTGTTCGCGTTGCAACGGCGGCCGGATCAGCGGTAGCTTGGCCGAGCTGTCAGGGATCGGCGAGAAGGCAGAATAATACACGCGTTTCAGCTTGTAGCTGGAATAGAGCCGCGTGGACTGACCCAGAATGGCCGCATCATTCGACCCATCCGCCCCGATGATCATCTGCGTCGACTGCCCTGCAGGCGCAAAGCGTGGTGGGCGCTTGCCGGTGTGGGATTTGTCTTTCGACACCTCTTTACGCAGCCGGAAATCGGCCATCGCTTTGCGGATCTGATCGGGCTTCTTTTCGGGCGCATATTGCTGAACGGCGGCATCGGTGGGCAGCTCGACGTTGATCGACAGCCGGTCTGCCAGCAGCCCTGCTTCGGCAATCAACTCTGGCGCGGCGTCGGGGATGGTTTTCAGGTGAATATAGCCGCGAAAATTCTCTTCGTGGCGTAGCTTGCGCGCGATCTGTACCATGTCCGACATGGTCGCATCCGGCGACTTGATCACGCCCGAGGACAGGAACAGCCCTTCGATATAATTGCGGCGATAGAATTCGATGGTCAGCTTCACCACTTCATCGACACTGAACCGCGCCCTAGTGACGTTGGACGAGGCACGGTTGATGCAATAGCTGCAATCATAGATGCAGAAATTCGTCATCAGGATTTTTAGAAGCGAAATACAGCGCCCGTCCGGCGCATAGGCATGACAGATGCCCGACCCCTCGTTCGACCCCACGCCCTTGCCATCGCGCGAGTCGCGTTTCGTCGACCCCGAAGAGGCGCAAGACGCGTCATATTTCGCCGCGTCGCTCAGGATTGCCAGTTTTTGCTCTACAGATTGCTTAGCCATATGTTCACTATATGTTCACATATGGCCGATGTCACGGGGGCAAAGCAGCCCTGCCCTGCGCCGCAGTGTCGCGGCGCGCGGGTTTCTGCCTGCGGGTCCTTTTTGGGAGGCCTTACTCGGTCTCTAGGCTTGGGTAGACGCGGCGCAGCGTCTCGATCAGCTTCTGGCTGCTCACGGGCTTTTTCACAACACGGTCGTCCGGCCCGAGAAAGCTGATCTGGTCGGCGTCATATGCGGTGATGAACACGAAAGGGATACCCCGTTCGCGCAGAATATCCGCGACGGGTTTCGATGTCTTGTTGCGCCCAAGGTTCACGTCAAGAAAGGCGATATCAATATCCCCGTCACGCGCTTTTTCCTTGGCGTCTTCCAGATGGATACTGGGGCCGACAACGTTAAAGCCGATGTCTTCCAGCAGGTCGGACATCTCGAATGCGACCACGACCTCATCTTCGACGATGAAAATATTCTGAGGTTGATTTGTCATTCTACTGCCTGCTCTTCCGTCTGTTGCGGCATCTTCAAATGCCATTCATATCCATCTGGCCCGAAAACCGTATCGATTTTCCCGCCTGTTTCCGCCTCGAGGGCACGCCCTGTGATGAAGCTACCAAAACCTGTCTCGCTGGGTTTCTCGGCGGCAGGGCCGCCTTGTTCCACCCAGTGGAGTTCAAGGAGGGAACCCTCGGCGGCACTTCCTTGTTCCCAAGATAAATTCACAACACCGTCAGGAACCGACAGGGCGCCGTATTTCATCGCGTTTGTCGCCAGTTCATAAAATGCCATCGACAAGGACAGCGCCTGGCGCGATGGCACCTCTACCTCCGGCCCCGTCAACGTGATCCGACCGCCGCCAATAGGGTCGAGCACATCGGCAGCCACGGTGCCAATCGCAGCACGGTCCCATGAAGTGCCCACCAGTTTGGAGTGGGCCGTCGCATAGGCGTTAAGCCGTTGGTCAATCGTTTCGCGGATACCGCGTTGAATGCTCATCTTGCGCAAGGACTGGCTGACGATGGATTTCACCACGCTAAATGCGTTCTTCACACGGTGGTTCAACTCGGCAATCAGGATGTTCTGCGCCTCGCGCAAGCGGCGTTCTTCGTCGATATCGATCAGGGCGACGGTCGCGCCGATCCGCTCCCCCTCCCCGTCGAGCACTGGCTCGCCGATGATCCGCATCCAAAAGCGGGTGCCGTCGCCGCGCTGATAATCCACGTCGATCTCGACATGGTCCTCGCGGTTCTGGATCACCCGCGCCAGAGGGTACTCGTGGCTTTGTACACGGGACCCATCAGCATGGTACGATACCCATTCGCCATAGGCGTCCACGTCGTCCGAATGCAACACAGGGTGGCGCACCATCTTTTCGACGTGGCTGTTGCCGTAGATAATCTTGCCTTCGGCATCGGCCATGACGACCCCGACGGGCACCGTCTCCATCATCGCTTCGAGGAAGTTCAACCGATGCGACGCCCGCTGCGCCTGTTTCTTCGGCGCATCCGCGTCAACATTCTTTGCCGCCAGCTCCTCTTGCACATGCAAAAGCTCTGTCGCCATCTTATCGGTGGGCTGTGTCGGCATGGTTTGTCCTGGGTGATTGGTGTGGTGTGTCGGTCGACATAGATCGTCAGACGCTGGTGTCTAGGTGTAGTGTCACATTTACGTCATTCTGTCGAAGCTCATACGTCAACCGATATATATGTCAGCGCGCTGGCGTGGTGCCCGCCCCTACCCCATACGCTCCTGCGCGACGTGTGGCAGGATATAGCTTTGACCGGCTGCGGCGGGCGTATTGACGGTCAGGGTGCAACCATAGGCTTGGGACAGTATGGCGTTTTGCATCACGTCAGCGGGCGTTCCGTGTTTCAGGATCTGGCCGTCTTTGATCATCGCCATGTGATCGGCGAACATGGCCGACAGGTTCAGATCATGCATGACCGCGACCACGCCGCCGCCGCGATTGGCGAAATCTTTGAGAAGCCGCATCACCATAAGCTGATGGCCGATATCCAGACTGGCAACAGGTTCGTCCAGCAGCAACCAACGGGGCAAGCCGTTCTGCACCGGATGCCAAACCTGACAGAGCACGCGGGCCAGCTGCGTGCGTTGCTGCTCTCCGCCCGAAAGCTCTTGATAAAGCTTGTCTGCGTAGCCCTCTAGCCCCACGGCATGCAGGGCGCGGGCGGGGATATCGTCGCGGTGTCCCGATATGCCGCGGCGTAGCCCCATGCGCACGACCTCGGCCACGGTAAAAGGGAACGCAAGGGTGGCTGACTGCGGCAGCACCGCGCGCATGGCGGCAAGTTCCCACGGGTGCAGATCAGCGACGTTTTCGCCGTTCAGCAGAACACGGCCGGTGAAGTCGACCTCTGCCGTGATCGCCCTAAGCAGTGTCGATTTGCCCGAGCCGTTGGGGCCGACAATCGCCGTAAGCGCGCCGGCAGGGGCGGTGAAGCTGACCCCATGCAGAATCTCTTTCTTGCCGATACGGGCAACAATATCGCGGGCGCGCAGCATCACAGGTCCACCAGCCCACGGCGCCGCAACAGGATCCAGAAAAACACCGGTGCGCCCAGAATGGCGGTGATCAACCCGATGGGCAGTTCCGCGGGCGCAATGATCACGCGGCTGATGATATCGGCGGTCAGCAACAGCGTGGCCCCCAGCAGGGCAGCGTTCACCAGCAGGGGTTCGTGATCGGGCCCCGTGGCAAGACGCAACAGATGGGGCACGACGATCCCGACGAAACCGATCCCGCCGGACATGGCAACCGCGGCACCGGTGGCGGCGGCGACCGTGAGGATGGCGGTATGCTTTACCCGCTGCACCGGCACCCCCATATGCGCGGCGGTTGCCTCCCCGAAAGCGAGTGCGTTCAGCCCGCCGCCCAAGCGCATAGCCACACCCGTCGCCAGAAGGATCAGCGGCCCCGCAATGGCGACTTTGGTCCATGTGGCACCGGCAAGCGAGCCGAGCCCCCAGAACGTCAGATCGCGCAACTGCGTGTCATCGGCGAAATAGATCAACAGCCCGCCCAAGGCCCCTGTCAGCGCGCCCAAGGCAATCCCCGCCAGCAGCATCGTCGCGACAGAGGTGCGCCCGCGCCGAGTCGACACGCGATATAGCAGCAAGGTTGCCGCCCATCCGCCCAGAAAGGCAGCCAGCGGGATCAGCCAAAAGCCCGCCACGGTGAGAACAGCCACCGGCAACAGCCCGCCCAGAACGATTGCCACGATCGCGCCCAATCCGGCACCCGCACTTACCCCAAGCAGACCCGGATCCGCGAGCGGGTTGCGAAACAGCCCCTGCATCACCGCGCCTGACACAGCCAGCGCGGCCCCGACACAGATGCCCATGATCAGCCGCGGCAAACGGATATCCCAAAGCACTACCCGTTCAAGCTGCGTCAGCGGCGCACCGGTCACGATCTTGAACAGGGCGTGCCACAGCGATGTGCCCGACGCCCCGATCGCAAGGCTGCCGATGGCGGCGACCGCCAGAACGATCGCCAGCCACACATGCGCCTTGCGCGCGGCACGACGGCGGTCGCGGGGCGGGGCGAAATCTGCAAGCGCGGTCATCGGATCAATCGGCGTAAAGCGCGGCGTGCAGATCGGTGACCGCATCTGCCGTGCGCGGCCCGAACCCCAGCAGATAAAGCCCGTCCATCCGCACCACCGACCGGCTGGCCGCTGCAGGGGTGACGGATATGGCAGGCATCGCGAACAGCTCTGCCTCGGTGCTGTTGTGATCGCCTTCACGCGCCATCATCACCAGCACATCGGGCGCTGCGGCCAGCACGGCTTCGTCCGTGATGGGTTTGTAGCCCGCAAACCCCGTGACCGCATTCACCGCACCAGCCAGTTCTATCATCGACGCGGCCGCGGTATCCGTGCCCGACGCCATGATCCGCCCGCCTTGGGTGCTGAGGATGAACATCACGCGCTTGCGCTCTGCCTCCGGTCGGTCTTGCGTCGCGCGGGACACGGCTGCCAGCTTTTGATGCACTTCAGCAGCCAGCGCTTCGGCCTGCGGCTCTTTCCCAAGCGCCTGCCCGACGGCGCGTATCTTGGCGCTGACCCCTTCGGCGGTATAGTTGTCAGGGACGGTGACAAAGGGGATATCCGCCTGCGCTAGCACCTCGATTGTTTCGGGCGGTCCGGCACCTTCCTCGGCGATGATCAGCTTGGGGCCTGTGGCCAGCACCCCTTCGGGCGAGAGCGCGCGCATATAGCCCACGTCCGGCAAGGCAGCGGCTTCAGGCGGATAGCTAGAGGTCGTATCCCGCGCCACCAACTGGTCCTGCGCGCCGAGGGCAAAGACGATCTCTGTCACCGCGCCGCCGATGGAGACGACGCCCCCTGTGGGTTCCTGTGCCGTGGCGGGCAGTGCTGTAATCAGGCCAAGCGCCGCGACGCTGATAGCGGTCGTGAAAGCGCGGATCATGCGGGCACCTCGACATTCAGACTCTCCAGCCCCGCGACAAGCTTGCCCCATGCGGGACGACAATCGCGCCCTTCCTTGCCGACGCCAAAGACCTGAAGGATAAGCCCCCCGTCCTTGTTGAAGGCCTCGACCGAAACAGCGGGGCCGCGTTGTGTGGGCTTGTCGACGGCCCAGACCTCGGCGATGTGATCTAGCCGCAGGTGCAGGTTAAAGCGGGGGTCCAGCACATTCTGCCACGGGCCCATGGATTTCAGCGTGGTGATCGGGCCCGAATGGATCTGGATACACCCGCGATTGCCGGTAAAGACCATGATCTCAAGCTCTTGCGCGACCACCTGATGCAGCATGGCATCGACAGCAGAAGGCTGCAAAGCGCGTGCAAAGGGCTCGCCCGCGATGCGGTAGGCCCCTAAGCGGTTCATCTTGAGCTTGGAGGTCAGGCGCAAGAACTGATGCGTGTCGGTCAGCCGCGCCCATTCCTTTCGCAGGATGTCCAGCTTCGACAGATCGGATTTCGGCACCTCGTCAGGTTCGCGCGGTACCACGTCAAGGGTGGGGGATTGATCTTCCAGCATCAGCCCGGCTTTGGCGCGATCAAAGGCCGCCACATCGGACCCGTCGCGCAGAAAGATCTTATGTACCGCACCCCCCGCAGCATCGAACACCTGCAGGCTGCGGCGCGTACCGGCGTCCGTCTCCTTCTCTACGGCAAAGGCATGATGCCACCGGCTGGGAAAGAGGCGTAGGTCGATGTCATCGGTGAGGATCATCGATGCATGGGGACCGGCGTGATAGTTATCATAGGTGCCGACCTTTTCGTGCACGCAGGACGGGTTGCGGGTCAGCGCCATAACCTCGCCCAGGGTCTGGGCGGCGCGCATGATCTCGTCGGGGTGCGCATTGATACGCCGCACGCCATCGCCGGCATACGCCGCCAGCAACTGCGCCTCGCTGATCTTGAGCTTGTCGGCCACATCACGTTCGCGCAACTGCGCGTGGTCGGCGCGAAAGGCGCGAATATCCTCGGGGGTCGGGGGAACGGAATGGATCATGCAGCACCTTCGCCATATCGATTGAAAGAGAGTGGGCTGGCGACGCGCGTCGGGCATCCGCTGGCAAAGGCGCAGATCAGAAGCTGCCCTTTAATGTTGACACTTTTAGTCGGTCTTTTTAGAACCCGCAAGAGCGCAACCCCTCTACGCCCCTTTTTTCACCGCCAGCCCCTCGCAAGCATTCCGTCAAACCTATTGCTTGCAAGGATGTCTTCGATGACCAAAGCCGCTGGAACCCGTGCCCTATTGAGGGGTACGACAAGCCTGATACTTCTTTCCCTCACCCCGCTCCCCCTCGCTGCGCAGGAGGGTTTTCTAGGCACGCTCGTTCTGGGCGAAAGCAAACGCGAGGTGCAGACCGATACGGCAGTATCCATCACCACAGTCGACCAAGAGGAGATCGACGACCGTCAGGCAGGCACCGTGGCAGAGCTGATCGATTCAGTTCCCGGCGTGAGCCTTGTGAACGGGTCCACCCCGCAAGGGTCCGGCATCAACATCCGCGGCTTCGGCGCGAACGATATCTACGGTGCGGATTCCAAAGTCGCCGTGCAGATCGACGGGGCCACCACCGGGGCAGAGCGGCTTTACCGGATTGGCACCCAGCTGTTCACCGACCCGTTCCTTTACAAGTCGGTCGATGTGATCCGCGGGTCCGTCGGCAGCTTTGAATACGGGTCCGGCATCGTGGGCGGTGTCGTCCGGCTCGAGACGAAAGACGCGTCAGACCTGACGGATGGTGAGCCTGGCTATGTGCTGGGTCAAACGCTGGAGTTCAGCACGAACGGCGACGGCATCACGTCTTCCAGCGTGCTGGCGTGGCAACCGACCGAAGATATGGAGTTTCTGCTGAACTACACGTGGCGCGACCAGAACGATCAGGTGGACGGGGATGGGGCGACCATCGGGAACAGCGCCTTCACCCTGCCGTCGGGTCTGATCAAGGCAAAATACAGCTTTGGCCAGAACCGCGATCAATCGCTGACCTTCAGCCTGTCGCACACCACCGCAAGCGACCGCGACGTGCCTTTTGACAGTTTCACCACCACTGCGGATTCCTTTGGCACCGTTGACCGCGATACGGAGTCTACGACCGCGGTGCTCAAGTACAACTTCAACCCGGCTGACAATGATCTGGTGAACCTTGATGTCGTGCTATCCTACGCCGACCAACAGATCGACCAAAGCTATGTCCCGGGCAGCTCACCCCTTGAAGGCACCCCGCAAGGGGCCGGTGTTCTTGCCTTGGCGAATGCGGATCATCGGTATCAAACAACGAAACTGGCGTTTAAAAACCAAAGCCTGTTCACCACAGGCGCCGTCTCCCATGATCTGCGGACCGGGCTTGAACTGATCCACAAAGAACGCCTTGATGCCAGCAACGCCCCCGGCGGCAAGGACCGTCGCGTCGCTGTCTATGCGGTGGATGACATGCGCATCACTGATGCATGGACCGTGACACCGGCGCTGCGCTACGAGACATCGAAGATCACCGGATCAGCGGCCCCGAATGACGGCACCTATGAAAACAACGCGCTGATGGGCGGGCTGTCGGTGCGCTATGCCTTCGGGAATGGTTTGGCCCTGTTCACCAGTGCCGCCTATACCGAAGGGCTGCCGATGATCGACCATCTGGGCACCGATGCCGCGATCACCTCATCCGAGAAGGCCGAGACATACGAGATCGGCGCCTCGTTTGACCGCCATGATCTGTTCCGCAGCGGGGACCAATTCGCGATCAAGGGTGTCTACTACGAGACCACCTTGACCGATGTCAGCAGCTATTCGGTCTCGGGGGTGCGCCCGCCTGCACCGGCGCTGGACCGGGTCGAAACCTCGGGGCTGGAGCTTGAAGCCTCTTACGCGTTGGACACGGGTCTTTACTTTGACGTGAATGCCAATGTGGTGCGCGGGACGGAGTATGAACCGGGCGGTGTTTCCGGCGACTGGCGATTGCTGCCCGCGGACAGTCTGCGGGTCACCGTGGGCAAGAAATTCGGCAAAGAGCTTGACCTGAGCTGGGAGGTCGTGGGCAACACATCCGTAACAGACGACGGCGAGACCTCGGCAGGATTTGGGGTCCATAATCTGCGCGCCACCTATGTCCCGCAAAACGGTATCCTCAAGGATACGCAGTTCCGCGTCGGGCTAGAGAACGCTTTCGACAAAACCTATACGCCGCATCTGTCGACCCGCACGGCACCGGGTCGGAACGTGAAATTCTCGATCTCGCGGATGTTCTAAAACGGCACGGGCCCCCGGGGTGCAACGTACCTCGGGGCCTTGCCCTTTGGCTTAGTCGATCCCGTTCTCGCGCTGAAGGCGACGGATGTAGGCCACAATGTCCATCACATCGGCCTGCGTGATCCCTTCGACGGGGGGCATGTTTCCGAACGGCCAGTGATGCCCCCGCACCCCGTTTTGCGCGGCCAGCAGGAACGCCCGGTCGCCGTGGTGGCTGGGCTCGTAGATCACATGCACCAAGGGCGGTGCGACGCCGTCCTGCCCTTGACCATTGGCCCCGTGGCAGGCCGCACAAACCGCATCATAGGCGCGCTTTCCTAGCTGCTCCTGATCGGTGAAACTGTCCGGCACCTTCACGGGTGCCAAGGCACCCTCCGCAAGCTCGGTCGGGCTGGTCTCGGGTTGATCATGATGCGAGAAATACCACCCGCCCGCCGCTGCCGTCAGCAGCGCAAAGGGGACAACCCACAGCAATACACGCGATGTTTTCATGTCTTCGCCTCTTATGGGGCGGGCACCGATGCATGACCGGAGCCCGCGTGTGGATTACTTCAACTCGACGACGGTCAGCTTGCCTTTGACGGGCTCTGCGACGAATTCGATGCTTTGACCTGCAGAGAGCTTGCCGATCATGGTTTCATCGGCGCGAAACACCATGGTCATCGCGGGCATATCGAGGTTGACCAAAGGTCCGTGATCGATGGTGACCTTCCCGCCTGTGGTGTCAACTTTCTTGACGGTGCCCTTGGTATAGACGACCTCTGCCGCTTCGGTTTCTGCCTCGGCTTTGGCGCTGACTTCGATGGGGCCGTACATGCCGGATTCATAGTGACCGGGGATCAGGCAAGCGAATTCAAACGAGCCAGCATTGGCAAAGGTCCAGATGACCTCGCCTGACTGGCCGCCCTCAAGACGGACCGAATTGGGGTCGTCATGTTCCATATCCATCTTCGCCATCATTTCCTTGTGCTTGGCGTTGCCTTCGGCGTTATCGATCACGAACTCATGCTCAAGCTCGCCCTTGTTGGTGACCTCGAAGCGGATGGTTTCCCCCTGCTCGAACGCGAAACTGTCGGGTTCAAAGATCATATCCCCGTCTTCGGTCTCGCGCATGGTGACAGCGATGGTGCGGGTGACGTCAGCCGCCGTACCGGGTTTGCCCACTGCCATCATTTCGGCATGCTTGTCGGCGTGGTCGTCATCATGCCCGCCAGAGTGGGAACCCGCCGCAAAGGCAGGGCCGGTCAAAGCAATGGCGAAGGCGGTGGTCATCAGAAGGTTTTTCATCGTGTTTTCCTGTATTGTTTTCAATGTTTTATGTGGATGCAAAAGGGGTTATCCCTTTTGCGTTGGTTTCGGGGTCAGGATGGTTTTGGGGCTGTTGTTCGTGGCGAATTCCGGTAGTTCTCCGGTCCACTCATAGGCTTCCTCGCCGGGGGGGTTGTCGTACCATCCGGGGTCGGAATAATCGTCCGGCGCAATGCCGTCGCGTACCTTCACGACAGAGAACATGCCGCCCATTTCGATCGGCCCGTGTTTACCCCAGCCGTTCATCATGGGGATCGTGTTCTCGGGCAGTTCCATCGACATCTTGCCCATGTCCCCCATGCCCGCCGTGCCCATCGGCATGTAGCCCGGCTTGAAGCTGCGCATCTTGGGGGTAAGCTGGGATTTATCGACACCGATAAAGGTCGGCACGTCGTGGCCCATGGCATTCATCGTGTGGTGCGACTTGTGGCAGTGGATCGCCCAATCGCCCAGATGGTCCGCCGTGAACTCATAGGCGCGCATCGCGCCGACAGGAATGTCGATGCTGACCTCGGGCCATTGCGCGCTTTCCGGCACCCAGCCGCCGTCGGTGCAGGTGACCTTGAAATCATAGCCGTGCATGTGGATCGGGTGGTTTGTCATCGTCAGGTTGCCGACGCGCACCCGTACCCTGTCGCCCTTGTTCACGACCAGCGGATCAATATCGGGGAAAATCCGGCTGTTCCATGTCCATAGGTTAAAGTCGTTCATCGTCATGACGCGCGGCACATAGGTACCGGGGTCAATGTCGAACGCGTTGAGCATGATCAGGAAGTCACGGTCCACCGGCATGAACGTCGGGTCTTTGGGGTGGACGACGAACATGCCCATCATCCCCATCGCCATCTGGACCATCTCATCCGCATGGGGGTGGTACATGAAGGTGCCGGATTTGGTCAGGTCGAACTCGTAGACAAAGGTCTTGCCCGGTTTGATCCCCGGATGGCTCAGCCCGACCACGCCATCCATGCCCGAGGGCAGGATCAGCCCGTGCCAGTGGACGGATGTGTTTTCTGGCAGTTTGTTGGTGACATAAATCCGCACACGGTCGCCTTCGACCGCTTCGATCGTGGGGCCGGTGGACTGGCCGTTATACCCCCACAGATGCGCGATCATGCCATCGGCCAGTTCACGTTCTACGGGCTCCGCGACAAGGTGGAATTCCTTGACGCCGTTGTTCATGCGGTAGGGCAGCGTCCAGCCGTTCAGCGTGACCACGGGCGTGTAATCCACCCCCGTCGAGGGGCGCGCCGTAACCGCAGTCGCAGCGCTGTCCATATGCGCCGCTTCCGGCAGCCCCATGTTCAGAGTTTTGCCCCACGCCTGAGAGGACACAAGTGTCGCCCCCGCCGCACCGGCACCGAGTAGTTGACGTCTGTTCATCATATCGTTTCCTTTCAGTGTCCTGCGCCGCCACCAGCGGCCAACGTGGCGCCTTCGGAGCCCCCGCCGCCGCTGCCTGCACCGCCGCCGTAGATGGCCGCGGTCAGATCCGCCTGCGCCATAAAGAACGCCCGCTTCGCATCCGCGGCTTCCAGCTCGGCACCGAGCTTTTCACGCACATCGGTCAGCAGTTCGAAGGTGTTGGTGATCATGCCGTTGTAAGACAGCAGGGCTTCGTTCTCGACGGTCTTGCGCAGCGGAACCAGAACATCGCGGTAGTGGCGCGCGATCTTGTAAGAGGCATGGTAGGCCCGTTCGGCCCCCCGCGCTTCTGAGCGGACATTGACCGCCCGTTCCGCCAGCACATTCGCCGCCTGCAGATACGACAGCTCTGCCTTGCGCATCCGCGCCTTGCCGCTGTCATAGATCGGGATCGCGAACTCCAGCTCTACCTGAGGCGTGATCTCTTTCTCGATATCGTCCCCCTCGGCTTCACGCTCAAGCTCGGCCCCTGCGACGATCTCAAGGTCGCTGACGATGCGGGTCTGATCCGTTAGGCCAAAGGCTTTTGCCTGCGCTTCAAGACCCAGCTTTGCGACACGCAGATCGACACGGTTACGCAGCGCCTTGGCTTCGACATTGGCAACGCCGCCAACGGACCGCGGCAGCCCCGGCAAGGCGTCAGGCACATAGTAGTTCACGTCAGCCCCCCAAAGCCCCATGAGGCGCGTCAGCTCTTCCTTCGCGGTGGTCGCGTCCAGCCGTGCCTTGGCAAGCTGTCCGGCCAGCTCCGCGTTGAACGCCTGCTCGCGGGCTTGGGCGGCTTTATTGAGCGCGCCGGTTTCCCCCAGCTTGCGGGCCAGTTCCGATCCGGCGTCCGAGGTCGCCTTGGCGCGTTTCAAATACCCTACCACCTCAAAGGCGGACACGGCATTGACCCAGGCCTGACGGGTCTGGTTGGCCAATGTCAGCGTATCGTTCACCGCCGTCAGCTGCGCTTGACGAAAGCTCGCGTCAGCGATTGCGCGGCGTTGTTTACGCGTGGTGGCATCCAGAAGATTGGCGCGGATCAACCCTTCGATCGCACGGTAGGCCCCCAGTTCGGGCGCCCCGATTCCAAGCACGCCAATGGACACGATCGGGTTTTCCGGCGTCGATTGCTGCCATGCTTCGGCGGCGGACAATCCGACATTCGCATAGGACGCCTGAAGTCCCTTGTTGTTAAGCAAGGCAACCTGAACCGCCGTATCGGCCGAGATTGTCTTGCCCTGCACCATCGCGCGCACTTCGCGTTTCACCGCTTCGTTTTCGGCTTGGGTCTCGGCAAAGACGGTGCGTTTACCAAGCGCGGGCGTGATCTGGCTGGCGACATTGGCAAAGCCGGCTTTGGGGTCGGTATAAGCGCTCGGGATCGCCGTGGCGCAGGCCCCGAGCACAAGGGGAAAGCCGATGATCAGCGGCAGTTTACGGACGTGCATCAGTTCCCCTCCGATTGTTCTTGGTTCACGGTGCGCCAGTCACGCGGACCGGTGGGCCCACGATACGTATAGCCGGCCAGCGGGTTCGGGTGGCTGATGGGAGAGACGACGGTCGTGCTGAGCGTGGCTTCTTGCGTGGCCACGGCAGGCAGCGGTGTCGGCGTATAGGGCAAGGGTCTGACATCCTGCGTGCAGGCGCCAAGGGTCAGGGTGCAAGCCCCCAAAACGAAATGGATTTTCATGTGATGTACCTGATTGATCTTCTAGGGATCGCGCCAGAAACGCTGGCGCGACGCAAAGACCCCAAAGCGGGTCTAAATCAGATCAGGATTGAGGAGGACGCAGAAAGCCTTGCGCCTCAAGCGAACGCGCCTGCGCATGGCCGATCTTGTAGGTGCCCGCAGTGACAGCATCGTCTTGCGGATGCGCGTGGTCCATCAACACGACGGACAGGCACATCCCGTTGCAGCAATTGCCTGCACTGTCGTCAGGTGTGTTCGAAGGGGCTTTGTCACTGTGATTGTCGACAGCGGCACGATCCATAGTGCTATGATCATGCAGGGCGTCTTGCGCGGTTATATCGGCCACATCGTCCATGGCGGTGGCATAATGCCCGTCATGCATCCCCGACGCCGCGTGGGACGCGGACGGCGGAAACAGCACCAGCGCCGCAGCAAAGGCAAGACATGCCACTGCGTTCAGCCAGAAAGATATGGTGCGTTCAAAAGCCATGGGAGACAGTTGATGCACCTGCCCCTTCCTGTCAATCGGTCCTGCGCTGGAAGGTTTCGAAGTTTTTTACCCGGTGGGCGGCGGAAAGCCGCTATGCTTTTTTGGCACCGGCGTTCGAGATAGCACTGACACTGCGGTGGGTAATCTCCTCTCCGGTGACACGGTCCACCAGCATGGGCGCGATCGGCGTGCCCGCACTGCGCGAGACCAACGTGACCGACGGGCTGCCTTCAATCGGGACATGGGCGTTGGCCCAATCGATCAGCGACACCAGCATCGGATAGAGCGCCTTGCCCCGTTCGGTCAGCCGGTATTCGTGGCGCAGGGGGCGGTCTTGATAGGCCTCGCGGCGCAGCACGCCGGCCCCCTCCAGCTTGCGCAACCGGTCCGCCAGCACATGCCGCGTGATCCCCAGCCGGTCCTGCATCTGCTCGAACCGGCGAATGCCCAGAAAGCAATCGCGCAGCACCAACATGGTCCAGCGGTCACCGACCACGGACAGCCCCCGCGCCACGGGACAGGATTCATTCTGTAGCTCGTTCCATTTCATGCGTTGATCCTAGCAGGCATTGACAGGTTCTGAAAGAGAACTTACCCGTAGTGCATTCCAAAAAGGAACCGAGAGGCGAAAACTCGCCACTCCAAGCATTCGAACGGGGGAAAACCATGCCACATCAGGTCGCCACATCGCAGCTCGGCAAGGCCAGCTGATGGCCCGCGTCGCCCCGAACGCCGCCCCCGCCCTTTCCGCCGCCGCGACGCAGGCTCGCGCCACCCGGACCCGTGCCCTGCTAGAGGCGCCAATCGCGCCGACGCTGGCCAAGCTTGCCGCACCCAATGTTTTGGCGATGTTCGTGCAAACCGTGCAAAGCATATCCGAGGCGTATTTCGCCAGCCTTCTTGGGGTGACAGCGCTGGCCGGTCTGGCGCTGGTGTTCCCGCTGGTCATGCTGACGCAAATGCTGTCGGCGGGGGCCATCGGTGGGGCGATCTCCGCCGCGGTGGCGCGCGCACTTGGCGCGCAAGACAGCGCGCGGGCGGCCACATTGGCGGTGGTCGCGTGGATGATCGCGGGCGCCTTTGCCGTGATCATGGCCGTTCTGGTCGGGCTGTTTGGCGTGGCGTTTTTTACCCTGCTGGGGGGCGGTGCCGATGCCGTCTCTGCCGCCGCGACCTATGCGCTGGTCTTCTTTCCCGGCTGCATGGCGATCTGGCTGTGCAATGCCTCGCTCAGCATTATTCGTGGCACGGGCGATATGCAGACCCCTGCCGTGCTCTTGCTGCTGGTGTCCGTCATCTCGATCCCCTTGTCGGGCGGTTTCGCCCTGGGGTGGGGCCCCCTGCCCGCGCTTGGCATGGCGGGGCTGCCCATCGGCGTCGTGCTCGCCTTTGCTATCGGGGCTGTGCTGGCGATGGCGCATATCCTGACCGGGCGCACGGGGCTTAGCTTTGGCGGAGCCTTGGGCCGGATCGACGTCGGCATGTTCCGCGATATCCTCAGCGTCGGGGCGCTGGCGGCGGTGAATACCCTGCTGACCACGATCACCATCATCATGATGACAGGGCTCGTGGGCCGGTTCGGCGAAGAGGCGCTGGCCGGTTACGGGCTTGGCGCACGGCTCGAATTTCTGATGATCCCCGTGATCTTTGGCATCGGTGCCGCGATGACGGCAATGGTCGGGGCGAATATGGGCGCCGGTCAGGTGGACCGCGCCCTGCGCGTGGCCTGGACCGGATCTTGCGCGGCGGCGGTGATCGTCGGCGGTATCGGGCTGCTGCTCGCCGTGTTTCCCGACCTTTGGCTTGGCATGTTCCTTGACCCGTCCAACACCGGCGCGCTGGACGCAGGGCGCAGCTATTTCCGCCTCGTGGCACCGTTCTACGCCTTCTTCGCCCTCGGGCTCGCGCTGTATTTCGCGTCGCAGGGGGCGGGGCATATGGTCTGGCCGGTGGTCAGCAGCCTCAGCCGGATGGCGGTGGCGCTGATCGGCGCGTTGATCCTGATGCAAACCGGCGGCTTGGGCCTGCGCGGCATCTTCATCGCCATCGGCGGCGCGATGGTGGTCTACGGCACGGTGATCGGTCTTGCGATCTGGCGTAAGGGCTGGCGCACGCGGGCCTAATCATAGACCTCTGCCGTGAGCCCCTGCTGGATCAGCGCGGTGACCAAAGCCGCCAGCACCTCGGCCCGGCGCGAGGTGACCCGCTGCACCAGCCCCAGACGGCGATGGATCGGCGGCGCCCCGAAAGGGAACCAGTCAAGCGAGGCGGTCTCAGCATCGTGCAGCGCGATCTGCGGGATAATGGCAAAGCCCAGACCCGCGCGCACACAGCCCACCACGGCCGGCATCGTATTCACCGACACGATCTGGCGCGGCGCGGCACCAAGGCGGGCGATTTCGGTATCGATCTGGCGCGCCAGCGGCACCTGCGTGCGATAGCGGATATAGGGCACGTCGCGGATCAAATCATCCAGCGTGATCGTCCCCGTGCCGGGCGGGGTGAGGACGATTAGCGGTTCGGTCAGCACTGGGGTCCAGCGCAGACTGCTGGGCACCGCCACGTGATCCGCCACAACCGCCGCATCCAGCTGGCCCGAGACGACCTCGCTCATCAGCTCTTCGGACACACCGACGCGCAGCCGAAAGTTCAGGTAGGGAAAGCTGGCGCGCAACGTCGCAAGCGCCTGCGGCATCAGTGAATTCGCCCCGGTCCGCAACGACCCGAGCGCCACGGTGCCGCGCATCTGCTCCCCCGCGACGGAGGCTTTCGTGTCCGACACGATCTGCAGGATCGACTGGGCCGAGCGGACCATCTCTGCGCCCTTGGTGGTCAAGGCGGGCGGTCGGCGGGTGCGGTCGAACAACTGCGTGCCGATCTCTGCCTCTAGCGCCGCGATCTGCTGGCTGACGGCAGAGGCGGTCAGGTTCACGGCCTGCGCCGCCGCAGCAAAGCCGCCGTGCTGGCTGATGGCCAATAAAGTCTCAAGCTGACGTGTATCCATACCTCAAGATAAGATATACTAAATATAATGGCAAGAATTACGCGCTTTGATATGGTTATTCTTGTGTTATTCACGAAACTGACACCAAACCCGTGGCGGATAAACCGCTGCTTCTCTCACAGGGAGTCCTCCTATGACGTTTCGTTCGGGCCTTGCCGCCCTTTTCACCGCTGCCAGCCTGATTGCAGCCCCCGCAACAGCCGACACCTACCCCGAGCGCGCGGTAGAGTTCATCGTGCCCTGGTCGCCCGGTGGCGGCTCTGACACGCTGATGCGTCTTGTGGCCAACAATGTGCAGCCCTTCCTTGGCGCTG
>NZ_JBQKUI010000014.1:0-67885 GCF_054968505.1 Sulfitobacter sp. G5_S2_6_S6
GCCAGCACACCGGTTTTCGCCATCGCGGCCAGAGCCTCGTCCAGCGCGGTGCGGCTGCATTTATGGGTGACGATCAAGACGGGTGCCTGATCGCTGCGGTGTTCGGTCTGGCGCATGCGGTCGATGCTGATGCCGGCCTCGCCCAGAACGGTGGCGACTTTGGCCAGGGCACCGGGTTTGTCCAGCAGCCCCATGCGCAGATAGAAGGCGGCGGGGCGCTGCGACAGGGCCGCGGTGGCCGAGGCGAGCGTTGCCGCCTTCTGGCCAAAGACCGGGCCATGCCAGCCACGCGCGATATCGCAGATGTCCGACAATACGGCGCTGGCGGTGGGGCCTTCGCCCGCACCGGGGCCGCGCAGGACGATCTGCCCGATCGCATCGCCTTCCAGCACGATCATATTGGTCCCGCCCGCGAGTTGCCCCAGCGGAGAGCTGTCGGGCACAAGGCAGGGCTGCATGCGCTGTTCCAGCCCGCGGCCGGTCATTTGCGCGACGCCGAGAAGCTTGATCTTGTATCCCATATTCGCGGCAGCCTGAATGTCGTCGATGCTGACGCGCTGGATGCCTTCGATCTCGATCCCGTCGAAATCCACCTGTGTGCCAAAGGCGATCGAGGACAGGATCGCCAGCTTATGCGCCGCGTCAATCCCGCCGACATCAAGGTTCGGGTCCGCTTCAAGATAGCCAAGCGCCTCGGCCTCCTCGAACAGGGAGTTATAGCCGTTGCCGGTCTCTTCCATGCGGGTCAGGATATAGTTGCAGGTGCCGTTCATCACGCCCATGACGCGGGTGATCACGTTCCCGGCAAGGCTTTCTGTCAGCGCCTTGATCACGGGGATGCCCCCGGCCACGGCAGCTTCATAGCGGATCAGGCAGCCCGCGGCTTCGGCTTGTTCGGCCAGCGCCTGACCGTGGATCGCCAGCAGCGCCTTGTTGGCAGTGACCACATCCTTGCCCGAGGCGAGCGCGGCTTCGGTCGCGTCCTTGGCGGGGCCTTCGTCGCCGCCCATCAGTTCGACAAAGACATCCACATCATCACGTTTTGCCAGTGCGACGGGATCATCTTCCCACGCGTAGCCCGACAATGTGACACCGCGGTCCTTGTCGCGGCTGCGGGCAGAGACGGCGGTGATGGTGACGGGGCGACCGGTGCGGGCCTCGATCAAGGCAGCCTGCTTGCGGATGATCCGCACCACGCCAACCCCAACGGTGCCCAATCCGGCAATCCCAAGACGAAGCGGTTGTGACATGGTGCAATCCTTTTGGTGGTGCGCGGCAGCGGGCTGCGGCGTTTAGGGGGTTTAGCCGCGATGTAGCCCTTTCCCACCGCGCACGCAACGCGACATTGCATGCGGCTTATTGCAAACCTTGGGACAAACGCTGCTTTTCCGGCCCCGACAGAACCGATCCGCGCAAGCGCGCCGCGCGCGCCTGCAACCGTTCGACCCGCGATGTCAGCCCGTTTTCGGTTTGCGGGATGTTCACCTGTCCGGCCTCGGCCTTGGCAAGCAGCGGATCGACCGGAACAAGCGCGGGATAGTCCGAGGCGAGAAGCTCGGGCGTGGCACGGCTGTCAAGCGCGGGAAACTGCGTGCAGGCCGCGGGCAGGGTCAGCGCGGCAAGGCAGAGCGGAAGAAGGATACGGTGCGTCATAGGTCAGTCATGCACCAGCGACGGAAATCGCGCAAGCAGGGGTTTGCCTTTGAACATGCGTTCAATTAACCTTTGACCCATGGCGCGTACAACCGGATCACATTCTGACATCACTCGGCCCAAAATCCGCGCGGCAGCGTTGCGGCTTTTCGCCCGTCACGGCTTTGCTGCCGTATCCATGCGGGCACTGGCGACGGAAGTCGGGGTGCAGGCGGGCGCATTGTATAATTACACGCCGGACAAGCAGACGTTGTTGTTCAGCCTGTTGCAGGACCATATGAACGACCTGCTTGCGGCCTGTGACAGTGACCCCAGTCAAAGCGCGGTGGATCGCTTGCGCCGATTTGTCGATTTTCACATCCGCTTTCACGCCGACCGCCCGGACGAGGTTTTCATCTCTTATATGGAGCTGCGCAACCTCACGCCCGAGAATTTCGCCGAGGTCGAAGCATTGCGCCGCCAGTATGAAGACCGGCTAGAGACGATTTTGCGCGACGGGGCGGCGGCGGGGGATTTCGCCATCGCGGATACCAAGATCGCGACCTTGGCGGTGATTGCGATGCTGACAGGGGTGAATACGTGGTTTCGCGCAGGCGGACGGCTGTCGCTGGACGAGGTAATCGCGCAATATTGGGATATGGTGCGCAAGTCCGTCACGGCGGGTTAGGCCCCCGCGCGTGACGCTGGTTTTCACGGCGCTTAGGGGCGCAGGGCGTTAATCGTCAAAGCCGACGAACCGCGTGACCTCTTCGACGGGGCGGCGGGTAGAGACGACGGCATTGGCCGAAAAATCCTCGTCCGGCCAGCCCATGGCGACGCAGGTCATGATCACCTGATCGTCGGGGATTTGCGCATGTTCACGCACCACAGGCGATTGCATGATACCCTGACCGTTGATCACGCAGCCCAGACCTTTGCTCCACGCGGCGAGGACAAGGCCGTAGGTCACCGCGCCCAGATCGAAATGCGCGATGGTGCCATTGTCATCCAGCGACTTGTCAAAGCAGACGACGATGGACACCGGCGCATCGAACTGGCGGAAGCCGCGCATCACCCAATCCTGGCGGCGCTCCTTGTCGTCGCGTTCGATCCCCATGGCGGCAAAGAGCTGTTTCGCGATGCCGACCTGCCGGTCGCGGTGGACCCCGGCATAGGCCCCGTGATCGCTGATTTCACGCACCGGCGGCACGCCTTGCAACATACGGGTCGAATTCCCTTCACGGACTTTCTCAAGCGGTTCGCCGGTCAGCACATGCAGATGCCACGGCTGGGTGTTCATCGAGGATGGCGCGCGATTGGCCAGTGCGATGACCTCTTCCAGCAGGGCGCGCGGCACGGGGTCTTTCTTGAAGCCCCGGATGCTGCGCCGTTCCTGCATTGCCTGTTTCAGTTCCATCTTGCCCTCCCGCAAATTTCCTGACGGCTGTCAGACTGTTGCAGTTCCGCGGTGGGGTCAAGCGCGGGTGGGGCCGCGTGCCGCTGCGTCAGATCAGCAGTTCGGCACGTTGACCGCCAGCCCCCCAAGCGAGGTTTCTTTATACTTTTCGGACATATCCGCACCGGTCTGACGCATGGTTTCGATGCAAGCATCCAGCGGCACCAGATGCGTGCCGTCGCCGCGCAGCGCAAGCGACGCGGCGGAGACCGCCTTGATCGCGCCAAGTCCGTTGCGTTCGATGCAAGGCACCTGCACCAGACCGCGCACGGGGTCGCAGGTCATGCCCAGATGATGTTCCAGCGCGATTTCGGCGGCGTTCTCGATCTGCTGCGGCGTGCCGCCCATCACGGCACAGAGCCCGGCGGCGGACATGGCGGCGGCGCTGCCCACTTCGGCCTGACAGCCCGCTTCCGCCCCCGAGATCGATGCGTTGAATTTGACCAGCCCGCCGATCGCCGCAGCGGTGAGCAAGAAATCCTCGATATGCGCCTCTGATGCGCCGGGGACGTGATCCAGATAATAGCGCAAGGTCGCGGGCATCACACCCGCCGCGCCGTTGGTGGGCGCGGTGACGACTTGCCCACCGGCGGCGTTTTCCTCGTTCACCGCCATAGCGTAGACGCTCATCCAGTCGTTGATCGTGTGGGGTGCGCGCTGGTTCTGGCCGCGTTCTTGCAGCAGCGCATCATGGATCGCCTTGGCACGGCGTTTGACGTTCAACCCGCCGGGCAAGATGCCATCGGTTTCGAGCCCGCGGTTGATGCAGTCGTTCATCACCTGCCACAGCCGCTTGGTGCCGTCGCGCAGCTGCGCCGCCCCGCCGCGCGATTCCTCGTTGGCGCGTTTCATCTGGGCGATGCTCTTGCCGGACTCTGCCGCCATCTGCAGCATCTCGGTTGCGGATTTGAACGGGAAGGGTATCGGCGCGCCTTCGTCCGTGTCTTTGCCCGCCGCCAGTTCGGCTTCGGTCATCACGAAACCGCCGCCGATGGAATAATAGGTCTCGCGCAAGCTAACGTCGCCTTGGGCGTCGGTGGCCATCAGCATCATCCCGTTAGCGTGGCCGTCCAGCTTGGTGTCATAGTCAAAGATCATATCGGACTTGGGCGCGAAACTCAGCGTGCCAAACTCGGGCAGGGTGATCGTCTGCGTGCGGTTGATCTCGGCCAGTACCTCTTCGGCGCGGTCATTGTCGTAGTCTTGCGGCGTGAACCCCGCGAGGCCAAGGATCGTCGCGCGGTCCGTGGCGTGCCCCACGCCGGTAAAGGCCAGACTGCCGTGCAGGGACGCGCGCAGGCCCGCGAATTTGAACGGGGAGGCGCGCATCAGGTCCAGAAACCGTGCCGCCGCCACCATCGGCCCCATCGTGTGCGAGGAGGACGGGCCGATGCCCACTTTGAACATATCGAAGACAGAGAGAAACATCAGGTGGCACTTCCTATGGGTGGGGTGGCAAGGTGGGGCGCGGTAAACGGCGTGGGCCCCAGCCCTTCGGCAGTTTGCGCGGCCGCCGTGCAGGGGAGCGTTTCGACCCTTGCGCAAAGCGCGTGCAGATGCGGGGTGGCGCGCAGATCGAACCAGCCGCGATCACGGTTGCGCGGATACAGCGCACACCAGCGCAACAGCGGGGCGAGGTAAAGCGCAAGCGCGAGGGGCAGCGTATCCGCCGCGGCCCGGTCCTCCAGCCTGCGCAGGTGGGTCTGCAACGCTTGGGTTAGGGTTGTGTGCAGCGCGTCTTGGGCGGTGTCGTCAACGCCCACGTATTTATCAGGGTAAAACAGCATACGCAGGGCAGGGTGCACCGTATTGGCAACGAAAAACAACCACTTGAGGAAATCCGCCCGTGTGGCGTCCATCGCGGCAGGGGCCAGCCCGCCATGACGGTCCGCCAGCCACAACAGGATTGCGCCGGTTTCAAACATCGGCCCGTCCGGCGTCTGCAACGCGGGGATCAGCCCGTGCGGGTTCAGCGCCCGATAGGCGGGGGCAGACTGCCCCTGCGCCGCGCGATCGACCAGACAGGTGTCATAGGCCACGCCCTGCGCCTCGAGCGCGAGGCGGATGATCAGGGAGGCATTGTCGGGGGCGTAGTGCAGCGTGTAATCGGTCATAGGCCGGTGGTATCCCATTGCGCCGGAGGCGGGCGATTGAAAACGACCGATCTGCGCGGTTTGCGGTACTCTATCCAGATTATCGGCGCGTAACACCCCCGTGGCGTCGTGGCGCAGGCCATGTGTCACCGCCCGCAGGCCACGCGACGCGACGACAATGCGGTTTTGAGGGTCGCGCGCCGGCGCGGCTGCGTCTATAAGGGCGTCGATTAACGAGGAGTCGCTGCCATGACCGGAGAACTGTCACCCATCGATAAGGCCAAATTTGTCGCCGCCAAACGCGCTGCACAATTTGTAGAAGACGGAATGCGCGTCGGATTGGGCACCGGCTCTACCGCCGCGTGGCTGGTGCGCTGCTTGGGAGAGATGGTGCGCGACGACGGCTTGCGGATCAAAGGCGTGCCCACATCGACCCGCACAGCACAGCTGGCGCGCGAAGTGGGGATTGAGGTGATCAGCCTGGATGAAGCCAAGTGGCTGGACCTGACCATCGACGGCGCGGACGAGTTCGACGGAGAGCTGAACCTGATCAAGGGCGGCGGCGGTGCCTTGCTGCAAGAAAAGATCGTGGCCACCGCCTCCGATCAAATGGTCGTGATTGCCGACATCGGCAAAGAGGTCGAAACACTGGGCGCATTTCCCCTTCCGGTAGAGGTTATTCCCTTTGGCTGGCAGACCACACAAGCGCTTGTCGAAGAGACTTTGGTGTCAATGGACGTGCTGGGGCGCAATTCCACGCTGCGTATGAACGGCGACATCCCCTTCGTGACGGACGAGGGGAACTACATCCTTGACCTGCATCTCAAGCGGATCGGCAACACCCGCCAGATGGCCTTGGTCATGAACCAGATGCCGGGCGTAGTTGAAAACGGGCTATTCATTGATATCTGTGATGCCGTGGTGATCGGCTATGGCGATGGCCGCGTCGAAGTGCGCGACATCAACGAAGGCACTGTTGATCGCGATAAGATGGAGTTTGTCGAGACGGATAACCTGTTCTCCGACCTGAGCGATTAACAAAGAAAGGCCCCGGCCCAGATGAGCGATTTTGATTACGACCTTTTTGTCATTGGTGGCGGTTCCGGCGGTGTGCGCGCCGCGCGTGTTGCGGCGGGCGAATACGGGGCCAAAGTCGCCCTCGCCGAAGAGGACCGCTATGGCGGGACATGCGTGATCCGGGGCTGTGTGCCGAAAAAGCTGATGGTTTTTGCCTCGGGCTATGCCGAGCTGGTGGACGAGGCGCAGTGCTTTGGCTGGGACATCAAGCCGGGCACCTTCGACTGGCACGCGTTCAAGACCCGTTTGAATACTGAACTGGACCGGCTGGAAGGCGTCTATCGCAAGCTCTTGGCCAATTCGGACGTCGATACCTTTGACCAGCGCGCCACAATCAAGGACGCGCATACGGTGCAGCTGGCCAATGGCGAAACCCGCACGGCCAAGCACATCTTGCTGGCCACCGGCGGCCGTCCGGTACGCCCTGATGTGCCGAACGCCCAGCTTGGGATTGTGTCGGACGATATCTTCCATCTCGAAAGCCTGCCCAAGTCGATCCTGATTGTGGGTGGCGGCTATATCGGATGTGAATTCGCCTGTATCCTGAATGGCTTGGGCGTCGAAGTGACGATGTACAACCGCGCGGCGCAGATCCTGCGCGGTTTTGATGACGAGGCCCGCGGACTGATCGCTGAATCGATGACAAATGCAGGCGTCGATATCCACTGCGGCACCAGCATCGTCGAAATGGCGCTGGAATCCGAACACGAGGCGGGCACCATGCCCAGCAACTCTGACGCGGCGATGGGGGCCACGGCTGAACAATCGAACGAGCTGAACAATTGCGACGCGCGCGCAGGCACGCAGGGGCCGATCTGGGTCAAAGCCTCCAACGGGGCCGAGAAGGTCTTTGATATGGTGCTATTCGCCACAGGGCGCGCACCGAATACCGATGGCATGGGGCTGGAAGAGGTCGGCGTGTCGCTGGGCCGTCGCCAAGAGGTCGAAGTCGACGAATACAGCCAGTCGGGCGTCCCGTCGATCTATGCCATCGGCGATGTCACCGACCGCGTGAACCTGACACCGGTTGCGATCCGCGAAGGCATGGCCTTTGTGCAAACCGTCTTTGGCGGCAACCCGACACCCGTGGATCACGACCTGATCCCGTCGGCCGTGTTCACACAGCCCGAATTCGGCACCGTCGGCCTGACAGAAGAACAAGCGGCAGAGCAGGAACCGGTCGAGATTTATTCGGCGTCGTTCCGGCCCATGCAAACGGCCTTTGCCGAAAAGAACAAACGTGTGATGATGAAGCTGATCGTCAGCAAGGAAACACGCGTCGTTCTGGGGTGCCACATCGTCGCACCAAACGCGGGCGAGCTGATCCAGCTGGTGGGCATTGCCGTGAAGGCGGGGCTGACAAAAGAGCAATTCGACGCGACCTGCGCCGTGCACCCGACCATGTCCGAAGAGCTGGTCACCATGCGCAGTCCGACACGCACTGCTTGAAGTTCGGGCGAATATGCCCAACTCTGCACAAGATAAAACCGCGTAGGCGGTTGGGATAGGGCCGCTGTAGCGGCCATACATAGGGAAGAATTAATGGCTGGAAATACAGGCGGTCCTTGGGGCGGCGGAGGAAACTCAGGCGGTGGGAACAATGGTGGCGACCGCAACCGGCCCGGAGGGCAGCGGCCCACCGGTGGTGGCGGGCGCGGTCCGGGTGGTGACAAAGGTCAGATGCCCGAGATCGACGATCTGGTGAAAAAGGGTCAGGAACAGCTGCGCGTCCTCATGGGCGGCAAAGGTGGGACTCGTAACTCCGGCGGCTCTGGCGGGAATATGGGCGGCGCAGGCCCCAAGTTCACCCGCGGCACAGTGGGTCTGGGTCTGGTGGCGGCCGCTGTCGTCTGGGGGATGGCAAGCTTTTATACCGTGCGCCCCGAACAGCAGTCGATCGAACTTTTCCTTGGCGAATTTTCTGGTATCGGGACAGAGGGTCTGAACTTTGCCCCTTGGCCTTTTGTCACCGCCGAAGTCTTTGACGTGACCACCAACCGCGCCGAAACCATTGGCGCAGGACGCGGTGGCGACGACAACGAAGGGCTGATGCTGACCACGGATGAAAACATCGTCGACATCGACTTTCAGGTCGTCTGGAACGTAAAGAACGCCGAGAACTTCAAGTTCTCGCTGCGGGATCCGCAAATGGCAGTGCGTGCGATCTCTGAATCCGCCATGCGCGAGATCATCGCCCAGTCCGAGCTGGCACCGATCCTCAACCGTGACCGTGCCACCATCGAAGCCTCCGCGCGCGAGCTGATCCAGACCACGCTTGATAACCGCGAGACCGGGATCAACATCATCCGCGTCAACTTCAACAAGGTGGATCCGCCCAGCCAGACGGTCACCGTGACGGATGCAAATGGCAACACGACGCAAGAATCCGTCATCGACGCCTTCCGCGACGTGCAAGCTGCCGAACAGGAACGCGATCGGGTCGAACGTCAAGCTGACGCCTACGCCAACCGCCGCACCGCCGAAGCCCGTGGTGAATCCGCCCGTCTGCTGGAAGCCGCCGAAGGTTACCGCGCACGTGTGGTCAACGACGCCGTGGGTGAGGCAAGCCGCTTTGAAGCGGTATTGCAGGAATATGAAGCAGCACCCGATGTGACCCGTCGTCGTCTGTACATCGAAACCATGGAGAAAGTACTGGGAGACGTGGACAAGATTATCCTCGAAAACGGCTCTGACGGGACCGGGCAGGGGGTCGTGCCTTACCTGCCGCTCAATGAACTCCGCAACTCCAACCGAGGATCGAACTGATGCGTAAACTCAATATCCTCATCCCCGTGGTTGTGATCGCAGCCGTTGTCGCCCTGTCGTCGATCTTTATCGTGGACGAACGTGAACGCGCGCTGGTGCTGCGTTTCGGCCAGATAAAACAGGTGCGTGAAGACGCGGGCATCGGGTTCAAAATCCCGCTGCTGGACGAGGTCGTCCGCTACGACGACCGTATCCTGTCGCTTGAAACGCCGATGATCGAGGTCACCCCCGCCGATGACCGTCGTCTCGAAGTGGATGCCTTTGTGCTGTACCGCATCAACAGCGTGCGCCAGTTCCGTCAGGCCCTTGGCACCGACGGTGGCCGTCAGGCTGAAATCCAGTTGAACGGTATTCTTGACGGTCAGATCCGTGCGGTTCTGGGCTCGCAGGGGGTGACATCCAACACCATCCTGTCGCCCGAACGCTCTGCACTGATGGACCAGATCCGCGAACGTTCTGATGCGCGTGCGCAGGCGCTTGGTCTGGATGTGGTCGATGTGCGTTTGCGCCAGACCAACCTGCCAGAGCAGAACTTTGACGCGACCCTGCAGCGGATGATCGCTGAACGTGACCGCGAAGCGACCGATGAACGCGCCCGTGGCCGCGAGGCGGCGCAACGTGTCACCGCCCTTGCGGATCGTACCTACGAGGAAATCCTGTCGGAAGCCCGTCGTGATGCCCGTATCACCGAAGGTGAGGCCGACGCCGAGCGGAACAAGATCTTTGCGCAAGCCTATTCCAAGGATGCGGAGTTCTTTGAATTCTACCGCTCGCTCAGCGCTTACGAGCAAGCGTTGAAGGGCGAGAATTCTACCATGGTGATGTCGCCCGACAGCGAGTTCTTTAACTATCTCAAGTCGGACGAAGGCAGCCGCAGCCAACGCGCGACCACCACCGGGACCGGCAACTGATCCTATCCACGGTGCACTTTTAAACAGGGGCTGGCAGAAATGCCGGCCCCTGTTTCGTTTGGGGACATGACCACAGGATCAACGGGATGATGGGCGGCAATTTCGCATAGAAACCGAGGGTCGCGTTGACATGCGCGTGAGGATGACCATCTTTCACCTTGCAGCAGTGGATTTGCAGATGCACTCTGCCAAGGACACATAAACGGGGTGTATCGCCCCTTATAAAACCGGAGTTGACGAATGCAGCCAAAGGCCGTTTCCCTGTCGCGTACCGACGCAATATCGCCCCAGATCAAATGGTTGATGATGGGTATGCTGGCGCTGGCTTTTGTCCTGATGCAGGCCGTGGTCGCCCTGGCCAAACCCGAAAGCCTTGCGCCGCTTGCGGAAAAAATCAGCCCGTCGGTCGTGAATATCACCACTTCCACCACCGTAGAAGGGCGCACGGGCCCCCGTGGCATCGTGCCCGAAGGCTCCCCCTTCGAGGATTTCTTCAAGGAATTCCGCGACCGCAACAATGGTGGCGAAGCCCCCGCGCCACGCAAATCATCGGCGCTTGGGTCGGGGTTTGTTATCTCTGAAGACGGGTTCGTCGTGACCAACAACCACGTGATCGAAGGCGCGGACGAGATTACCATCGAATTTTTCACCGGTCTTGAACTGAAGGCCGAAGTCATCGGCACCGACCCCAACACCGATATTGCCCTGCTTAAGGTTGAAGCCCCAAGTGCGCTGCCGTTCGTCAGCTTTGGCGACAGCAATGCCGCCCGCGTTGGTGACTGGGTGCTGGCCATGGGGAACCCGCTGGGGCAGGGGTTTTCCGTCTCGGCCGGTATCGTCTCGGCGCGCAACCGTGCTTTGTCGGGCACCTATGATGACTATATCCAGACGGACGCTGCCATTAACCGCGGCAACTCCGGCGGGCCGTTGTTCAATATGGACGGCGAAGTTATCGGCGTGAACACCGCGATCCTGTCGCCCAACGGCGGCTCCATCGGGATCGGTTTCTCGATGGCGTCGAATGTTGTGACGCGTGTTGTGAACCAGCTTAAGGAATTCGGCGAAACCCGTCGCGGCTGGTTGGGTGTGCGTATTCAGGACGTTACCCAGGATGTGGCTGACGCGATGGGGCTTGCCAAAGCGTCCGGCGCGTTGATCACAGATGTACCGGACGGCCCTGCCAAGGATGCGGGCCTGAAAACCGGTGATGTGATCCTCAGCTTTGCAGGGGTCGAGGTCGAAGACACCCGCGGTCTGGTCCGTCAGGTGGGCAACAGCACCGTCGGGGCCTCGGTCCGCGTCACTGTCCTGCGCGAGGGGAAATCCCAGACGCTCAAGGTCAAGCTGGGCCGCCGCGAAGATGCCGAAGGGGCAGGGGCGTCTGCGTCTGAGCCAGAGGATGAGGCAGAGCCCGAAGCGCCTGCGTCAAAGTCGGTGCTTGGTCTGACAATCACGCCGCTGACGGATGATCTGCGTACCGAACTTGGGGCGGATGATTCAGTCGAGGGTCTGGCCGTGACCGAGGTGGACGAGATGTCGGAAGCCTTCGAGAAAGGCCTGCGTGTAGGGGACATCATCACCGAGGCGGGCCAACAGCCGATCCTGTCCATCACCGATCTGGAGGACCGGATCACCGAGGCCAAAGACGGCGGCCGCAAGTCGTTGTTGCTGTTGGTGCGCCGCGCAGGTGACCCGCGCTTTGTGGCCTTGGGTCTGGGCGACTAAACCCGCCCCACATCGCTGGAAAAATACTGCCCCCGTCGGTCCCCGTACCGGCGGGGGTTTTGCGTGGGGCGCGTCTGCACGCTGCCGGTTGTTTCGCATATCGAAAGCCGATAGGATTTACGTCAAATGAAGGACAGCCCCATGCACGACACATCCACGACGGCCATTCGCAGCGATCGGCTGTCTGCGCTGCGCACCCAAATGCTGGCAGAGGCGGAGATTACCAGCGTGCAGAACCAGTCGCTGATCCAAAGCCGCCGCGAACAGATTTGCGAGGCGGCCTTGTCGCTGTTTCTTGAAAAAGGCTTTGCCGCGACCACGATCCGCGACATCTGTGCGCGCTCGGGCGTCAATCAGGCCAGCATCTATGATTATATCGCGAATAAGAACGACATCCTGCGCCGCCTGCTGAACCAGCTGTGGTTCCGCGAGGACGTGTCGACGCTGCCGATCATCCTGCTGGATGAAAACCTGTCACTTGAGGATGCGTTCGAGAAATACTTCCGCGAAAGCTGGTCGATGAAACGGGATGGCACGCTGCTGGCCTATCGGTGCGTGCCGCATATGCAGGCCGAAGACCGCCGCGCCCTGCACGCGCGCGAGTTTGCGGTGATGAAGGATCTGGCGGACCAGCTTGCCCCGCGTCTGGGAATGCACAGCGACGATCAACGGCTTGATATCGTTGCCAATCTGATGGTGTTCCTGTCAGCCTTTGGCCCGATGCGCGACTGGCTGATCCGTGACATCCCGGACGAGGTGATCCTGCGCACGATCTCGGCCGGTGCGGCGGCGATGGTCAGATCGCTTGCGGATCAGACGCAGACCTAAAGCTTGCGGGCGCGAATGACCGTGTGGTGGCTGACCAGCTCGTAGCCCATATCGGCGGCGACACGATCCAGCAGCGTCGCGATCTCGGTCCCTGGAATTTCCACCAGATCCCCACTGTCGACATCGACCAGATGGTCGTGGTCCGTGTGGGGCATCATCTCGTAGCGGGCAGGGGCATCATCCAGTACCAGTTTGCGCACCAGACCCGCGTTTTCAAGCACTGACATCGTGCGATAGACCGTGGCGACTGACACAGTGTCATCAAGTCTGCGCGCCTTTTCATACAGGTCTTCGACATTGGGGTGATCGTCGGTTTCCGACAGCAGCGATACGATCGTTGTGCGCTGTGGCGTGACCCGCAGGCCAGCTTCACGCAGCAATTGCTTGTAATCAGCGCTGTGGGTCAAACCGATGTCCTTTCTCGTCTGCCATCTTGTTACGCAAGATTCATCTTGCCCGCAAGTTTATGCGACCTATTCTTATTTGCATGTTTGACATATGCGACTAATTCGCATTTACATCTAGCGAACGCATTGGTCCTTGGAGGAACAGAATGAGAAAGAATGTGCTGGCGTCGGTTTTTGCTCCGGTTCTTGGTGTTGCAGCGATGGCGGGCGTGCCTGCGATTGCGGCTGATTTCAAAGTCGTCACGACCTTTACGGTTCTTGCCGATATGGCGCAGCAGGTGGGCGGCGATGCGGCAGAGGTGGTATCGATCACCAAGCCCGGTGCCGAAATCCACGGCTATGAACCCACCCCGCGCGATATCGTGGGCGCGGTGGATGCCGATCTGATCCTGTGGAACGGCATGAACCTAGAGCTGTGGTTCGAGCAGTTCATCTCGAACCTCGGGGATATTCCGTCGGCCACGCTGACCGACGGGGTGGAGCCGATCTCTATCGGGGAGGGGGAGTATGAGGGCAAGCCGAACCCCCACGCCTGGATGGGGCTGGATAACGCGCTGATCTACGTCGACAATATCGCGGCAGCTTTTGCCGAACACGACCCTGACAATGCGGCCACATATGCCGCCAATGCCGAAAGCTACAAACAGGAAATCCGCGATACGATCACGCCCCTGCGGGACCGCATTGCGCAAATCCCCGAAGACCAGCGTTGGCTGGTGACCTGTGAAGGCGCGTTCAGCTACCTCGCGCGGGATTTCGGGATGAAAGAGCTCTACCTCTGGCCGATGAACGCCGACCAGACCGGCACACCGCAGCAGGTGCGCAAAGTCATCGATTCCGTGCGCGACAATGATATTCCGGTCGTTTTCTGTGAAAGCACGGTGAATACCTCGCCTGCAAAGCAGGTCGCGCGGGAAACCGGCGCTGCCTATGGTGGTGTGCTTTATGTCGATAGCCTCAGCACCGCCGAGGGGCCCGTGCCAAGCTATCTGGACTTGCTGCGCGTCACCTCGCAAACTGTCGCGGACGGGCTGGATGCAGGCCTGAAGTAAATGGATACCCCTATGCACCCCGCCCCCACGACGACCCCAGATGCCGGGCTTGCGCCCGACGCGATCGGCATCAAGGCCACCGATGTGACCGTGACCTATCGCAACGGCCACACCGCGCTTTATGATGCCAGTTTCGAGATCCCGCGCGGTACGATCACGGCGCTGGTCGGGGTGAACGGGGCGGGGAAATCCACGCTGTTCAAGGCGATCATGGGCTTTGTGCCCGCCGCGCAGGGGCAGATCACCCTGCTCGGCAAGACGGTCAAACAGGCGTTGCGAGAAAACCTTGTGGCCTATGTCCCGCAGTCAGAAGAGGTCGATTGGGCCTTTCCGGTGCTGGTGCAGGATGTGGTAATGATGGGGCGCTATGGGCACATGGGGGTCCTACGCCGTCCCAAAGCCGCCGATCATGCGGCGGTGGACGATGCCCTGCGCCGCGTCAACATGACCGATTTCCGCCACCGCCAGATCGGAGAGCTGTCCGGCGGGCAGCGCAAGCGGGTCTTTCTGGCGCGCGCCTTGGCGCAGAACGGACAGGTGATCCTGCTGGACGAACCCTTTACCGGCGTAGACGTGAAGACCGAGGACCAGATCATCGACCTGCTGCGCGAGTTGCGCGACGAAGGACGGGTGATGCTGGTGTCGACGCATAACTTGGGCTCTGTCCCGGAATTCTGTGACCGGACCGTCTTGGTCAAGGGCACGGTGCTGGCCTATGGGCCGACGGAAACGGTCTTTACCCATGACAACCTGGAAACGGCTTTTGGCGGGGTGCTTCGGCACTTTACCCTCGGGGGCCAAGACCTGCACGATGACGACGACGGGCGCGAGCTGCGGATCATCACCGACGATGAACGCCCCTTCGTGCATTACGGCGAACGCATCGATACCTCCGAGGACGACACATGATCGATCTGCTGCTAGAGCCGTTCAGCTATGACTATATGTTCAACGCCATGTGGGTGTCCGCGATGGTGGGGGCGGTTTGCGCCTTTCTGTCGTGCTATCTGATGCTCAAGGGCTGGTCGCTGATCGGCGACGCGCTGAGCCATTCTGTCGTGCCCGGTGTGGCGGGGGCCTATATGCTGGGGCTGCCCTTTGCGCTTGGCGCGTTTCTGGCGGGCGGCATGGCGGCGGGGGCGATGCTGTTTCTGTCGGGGCGGTCGGGGCTGAAGATCGACGTGATCATCGGCATCATCTTTACCGCTTTTTTCGGCTTGGGCCTGTTCATGGTGTCGCTATCGCCCATGTCGGTCAGCATCCAGACCATCATTATGGGCAATATCCTTGCCATCGCGCCGCAGGATATCGTGCAGTTGGCGATCATCGGGGTTGTCTGTCTGACCGTGCTGCTGCTGAAGTGGAAAGACCTGATGGTCACCTTCTTCGACGAAAACCACGCACGCTCCATCGGGTTGCGGCCCGAGCTGTTGAAGGCGGTGTTCTTCATGCTGCTGTCGGCGGCGGTGGTGGCGGCGATGATGACCGTCGGGGCCTTTCTGGTGATCGCAATGGTCGTGACGCCGGGGGCGACGGCCTATCTGCTGTGTGACCGTTTCCCGCGGCTGATCATCGTATCGGTGCTGATCGGCACGATCACCAGCTTTCTGGGGGCCTATGCCAGCTATTTTCTGGACGGGGCGACAGGCGGGGTGATCGTCACGCTGCAAACCGCGATCTTCCTGCTGGCCTTTGTCTTTGCGCCCAAACACGGTGTGCTGGCCGCGAGGCGCAAGGCTGCGGCGGCGCTCAAATCCTTGCGAGACGGGGTGGCCCCATGATCGAGACGTTGCTGTTTCCCTTTCAGTTTCCCTTCATGCAGAACGCTTTCTGGATCGTCCTGCTGGTCGCCCCGCCGACGGCGTTGCTGTCATGCTTTCTGGTGCTCAAGGGCTGGGCCTTGATGGGCGATGCGGTCAGCCATGCGGTCCTGCCGGGGGTCGTGCTGGCCTGGATCACGGGGCTGCCGCTGATTGTAGGGGCCTTTGCCGCGGGCATGTCCTGCGCGATGCTGACCGGATACCTGAGCTATAACAGCCGGATCAAACAGGACACCGTGATGGGGGTCGTCTTTTCGGGCATGTTCGGGATCGGCATCATCATGTACACCTCGATCACCACGAACCAGCATCTGGATCACGTGCTGTTCGGCAATATGCTGGGCGTCGGCGCGCAGGATCTTTGGACGGCGGGGCTGATCTCGGCCTTTGTGACGGCGTTTCTGGTGCTCAAGTGGAAAGATCTGCTGCTGCACGCCTTTGACCCCGCGCAGGCGCAGGCCAGCGGGCTGCACACGGGGTTCTTGCACTATGGGTTGCTGGCGGTGTTGTCGCTGACCATCGTGGCGACGCTGACGGCGACGGGGCTGATCCTTGCGGTGGCGTTGCTGGTCACACCGGGGGCGATTGCCTTTCTGGTGGTGCGCAGCTTTGGCCCGATGCTGATCGTATCTGTGCTGGTCTGCCTGTTGTCGATGTTCGCGGGCGTCTACGCCAGCTTCTTTCTGGACAGCGCACCGGCTCCGACAATCGTGTTGATCCTGACGGTGATCTTTGTCCTCGCCTTCATCAACCGTTTGCTGGTGACGCGCCGCACCTCGCGTCAGGCGGCACGGGGGTAGCCTTGAAGGGGAGGGCGGGCTCTAGACCCGCCCGACCTTGAACCCGCGGGACAGATGATTGCGCATGGCAAACAGCAGCAATGCGCCGGGCAGCATAGAGGTCAGCGTAAAGGCCATGACCATCCCGATATCCGTCTGAAAGCCGAACATCGCGCTGAGCGCCATAGAGATCGGCTTGCCGTTGGTGGTGGTCAGGATGCGGGCAAAGACGACTTCTACCCAGCTGAACATAAAGCAGAAAAACGCAGTCACCGCGATGCCGGGCGCGATCTGCGGCAGCAGGATTTTCCAGATATAGCGGGGGCGCGAATAGCCATCAAGGAACGCCGTCTCGTCCATTTCTCGCGGGACGGCGGCGATGAAGCCCTGCAGAATCCAGATCGACACCGGCAGGTTGAACAGACAATGGGCCAGCGCGATGCCAGTGACCGAGTTGACGATGCCAAGCACCGAGAAAAGCTGGAAGATCGGCAGGGTCAGCACCACGGGCGGGGTGATGCGAAAGGCGATGAAGCTGAAGAACAGGTGTTTGTCCCCCAGAAACGACAGCCGCGCAAAGGCAAAGGCTGCGGGCAGGGCGACGGGGATGGTGATCGCGATATTGATCAGCACATAGGCGACTGAATTGCCAAAGGCCGCGCGCAAGCTCGGATCGGCCCAGATGGCGCGATAGTTGCGCAGCGTCGTCTCGCCCAAGCTCAGCCCGTCCTGCGCCAGCGTCGCGGTAAAGCTCAGCACCGTCATCTGTACCAGTGGCAGGATGGTGAAGAGGATGAACGCCCCCAGCATCGCCAGTTTGATCACGGGCCATGCCCGACGCGGTATCATCACGGCACCCCCGGTTTGGGATCGTCAAGCTTGGCCTGCACCTTGGTAAAGACCCATGCGACCGATAGCACGATCAGGAAATATAGCACCGACCGCGCGGCCGAGGGGCCGTAGTTGAACGCCTTGATCTCCTCGCCCAGATCCACGGCGAGGAACAGGCTGGCCTCGGCCGGGCCGCCGGCATTGATCGGAAAGGCCTCGGTGTAGATCATGAAACTGTCCATGAACCGCAGCAGCACCGCCATGAGCAGCACATGCTGCAACCGCGGCAGTTGGATATGGCGAAACACCTGCCACGGACGCGCCCCATCGATGGCGGCCGCCTGATAAAGCGGATCGGGGATCGTGGTCAGCGCGCTATAGGCGAGGATGACCACAAGGCTGGTCCAGTGCCACGTGTCCATTGCCAAGATCACCACCCAGGTCAGCACGGCGCTGTTCTTCCACGCGGCGGGCCAACCGTAGCCCGCCAGCCACTGTCCCAAAATGCCTGTGTCGCCATCCATCAGGCTCAGCCAGAGCGCAGGGATCATGTTCCACGGTACCAGCAGCGGCAGCGACAGCACAGCCAAGGCCGCACCCGCCCAGATCCGTCCGCGCGGGATGCACAGGGCCAGCGCGATCCCCAGCGGGATCTGGATGCACAGCACAAAGGTCGAGAACAGCGCGCTGCGCCCGAAGCTCGCCCAGAAACGCGGGGCGGTGATCAGGTCGCGGAACCACTCTGTCCCGATCCAGAAGCGCGATTGCAGGGTGAAAATCTCGAAGAACGAATAGTTGATGACGGTGACCAGCGGGATCAGCCCGACCACCCCCAGCAAAAGGCAGGCGGGGGCGACAAAAAGCCAGCCGCGCGGGTCATGCTGCTTCATGGGGCTCTGTCCATGCTTGGGTCAGGCGGTCACAACCGAGGTGCCCCAGCCCGCGCATTCCGCCTTGAGCGCATCGGGTAGGTGGTGGTCGGTGAACAGCGTGTTCACATCGCGCAGCGAACAGATCGTCAGCGGGGCCTTGCGCTGGAACTTCAGGTGGTCGGCCACGACCATCACCGTGCGTGACCGCCCGATGGCGGACCGGCTGACCAGCACCTCTTGCCCGTCGAAATCCAGCAGATCGCCATCCGTATCAATGGCAGAACAGCCCAGAACCGAGAAATCGAACTTGAACTGCTTGACCATCTCGGCAGTCAGCCCGCCCACCATGCCACCATCCGCACGGCGCAAGACGCCGCCTGTCAGGATAATCTCGCAGCTTTGGTTGGCGGCAAGAATGTTGGCAATGTTGAGGTTGTTCGTCACCACCAGCAGGTTTTCGTGATGCAGCATTTCCTGCGCGACTGCCTCGGTACTGGTGCCGATGTTCATGAACACCGACGCCCCATGCGGTATAGCCTGCGCGCAATGTTCGGCGATGGCGCGTTTGCCTTCCTCGTTCAGGCGACGGCGTTCGTCATAGACGATATTCACCACCCCCGACGGGATCACCGCGCCGCCATGCACCCGTTCCAGCTTGCCGCTTTCAGCAAGCTCGGACAGGTCGCGGCGGATGGTCTGCACGGTAACATTATACGCCTCTGCCAGCCCGTCGACGGTGACTTTGCCGTCCTTGCGCGCCAGCTCCAAAATCTCGCGCTGTCTGAAATTTGACATAGATCCCCCCGTCTTTGGCTGGGGATGCCCAAGGTTTCTGCACGCCCGACCAAAACTTACAATCTACGGAAAGCGAAGCACGTCAAGGCCGCGAATCGTGGTATATCGTCTGTAAGGCGCAGAAATGCGCGTCAGGCGAAGGATTAATGCGCCTAAAATCAAGGCTATAGTCGAAAACGAAAAGAAACGAACGTTCGATCTTGAAAAACGAAGGGGCTTGGTGTCTTTTGTCACGACGTCCCGCAAACCTAGCTGCGAGACGCGAAAATGATGCGGGGAGGCTTCATTGAGCCAGCTTGAAACAGAACACAGCGTCGATCTCTTTGTGATCGGCGGAGGGATCAACGGCTGCGGCATTGCACGCGACGCCGTGGGCCGTGGGTTTAGCGTCGAGCTGGCAGAGATGAACGATCTGGCCTCGGCAACATCCTCGGCCTCGACCAAGCTGTTTCACGGCGGGCTGCGCTATCTGGAATACTGGGAGGTCCGCCTTGTCCGCGAGGCGTTGATCGAACGCGAAACCCTGCTGAAAGCGATGCCGCATATCTCTTGGCCGATGCGGTTTGTGCTGCCTTATCATAAGGATATGCGGTTCGAGGGGGATACGCCCACCTCAAAGCTGCTCAACGTGTTCATGCCGTGGATGAAGGGGCGTCGCCCTGCGTGGCTGATCCGCTTGGGTCTGTTCATGTATGACAATCTGGGCGGGCGGCAGATCCTCAAGGGGACGACCGCGGTCGATCTGACGCAGGCCCCCGAGGGGGCACCGCTGCAGGACAAGTTCGAAAAAGCCTATGAGTATTCCGACTGCTGGATCGAAGACAGCCGTCTGGTGGTGCTGAACGCCCGCGACGCCCAAACCCGTGGTGCGCGGATCAACACCCGCACCAAGGTTGTTTCTGCCGAGCAGGTCGACGGCATGTGGCAGGTCACGCTGGAACCGAAAGACGGCGGCCCCCAACGCGTGGTACAGGCCAAGATGCTGGTCAACGCCGGTGGCCCTTGGGTGGAAAACGTGATCCGCAACACCGTGCGCATCAATTCCTCGGAAGGGGTGCGGCTGGTGCGGGGCAGCCATATCGTGACGCCCAAGCTGTATGACCACGACAAATGCTACTTCTTCCAAGGCGAAGACGGGCGTATCATCTTTACCATTCCTTACGAGACGGATTTTACCCTGATCGGCACCACAGATGCCGACCACACGGATGTGTCCGAAAAGCCGGTCTGCACCCCCGAGGAGCAGGACTACCTCGTACGTTTTGCGTCCAAATACCTGAAAAAGCAGATCACCACCGACGATATCGTCTGGACCTACTCCGGCGTGCGCCCGCTGTATAACGACGGGGCGAGCTCTGCCACGGCGGCGACGCGGGACTATGTGCTGAAGGTCGACACATCCGCCGGTGCGCCGGTGCTGAACGTCTTTGGCGGCAAGATCACCACCTACCGCCGTCTGGCCGAAAGCGCGCTAGAGAAGATCCAGCCCTATTTTGCCAATGACGCCAAACCCTGGACGGCGGGTGTCGCCTTGCCTGGCGGCGATTTTCCGGTAGACGGCGTGGCGGCGTTGAAACAAGAGTTGCAGGACCGCTACGGCTTTTTGACCCAACGTTGGGCGGATCGTCTGGTCAAAGCCTACGGGCGCGAGGCATTTGATGTCTTGGGCGACGCGCAAACCGCGGCAGATCTGGGGCGTGATTTCGGTGCGACCCTGACCGAGCGTGAGGCCAAGTGGCTGATCGACAAGGAATTTGCCCGCACCGCTGACGACATCATCTGGCGCCGGTCCAAACTGGGCCTGCGGCTTGACGCGGATGAATTGAACACGTTGGAAGCATGGATGGTGGAAACCACCGCCACGCCCGCCGACAACACTACAGCCGCCACTGGCGCGTGAAGGGGAGAGGAACATGTCGCTCGTTTTGCAAGGCGTGTCCAAGGTCGTAAACGGCCAGACGCATATTCATCCGACAGATCTTGAGCTGCAGTCCGGCACCATGAACGTGCTGCTGGGGCCGACATCCGCGGGCAAGACTTCCCTGATGCGATTGATGGCGGGGCTGGATGTGCCCAACACCGGCAAGGTGATCTGGAACGGCGAGGATGTCACCGGCATGCGCGTTCAGGATCGCGGTGTGGCGATGGTGTATCAGCAGTTCATCAACTACCCGTCGATGACCGTCTACAATAACATCGCCAGCCCCATGCGGTTGCTGGGCAAATCCAAGGACGAGATCGACAGCGCCGTGCGCAAGGCCGCCGATCTGATGCAGTTGACGCCGATGCTGGACCGCAAGCCGCTGGAACTGTCGGGCGGGCAACAGCAACGCTGCGCGCTTGCACGGGCTTTGGTCAAGGACGCGGGGCTGGTGTTGCTGGACGAACCACTTGCGAACCTCGATTACAAACTGCGCGAAGAGCTGCGGGCCGAGATTCCGAAGATCTTTGAAGAAGCAGGGTCGATCTTCGTCTATGCCACGACCGAACCGGAAGAGGCGCTTTTGCTGGGCGGGCACACCGCCACATTGTGGGAAGGGCGCATCACACAGTTCGGCCTGACCCCCGTGGTCTACCGCCAGCCCGTCGATGCCACGACCGCGCGCGTCTTCTCTGACCCGCCGATGAACTTCCTCAACATCACCAAGGCAGGCGACACGCTGACCTTTGGCGATGGCAACAAGGTCGCGACCTTCGGGAACTTCAAGACCGTGGCCGATGGCAGCTATGTTGCGGGCTTCCGCCCCAATCACCTTGAACTGTCCAAGCAGTCTGACGACGCGCTGGAGTTTGCGGGCAAGCTCAACGTGACCGAGATCACGGGGTCGGAAACCTTTATCCACCTTGATCACCACGGTGAAAACTGGGTCGGTCTGGTGCACGGGGTCAAAGACCTCAAGATCGGGGCTCCGCTGAACGTCTATCTTGACCCGACACATGTTTACATCTTTGCCGAAGACGGCACATCCGTGGCCCCCGCATCTTATGCGGCAGCGGCCTGAGGGAGGACCGGACCAATGGCAAAAATCACCCTTGATAACCTGGCGCATTCCTATTTGCCCAACCCCACCAGCGAAGATGATTTCGCGCTGAAAGAGCTGAACCACGACTGGGTGGACGGCGAAGCCTATGCGCTTTTGGGCGCGTCGGGCTGCGGGAAATCCACGTTGCTGAACATCATCTCGGGCCTGCTGCACCCCAGTCAGGGCCGCATCCTGTTCAACGACCGTGACGTGACCAACGACCCCACGACCAAGCGCAACATCGCGCAGGTTTTCCAGTTTCCGGTGGTCTATGACACGATGACCGTGCGCGACAATCTGGCATTTCCCTTGCGTAACCGGGGTGCGGATGCGGCCTATGTCGCGCAGCGCGTGCAGCAGATCGCGGGGATGATCGGCATGGAAGACATGCTGAACCGCAAGGCGCGCGGGTTGACGGCGGATGCGAAGCAGAAAATCTCGCTCGGGCGGGGGATGGTGCGCGAGGACGTGAACGCGCTGCTGTTTGACGAGCCGCTGACCGTGATCGACCCCCATATGAAGTGGGAACTGCGCACGCAGTTGAAATCACTGCACCATGAATTCGGTCACACGATGATTTATGTGACCCACGACCAGACAGAGGCGCTGACCTTTGCGGATAAGGTTGTCGTTATGTATGACGGCCGCGTTGTCCAGATGGGCACCCCGCAAGAGCTGTTCGAGACACCACAGCACACGTTTGTGGGCTATTTCATCGGCTCGCCCGGTATGAATGTGCTGGACGCGACGGTGACCGGCGACAAGGCCGTCATTGGCGGCCACGAGATCGACTTGGGCCACGGCTTTGCGCCGCTGGACGGCAAGGTCGAACTGGGCGTGCGCCCCGAATTCACACGGCTTGCCACGGGCGAGGCGGGGCTGCCTGTCACGATCAAGCGGATCGAGGACGTGGGCCGCCACAAGATCGTGCGTGCTGACTTTAATGGCAATGAAATCAACGTGATCGCCGAAGAAGGTGCCGAGATTTCTCCGGATATGAACCGCATTGTTTTCGACCCTGCCGGGGTGAATGTCTATGCCAACAGCTGGCGCGTTGCGCCGCAGGGGGCCTAAGATGATCCAATCCGCCGCTTTCCCGCTGACCCTCGCTGAAAGGACCGCGTCATGAACAAGACCGTCAATCAAAAGGCCTGGTTCCTTGTGTTGCCTGTGCTGCTGCTGGTGGCTTTCTCTGCCGTGATCCCGCTGATGACCGTGGTGAACTATTCGGTGCAGGATACCTTCGGGAACAACCAGTTCTTCTGGGCTGGCCTCGACTGGTTCCGCGAGATGATTGAATCCGAGCGGATGTGGAACGCCTTGGGCCGCCAGATCGCGTTTTCGGTGATCATTCTGGCGATTGAAATCCCGCTGGGGATCTTTGTGGCGCTGAACATGCCCAAGAAAGGGTTCTGGGCCTCGCTGTGTCTGGTCCTGATGTCGCTGCCGCTGCTGATCCCGTGGAACGTTGTGGGCACCATCTGGCAAATCTTTGGCCGCGTGGACATTGGCCTGTTGGGCTACACGCTGTCGGCCTTGGGCATCGACTATAACTACACTCAGGATTTCTATGCCGCATGGATCACTGTGATCGTAATGGATGTCTGGCACTGGACGTCACTGGTGGCGCTGCTGGCCTATGCCGGCCTGCAATCCATCCCCGACGCCTATTATCAGGCGGCCAAGATTGACCAGGCGAGCCGCTGGAAAGTCTTCCGCTACATCGAGCTGCCCAAGATGATGGGCGTTCTGATGATCGCGATCCTGCTGCGGTTTATGGACAGCTTCATGATTTACACCGAACCGTTCGTCGTGACGGGCGGGGGGCCTGGTAACTCTACCACCTTCCTGTCGATCGATCTGGTCAAGATGGCGCTCGGACAGTTTGACCTTGGTCCTGCGGCGGCGTTCTCGATCATGTATTATCTGGTGATCCTGCTGATCTCCTATGTGTTCTACACCGTGATGACGAACCTTGATAAAAGGGATGGCCACTGATGTCTGATCTTGCACAAAAAAGAGGGTTTGCCTTGCCCAAGATCAAGGGCAATGCGATTGTCATGGCGCTCTATCTGCTGTTCTTGCTGCTGCCGATCTATTGGCTGCTGAACATGAGCCTCAAGACCAACACAGAGATCCTCAACAGCTTTACGCTGTGGCCGCGTGATCTGACCTTCGACAACTATATGACGATCCTGACGGATGCGTCATGGTACACGGGCTATCTGAACTCGATGGCTTATGTGGTGATGAACATGGTGATCTCGCTCGCGGTGGCGCTGCCGGCGGCCTATGCCTTCTCGCGCTACAGTTTCATGGGCGACAAGCACCTGTTCTTCTGGCTGCTGACCAACCGGATGGCCCCGCCCGCGGTTTTCGCGCTGCCATTCTTCCAGCTTTATAGCTCCGTCGGCTTGTTCGACACGCATATTGCTGTGGCGCTGGCGCATTGTCTGTTCAACGTGCCGCTGGCGGTGTGGATCCTCGAAGGGTTCATGCGCGGCGTCCCGAAAGAGATCGACGAGACGGCCTATATCGACGGCTACAGCTTCCCGCGCTTTTTCATCCGTATCTTCACGCCGCTGGTCGCCTCGGGGATCGGGGTCACGGCCTTCTTCCTGTTCATGTTCAGCTGGGTTGAGCTGCTACTGAGCCGGACGTTGACCAGCGTGGACGCCAAGCCGATTGCCGCCACCATGACCCGTACCGTGGGTGCCGCCGGGATCGACTGGGGCGTGCTGGCCGCGGCAGGGGTGCTGACCATCGTGCCCGGTGCCCTGGTGATCTATTTCGTGCGCAACTACATCGCCAAAGGCTTTGCCTTGGGCCGCGTTTAACAAAGAAAGACCGGAGGAAACATTATGGACTGGATGGCTTGGACTTGGCCCACCGCCGCTTTCTTTGGGATCATCGCGGTGACGCTGATCACCTTTACGATCCTTGCAATCAAATTCCCCGAAGTGCCGCGCGCCGGTATACTGGGGATGGAAACGACGCGCGGTGACCGGTTGTTCATCACGCTTCTGGGCTCGGCCTTTATCAATCTGGCTTGGCTCGGGCTGCTCAGTGCGCCCCAATGGGGGGCATTGGTTGTCTGCCTTTTCTATGCCATCGCGGTTTTCCGCTGGGTCTAGGAAAGGAAAATAAGGGGGGCCGGCCTGCAAGAACCGGACCTCTCAAATGTTCAATTCTAGGGAGGAACATCATGAACTTGCGCTTAAAGGGAACGACTGCGATCGGGCTTGCGGCTTGCATGTTTGCCGCACCTGCGTTCGCCGACATGGAGGCCGCAAAGGCTTTCCTTGATAAGGAAATCGGCGATCTCTCCGCGCTGTCGCGGGAAGACCAAGAAGCCGAACTGCAGTTCTTTATCGACGCTGCAAAACCGTTTGAAGGCATGTCGATCAACGTCGTGTCCGAGACAATCGGCACGCACACCTACGAATCCACCGTTCTGGCCCCCGCTTTCGAAGCGATCACCGGCATCAAGGTCACCCATGACCTGATCGGCGAAGGTGACGTTGTCGAAAAGCTGCAAACGCAAATGCAGTCGGGCGAGAACATCTATGACGCCTATATCAACGATTCCGACCTGATTGGGACGCACTGGCGCTATCAGCAAGCCCGCAACCTGTCCGACTGGATGGAAGGCGAAGGCAAGGCCGTGACCAACCCCGGTCTCGACCTCGAAGATTTCATCGGCCTGTCGTTCACGACCGGTCCCGATGGCAAGATCTACCAGCTGCCCGACCAGCAGTTCGCGAACCTGTATTGGTTCCGCTACGATTGGTTCAACGACGAACAGAACAAGGCTGATTTCAAAGAGAAATATGGCTACGATCTGGGTGTTCCGGTCAACTGGTCCGCATATGAGGACATCGCCGAATTCTTCACCGGTCGCGACCTGTCGCGTCTTGGCGTCGAAGGCGAAGTCTTTGGCAACATGGACTACGGCAAGAAAGACCCGTCGCTTGGCTGGCGCTACACCGATGCGTGGCTGTCGATGGCCGGTGCCGGTGACGTAGGCGAGCCAAACGGTCTGCCCGTCGACGAATGGGGTATCCGCGTCAACGAAAACTCGCAGCCTGTGGGGTCTTGCGTTGCGCGTGGCGGTGCCACAAACGGGCCAGCAGCGGTCTATGCTGTGACCAAAGCGATCGAATGGCTGCAGAAGTATTCGCCTCCGGCGGCTGCGGGCATGACCTTCTCTGAGGCGGGCCCAATTCCGGCGCAGGGCAACGTGGCCCAGCAGATGTTCTGGTACACCGCCTTTACCGCCGCGTCGGTAGAGCCTGACCTGCCCGTGATGAACGAAGATGGCACGCCGAAATGGCGCATGGCACCTTCGCCCCACGGTGCATATTGGACCGAAGGCACCAAGATCGGGTATCAGGATGCCGGGTCGTGGACGCTGATGAAATCCACGCCGGTCGACCGTGCACAGGCCGCATGGCTCTATGCGCAGTTCGTCACCTCCAAGACTGTGGACGTCAAGAAAAGCCACGTTGGCCTGACCTTCATCCGTGAATCGTCGATCCAGCACGAAAGCTTTACAGAGCGTGCACCGAAACTGGGTGGTCTGGTTGAATTCTACCGTTCGCCCGCGCGCGTTCAGTGGTCGCCAACCGGTACCAACGTGCCTGACTATCCAAAGCTGGCGCAGCTGTGGTGGCAGAACATCGGCGACGCCATGTCCGGTGCGAAGACACCTCAGGAAGCGCTGGATGCCCTGTGCGCCGATCAGGAAAAAGTCCTGATCCGTCTGGAGCGTGCCGGCGTTCAAGGGGACATTGGCCCCAAGATGAACGAAGAGCGTGACCCAGAGTACTGGCTGTCCCAGCCCGGTTCGCCCAAAGCGAAACTGGAAAGCGAAGACGAAGAGCCACAGACCATCGCCTATGATGAGCTGATCAAATCCTGGCAGTAAGCCACTCTTTCCGGGGCCGGTTCGCTGGCCCCGGAACCTTTGATTTTCCAACAACGCCGACATCCGTCATTGCCCTGACATCTGGTCGGGCCTGCCGACCCTTGCTAGGATACGGCACCATCTGACGGTTGCTACACTTCCAAAGGGACGCGCATGACGTATATCCTTGCCATTGACCAAGGCACCACCTCCACACGGGCCATCGTTTACGATGACACGATGACGTCGATTGCCAACGCCCAGGAAGAATTCCCCCAGCATTTCCCCCAGTCCGGCTGGGTTGAACATGATCCCGATGATCTGTGGCGCACCACGCAGGCGACCTGCCGCGGGGCGATCGACAAGGCAGGGATCACGGCAGGCGATATCGCCGCCATCGGCATCACCAACCAGCGCGAGACCGTTGTGGTCTGGGACAAGCAGACCGGCCGCCCGATCTATAACGCCATCGTCTGGCAGGACCGCCGCACCGCGAGCCAGTGCCGTACCCTGCGCGACGCGGGCCACGAAGAGATGTTCACCGACCGCACCGGCCTGCTGCTGGACCCGTATTTCTCGGGCACAAAACTCGCGTGGATACTGGACAATGTCGAAGGCGCGCGCGACCGTGCCGCCAAGGGCGAGCTGCTGTTCGGCACCGTCGATTGCTTCTTGATCTGGAAGCTGACCGGCGGGGCGTCCCATGCGACCGATGCCACCAACGCCGCGCGCACCATGCTTTATGACATCCGCAAAGGCCGGTGGAGCCGGTCGATCTGTGACCTGCTCGAAATCCCGATGGAGATGTTGCCAGAGGTCAAGAACTGTGCCGATGATTTCGGCCATACCGATCCCGATGTTCTGGGCGCTGCCGTGCCGATCCACGGGGTCGCGGGCGACCAGCAGGCGGCCACGGTGGGGCAGGCGTGTTTCGAGCCGGGGATGCTGAAATCCACCTACGGTACGGGCTGTTTCGCGCTGATGAACACGGGCGACACGCCGGTGCGGTCGGAAAACCGGCTGCTCACCACCATTGCCTATCAATTCGACGGCAAGCCGACCTACGCGCTCGAAGGATCGATCTTTGTCGCGGGGGCCGTGGTGCAATGGCTGCGCGACGGTTTGCAGATCATTCAGGATTCGGCCGAGACGCAAGGGCTGGCCGAACAGGCGGATCCGCATCAGAACGTGGTATTGGTGCCGGCCTTTGTCGGGCTGGGTGCGCCCTATTGGAACCCCGATTGTCGCGGCGCGGTCTTCGGGCTGACCCGTGGCACGGGGCCCGCCGAAATGGCCCGCGCGGCGCTGGAAAGCGTCGGCTACCAGACGCGCGACCTGCTTGAAGCGATGTCTGCCGACTGGAAAGCAGATGGCGTGCAGCCCACCTTGCGCGTCGATGGCGGCATGTCTGCCAGCGACTGGACCATGCAATTCCTGTCCGACATCATCGCCGCTCCCGTTGACCGGCCCACCGTGCATGAAACCACCGCCCTCGGGGTCGCGTGGCTTGCGGGGATGCACGCGGGCGTTTATCCTGATCAGGAACAGTTCGCGAAATCGTGGACACAGGAAACCCAATTCACGCCGAAAATGGACGATGACCAGCGCGACGCGAAATATGCGCTCTGGAAAAAGGCCGTTGACGCGACCCTGAATTTTTAAGGAACTCCCCATGACAGCCCCAACGCTTCGCCGGTATCTGACCCAAAACAGCTTTGACCCCGATCTGGTGTTTCTGCTGGAAGACATCGCATCGGCGTCGCGACTGATCGCCGGTCTCGTGCGTCGTGGTGCATTCGAGGGCAACCTTGGTGCCGCCGGAGAGATCAACGTGCAGGGCGAAGCGCAAAAGACGCTGGATATCATGGCCAATGACGTGTTCGAGCGTGAGTGTGCCAACAGCGCGCGTGTCGCCGCACTTGTGTCGGAAGAGGTGGAAGAGGTTACTTGGCTGAAAGAGCCGCAAAAGGGCGACTACCTGCTGTATTTCGATCCGCTGGACGGGTCGTCGAACCTTGATGTGAACCTGTCGGTGGGGTCGATCTTCTCGGTCATGCAGGTGCAGGCCGATGGTGACCGCAACGTGCTGCACAACGGCCGTAACCAGATTTGCGCTGGCTATGCGATCTACGGCCCCTCGACCATGTTTGTGGTGACCAAAGGCAACGAGGTTGCAGGCTTCAGCAGCGATCCGGACACGGGCGAATTCAGCCTGACGCACCCCAAGATGACCGTGCCCGCCGAGACGTCGGAATATGCGATCAACACGTCACGCGCACGCTATTGGTATGCCCCCGTCAGCCGCTATGTGGACGAGGCTGTCGCCGGCAAGGAAGGCCCCCGTGGCCGGTCGTTCAACATGCGCTGGACCGCGTCCATGGTCGCGGATGTGCACCGTATCCTCACGCGTGGCGGCGTCTTTCTGTACCCCGCTGACAGCAACAACCAGAAAACCGGCGGCAAGCTGCGTCTGATGTACGAGGCGAACCCGATGGCGATGGTGATTGAAGCGGCAGGCGGTGCTGCGTCGACGGGGCAGGGCGCGATTATGGATGTCGCCCCCACGGCACCGCACCAGCGCGTTCCGGTGATCCTTGGCTCGCGCGACGAGGTTGCCGTGCTTGACAGCTACCACAAAGACGCCGCTGACAGCTAAGCCGATGTTCTCGTTCTTCTCTCCGCAAGCGCTGTATTTCGGGCGTGGACAGGCCGCGCAGACGGCCACGCTGGCTGCTGGCTTTGGGGCGCGTGTGCTGATCGTGCACGGGGCCAATGCAGCGCGCGCGGCTTGGTTGGTCGAGGATTGCCGCGCGGCGGGTCTGTCGGTCACCACACAAAGCTGCGGGTCCGAGCCAAGCCTGCCAGCGTTGGAGGCCGCACTCGCCCGTGTGTCCGCAGATCGGCCGGATGTGGTTGTCGCACTTGGCGGCGGATCGGTGATCGACTTTGCCAAGGCACTCGCGGCGCTGATCCCCTGCGCGGGGGCACCGCTGGACTACCTCGAAGGGGTAGGGGGCGGTAAACCGCTCGACCGCGCACCTTTGCCGATGATCGCGCTGCCGACCACGGCGGGCACGGGGGCAGAGGTCACCAAGAACGCGGTGATTGCCGTGCCGGAACACGGGGTCAAGGTCAGCCTGCGCGACGCGCGGATGATTCCCGATATCGCCATCGTGGATGCCGGGCTGATGCAGGGCGCACCGCGCCGCGTCACCCTTGCGGCGGGGCTGGATGCGGTCACGCAGGTGATCGAACCTTATCTGTCGGTCAAAGCGACGCCGATGACGGATGCGCTGTGTCAGGCGGCGATCCCCAAGGGGCTGGCCGCCCTGCGCGCCGTGGTTGAACAAGACGCAGCGGAAGCGTGGGACGATATGGCCTGGGTCAGCACCTGCGGTGGCTTGGCCTTGGCGAATGCGGGGCTGGGGGCGGTGCATGGTTTTGCCGGTGTGCTCGGCGGCCAGACCGGCGCGCCACACGGAGAGATTTGCGGCGCGCTTCTGCCCGCGGTGCTGGCGTCTCACTTCGACAAGGCAGAGGCCGGCACGCAGGTTCACACGCGGTTGATGTGGGTGCTTGGGCTGATCGATGCGACATTCGACGTTCAAGACGGGGCAGGGATCGCCGCCCTGCGCGATTGGTCCCGTCAGATGGGGCTGCGGAGGCTGGCGGAAATGGGACTGAACCCCGAGGATCACGCAGAGGTGGCACGCCTCTCCGCCGGTGCATCCTCAATGAAGGGTACGCCCTTCGCGCTGACGCAGGACGAACTGATCGCCATCCTGCGCGCCTGACGCCTGTCGGGGCGGGTTACAGCCCCAGCGATTTGCGCAGCATGTTCAGCGCCACGAGGATCAGGAAGACCGCGAACACCCGTTTCAACGGTTTCGGGTCCATCGCATGGGCCAGTTTAACCCCCAGCGGCGCGGTGATCAGCGTCATGGCGATGACAATGGCAAAGGTGGGCAGGTTCACCGCCCCCACCGTCAGCGGCGGGCTGTTGGGCGCGGCATCCACCAGCAGGAACCCGATGACAGAGGGCACGGCGATCAGCACGCCAAACCCCGCAGCCGTCGCCACGGCACGGTGGATCGGCACGTTGAACAGGCTCATCAGCGGCACGCCGAAACTGCCCCCGCCGATCCCCATCAGCACCGATAGAAACCCGACAGAGGGTGACAGCGCCGCGCGCGCGGCCCCACGGGGCATCGCCTGTCCCAAGCGCCAATGCGCCCGTCCAAAAGCCATATAAAGCCCGACGACCAGCGCCAGCCCGCCAAAGATGCCCTGCAAGACGCTCGTGCGCAGCTGTGCCACCACCAGCATCCCGATGATGGCCCCGATCACGATCCCCGGTGCCCATGTCTTGAGGATCGCCCAATCGACCGCGCCCTTTTTATTGTGGCTGTGCACCGACCGCAGCGAGGTCACGATGATCGTCGCCAGCGAGGTCGCCAGGCACATCTGCATGAGCTGCGGGCTGTCATAGCCAAGCGCTTGAAACGCATAGAAAAACGCGGGCACCAAGACGATGCCGCCACCGACACCCAGCAGCCCCGCCAGCACACCGGCAAAGGCACCGATGGCCATGATCATAAGGACAATCTGCAGAAGGAGGGTGGGGTCTTGCATGGGGGCGATCCTGAATGTCGTAGGGTTGCCCCTGTTGCTATACCGCTTCTTGCGCCTCGGCCAGTGTTTGCATCGCGTCCAGCGCCTCTAGCAGCACCTGACGGTCGGCACCGGGGCGGGAGGCTTGCTCGGACAGGGTGCGCCGCCAGACCCGTGCGCCGGTGCGACCGGCAAAGAGCCCCATCATATGGCGGGTGATCTGGTTCAGCTTGCCGCCGCCGTCGATATGCGCGTCGATATAGGGCAGCATCTGCGCCACGACATCCTCGGGCGTGGTGTCTGCGCCGGTGCCGTAAATGCGGCGATCCGCCTGCGCCAGAATATCGGTCGGGTTATGATAGGCGCTGCGCCCGATCATCACGCCATCCAAACCGGCGTCCAGAAACGCCTCTGCCTGATCAAGCGAGGTGATGCCTCCGTTGATCGAGATATGCAGGTTTGGGAACAGCCCTTTCATCCGGTGCACCAGTTCGTAGTCCAAGGGGGGAATGTCGCGGTTTTCCTTGGGGCTGAGCCCCTGCAGCCACGCCTTGCGCGCGTGGATTGTCACCCGTTCACAACCCGCGCCGACGATCTGCGCCAGAAACTCGGGCAGCACCTCGGCGGGGTTCTGGTCATCCACGCCGATCCGGCATTTGACGGTCACGTCCACATCCACCGCGCGGCGCATCGCCGCGACGGATTTCGCCACCAGCGCCGGTTGCTCCATCAGCACCGCGCCAAAACAGCCCGATTGCACGCGATCCGACGGGCAGCCGACATTCAGGTTGATCTCGTCATACCCCGCCTGCGCCCCGATCCGCGCCGCCTCTGCCAGCTCGTCCGGGTCAGACCCGCCAAGCTGCAAGGCCACGGGATGTTCCGAGGTATCGTGATCCAGCAAATGCAACGCGCCGCCGCGTACCAAGGCAGGCGAGGTGACCATTTCGGTATACAGCAACGTCTGCTTTGAAAACAGCCGGTGCATGTAGCGACAATGCCGGTCGGTCCAGTCCATCATAGGGGCGACCGAAAGCCGTGCGGCGCGGGTGAGATCGGATCTATGTCCCATGATGGTCTAAGCCTTATCGTCTATCGAGCTGGAAATATGGGGGTTCGGGAGGGTCAATGCTATAGCGGGGCGGGCATGGCAAGGGGCAGGGGGCCGATATCACGCGCCCGTTGTTTGCCTAAATCCGCGACATTGGGCCGGAATGTGCAGGGCCTGATACGTTTATTACCCTGATTTTGCCCAAATACTGCCATATCTTAACACTTATATCACACTGTCGGAGCCAAACTACCGACAGGCGACCGAGAATCGAATCGACCGGCGCACAAATTGAACGACCCGAGAGATGGCAGAGATGGACATGACAGATACAGCGCAAGACCCGCAGACCAATATCCTTCGCTTCGTGCCCGCAGCAGCAACATGGCAATGCGTGACCGTGGCGCAGCATTTTGGGGCGACCCCCGTGGTGCCAGCGGCGAATGACAATTACGCCCCGCAAGATCACGAAGGGGCCCAGACCAGCAGCGAAATGCTTGATTTCCTGTACCGCGTGGCCCGCTGAATCATCTTCAACGGTCCGGACAGTTCGCCAGATCAGCCCGTGCTGTCGCGCTTGAGCCGCGCAGAACGGCCCCCCCGCCGTTTCGTTAACGCACCCGCCCGCGATGGCAGCTCTGCCATGATGCTGCGGCGCTCTTCGGGCGTCATACGCGACCACGCGCCGATCTCGTCAATGGATCGGTAACATCCTGTGCACAGGCGCGTCTCGGGATGCACCACGCAAAGTTTCACGCAGGGGCTTTCGACTTCGTTCCGCTTCCAGATCTCGTCACTCATCGCTTTATCCTCGCGCTGTCGCGCTTATGTGGCTTCAGGCCGACGCGCCCTGCGCCTTGATCACACGCAAACGGTCCAGCACGCCTTGCAGAATATAGCCCGCGGCCACGTGGTCGATCACCTCGGCGCGGCGGCGACGCGATGTATCGGCCTCCAGCAGCGCACGTTCCGCGGCGACCGTGCTCAGCCGTTCATCCCAGAACCCGATGGGAATATCTCCCAGCCGGTCAAAGTTCCGCGCAAAGGCCCGTGTCGACTGACAGCGCGCCCCTTCCGATCCGTCCATATTGCGCGGCAGGCCCAGCACGACCCCGCCGATCCCGCGGGCGGCAATGATCTCTGACAGGCGGGCGGCATCAACCCCGAATTTCTTGCGGCGCACGGTTTCCAGCGGGGTGGCAATCGACAGAAAACTGTCGCTGACCGCAACGCCGATGGTCTTTTCCCCAAGGTCCAGCCCGATCAACGCCTGCATCGGGGGCAGGGCGGCGGCAAAACCTGATATGTCGTCATAGATCATTCGGTCACCCCGGCGCGTTCGCCCGCGCGTTGAATATCATCCATCGCGGCGGGGTCATCGGCAAAGACCTCTACCGCATTCTCGTAAATCGCCCGCGCCCTTGCCGTTTCCCCAAGAACGCCAAGCGATGTGATCAACCGCGCCCAATCCTCGACCGGCCCGCCCTGGCTGGCAAGCCGCGACGACAGGCTTTCGACCATGCCGCCGATCATCTCCATCCGTTCGGCAGGGGTCATATCCTGCGCCGCGTCGATATCTTCGGCCGAGGGGCCGCGCAGCGCGCCGCTACCAATTTCGGGCACGGTATAGTCCACACCGGCCATCGTGGCGATAGGGGTGATCTGCGCCAGAATAGGCGCGATCCACGGAGCATCTTCGGGGCCGCGGCGCAGCAACCCGTCCCACATGCGGAACGCCAGATCAGGGCGCCCGGTTTGCACCAGCATCAGCCCCCAATAATACCGCGCCGTGCCGTTTTCGACATCACGGGTCAGCACCGCGCGCAACACCGCTTCTGCTTCGGGCGAGACATAGCCCCCCGCCGCCATCACCAGCAGCTCCGCATAGCCCGACACATCGTCAATCGAGGCCTCCGCCCCCTTGAGGCGCACAACCTTGCCCTGCGCGGCGGCGGCGGCGGCATAGTTGCCAACGCGCGCCTCGTTCTGGGCCAGCAGGACATGGCCCTGCACATCATCGGGCCGCGCGGCAACCGTTTCGCGCAGGCGGGTCAGCAGCGCTTCATATTCGGGGCTGAGCTCGGGCGGCAAATCGGCGTCGGGTAGCTCTGCCTCGGCGGTGGCCTGATCGGGTCGGTTCCGGCGCATGTCTTCGGCCCGCGCGATACGGTCCTGCAACGCCAGATCCCCATAGCCGGGCGCACCCAACTGCCAGTAGAGCCCAAGGCTCCCGCCCAGCAAGACCAGCGCGATCACCACGATGACGACAGGCGACGGCGTGCCACTTGCGGCGGGAATATTTTGTCCGGCAGCATCCGCGGCCAGAATACGGCGCGAGATTTCGGTGCGCACGCGGATGGCGTCGGCTTCGGGCAACACCCCGCGCGCGACATCGCGTTCAACCTCGGCCAGCTGGTCGCGATAGACCTGCACATCATGGGCGGCACCGGTCTCGGCTGGCGCGCTGGCCCCACGGGTCAGGGCACGCGCCAGCAACACGGTCACAAGGGCGGCTCCGGCGGCGGCGATGATCCAGAAACTCATAAAGATGCGGTCCAGTAATTATAGCTGCTGCACACCTAACCGCTGCGGCGGCGTGACAAAAGAGGCCATATTGCTGCACCTTGTCGCGGTGGCGGCTTGGTTTTTGCCAGATTGCGGCGGATGTCGTAAAACTGTTAAGGAATGCCGCGCCGGGTATCCTCTTTTTCGCCCGAAGACCCAGAAAGAAGCCAAGCCTACGCCACGGCGTACGAATCTTTGCCGGAGACCGCTTTCATGAAGAAATACTCAGCCTTTGCCGTCGCCCGCGAAGCCCTGCGCCATCATACCGGCTGGCAGCGGGCCTGGCGCGATGCACAGCCGAAGAAACGCTATGACGTGATCATCGTCGGGGCCGGGGGGCATGGTCTGGCGACGGCCTATTACCTGGGTAAAAACTTCGGCATCACCAATGTCGCCATTCTGGAAAAAGGCTGGCTCGGGGGCGGCAACACGGGCCGCAACACCACCATCATCCGGTCCAACTACCTGCAAGACCCCTCCGCCGCGATCTATGAAAAGGCGCGGTCGCTTTACGAGACGATGAGCCAGGATCTGAACTATAACGTCATGTTCAGCCCGCGCGGCGTGATCATGCTGGCGCAGACCCATCACGAAGTGCGCGGCTATCAGCGCACGGCCCATGCCAACGCGCTGCAGGGGGTGCAGACCGAATTCATCGGGCCCGAAAAGGTCAAGGAACTGGTGCCGATCATCAATATCGACGGGCCACGTTATCCGGTTCTGGGCGGGCTCTGGCAGCGCCGTGGCGGCACGGCACGCCATGATGCGGTGGCCTGGGGCTATGCGCGGGCCTGTTCCGACATGGGCATGGACGTGATCCAGAAATGCGAGGTCATCGGCATCCGTCAGGAAAACGGCAAGGTGACGGGCGTGTCGACCAACCGTGGCGATATCGACTGTGACAAGCTGGGCATGGTGGTCGCCGGCCACTCTGGTCATCTGGCTGATATGGCAGGCTTCCGTCTGCCGATCGAATCTGTCGCCCTGCAAGCGCTGGTGTCAGAGCCGATCAAACCCTGCATGGATGTCGTGGTCATGGCCAATACGGTGCATGGCTACATGAGCCAGTCCGACAAGGGCGAGATGGTGATCGGCGGCGGGACGGATGGCTATAACAACTACACCCAACGCGGCTCTTTCCACCATATCGAGGAAACGGTCCGCGCCCTGGTCGAGACCTTCCCGATGGTGTCCCGTCTCAAGATGTTGCGCCAATGGGGCGGCATTGTGGATGTGACGGGGGACCGCTCTCCGATCCTGTCCAAAACGCCGGTCGAGGGCGTCTTCGTCAACTGTGGCTGGGGCACCGGCGGGTTCAAGGCGATCCCCGGCTCGGGCTGGGCCATGGCCGAGCTGATGGCCAAGGGACGGTCGCCGCTGACGGATGCCTTCGGCCTGAACCGGTTCCAAGAAGGGCGGTTCATCGACGAATCCGTGGCCGCCGGGGTGGCGCATTGATCGGCGCGCGGAAACCTGCCCGCCCTATGGGGCTGTGGAACTTTTTGCCCGTGAACGGGGTTTGCACTTCATATCAAGTTTATGAAGGACCATTTCCATGGCTACGCCTGACAACAACCAAGCGCCACACACCACCGTCAACAAAACCAGCGGCACCGGATCGGGGATCGTCATCGGCGTTCTCGTCGTTCTGGTCCTTGGCTTCGGCTTTTACTTCTTCGCCGGTGGCAACCCGATGGACGACTCTGGCGACATCAACGTCAATGTCGAAGGCGCGGCTGATGGTGCTGCCGATGCCGTTGAAGGCGCGGCCGAGGAAGCAACCGGCAACTAAGCCGCTTTCCACTCTATCCAATATGATCAAGGCTGGCCCTCGCACGGGGGCTGGCCTTTTTGCGTTTCAACCGACCCTAGAAAGGAGCGCCCCATGCTGACCCTGACATGCCCCAACTGCGGCATCACCGCCGAGGAAACCGAATTCCACGCGGGCGGCGAGGCGCATCTGAAACGTTTTGGTCCGGGGTCCTCGGATAGCGACTTCGAAAAATACCTGTTCATGCGGGAAAACCCCAAGGGCGTGCATTTTGAACGCTGGCGGCATGTCTATGGCTGTGGCAAATGGTTCCACGCCGCGCGCGATACCATGACGCTCGAAGTCTTCGGCACCTATACCGCCCAGACCAGCACGGTCCCGCAAGAGATCATCGACAAGATACAGGACCGTCGCCCCGATTGGCAGGCCTCCGCCGCCCCATGACCGCCGCCGTTCTTCATTTTGCCAAGAAAACTCCCGCCGGAGGCGCCCGCGCTTTCGCCCCACACCAAGGTTTGACTTCATGAGCACCAGAATTGCCACAGGCGGCCGCCTGCTGAACAAATCAAATGCTGTCAGTTTTTCGTTCAACGGAAAGCAGCTGCGCGGCTTCGAGGGCGATACCCTGGCCTCGGCCTTGCTGGCGAATGACCAGATGCTGGTGGGGCGGTCGTTCAAATACCACCGTCCGCGCGGCATCGTGGCGGCGGGCCCGGAAGAACCCAACGCGCTGGTGAACCTCGGGCAGGGCGACCGGTTCGAGCCCAACCAACGCGCCACGACCACCGATCTTTTCGACGGGCTCAAGGCGGAAAGCCAGAACCACTGGCCCAGCCTCGAATTCGACGTTGGCGCGATCAACAAACACCTGAGCCGCTTTCTGCCCGCGGGCTTCTACTACAAGATGTTCATCCACCCGCGCCCCTTCTGGAAGCATGTCTACGAGCCGATCATCCGCCACTCTGCCGGTCTGGGCAAAGCGCCCAAGGAGACCGATGGCGATACCTATGAGCATTTCCACGCCTTTTGCGATGTGCTGATCATCGGCGGCGGTGTCGCAGGGCTAGAGGCCGCGCGCACCGCGGCCCTGTCCGGTGCCAAGGTCATCGTGCTGGAACAGACCGCCCATTGGGGCGGCCGCGCGCCCGTGGATGGCGGCACGGTCGATGGCACGCCTGTCGCCGATTTCATTGACGCGCTGGTGGCAGAGCTGTCGGGGATGGAAAACGTCACCCTGCGCACCCGTGTCATGGGGGCGGGCGTCTATGACCACGGCTATGTGCTGGGCTATGAACGTCTGACGGACCACGCGCCCGAGACTGCCGGGCCGCGCCACCGGCTCTGGCGCATTCGCGCAGGTCATATCGTGACCGCCACCGGCGCGATTGAACGGCCTTTGTCCTTTGCTGGCAATGACATCCCCGGCGTGATGCTGGCCGCATCTGTGCGGGATTATCTGGTGAACTATGGCGTGTCGGTCGGGGATCGCACGGTGGTGGTCACCAATAACGACGACGCCTACCGCACCGCCATCGCCTTGACCGAGGCCGGTCTGACCGTGCCCGCCATTTTGGATGCCCGCGTGCTGCCGCAGGATTCCGCGCTGATGACGCGCGCCAAAGATCTGGGCATTCGGGTGATGATGGGTCATGCCGTGGCGCGGGTGACGGGCGGCAAACGCGTCACAGGCGTAGAGGTGTGCAGCCAAGCGGGCGAGGGTGCGGTGCTTGAAACCTTCCCCTGTGACGCCGTGGCCATGTCCGGCGGCTGGTCGCCGGTGGTGCATCTGTGGTCCCATTGCGGCGGCAAGCTGACCTGGGATACCGCGGGGGCCATGTTCCGCCCCGATGTGAACAATCCGCCGCTGGGGGCGGACGGGCATGGTTTTGTCACCGCTGCCGGTGCCGCGGGTGGGTTCTTTGCGCTGGATGATATCTTGCACGACGCCCATGCCGCCGCGGATGGGGTGGTCACGACGCTGGGGTTCAAGCTGCCCGCCGATGCCGTCTCGCCGAATGCCGACCGGCAAGAGGAAGCGCCGCTCGCCCCCGTGTGGATGATGCCGCAAGGCGCAAATGTGAAGCTGCGCGAGAAGACGTGGCTGGATTATCAGAACGATGTCAAAGTGTCAGACGTGCGGCTTGCCGCGCAAGAAGGCTTTGTCAGCGTCGAACACGCCAAACGCTATACCACGCTTGGCATGGCGACGGATCAGGGGAAGCTCAGCAATATCAACGGACTGGCAACACTGGCGGGCGCGATGGACGCGGATATTCCCGCCGTTGGGACCACCACTTTCCGCCCGCCGTACCACCCGATTTCGATGGGCGCGATCGCGGGCGAGGCGCGTGGCGATGTGTTCCAGCCGATCCGCCGTACCCCGCTGCATGACTGGCACGACGCGAACGGCGCCGAATGGGAGCCCGTCGGCCAGTGGCGACGCCCCTATGCCTATCCGCGCAAGGGCGAAACCACCCATGACGCGGTGATGCGCGAGGTCAGCAACACGCGCAGCAAACTGGGGATGCTTGATGCCTCCACCCTTGGCAAGATCATCGTCAAGGGACCGGACGCGGGGCGCTTCCTCGACATGCTATACACCAATATGATGAGCACGCTGAAACCGGGTAAATGCCGCTATGGCCTGATGTGTTCGGAAAACGGGTTCCTGATCGACGATGGTGTCGTTGCGCGGATCGATGACGACACCTTCCTGTGCCATACAACGACGGGCGGCGCGGAAAGCATCCACCAGCATATGGAAGAATGGCTGCAGACCGAGTGGTGGGATTTCAACGTCTATGTTGCCAATGTCACCGAGCAATATGCGCAGATCGCCGTGGTCGGCCCCAATGCACGCAAATGTCTGGAAAAGCTGGGCGGCATGGATGTCAGCAAGGACGCGCTGGCCTTTATGGAGTGGGCGGACGGCACGCTGGGGGGCTTCAAGTGCCGCGTTTACCGTATCTCTTTCTCGGGCGAGCTGAGCTACGAGATCGCGGTGGATGCGGGGCAGGGACAGGCCTTCTGGGATGCGCTGATGGTGGCGGGCAATGATCTGGGCGTGATGCCCTATGGGACCGAATGTCTGCACATCCTGCGCGCCGAAAAGGGCTTTATCATGATCGGCGACGAAACCGACGGTACTGTGATCCCGCAGGATCTGGGGTTGAACTGGGCGATCTCGAAAAAGAAGGATGACTATCTGGGCAAGCGCGCGCAGCAGCGGTCCCATATGGTGGACCCGACGCGCTGGAAACTGGTGGGGCTGGAAACAACCGACGGCAGCACCCTGCCGGACGGGGCCTATGCCGTAGGCGAGGGCGAGAACGAGAACGGCCAGCGCAATATGATCGGGCGCGTTACCTCGACCTATCATTCGCCGACGTTGGGCAAGGGGATCGCGATGGGGCTGGTCCTGAACGGGCCGGACCGCATGGGCGAGGTGATCGATTTCCCCGGGACCGACGGCAAGACCTATCAGGCGAAAATCGTCGATCCGGTATTCTATGACAAAGAAGGGGCCAAGCAAAATGTCTGAGGCGGTAAGCGCATTGAAAGCGGCGGAATTCACCGGCGGCATTGCCGAGGTGACCCTGATGGATCCGATTGGCATGATCTCTGTCCGCGGGGATCTGGGGGCGGGCTATATGAAGAAGGCGCTGAAAAAGGCCGTCGGCCTGGGCCTTCCCGACACCCGCAGCGTCCAGATCAACGGGGATCGCGGTGTCGCGTGGATGTCACCGGACGAGCTGTTGTTGCTCTGCCCCTACGATCAGGTCAGCGACACCATCGACATGCTGACCAAATGCTTTGGTAGCAATCACACGTTGGCGGTCAATGTATCCGATGCGCGGGCGGTGTTTCGCATCAGCGGGACGCACAGCCGTGATGTGCTGGCCAAGCTCGCCCCGGTGGATCTGTCGCCAGACAGTTTCACCCCCGGCATGATCCGCCGCACGCGGCTGGCGCAGGTGCCGGCGGCGTTCTGGATCGAGGACGGCGACAGCTTCCGTTTGGTCTGCTTCCGCTCGGTCGCGCAATATGTGTTTGATCTGCTTAAAACCGCGGCACAGCCCGGGTCCGCCCCCGAATATTATAGCACCGCGCGGTAAGCCGCTGGTCAGGGGCAGGGCGGCAGACTGACGGGAACATTCGCCCCAGCCAGCCGTTTTACCCTTAAGCGGGTGACGAAAGAAGCGCCCCGTCAGCTGTGCCGGTTTCCCCCTTGCGGGTCGATCAGCACTTGACCTTATGACGGGACGGGCTTCATGTGACCCAGACGCAATTCAATAACGGAGGCTTTTCTCATGGCTTTTACTCTTCCTGATCTTCCCTATGCCCACGATGCGCTTGCATCCAAAGGTATGTCCAAGGAAACGCTGGAATATCACCACGATAAGCACCACAACGCCTATGTGACCAACGGCAATAAAGCCATTGAAGGCACCGAGTGGGAAGGCAAGACCCTCGAGGAAATCATCAAGGGCACCTACAACCCTGACGCGGTTGCGCAAAGCGGTATCTTCAACAACATCAGCCAGCTGTGGAACCACAACCAGTTCTGGGAAATGATGTCCCCCGAAGACAGCAAAATGCCGTCCGAGCTGGAAAAAGCGATCACCGAAAGCTTTGGCTCTGTCGATAAGTTCAAGGATGAATTCAAGGCAGCGGGCGGCGGTCAGTTCGGCTCCGGTTGGGCGTGGCTGGTCAAGGACACCGACGGTGGCCTGAAAGTGACCAAGACCGAAAACGGCGTGAACCCTGTCTGTTTCGGTCAGACCGCACTGCTGGGCTGCGACGTTTGGGAGCACTCCTACTACATCGATTTCCGCAACGCGCGCCCCGACTACCTGTCGAACTTCCTCGACAATCTGGTCAACTGGGACAATGTCGCGTCGCGCATGTAATCGCGATATGATGGGTTAAGGCATCGCGCCAACCTGTTGAAATATTTATGTGAAAGGCCCTGCAGCATTCCGCTGTGGGGCCTTTTCTTGTGGAACCGCGGGCGTGATTGGGGCGTTTTACCCATGAACCCACAAGATGAGAAGGAGACCACGATGGCAGAGCGTCACAGATCGAAGGACGGCGTCAAGGAAACCGACAAATACATCAGCGAAGCCGATGATATTGACCATCAGGGCCGCTCGGGCGGGGGGCTGCAACGCGATGTCGGCACACAAGACGAAGAGAAACAGGTGGTCGACAAACCCGGCGCTGACACCCGCGTCACTGGCGAAGACAAACGCAACCACGGAGAAGACGCATGACCAAGATTGAAAATGGCACTTGGGTGCTGATCGCAGACGGTGAAAAAGCGCTGTTCATGGTGAATGAAACCGACGGAGAGGATCCGTTCCTGCAGGTCTTCCGCGAGGAAGAGCAGGACAACCCGCCCAACCGCGATCAGGCCGCCAATCGTCGTGGACGCTTCAACGATGGCCCGTCCGTGCACCGCTCGGCTGTGGACGACACCGACTGGCACCAGCTGTCCAAGGACCGCTTTGCCAGCGAGCTGGCGGATATCCTGTACAAACAGGCGCATAAGGGCAGGTTCGATAAGATCATTCTGGTCGCACCGCCGAACACTCTGGGCGAGTTGCGTCACGAGATGCACAAAGAGGTCGCAGACAAAGTCGTGGGCGAAATCCCCAAGACGCTGACGAACCACCCCATCGAAGAGATCGAGAATATCGTGAAATCGACGCTTGAAACAGCGTGAGGATGTGGCCGCATAGCAACAGTCGAACTCTGGCTATGCGGCCGGATCTATGGGTATTCGGGTTGCCGCAGGGCGGTGATTTGAACGGGCATCCAACCGTGGGTGCCCTTTGCTGTATCGCGCGTGCTAGCGGCGAACGGGGAGTATGGCATCGGCCGCTTTAACCTACCGCCTATAGCACTCCTGATCCTGCTTCGCCGCCGATCAACCCGATGCCGCGCAGGCGCTTTCTGCACTACCGCGCGAGGTGCCATGCGTACCTCTATGCGGTCAGGCTGCGGCGCAGAACGTCCAGCGCGCCGTCAACGTCATCGACCGTATCCACATAGCCAAGCAGGCTTTCTTCGGCAAAGCCGCGGGCGACGACATGATCCAGAAGCGCTGTGAGAGGATCCCAGTAACCATTTGTATTCAATAGAATTACCGGTTTCTGATGTAGCCCCAACTGGCGCCAGGTCAGCACTTCGAAGAGCTCGTCAAGTGATCCGGCACCGCCGGGCAGGACCACCACGGCATCGCAGTTCATGAACATCACCTTTTTGCGTTCATGCATGGTTTCGGTCACGACATAGGTGGTCAGATCGGTCTTTCCGACCTCCCATTTCACCAGATGATCGGGGATCACGCCAAAGGTCGTGCCGCCCGCCGTTTGTGCTGCGCGTGCAACGGTGCCCATTAGCCCCACGTCCCCCGCGCCATAGACCAGCCGCCAGTCGTTCTGCGCCAAAGCGCGTCCCAAAGCGTCGGCTTGTGCGGTATATTCGGGGTCATCACCGGGGCGCGAGCCGCAGTAAACACATACGGATTTCTGGATCATAAACGGGGGTCTTTTTTGCGAATATGCACATGGCATGCAGCTGCATTTTGACCCGTGATAGCCTGCTTGGTACAAGTCCTCAATGTGGGGAAGTTCAAAGGGATGAACGGGATGTCGGTGTTTCAAACGCGGGGTGCTCAGTTTGCGGGCGCCGCGCTGGTCGTGGCGGTTGCCGTTGCGGGATATATCTGGTCGCAAGATGCGGGTCCCGTCGTGCCGGATACGGCGAAAGACACCGCCGCCCAGCCAAAACCCGCGGCCCAGCCCTCCCCTCAGACCGCCACTGCACCCCAAGACACCAAGGCCGGCGCCACCGTTCCCCCTGCGCCGCAGACGCCTGACCCTGCCGCATCGCCCGCGACCCCGAGCTTTGACGAGGTGCGCCGCGAGGGGGACGGGATGACCGTGATCGCAGGCCGCGCAGCACCAGGGGCCCGCGTCAGCGTCATCAGCAACGGGGCAGAGGTCGCCAGCGCGCAGGCCGACCGCTCTGGCAAATTCGCCACACTTGCCATTTTGCCGCCCGATGGCAGCGGCAAGATCCTGAGCCTGAGCGCGGATGCCGAAACAGGCCCTGTCGCCTCGGTTGAGGAAGTTATCTTGGCCCCGATCACCGCGCCTGCCGTGGCGCAGGTGGCGCTGGCGGAACCAGCAGACGTATCCATAGACACCACATCAGAGGTCACATCAGAGGCCGCGCCAGACGACACGGCCCCTGAAGCAGCCTCCGCTCCGGTCGCGGAACCGCTGGGGGAAGCACCCGAGAACAGCGCCCCCGAGATGACCGAGGTCGCCGCCGTGACGCCGCAGCCCGATCCCGCGCGCCCGTCTGCTGATACCCCCGTCGCCCTGTTGAAATCCGACGCCGACGGTGTGGAATTACTGCCCGGCACCGCGCCCGAGGTGACCGACCGTATCGCGCTTGACACGATCACCTATTCCGATGAGGGCGAGGTCCGGCTGGCGGGGCGCGCACAGGCGCAGGCGTCTTCCGTGCGGGTCTATCTGGACAACCGCAGCGTCGGCGCGCTTGAGGTGGACCCCCAAGGCCGTTGGCGCGGCGATATCGAGGATATCAAGACCGGCATCTACACCCTGCGCGTGGATGAGCTGGATCAGGGCGGCGACGTGATCAGCCGCGTGGAAACCCCCTTTAAACGTGAATCCCCCGAGGTGCTGGCCCGTGCCACCGCAGACAACGACGGCCCGATCAGGGCGGTGACCGTGCAGGAAGGGGCCACGCTTTGGGCCATCGCCCGCGAACGCTATGGCGACCCGACGCTCTATGTGCGCGTCTTTGCCGCCAACCGCTCATCAATCCGCGACCCCGATCTGATCTACCCCGGTCAGGTCTTTGATCTGCCCGATTGACGAGCGGCTATGCAGACAGATGAAACTGCTGCACTGGCATGATCCGGCTGACGGCCCTATGTAAGGGGCAACCACACAGGATCGTTCATGTCAGCCGATAGCCCGCGCACTGCCAGCCAGCCCAAACCCGCCACCCAATATCCCATGACCGAAGAGGAGATCGCCCAAGCTGCAGAGCGGCAGTCGAACCTGCTTGTCTTGCGCAAGGTGGCACCCTACCTCTGGCCCGACGATATGCCCTGGGTCAAGAAACGCGTGGTCTGGGCGCTGATCTTCTTGGTGGTGTCCAAGCTGATTTCTGTTGTTATTCCTGTGCTTTACAAAGACGCGGTGGATGCTCTCGCGAATGAGGGCGTGCCGTTTCTGGCGCTTGGCGCGGTGGGGCTGACGATTGCCTATGGTATGGCCCGCGCGATGAACGTGGGCTTTCAACAGCTGCGTGACGCGGTCTTTGCCCGTGTCGGCCAGCGCGCCCTGCGGATGCTTGCGCTGGAGACGTTCGAGCATATCCACAAGCTGTCGATGCGCTATCACATCACGCGCAAGACCGGCGGGCTGAGCCGGATCATCGAACGTGGGGTCAAGGGTGTGGAATTCCTGCTGCGCTTCTTGCTCTTCTCGATCGGGCCGCTGATTCTGGAGCTGCTGCTGGTCGGCATCATCCTGACCGTGCTGTTTGACGCATGGTATCTGCTGATCGTGACAGTCACCATCGGGCTTTACGTCTGGTTTACCTTCGCGGTGACCGAGTGGCGCGTGAAGCTGCGCCGCCAGATGAACGACCGCGACACAGACGCCAACCAAAAGGCCATCGACAGCCTGCTGAACTATGAAACCGTCAAGTATTTCGTCGCCGAACAGCGCGAGGCGCAGCGTTATGACGCGGCGATGGCGGGCTATGAAGAGGCGGCGATCAAGACGAACTACTCGCTTGCCTTCCTGAACTTCGGCCAGTCGTTGCTGATCACCTGCGGGTTGGTCGGCGTGATGATCCTGGCCGCCATCGGGGTGCAGAACGGTGATCTTACCGTGGGGGATTTCGTCATGGTCAACGCCTATATGGTGCAGTTGACCGTGCCGCTGAACTTCCTTGGCACCGTCTATCGCGAAATCCGTCAGGCGCTGGTCGATATGGGGCAGATGTTCACGCTGCTTGATCAACCGGCCGAAATCTCGGACAAGCCTGACGCCCCTGCGCTGCAAGTTTCCGGCGGGCGTGTCACGCTGGACAACGTGCGCTTTGGCTATGACGACGACCGAGAGATCCTCAAGGGCGTGTCGATCGAAGCCGCCCCGGGAGAGATGGTGGCGATTGTCGGCTCTACCGGATCGGGGAAATCCACCGTCGGGCGTTTGCTGTTCCGGTTCTACGATGTGCAGGGCGGGGCCGTGCGTGTGGACGGGCAAGATGTCCGCGATGTGACCCAAGACAGTCTGCACCGCGCGATTGGCGTGGTGCCTCAGGATACCGTGCTGTTCAACGATACCATCGGCTATAACATCGCCTATGGCCGCGATAACGCCACGCAAGAAGACATCGAAGCCGCGGCGAAATCGGCGCAGATCCACGACTTTATCCAGCGTTTGCCCCACGGGTATGAAACCGCTGTGGGTGAACGCGGGCTGAAACTGTCGGGGGGGGAAAAGCAACGTGTCGGTATCGCGCGAACCCTGCTGAAAAACCCGCCGATCCTGCTGCTCGACGAAGCAACAAGCGCGCTGGATAGCGAGACGGAGCACGAGATTCAGGATGCCCTGCGTCAGGCGGGCAAGGGGCGCACGGTGCTAACCATCGCGCACCGCCTGTCCACCGTGGCCGAGGCCGACCGTATCGTCGTGCTGGAGCAAGGCGAGGTGGTCGAGCAGGGCACCCATGACGATCTGCTGGCACGCAACGGGCGTTACGCGCAACTGTGGCAACGCCAGCAATCCGAGGGCGAATAGCTGGCACCACAAAGGTTCGGTCGGCGCGGGGGTTATTCCTCCGCGATGGCCTTGTCGGTGAGCTTGTCCAGCGCGCCGGTCATTTTGGTCAGATATTCCGCGTCATCGGGCAACCCGTGGTCTGCGGCCAAAGTGGCGGGGTCGTGGTAGCTGACATGCACCATGCCGCTGTCATCGGCATAGGCCAGCACGCGCATGGGCAGGTCCAGACCGGCGGTCTGACCATCCAGCATCGCAGGCGTGCCCAGCTTGGGGTTGCCAAAGATCAGCAGCGTGGTCGGGCGCAGCTCCATATCCACTTTGGTCGCCCCTTCGGCGTGGTCCACGCGGGCAAAGACCGTGGCACCGGCTTCGGTCACGGCAGCTTCCAGACGGTCGATTGTGTCGGGGACGGAATGGGGGCTCATCTTGGTGACGATGTCGGCGGCGGCTGGTAGGGCGGCCAGCGCCGTGAGGGCGAGCGTTGTCGCGGCGAGTGTCTTGCGGATCATGTGGTCTCTCCTTCGGTTTGCGCGGCCCGTAGGCCACGGCTTCCCTATGGAACCTAGTACGCCTTGCCCCATGAACGAGCAAAATTCGATCAACAAGCAGTGAATTGCCGGTATATGCATACAAACAACATGGTGCATTCTTGCCGTCGGGTGCATATGTGCTAGCTCAGCGCTGGCCGAGCGCCACGACGCGTGGCACCCCCACAGCCCTGCCCATAAATTTGAAGGACTACCCATGCCTGCCGGAATGTTCCGTACCGCCCTTATTCTTGGCTCTATCTGTGTGACAGGTCCTTTTGCCATCGACATGTATCTGCCTGCCTTGCCCGCGATCGAAGAGGCGCTGGATGTCTCTGTCTCGGCGGCCCAGATCACGCTGGTCGCCTATTTCCTCGCCTATGGCGTGTCGCAGCTGGTCTATGGGCCGCTGTCCGACCAGATCGGGCGCAAAAAGACCCTTGCCATCGGGATGAGTATTTTCTGCGTCGGCGCGGTGATCTGTGCTGTCGCCCCCGACATCGAGACGCTGGTCTTGGGGCGTTTGGTGCAGGGCATCGGCGGGGCGACGGTGATGGTTATTCCCCGTGCCATCGTGCGCGATATGTACACCGGTGCGCAGGCGACGCGGTTGATGTCGTCGATCATGCTGGTGATCTCGGTCTCGCCCATGCTGGCCCCCTTGGCGGGCAGCGCGGTGGTGAGTTTCGGCAGCTGGCGCGAGATTTTCCTCGCCCTCGCGATCCTTGCGGCGGCGACGTTGACGATGGCGCAGATCGCGCTGCCCGAGACGCTGACCGCAGACAAGCGCCGCAAGGTCAATCTGCGCGAGCTGTCGCGTAGCTGTGGTATCCTTTTCCGCGATCCGGTGTTCGTCGGCCTGACCTTCATCGCGGGTTTCGGCATGGCGAGCTTCTTCTTGTTCATCTCCAGCGCGTCCTTCGTCTACACCGGTCAATTCGGGCTGACCCCGACCGAGTTCTCGCTGGCCTTCGCCTTTAACGCGGTGGGGTTCTTTATCGCGACACAGGCGGCGGGGCGTCTGGCGGATATGTGGGGGCTTGCCACGCTGATCGGGCGCGGTGTCACCGGCTTTGCCGTCTGCTCTGCGCTGTTGACGGGCGTTGTGCTGGCCGGTTTCGGCACGCTGCCGGTGCTGTTGATCGGGCTGTTTCTGGCCTATTCCTTTCTGGGGGTCGTTGTGCCTTCGGCGATGGTCGCGGCACTTGATGCCCACGGGCGGCGCGCGGGTATGGCGTCCTCGCTCAGCGGAAGCCTGACAATGCTGACGGGGGCCTTTTGCATCGCTGCGACGACGCCGTTCTTTGACGGCACCGCTGTGCCCATGGTGGTGAGCATCGCGCTGTGTGGTGTGGCGGCATTGGCGCTGGTGATCTTTACCATGCCCAAGCTGCGCCAGCAGCAGGAGGCCGCGGCGGCCGACCAGATGCCCGCCGCGGCCTAAGGGTCACTCCGCCGGTGGGGTATGGGCCGGCGGTCCGGTGTCCTCCCACTGGATCACGGTTGTTTGCAGCCTGCGTGCGTCTCGGGCCAGCGCCCAGTCCTGCGCGGATTTGCTGGCGCGCCCCAGCGACATCTTGGCCAGCAGCCGCGCGATCCAGCGGGCGTAGGTGGTGGCCCACACGCGGATCGCCAACAGTGACGGGGTGACCAGCAGCGTCAGCACCGTCGCGATGCCCAGACCAAAGACCACCGCCGTTGCCAGCTGTTTCCACCACAGCGCTGTGGGGCTGTCGATGGTGTAGCCGCCATTGGCAAAGTCGAGGCTAAGCCCGAACATCATCGGCGCAAGCCCTGCCATTGTGGTGATGGTGGTCAGCAGTACGGGGCGGATACGGGCCTGCGCCGTGCGAATGATCGCCTCGATCCGCGGCATGTACTGGCTGAACTCCTGATAGGTATCGATCAGGATGATGTTATTGTTCACCACAATCCCCGCCAGCGCCACGATCCCCGTGCCCGTCATGATGATCGAAAACGTCTGATCCATCACCAACATGCCAATCAGCACGCCCGTGGTCGATAGCACCACCGCCAGCAGCACCAGCACCGAGTTGTAGATGCTGTTGAACTGCGCCAGCAGGATGATGAACATCAACCCCAGTGCCGCGGTAAAGGCCGAGGACAAGAACGCCTGACTTTCGGCCTGATCCTCTTGGTCGCCGGTCCATTCATAGCTGACGCCCGCGGGCAGGGGCCGGGTTTCCAGCCATTTGGTCAGCTCCGCAATCCGTTCGTTGGCATTGATCGGGATCATGCGCAGGGTGCCATTGTCCAGCTCTTGTTGCAGATCGACGCCTTGGGCGGCATTGGTCCGGTTGGTGATCTTGAAGGCCGCGCCCTCGGGCCCCGTGATATCGCCCGCGTCCCCCGCAGGGCGCATCGTAGCGAGGGTGATTGTCGTCTCGCCCGTCTGTCCTGTGCCCGCCTGTTCTGTGCCCGCTTTCGCGGCACCTTGGGAGGCATCCACCGTGCGCACCAGCTTGACCAGCCCGGGGAAGACATCGGCCTTCACATCAAGATAGCGTTTCTGGTCGATCCGGTTGATCTCTGCCAGCTTGGGCACGGGGGTGCGGGTGATAAAGTTCGACAGCGGCACCAGCCCATCCGCCGTGCGCACCTTCAGCGTGTCCAGCGTGCTGAGCACACGGTCTTCTTGCGGCAGGCGCACCCTGATCTCGATCTCTTCGTCCGAACTGTCGACCCGCATCGTGTCCAGCAGCAGCCCGCGGGTGACCAGCTGTACCATCGCGCCGACGGTGACCACATCAGCCCCGTATTGCCCCGCCTTGGCGACATCCACGTCGATCTGCCAGTCGATGCCGGGCAGGGGACGGGTGTCTTCGATCAGGGTCAAGCCGGGGGTTTTCTCGAAGGTGTCACGGGCCTGTGCCGTCGCGGCGATCAGGTCAGTGAAACTGTCGGATTTCAGACGCAGATGCACCGGCTTGCCCGACGCAGGGCCGCGCGCCTGTGCAAGGATTTCGATCTTGATGCCGGGGATCGCGCTCAGCGCTTCCGTGAGCTCTGCGATCACGATGTCGCCGTCCAGTTCCGGGCGCAGGGCGCGGTCTTCCCACGGGATGGTTTCAAGCTGCACCTGACCGATGCTGTCCTTGGGGGCCTGCGCCCCGCCGGTATTGCTGTCGAGCCCGCCCTCACCAGCAAAGGCAAAGGCGGTAGAGACACCGGGATGCGCCAGCACAATCGCCTCCGCCTGCTGCATGATCGCGTCTTTTTCCGCCAGCGACAGGTTGCCCCTTGCCAGCACATAGACAATCGCTTGCTCGGGTTCGGATTCGACAAAGAATTCCACGCCTTTGCTGTTGTTGCCAAAGAAGATCATTGTGGTGCCGACAAAGACAAAGACGACCCCCGCGACCACCAGCGGCATCACCGGATTGCCCGCGATAAAGGCAATGAGCCGCCCGAAGCCAGATCGACGGTAGCCGGCCTTGATCACGGTGGGCTCTTTGCGGAACAGCCGCGATGTGACCCAGCGGCCCCCGCGGCCCATGCGGGTGAACAACGCGAAAAAGCTGGTCAGCCCCAAAAGCACGCCCGATATCGCCACCGCCACCAGCGCGCAGAGCACCGCGATGCAGATAAAGACCACAGCAAAGACCGGAATGACCGAGCCAAGGATATCCAGCCCGTCCATGCCCGCGAACTGCGCCGAGATCACGGCAAACAGCGGCTGCATCAGCGCCAGCGGCAGGGCGATCATCGCGGCGACAATGGGAAACAGCAGCAGATGCAGATAGAACCGCAGCTTGGCGATGGCAGTCATATTCTGCGCCATCCAGCGTTCCAGCCGTCCGGTGACGCCGCCCATGACGGGTAGATAGATCAGCGCCACCACAAGCGAGGCGGAGAGCACAAAGATCAGCGTGACCGGCAACATGCCCATGAACTCCCCCGGGACGCCGGGCCAGAACAGCATGGGCAGGAACGCGCAAAGGGTGGTCGCGGTGGACGAGATGATGGGCCAGAACATGCGTTTGGCGGCCTCGACATAGGCGGCCATGGGGCCTTCGCCCTGTTGCTGGCGCGCGTCGGCATATTCCACCACAACAATCGCGCCATCCACCAGCATCCCCACCGCAAGGATCAGCCCGAACATCACGATGTTCGAGATGGAGATCCCCATCAGCGCGAGAAAGGCAAAACACAGCAGGAACGACGTGGGAATCGCAAAGCCCACCAGCAGGGCCGCACGGATCCCCAGGGCGGCAAGCACCACGATCATCACCAGCGCAATCGCGGTAAAGACCGACCCCAGAAGCTGCTGCACCATACTGTCGACGATGCGGCTTTGGTCGTTCGAGGTGCCAAGCGTGACAGCGGCTTTCAGCCCCTCTGGCCAGGCGGCGCTTTGGGCGGCGACGATCTCTTTCACCTGGGTGGAGGTGTCGATCAGGTTATAGCCCTTGCGTTTGACCACCTGCAGCGCCAGCGTCTTTTCCCCGTTGAACCGTGCGGTGCCTTCGCGGTCTTCAAAGGTCAGGTTGATGGTCGCCAGATCGCCCAGTGTCACCACGCGGTCGCCGTTGGTCTTGACCGGCAGCGCATAGACATCGCGCGGTTCATCAAAGGAGGACGGGATCTTGACCGAGAAACTGCCCTGATCCGACTGCACTTCGCCCGCGGCAATCAGCTGGTTGTTATTCTGCACCACATTGATCAGCTCGCCCGCGGTCACGTCATAGGCTTCCAGCCGCAAGGGATCGATCAGCACCTCAAGCATCTCGTCACGGTCGCCCGCCAACCCTGCTTCAAGCACCGCATCCACGCCTTCCAGCGCGTCCTGCAGATCACGCGCGACGCGGGCCATGGTGCGTTCGGGCACGGGGCCGGTCAGGTTGACGATGATGATGGGGAATTCGGAAAAGTTGATCTCTGTGATCGAATATTTCTCGTAGCCTTCGGGGAATTTGGATTCCGCCGTGCTCATCGCGTCGCGCACGTCGGCCATGATCTTGGACTTGTCCCAGCCGAATTCGAATTCCAGCGCGACACCGGCGTAGTTTTCGGCGGCGGTGCCGGTCATGGTCTTCAGGCCGTCCAGATCGGAAAGCTCCGTCTCCATCGGTTTGACCAGCAGGGTTTCGCTATCCGCGGCAGAGATGCCCGGAAACTGGACCGAGACGAAAAGCGCGGGGATCTCGATGTCGGGCTCGCCCTCTTTGGGCAGGGTGGAATAGGCGTAGCCCCCCACCACGAGGCTCAGCAGGATAAACGCCATGACCATACGGGCACGGCCCGCGGCCCAATCGACCATGCCGCTCATTCCGGGGCCTCGTTGCGGAAGGTCGGGGTCACGGTCACGCCAGCGGTGACATATTCCTGTCCCAGAACGATGACATCTGCCTGTTCAGGCAGGCCGGTGACCCAGATGCCTTCGGGCGTGTCGCGCACAAGTGTGACTGCGGCGAAATCAACAGTATTCTCGGCGTCGATCAGACGCACGCCAAGGGTGCCGTCATCATTCAGCGTCAGGGCCGATTGCGGCAGCAGATGCGCCTCGACCCCGGCCGAGGCGATGGCGATTTCGGCGGTCTGGCCGTCGCGGATGCTCAGATCGGGGTTGGGCACCTCGATTTCCACCTGAAAGGTGCGCGTCGTCGGATCGGAGGCGCGCGAGATAAAGGTGACGGTGCCTGCGATCTGACGGTCGCCCGCGGCCAGCCGCGCCTGCGCCTGCGCGCCAAGGCTGACGCGGTCAACCTCGGTCTCTGGCACAAAGCCCACCAGCTTGATCGGATCAAGCTGGATCACCTGCGCACAAAGCGATCCGGTTTGCAGCAGGCTGCCTAGCTCTGCGGTGTCGCTTTCCAGCAGCCCTTCGAACGGCGCGGTGAGGGTCAGCCGGTCAATCTCGGCCTGGGTGCTGGCGACGGCGGCCTCCGCAGCCTCAATGCCGGAATGTGCTGCATTCAGCCCCGCCTCGGCAGAGCTGAGTGCGGCGCGCGCGGCGGCGACAGCAGCTTCGGCGGTGGCCAGCGTGGTCTGCGACGAAAACCCGCCTTCGCCCAGTTTTTGTGCTGCGTTCAGCTTGATCAGGGTTTCATCCAGACGGGCCTGCGCCTCGGCCACGCGGGCCTGTGCCTCCGGGACGCGGGATTGTGCTTCGTTGCGGCGGGCCTGCGCCTCTGCCTGTTGCGCGCCACGGGTGCCGGGGTCCAGCTCGCACAGCACATCGCCCGCGTTCACGGTCGCGCCCTTGCGCAGCGGGGCCGATACCACAACGGCAGAGGTTTCCGCCTTGACCGCCACCTGCCGCGCCGCCGTGGTCTGACCGCGCACGATCACCGCAGAGGCGAGCGGTGCCGCCGCGCTGCGCTGCACGACGACCTTCACGCGCGCGGGCTCTGCCACATCTGAGGGTGACGCGGTATCGGTGCTGTCGGCATCCACCGCAGGCGCCGGAGGTTGCGCGGCCCCCTGTGCCAGCCCCAACAGGGCGTCACGTTCGAAAATTGCCATATACATCAGAGCGGAAACGGCGATGGCCGCCAGAAGGGGGAAGATGCGCATTCGGGCCTCGGTTCAGTGAAACGCGGGCTTTGCGGCACCGCAGTATGTCGTATGCTATAGGGCCAAATGCTTAAGCGAATAAAACTGAACTGCATAGTTCACTATTGAAAAAAACTTGCCACATGCGACCTTGTGAACAACGCGTGGGTCACTTGCTGTGCAGCCAAGCCCTTGGCAGCCCCGCAGCCGCAGGTTAAGAGGGGCGTTAAATCAGGCGGGACGGGTACCACATGAGCGATACAGACAGTTTCATCGACGAAGTAAACGAAGAGGTCCGCCGCGACCGGTTCTACTTTATGCTCAAGCGCTATGGCTGGATTGCGGTGCTGGCCGTGATCCTGCTGGTCGGTGGGGCCGCGTGGAACGAATACCAGAAAGCGCAGGCCCGCGCAGAGGCGGAAACCCTTGGCGACGCGATGTTTGCAGCGCTTTCCGCTGAAGACACAGCCGCCCGCGCTGCCGCCTTTGAAAAAATCGAGGCCACAAACCCCCGCGCCGGTGCCATGCTGGGCTTGCTGACCGCCGCCGAACAAGCCGAAGCAGGCGAAACCGACGCCGCCGTCGCCACCTTGAACGGCATCGGGCTGGATGCGGATGTGCCCGCGATCTACCGCGAAATCGCCCAGTTCAAGGCGATTACCCTGCAAGGATCGGATATGCCCGCCAATGAACGCCGTCTGGCGTTGGAAAATCTGGCGCAGCCGGGCAGCAGCCTGCGCTTGCTGGCGCAAGAACAACTGGCCATGATCGACATCGAAGAAGACGCCCCCGAGGCGGCGATCGAACGGTATCAGGGGATCCTGAACGACGCGGATGTGACCTCGGACTTGCAACAACGCGCCCTTCAGGTGATTGTCGCCTTGGGGGGGGATCCGCAAATGGGTACCGCAGCCCCCGCGCCGCAAACGGACACCGTGCCGGCGCTGGATGCAGACAATAACTAATCCTGCCTGAACCCTTCAGGTGACACGGACTTAAAGAGCAAAGCGAGCAGGGCCATGACCATTCTCCACAGCATCTCCTTGAAACCCACGTCGACGCGCCGTGCCTCACTTGGGATGGGGGCGGTGGTGGCATCGCTGCTGCTGTCGGCCTGCGCCGAACCAGAGGTGATCCTGCCCGGCGTGCGCGAGGATGTGCGATCGGTCCTGCAAGGCAGCGACGGCTTTGCAGCCCCCGCCGATGCGCCGGTGCCAGCCAATACAACACGCGCGATTTCGCTGCCCGCGGCGACTGCAAACGCGAGCTGGTCGCAAAGCCCGGGCACGCCAAGCACCCGCGTCAGCCACCCCGCGCTTGGTGCAGCACCGCAGCTTGCGTGGTCCGCCTCTATCGGGAAGGGCGACAGCCGCAAGCAACGCATCACCGCGACGCCTGTCGTGTCGGGCGGACGTGTGTTCACCATCGATTCCGGCGCGACGATCACCGCGACCTCTGCCACATCGGGGGCGACACTATGGACCCGTGACCTGACGCCGCAAAGCGACGGGCAGGGGGATGCGACGGGCGGCGGCTTGGCCGTCGATGGCAATACAGTCTATGTCTCGCTTGGCTTCGGGTCGGTCACGGCGCTGGATGTCGACAGTGGCGGCACGCGCTGGACGCAGGATATCGACGGCACCGGATCGGGGGCCCCGACAGTCTTTGGCGATATGGTCTATTTCACCTCCGGTGACGATACCGGTTGGGCGCTGAACAAATCCAACGGCCGCGTGCAATGGCAGACCGGATCGACCAGCAGCATCAACAATGTGCTTGGCGCACCGGCCCCCGCCGTGGGATCGCAGATCGCCGTGCTGGCCTTTGGCTCGGGCGAGGTGCAAGGGCTCTTCCGTCAGGGCGGGCTGGATCGTTGGAACACGTCGGTCGTGGGCAAACGCCCGGGGCGCGCGCTGGCCAATATCTCTGACGTGACAAGCGCGCCGGTGATCTCGGGCGATACCGTTTACGTGGGCAACCAGTCGGGCCGTCTGGCGGCGCTGAGCCTTGGCGGCGGCGAACGCCAGTGGACCGCGCGCGAAGGCGCGATCGGCCCCGTCTGGCCCGCAGGCGACAGCGTCTTTGTCGTGACCGACCTGAACGAGCTGGTGCGTCTGGATGCCAGCACCGGCACCCGCATCTGGGGCACACCGCTGCCGAATTTCGTCAAGGGCAAGCCCAAGCGCCAGTCCGAGGTCTTTGGCAACTACGGCCCCATCCTTGCCGGTGGCCGCGTGATCGTGGCCTCTAGCGATGGCACGCTGCGCAGCTTTGACCCCACCAATGGCGCGCTGGTTGCACAGGTGACGATCCCCGGCGGGGCGACCACTGCGCCGGTCGTGGCGGGGGGCGTTCTTTACGTCGTATCCGCGAAAGGGCAATTGCACGCTTTCCGTTAGGCCGCAAATAGGCTAAGCGGCGGGCTTGACCTAGTCTTCGGAGCCGTTCCATGTCTTTCACCCTCGCCATTGTGGGCCGTCCCAACGTCGGGAAATCCACGCTGTTCAACCGTCTGGTCGGTAAAAAGCTGGCGTTGGTCGATGATCAGCCCGGTGTGACGCGCGATCTGCGCGAAGGTGCGGCGCGGCTTGCCGACCTGCGATTCACCGTGGTGGATACCGCCGGACTTGAAGAAGTCACCGACGACAGTTTGCAGGGCCGGATGCGCCGCCTGACAGAACGTGCCGTGGATATGGCGGACATCTGCCTGTTCATGATCGACGCCCGCGTGGGTGTCACGCCGTCTGATCTGGTCTTTGCCGATATCCTGCGCAAGAAATCCGCCCATGTTATTCTGGCCGCCAACAAGGCCGAGGGCAAAGCCGCCGACGCCGGTGTGATCGAGGCCTACAGCCTTGGCCTTGGCGAACCGATCCGCCTGTCTGCCGAACACGGCGAGGGGCTGAACGATCTTTACACCCATCTGATGCCAATCGCCGACGGTTTCGCCGAGCGGGCGCAAACCGATGCGCCGGAAACAGATGTGGACCTGACCGAGGAAGAAGCCGAACTGGGCGACGAAGAGGCACCCATGCCCGTCCCCACCAAGACCAAGCCCTTGCAGGTGGCCGTCGTAGGGCGTCCGAACGCGGGTAAATCCACCCTGATCAACCAGATTATGGGCGAGGATCGTCTGCTCACCGGACCAGAGGCGGGGATCACCCGTGATGCGATTTCGCTGCAAACCGACTGGTTCGACGTGCCCATGCGGATCTTTGACACCGCCGGGATGCGTAAACGCGCGAAGGTGCAGGAAAAGCTCGAAAAGCTGAGCGTCAGCGACGGTTTGCGTGCGGTGAAATTCGCCGAGGTTGTGGTGGTTCTGCTGGATGCGGATATCCCCTTTGAACAGCAAGACCTGCGCATCGCCGATCTGGCCGAACGCGAAGGCCGCGCCGTTGTGGTTGCCGTGAACAAATGGGATCTTGAGACGGACAAACAGGGCAAGTTGAAAGATCTGCGCGAAAGCTTTGAACGGCTTCTGCCGCAGCTCAAGGGCGCGCCTTTGGTGACCGTTTCGGCCAAGACCGGGCGCGGGATGGACCGCTTGCACAACGCTATCATGCGCGCCTATGAGGTCTGGAACCGCCGTGTCACCACCGCACAGCTCAACCGCTGGCTTTCTGGCATGATGGAGGCGCACCCGCCCCCCGCGCCGCAGGGCAAGCGCATCAAGCTGCGCTATATGACCCAAGCCAAGACCCGCCCGCCGGGGTTCGTGGTCATGTGCAGCCACCCCGATAAGGTGCCGGAAAGCTATAACCGCTATCTTGTCAACGGGTTACGGCTGGACTTTGACATGCCGGGCACGCCGATCCGTCTGTGGATGCGCGGCCAGTCGGACGCCAACCCCTATAAGGGGCGCAAAAAGGCGAAGCCGTCGAAGCTGCGCAAACATACCGACGGGCACCGCAAGGACCGCTAGAAGTTGCAGAAATCGGGACCGGAGTTTTCAAAACTCCGGTTCTTTGCGTTTAGCCGCGCCGCCATGACCGGTAGGTGGGCAGGATCAACGCAATGGCACCCCCCGCAGCCAGCGCCGCAACGGTCGGGGCCGTCGCGACGTTCGCCACCACCACAGCGATCAGCGCCCAGATCACCCCGATCCCATAGGTCGGCGCGCGCATCAGCGACGATTGCACCCCCGCTGCAATCACAATCGCCAGCCCGACAAAGACCAGCCCCGCGGTTGGCCCGCTCATCCAGCCATAGCCGGCCGCCAGCAGCCCCAAAGACACGCAGGAGGCCGCGCTCAGCCAGCCCGCATAAAGCCCCACGGGCAGGGCGGCAAAGCCGCGGTCCTCACGCGGGGCGCGGAACAACGCGTAAAGCGCCGACACCAGCATCACCCAGATCAGCACCGACGCCCAGATCGGGCTTGCTACGGCCACGGCAAGCCAGAAACAGCCCACAAACAGCGACAGGGCAAGCGGCAGACGCATGTCGTGCCAAAGGTAATCCTCGCGGCGTTTCCACAGGCCCCAGCCCATGCCGACGATCAGCCAGACATAGATCATCCCCCAGATCGAGAACGCGTAGCCCGCAGGCTGCACCGGCGGGTTGTCTTGGGGAATGGGGAATTGGTCCGGCGAAAAGCCGTTGAAGCCGGAGACAAAAAAAGGCGACACGGCAAAGCCGATCGCCAGCAGAAAGGTCAAAAGGGCAATAAGGGGACGGGACATCGGGCTACCTTGCGAAAAGTGGTTCTCGCCTCAGATAGCCCGATGATCCCAGCGTTCAATCAGCTGAGCGTGCCGTCGACGGCCAAAGTGGCCTTGCCGCCCAGATAGGGGGCCAGCACGTCTGGCAGTTTGACCGACCCATCGGCCTGCTGGCCGTTTTCCAGCACCGCGATCAGGCAGCGCCCGACGGCCAGACCGGACCCGTTCAACGTGTGCACGAACTGCGGTTTGCCGCCATCTGCGGGTTTGAACCGTGCGTTCATCCGCCGCGCCTGAAAATCCCCCGTGGTCGAGACAGAGCTGATCTCGCGGTAGGCGTTCTGACCGGGGAGCCAGGCCTCGATGTCAAAGGTCCGGCGCGCGCCAAAGCCCATGTCACCGGTGCACAGGATCACGGTGCGGTAGGGCACGCCCAGACGTTCCAGCATGTCTTCGGCACAGCGCAGCATACGCTTTTGTTCGTTATCCGATTGATCGGGGTGGGTGACCGATACCATCTCGACCTTCTCGAACTGGTGCTGACGCAGCATGCCCGAGGTGTCGCGCCCCGCGCTGCCCGCCTCGGAGCGGAAGCACAGGGTGTGGGCGGTCATCCGGCGGGGCAGGGCAGCTTCTTCCAGCACGTCACCGGCGACCGAATAGGTCAGCGTCACTTCGGAGGTTGGGATCAGCCACCAGCCGTTTGTGGTCTGATAGCTGTCGTCGCCGAACTTGGGCAGCTTGTCGGTGCCATACATCGCCTCGTCGCGCACCAGCACGGGGGTCATATGTTCGGTCAGCCCGTTTTCATCGACATGGGTGTCGATCATGAACTGCGCCAGCGCACGGTGAATCCGCGCCAGGGCCCCTTTAAGCATCACAAAGCGCGCGCCGGAGGTTTTGGCGGCGGTTTCGAAATCCATTGACGCCGCGACGCTGGTGATCTCGAAATGCTCTTTCGCCTTGAAATCAAACGTTGGTACATCGCCCCAGCGGTTCACTTCGACATTGTCAGCCTCGTCCGCGCCATCGGGGGCATCATCGGCGGGCAGGTTGGGGATGCGCGCCAGCATGTCGGTCAACTGCGCGTCCAGATCCTTGGCCTCTGCCTGCATGGCGGTAACTTCGGCCTTCTTGTCGCTGACCAAGGTGCGCAGACGTTCGAATTCGGCCTCGTCGCCCTTGGCCTTGGCCGCGCCCACCAGTTTGGAGGCTTTGTTCTGCTCGGCCTGCGCCGTTTCCGCTGCTGAAATCTTGGCCCGCCGTGCCTCGTCCAGTGCCAGTACCTGCGCGCTCACAGGGGTGTCGCCGCGCCGTGCGAGGGCCGCGTCGAAAGCATCGGGGTTTTCACGGATGGCTTTGATGTCGTGCATGGGCTGTTCCTTTGTCGTCCGAGTCGCATGATCTGCGTTGCGCGCGTTATGCCCGATTGTGGATCGCGGTGCCAGATGTGGATGCGCCGGGGGGCGATCCGGCCCTTGGATGCTTGCGCAAACAGCTTATTGCAGGCTGCGACACCGGGCGGCGCCATTTCCCCCCGGAACCCACCTTGCAAAGCCCCGCGTCTGACCATAGGTTCCGCCAAACTTAGACGGCAGGCCGTTTGCGGCATGCGCCCAACACAAAGGACGACCTCCATGGAAGCCATTCAGCAATTTGTACCCCTGATCCTGATCTTCGCGATCATGTATTTTCTGCTTATCCGCCCTCAGCAAAAGAAGGTGAAAGAGCATAAGGCAATGGTGGACGGTCTGCGTCGTGGCGATCAAGTGGTCACCGCTGGCGGTCTGATCGGCAAAGTCGTCAAAGTCAAAGATGACGGTGAGCTGGAAGTCGAACTGGCCGACAACGTCAAAGTGCGCGTTGTGCAATCGACCATCGCCACCGTCGTCTCCAAGACCGAACCAGCCAAGTAAGCGCCCCTTCGGGCGTGTCGAGAAAAGGGCAGTACCATGCTTCAGATTGATCTGTGGAAACGGGTGTTGATCATCCTCACCTGTGCCGCTGGCCTGTGGCTGGCGCTGCCCAATGCGTTCTACGGACCCGTCGAACAGCACAATGATGCGGTCAAGGCGATCAGCGTTGCTGGCGCCACCCCCGAGCTTGAGGCGCAAAAGGCGCTTTGGCCCGAGTGGATGCCGGAACGTCTGGTCAACCTTGGCCTCGATCTGCGCGGCGGGGCCCATTTGCTGGCCGAAGTGAATGTCGAAGATGTTTACGCCAACCGGATGGAGGCCGCCTGGCCCGAGGTCCGCGATGCGTTGCGCTCGATCACGCCGGTCCGCCGCGTTGACGCCCCCAAGGGCGAGCTGCGCGTGCGCATCAACGATGCCTCTGTCATGGCACAAGCGCTGGAGGCGACCCGTGCCTTGGCCCGCCCCGTGCAGTCGCTGACGGGCACAGGGCAGAACGACATCGTGGTGAACGGTGCCAATGACATCATCACCATCACGCTGACCGATGCCGAGAAACAGGCCACGGACGAGCGCACGATGCAGCAGTCGCTGGAAATCATCCGCCGCCGCATCGACGAGGTGGGTACACGTGAGCCCACAATCCAGCGTCAGGGCGCGGACCGTATCCTTATTCAGGTGCCCGGCATCGGGTCGGCCGCAGAGCTGAAAGCGATCATCGGGACCACCGCGCAGCTGACGTTCAACCCCGTGGTGAACCGTGGCGCCAATGAAAACGCGGCACCGGGTCTGGGCAATTCTCTTTTGCCCGACGCCGAAGCGCCCGGTGTCTTCTATATCATCGAAACCGCGCCCGTCGTGACCGGCGAACAGCTGGTCGATGCGCAGCCCAGCTTTGACCAGAACGGCCGCCCCGCTGTCAGCTTCCGCTTTGACACCACCGGCGCGCGCAAGTTCGGCACCTACACGGCAGAGAACATCGGCGCGCCTTTCGCCATTGTGCTGGATGACGAGGTCATCAGCGCCCCCACCATCCAAAGCGCGATCCCCGGCGGGTCGGGCATTATCACCGGCAACTTCACGGTCGAGGAATCCACCAATCTGGCCGTCTTGCTGCGGGCAGGGGCCTTGCCCGCGGGGCTGACCTTTGTCGAGGAACGCACCATCGGGCCGGAACTGGGGCAGGACAGCATTGACGCGGGCAAGATCGCGACCAGCGTCGCCTTTGGCGCGGTACTGTTCTTTATGTGGGCCAGCTACGGGCTGTTCGGGCTGTTCGCCAATATCGCGCTGATCATCAACGTCGGTATGATCTTTGGCTTGCTGAGCCTGATTGGTGCCACGCTGACCCTGCCCGGTATCGCGGGGATCGTTCTGACAGTGGGTATGGCGGTGGACGCCAACGTGCTGATCTTTGAACGCATCCGCGAAGAGCTCAAGACCGCCAAGGGACCGGCCCGCGCCATCAGCCTTGGCTATGAACGCGCGCTTAGCGCCATTCTGGACGCCAACATCACCACCTTCATCATTGCAACGATCCTCTTTGTGCTTGGCTCCGGCCCTGTGCGCGGGTTCGCGGTGACGCTGGGGCTTGGCATCGTCACGTCGGTCTTTACGGCGTATTTCGTCACACGTCTGATCGTGGTGTTCTGGTTTGAACGCCGCCGTCCCAAGACAATCACGGTATAGGAACGCGCACCATGCGGCTGAGACTGATCCCCGACGATACGAATATCGACTTCTTCAAACACGCCAAGCTGACCTTTGGGGCGTCCTGTGTGGCGGTGCTGCTGGCCTTGGCCGTGTGGTTCACCATGGGCCTGAACTACGGCATCGACTTCCGCGGCGGGACGACCCTGCGCACGCAAAGCGACGCAGCCGTGGACGTGGCGGCCTACCGCACGGCGCTGGAACCGCTGGAGCTTGGCGATGTGTCCATCTCAGAGGTGTTTGACCCTGCCAGCGACAGCACCAAACATGTCGCGATGGTCCGCATCCAGGCCCAGGAGGGCGAAGAGGCCGCATCCCCCGAGATGATCCAGAATGTCGAGGAAGCGTTGAAAACCGTTGCCCCGAACATCGTCTTCACCTCGGTCGAATCTGTTGGCCCCAAAGTATCGGGCGAGCTGATCCAGACCGCGTTTCTGGCGGTTGCCGCCTCGCTCGGCGCGATCCTGATCTACATCTGGCTCAGGTTCGAATGGCAGTTCTCTGTCGGGGCGGTCGCGGCGCTGTTCCACGATGTGGTGCTGACCATCGGCGTTTTCTCGGCGTTGCAGATCCGGTTCGATCTGGCGGTGATCGCGGCGATCCTGACCATCATCGGCTATTCGATCAACGACACCGTGGTGATCTTTGACCGCCTGCGTGAAAACCTGCGCAAATACAAGAAACGCGACCTGCGCGAGATCATGAACCTCAGCGTTAACGAAACTCTGAGCCGGACATTGATGACATCGGGCACCACCTTGCTCGCGCTCATCGCGCTGCTGGTTCTGGGCGGCGATGTGATCCGTGGCTTTGTCTTCGCGATTACATGGGGCGTTGTTGTGGGCACCTATTCTTCCGTCTATGTGGCCAAGAACGTCGTGCTGTTTCTGGGCGTCAAACGCGACTGGTCCAAGAAAGACAACAACAATACCGGCCAATACGCCAACATCGACGCGTAATATATTTCGCTGCCAGCAGGGCACCCCCTTGCTGGCAGCACCGTTCCGCGCCCGCCTCCGGCGCGACGCTTTGCCCATAGGGCCCGCCCCATTTCACCGCCAGTTGATCTGTATTGTCCGCGCGTGATCCGCTATGATCGCGCAGCCCCCGCGAGAAGGAGAACATCATGCGTTTGAACGAGGTCGTGTATTCGGATGCCAAACCCGTCGAAGGCTATGGCCCCGGTTTCTTCCGCATTGGCGGCACTGTGTTCGAAGGGCCGGTGATCGCAGGCACCTCTGGGGTTTCTGCGTGGCAGGGCTTCGACGATCACGCACCGTTGCTGGCGTTGGCGGGCAAGATCGACATCCTGTTCATCGGCACCGGGGCCGAGATTGCGCATATCCCGGCCGACCTGCGCAGCACGCTCGAAGATGCGGGCATCGGGGTTGATGTCATGTCGTCCCCCGCGGCGGCGCGGACGTATAACGTCCTGCTCAGCGAAGGCCGTCGCATCGCCTTGGCCATGATCCCCGTCTGATATGACCCTGCGTGTCACCGACCTTGCCGTCGCGCGCGGCGGTGTGCCCGTGCTGGACGGGGTGTCCTTTGCGATTGAACCGCGGGCTGCCTTGATCCTGCGTGGTCCGAACGGGGCGGGCAAGACCACGCTGCTGCGCTGCATCGCGGGGCTGCAACCGCCCTTGTCGGGGCAGATCGACGGGGCAGAGGAAACCATCGCCTACGCCGGTCATGCCGACGGGCTGAAAGCGATGCTGAGCGTGCGCGAAAACCTCACATTCTGGGCACAGGTCTTCGGGCAACGCGATATATCCGAGGCAATGGCCGCCTATGACCTTAAGCCGCTACAAGACCGGCTGGCAGGCACTTTGTCTGCGGGGCAGAAGCGGCGCTTGGGGCTGGCGCGGTTGATGGTCACGGGGCGGCCCATCTGGGTGCTGGACGAGCCGACCGTGTCGCTGGACGCCGCCGCCGTCGGGCTTTTCGCCGCGGCGGTGACGGCGCATCTGGGGGCGGGCGGCATGGCGCTGATCGCGACCCATATCGACCTTGGCCTGAAAGTGCATAGCTTTGACATCACCCCGTTTCGCGCCAAACCATCACAGCGCAGCGGTGCCAGTGACGAGGCTTTCCTGTGATCGCCCTGCTGCGCCGTGACCTGATGCTTGCCTTCCGGGCGGGCGGGGGCTTTGGCCTCGGGTTGGCGTTCTTCTTGATTGTGACCGTACTGGTGCCCTTCTCGGTCGGGCCGCAACCCGATCTGTTGGGGACCATCGCGCCCGGTGTGCTTTGGCTGGGGGCGCTGCTGGCCTGCCTTCTCTCGCTCGACCGGCTGCTTGCGCTGGATTACGAGGATGGCACGCTGGACCTGCTGGCCACGGCACCGCTGCCGCTTGAGGCGGCGTTGAGCGTCAAGGCGTTGTCCCACTGGGTGACGACCGGGCTGCCGCTGGTGCTTGCAGCACCTGTGTTGGGGGTGATGCTGAACCTCGCGCCTTCGGGGTATCTGTGGCTGGTGGCCTCGCTGGGTCTGGGCACGCCCGCGCTGTCGGTGATCGGCACCTTTGGTGCGGCGCTGACCGTGGGCATCAAACGCGGCGGGTTGCTGATGTCGCTGCTGGTGCTGCCGCTTTACGTACCGACGCTGATCTTCGGGGCAGAGGCCGCGCGCCGCGGCGCAATGGGGCTGGATGCCACGACCCCGCTGACCCTGCTGGCTGGCATCACCTTTGGCACCATCGCGCTCATGCCCTTCGCCTCTGCCGCGGTGCTGCGGATGACCTTAAGGTGAGTGCGCGCTTTTGACCATTGAGTGCCAGGAAACGGAGCGATAGAACCCCGCCATGTCTTTATGGGAATACGCCAATCCGGTGAAATTTTTAGGCCTCTCGGCCCGCGTGCAACCCTATGTCTGGGGCGGGGCGGCGCTGTGTCTGATGGTCGGTCTGGGCTGGGGCTTTTTCGGCACGCCGGATGATTACCGTCAGGGATCGACGGTCAAGATCATCTACCTGCATGTACCCGCCGCGCTGATGGCGATCAACGCGTGGTTCATGATGCTGGTGGCCTCGCTGGTCTGGCTGATCCGCCGGCATCACGTCAGCGCCCTCGCGGCCAAGGCGGCGGCCCCTGTGGGCGTCACCATGACAGTGATCGCGCTGATCACCGGTGCGATCTGGGGGCAGCCCATGTGGGGCACCTGGTGGGCATGGGATCCGCGGCTGACGTCCTTTCTGATCCTGTTCCTCTTCTACCTCGGCTATATGGCCCTGTGGGAAGCGGTCGAGGACCCCGATACCGCTGCAGACCTGACCTCGGTCCTGTGTCTGGTGGGCTCGGTCTTTGCGGTGCTGTCGCGCTATGCGGTCAAGTTCTGGAATCAGGGGCTGCATCAAGGCACCTCTGTCCCGCTGGCCACCGGTGGGCGTACCGTATCGGATGTGTTTTTCTACCCGCTGCTGATCAGTATGATCGGCTTTGGCCTGCTGTTTCTGGCGCTGGTTCTGTACCGCACAGGGACCGAAATCCGCCTGCGCCGCGCCCGCGCGCTGCTGGCGCGCAGCGAAAGGGGCGCATGATGCCGGAACTTGGGAAATACGCCGCCGAGGTGCTGGCCGCCTATGGGGTGTCGCTGCTGCTGCTGGCGGGACTGGTGGGGCTGAGCCTGAACAAGGGCCGCAAGGCCCGCGCCACACTTGCTGATATAGAGGCCCGTAAAGATGGCTAAAATCTCTCCGCTCATGATCGCGCCACCGCTGGTTTTCGCCGGTTTCGTGGCTCTTGCCGCCTTTGGCATGTTCCGCCCCGATCCCGAAGGGCTGCCCTCGACGCTGGTGGGGCAGATGGCCCCCGCGCTGCCGGAAAAACCGCTGGAAGGGTTTCCCGCCGCGGCACCGGATGTGCTGACCAATGGCGAGGTGACGCTGGTCAACTTCTGGGCCAGCTGGTGCCCGCCCTGCCGCGCCGAACATCCGCAGCTGCTTGATATGCAGGCGCAGGGGCTGTCGATCATCGGGGTCAACTTCAAAGACACGATAGGCCCCGCAACCAGCTACCTGACCAATGATGGCAACCCCTTCGAAGGCGTCGCCTTTGACCCGCAGGGCCGCACGGCCATCAACTGGGGCGTCACCGCCCCACCAGAGACCTTCATCATTGCGGGCGACGGCACGGTTTTGTTCCGCTATGCTGGTCCGCTGGTCGGCAGTGACTACGAACAACGCTTCCTGCCGGCGCTGCAAGACGCTCTGAAGAACTGACACCCGCTTCCAAATGGCCCTAAATCCTCGCCGAAGGCATGGCCCGTAGCAGGCTGCGCCTCGGCAGCGGGCCTGTGCGCCACGCCGCCGGTTTCGCCCCGGCTGCCCCTCATCCGCTTACCAAAAAAGGAGACCTCATGCCCGTGATATTGCAAACCAGACTACCGGACGCGCAGACCGGCACGCCCGGATTGCCGGGCACGGGGCCTTGCGGGGCGGATGACTGGTTGCTGATGGACGAAGCCTACGCGCCGCAGATGGTCTACCGCGAAGCGTTGCTGGCGGACCGACCCGAGGCTGTTTTCTACCAAAGCGAGGCCGCCAGACCCGCCGCGGCAGAGCTCTTGTCAGAGGCGCTGACCCTTCTGCCGCGTTTCGGTTTCACCCTCGGGGCTGATGCGGTGGTTTGTCCTGACGGGCGCAAGGTCACGCTGGACCGGTCGCAACCGCTGTGGACGCTGGCGCATCTGGTGCAAGAAGACCTCTGCATCCTGCAAAAGCGTGGCGATGAACATGTGCTGACCGCTGCGGCACTGTGCTTTCCGGCGAACTGGCGGCTGGCGGACAAGATAGAGCAACCCCTGACCGGCATTCACACTCCGGTCGATGAATATGACGCCGACATCGCGCGGCGTGTGCAGCGTCTGTTTGACGGCGTGCGGGCAGGGCGGCCCCTGTGGCGGTTCAACAAACTGCGCTATGCGGATGCGGATCTGCACCAGCCGCGGCGGCGCGAGACAGGCAGCGACATGCCCTTTATCCGGTCAGAGCGGCAGTGCATCCTGCGTCTGCCCGAAAGCGACGCGGTGGTCTTCACGATCCACACCTATGTGGTGCGCGACGGAGATGCGCCTGCCTGAGCGGACCCAGACAGGCGCGATGGTTCGGGATTGATGGCGCTAGGTCAGAACCAGATGCGGCTGCCCGTCAGAGGTCTTGCGCGGGGAGACCCCCTGGGCATCGACCACCGCATTGATCTGCCGCCGCATATTGCTGAACAGGGGCGAGGTCACAACATCAATCGCCGTGTCAAAGCGCAGGGTCAGCGACCACATGCCACTGCCCGATAGCCGCGCCGCCTTGACCACGCCGGTAAAGGGATGGCCTAGATAGCGGCCTTGCACGCGGTCCCCGGGCGTCCAGCCCTGCGCAGGGGCCGCGGCCTGCGCGCTTAGGGTGTTCCAGTCGCGCGCGCCCCATTGGTGGGCCACCATTTCCAGCGTCGCCGCATGGGACAGTGCTGTGCCTTGGGCTGCAAGGTCCGCGCGCAAGCGTTTGGCTTGGGATTTCAGCACATCAGCCGAAGGTACGGCGGTGGGATGGGTTTGGGTTGTCATCATAACACTCCTGCTCTCGCAAAAGTCGAAGGGGGTCCGCGTTGCCCGTCAATCCGCGAGATTGAAGGTGTGTTCTTGATCAAGGACTTCACCGATATGCGGACGGCAGGGGCCTTTCCCTATGGGCGCTATATGGCGCTTGGGTGCTGCAATTGCAATGGGGTGGTGCGGGTGGCACGGGGCGGATGCCT
>NZ_JBQKUI010000015.1:0-53666 GCF_054968505.1 Sulfitobacter sp. G5_S2_6_S6
TGAAGCGGATGCCCGCAGCCGTTTCGAGCGCGGTGCTACCTGACGATGGTTTCATCCTCGACGAACATATTGGCCCAAGCACGGTCAATCAGATCAGGGCGCATCTGGTGCGGGATACCTTCGAAATCGCAGATGGAAATCATCTGGTCGATCAGGAAGATCGGCTGATAGTTGGCGAAAACATTGTTGATCGTAGGGTATTTCGTTTTCAGCAAATGGATCAGCGTCGCCTCGTCCAGTTTGATGTTTCGTTTCTTTGCGACCATGGCGAAGATCTTGAGGAAGTTTTCCTGATTGGGCCCGTCGATCTTGATCTTGAAGAAGATCCGGCGCAGGGCGGCCTGGTCGAAGATCTCATTGGGGTGGAAGTTGGTCGAGAAGACCACCAGCGTGTCGAAGGGAACTTCGAACTTCTCGCCGGATTGCAGGGCGAGGATGTCCTTGTTTTCTTCCAGCGGCACGATCCAGCGGTTGACCAGCGCCTGTGGCGATTCTGCCTGGCGCCCAAGGTCGTCGACGATGAAGATGCCGCCGGTGGATTTCAGCTGCAGCGGGGCTTGATAGGTCCGTGCGGTGGGGTTGTAGACCAGATCAAGCATATCGAGCGTCAGTTCGCCCCCGGTGATCACTGTGGGGCGTTCGCATTTGACATAGCGGGTGTCAAAGCGCGTCACGCGGCGCAGGGATTTCGGGTCTTGTTTTTCCTCGGAAATGGCGGTGTGCACGATGGGGTCATAGACCGTGATCACCTGACCGGCGTATTCAATCGCACGGGGGACATAGATCCGGTCACCAAGCGCGTCGCGAATCCCGTTGGAGATGCTTGATTTACCATTGCCGGGGGGGCCGTACATCAGGATGGAGCGACCGGCCGTCACGGCTGGGCCAAGGTTACCGATCAGTTCGGACGGGAGCACCAGATGGCCCATGGCGGCTTCGAGCTTTGCGCGGGTGATCTGCATGTTGCGCACGGACTGGCGCTTGATCTGTTCGCGGTAGACATCAAGCGGCACGGGCATCGGGCCGAAGTATTCCGATTGCGCCAAGGCATCCAACGCGCGGGCCTTGCCCAGATCGGTCAGCTGGTAGCCCATTTCATTGCCGTTATTCGCGTTAAGCGTGCCCGTCGCTTCGAGAAGGCGTTGTTCGCGCGACAGATCCACCAGTTCCTGCGTGACCTGAAGCGGCAGGCAGATCGCTGCTGCGAGCTCGCTGACCATGGTGACATTCTTGCGGAACATCGTCTTGATCATGATGTCGCGCATCATCACCACGGGCAGCTTCATCTCTTGGATGGTGCGCGGCGGAGGGGGGGCCATGACGGCGCTGGTTTGCATATTCATGAAGGCTTCTTTCATGGGGACACGGGCGTGCCCCAAGGCGTAGCGGTTGAATATGGCGAAATCAGGCCCCGAAGTAGGCACCGAGCATTAAATATGCGGCAAGCACAGTTCCAAGGGCGAGGCCCATGGGGAATTTCTTGGCTTCGTGCCAGCTGACCCATTGCGGGGCAAGCTTGCGCAGAGGGGAATATTTGGCGGCGCGGTGAATGATATAGGCGGCAACCAGCGTCGCCATGAACAGCGCCATGACAAAGCGCACATCCCCGAGCGCGATAAAGGGCGTGGCGGCGGCGATGAATTTCGCATCCCCCGCGCCCATCAGCCCGCCTGCGTTCATGAAGATGCCCACAACAAGCGCCACCACCATCGCCAGCAGGTGCCAGAGGTAGCTGTCAAAGGGCAGGGCAATCGGGCCGATCAGCACAAACACGGCGGCCAATGCGATCACCGTGACATTGGTGATCCGCATAAAGGCCAGATCGGTGTAGATCGTATAGGCACAAAGGGGCAGCGCGAAGGGCAGAAACCACAGCGCTGCGGAGCTGGTGATCTCCACGCGTTAGCCTGCGTTTTCCAGCGCGCGCAGCGACCGGACGGCGGCCTCGAAGTGCTGCGGGTGGGTGCTGATGGCGTCACGCAGCAACCCTTTGCCGGTTTCAACGTCGCCCTTCTTGATCGCGGAGAGGGCGAGGGTGTGCAGCAGTTGCGCGCGCTCGGTCTGGTCCATCTCGATCGGGGGGAGGCTGTATTCTCGTTGCGCGCCACGGGCGAGGATCAGGTTGTTCTTGGCGGTAAACAGCGTTGAATCCTGCTTCACGGCCTCGCCGAAAAGGCGTTCGGCAGCCTGATAGTCCCCGCGCGTCAGTTTGGAGTAACCCCAGTTGTTCATGACCGAACCGGGCTTGGTGGTCAGGCCAATGGCGATCTCGTAAAAACTGTCGGCCTTGTCCCATTCCTGCTTGCTGTCAGCGACGATCGCCTCAAGCCGGTAGCGGTTGTAGGTTTCATGGGTGGGCGGGACGGAATCCAGCGTCTTTTCCGCCTTGGCCCAATCGCCCGCGCGGATCAGCGCATCGGCGTAATCAACCTTGTCGTCGGCGGTGGCATCCTTGGAAGCGGCAACTTTGCCCCAGACCGATGCGGCCTCTTGGTTGCGTTTGGCGCGGATCAGGGATTTGCCCAAGCTGCGCTGGATGTCGATGCGGTCGGGATTTTCCTGCGCGGTGCGGGTGAAATAGCTGACCGCCTCGTTCGGGTCGGCCACTGTCAGCATCACATCGTTGAGGTTGCTTTCATCCACGACGTTCACGTCCTGGAAGGCGCGGGTGACGGTATCCTCGCCGGATTTCTTGCCGCAGCCTGCTACTGCGACGACGCCTGCAATGCAGGCGGCCAATAGGATAGGGTGGCGCATTTTTGCGTCCTTTTACTGCTCTGCCTCGTTATGATGCTGGCCGAACCAGATAGTCGCCCGAGCCGCGCCGCACCAATTTATAACTGTCTTCTTGATCCGGGATCGTAACAGAGTTTTCCGATTTTGCGAGTGCTAAGCGCAAATTGTCACGGATTGCGTCACTTTCGCCATTATCGAGCGCATAGGCCTTGCGAAAGGTCAGCTGGGCTTCGGCGAGTTTGCCGCGTTCCATCAACACAACGCCGAGATTATTCCAGACCTCGGGGTGGGTTTCGTCCTTTTCTACAGCGTCGCGCAGCAGCTTTTCCGCCTGACCCAATCGCCCCAGCCCAAGGTTGGCGCTGCCCAGTCCCGACAGGATTTCGGCGTCCAACTGGGAGGCGAGCGCCGCGCGGTTGAAGGCGCGGATGGCCAGTTCGTATTCGCCCGCGCGCATGAGACGGTGGGCGACCTCTACCCCGTCTTCGGCGTCCTTGCGGGTGTTGACACCGGGGGCAAAGGGGTTGTCAGGGCTGGCGCGCTTGCCCCCAAACGCGGAAAGACCGCCTGCAGAGCAAGCGGCCAATCCGGCGATCAGGGTCATACAAAGCGCGAGCCTGAAGGGTAACGCGCGCTTGGGAATGTGGATCATGCAGAGCCTTACTGACCTAGTTTGGTAATGTTCATCACCGATGGCGCGACCAGAATGATCAGCAGCGGAGGAACGGTCAGCATCATTGTGGCAAGTGTCATCTTGGTTGGCAACTTGTTTGCGGCCTCTTCGGCGCGCATCACGCGTTTGTCGCGCATCTCGGCGGCATAGACCCGCAGCGCGTCGGCGATGGATGTGCCGAAGGCGGCGGATTGTACCAGCACCGTCACAAAGGACGACACATCTTGCACGCCGCAGCGTTCGCCCATGGCGTTCAGCACGCTGACCTTGTCTTTACCGGCCTTCATCTCATAGGCGACGATTTCGAACTCTTCCGCCAGCGCAGGGTAGGAGGCGCGCAATTCGCGGGCCACGCGGACGATACATTGATCAAGCGACTGGCCGGCTTCGACGCAGACGAGCATCATGTCCAGCGCATCGGGAAAACCGCGTGTGATTTCCTCTTTCCGCTCGGCGACGCGGCGGGTCACCCAATAGCGCGGCAGGAAATATCCGATACCGCCGGGGCCCACGGTATACAGCATCATCTTGTTGGTAGTCATGCCTTCGCCGCCGCCAAGGAAGTTGATGTAGACGGTGCCGATCACCAGCCCGGCAATACCAAGCGCCATCTGTGCAAAGTGAAAGAACCGTACCGCATCGCGCGAGCTATAGCCCGCCTGACGCAGCAGCAGCGCCTTGGCGCTGAGCTCTTCCACGTCTTCGGGTTCGAGGAATTTGGCGAATTTTTGCAGCTTCTCGTTGCGGTCCGACTGGCGCAGGCGCTGTTGTTTGCCTGCATCGGCAGCCTCGGTCTGGCTACGTTTGAGCTTGGCCAAAGGGTCTTCGGGCTGGCGCAGGATCATGACAAGCGTTGCGCCCACCATGGTCAGGCCCAATGCGCCCAGAATGGCGATCCAGCCCATGGGACCAAGTGCGGTGTCGAGTGAGTTGAGGAAATTCACAGTGAGGCCCCCTTAGACTTTGATATCGGTCAGCTTGCGCATGACGATGAGGTTAAGCGATAGGAACAGGACAACCGCGATACAGCCGGGGATGAACAGCGGGTGGGTCATGACTTCGTCATAGTAATGCGGGTCACCGAGTTTGATCACGATCAGCGCGAGGATCGGGAAGGCGGACAGGAACTTGCCGGACCATTTTGCTTCGGCGGTGATGGCGCGCACGCGACGGAACAGGCGGAAGCGGGCGCGGATGACCTTGGCCAACCCCGCAAGGATTTCAGCAAGGTTACCCCCCGATTGCTGCTGGATGGTCACAGCCACCGCGAGGAAGCGCAAATCCTGCATATCAAGCCGTTCGGCCATATCCTTGAGCGCCTCGCCAATATCGCGGCCATAGGCGGTTTCATCGGCGATCACGCCGAATTCCGACGCCAGCGGGTCCTGGATTTCCTTCGACACGATAGAGATCGCGCTGGTGAAAGGGTGGCCCACGCGCAGCGACCGCACCATCAGTTCCACCGCGTCAGGCAGCTGCTCTTCGATCATGTCCATGCGCTTTTTCGCTTTGGACGAGATCCAGAAAAATACCGCCCCGACACCGATCCCGACAGAGATCAGGATGCGCACGGGCACTTCGGTATTGGTGCCGATGGTCAGCCCCAGAAAGGCGACGACCGAAAGGCCGGCCATGATCATGATCAGCTGTTTCGGCGCAAAGGCGATCGCGGCCTTTTGTGCTTTCTCGGCGAGCAGGGAATAGACCGGAATGGATTTATTATCCATGTGCTGCTGCATTTCCTTGCGCAGCTTGTCCAGAACCTCTTCGCGGCGGGCCCCTTTTTCCAGCATTTCAAGCCGGCGGTTGACTTTGCTGTTGAGGCTGATGGATTTACCGAAAGCGACCAGATACAGCCCTTCGACCAGCACAAGGACACCGACGAAGATCAGGCCATAGATAATGGGTTCTGCACTCATGATTGATAATCCTTACTTGACCACAACGGGTTCATAGATCGACGATGGAAGGTCATAGCCCCACATCTTGAAACGTTCAGAGAAGTGGCTGCGCACGCCGGTGCCGGTGAAGTGGCCGATGATCTTGTTTTCGGGCGTCAGGCCGACGCGCTGAAAGCGGAAGATTTCCTGCATAGAGATCACGTCGCCCTCCATGCCGGTGATTTCGGTAATCGAGGTCATGCGGCGCGACCCGTCCTGCAAGCGCGATGCTTGTACGATCAGGTTCACAGCCGACGAGATCTGGCTGCGGACCGCTTTCAGCGGCATTTCGATACCGGCCATGGCGATCATGTTTTCCAGACGGCTGACACCATCGCGGGCAGAGTTGGCGTGGATCGTGGTCATCGACCCGTCGTGGCCGGTGTTCATCGCCTGCAGCATGTCGATCACTTCCTCGCCGCGCGTCTCGCCGACGATGATCCGGTCAGGACGCATCCGCAGGGCGTTTTTCAGACAGTCGCGGGGGGATACCTCGCCCTTGCCTTCAACGTTGGGTGGGCGGCTTTCCATGCGGCCCACATGGGTCTGTTGCAGTTGCAGTTCGGCGGTGTCTTCGATGGTCAGGATACGTTCATCGTTGGCAATAAACGATGACAGCGCGTTCAGCGTGGTGGTTTTACCAGAACCTGTACCGCCCGAGACGATGATATTCAGACGGGTGGCGACGGCGGCTTGCAGATAGGCTGCCATCTCTTCCGAGAAGGCCCCAAAGCTTACCAGATCATCAATGCCCAGTTTGTCTTTCTTAAACTTACGAATGGAGACAAGGCTGCCGTCCACGGCAATCGGCGGGACCATAGCGTTGAAACGCGAGCCGTCTTTCAAGCGCGCATCGACATAAGGGTTGCTTTCATCGACGCGACGGCCAACGGCGGAAACGATCTTGTCGATGATCCGCAGCAGGTGCTTTTCGTCTTTGAAGGTCACGTCGGTCAGCTGCAGTTTACCCGCGCGTTCCACGAAGATCTGTTGCGGGCCGTTAACCAGAATATCGTTGACGCTGTCGTCTTTCAGCAGCGTTTCCAGCGGGCCGAGGCCGGTCACCTCGTCATACAGTTCGGAGTTCAGTTGAACGCGGTCTTCGCGGTTCAATACGATGGATTTCTCGGCCAGAATCTCGGTCGAGATTTCGTTGATCTCGCTGCGCAGATCCTGCTCCGAGGCATGTTCAAGGGCGGCGAGGTTCAGGTTCTCAAGCAGGGCACGGTGCAGTTCGAGCTTGATGTCGCTCATGCGTTGCTTGCGCTTCACGTCGCGATCCTGCGGGGCGACGGTTGCAGCTTGAGCCACGCGGCGCATGCTGGCGGGTTTGGGCGCGACCGCTTCCTCTGGCTGTTGCTGGGGCGCGGGAGCCTTCGCCTTTGGGGCGGGTGTGGCTACGGCAACGTCACCTGGCTTTTTATACTTCGAGAACATCTGAATACTCTTTCTAAATTATCTGGCGCTTGGGCCGGATCAGGCGGCTTTGGCTTCGTCAGCCTTGAGGTCGTGGATAGAAGACGCGAGCTTTGCGATCTCGCGACGTAGTGGGTTCTTGGCGGCGGTATTGGCGAGCGGCAGACCGTGGTCGTTGGCCTGCGTCACTTGCTTGCCGCCATCAGGCAGCTGCACGTCGATGGAAATACCAAGGCTTTCTGCCATCCGTTTGACCCGCGCTTTGGCGTTAAGGTCGGTAAATTTCGGCGCGCGGTTCATGACATAGCGCAGCTTTTCGACCGGCAGCTCTTCGGATTGCAGCGCTCGTTTGAAACGCAGGGCGTTTTGGGCGCAGCGCATATCCAGTTCGAGCATGGCAAAATAGACATGCGCATTGCTCAGCACGGTTTCGGTCCATTGCACCAGCGTCGACGGCATATCGACAACAACGTAGTCGAACTGGTTGCGCGCCATATCCAGAATCCGCGTCACATCTTCCGAGGTGATCAGATCAAGCGGCAGCATATCGGCGGGGGCGGTCAGGACCTGAAGCGTGTCTTCATAGGTCAGCAGGGCCTGACCAAAGCTTTCCTCGTCCATCTCGTCTGTCTCGATCAGCATGTCATAGACGACTTCGCGGCGCGGCAGGTCCAGATAGGTCGCCACGGCCCCGAACTGCAGATCGAAATCCAGCAGGCAGACCTTTGGCGGGTTCTTTTTGTCGGACGTCGCCAGTTCCCACGCCAGATTAACGGCCATGCTGGTCGCACCGGTGCCACCGGCCAAACCATGTACCACGATCACAGCGCCGTCTTTATCGGCACCGGGTTTCAGCTTGGGGCCTGCCTCGATGTGTTCGGCTTTGGGCTCGGGCCCTGCGCGCAGACGTTCGATGGTCGCCGCCAATTCGCCTTCGGGCAGCGGGTAGGGTACGAATTCATCCGCACCTTGACGCAATAGAGAATGGAGCGAGGCCGGGGACATGTCTTCGGCGATCAGGATCACCTTGATATGACGCGATTTCGCCTGCGAGATGATTTCGGACATCATCGGCAGGTTCTCTTCGTCCTCGGAATCAAGCGCCAGTGCAATCAGCTCGAGCGTCGCCGCTTCGGGCTGGCTGAAAAAAGCGAGGCTTTCAGAAAAGCCGAGATCACCCCAGGCTTCGCCCAAAGCTGATTCCATATCCTCGATCAGCAGGTCAAAGTTCTGTACATCACGGCTGACAGTGCAGGCGATGATCTGTGGTGCGTCAATCTGTGGCATACTGCTGCTCATACCTAAACTTCCCCTTCTTCTCTTTGGGGCGCGGCAAGGGCTAATCGGGCGTCGCCCTATTCTTTGCCTTGCGGTCCCCTGCGTCAGACCACGGTGGCCGGGCGCAACTGTCCTATTGCAGTGAATATCCCTGCCAAGTTGGGCAAGATTGGGGCTAAATAGTTTCTATTGTTTGGTCTTTTGAAACGATCCGCAGGGATTTGCCGGATTGAAACGCAAAAGGCCCGACCGTCAGCGACGATCAGGCCTTTCACGAGGTATCTTTTATCCGGCTATTCCGTCGTGGTTCCGGTCGATGTCGCGCCGCCCGATAGCTGAGTCGGCGGCACGGCGCTGGCAACGTAATCGCGATAGATGATCTGCGCGTATTTGCCGTCCAGAACGGTGGGATGACGCCCGACAAAGCCGCTGACTTCGGTCACTGTGCGACGGTTCGCCCGTTCGCGGCCCTGTGTCACGATCAACGGCTGTGTTTCGCCAAAGGAAACAACGGCCTCAAGACGGCTGCGGCTGATGCCTTGCGTTGACAGAAACGCAACAACGGATTGTGCTCGGCGCAGGCCCAACGCCTTGTTGTAGCTGTTCGAACCGACGGCATCGGTATGGCCATACACGCGGAAGCGGACCTCGGGGAACTGGCGGATCCATCCCGCTTGGCGCCGCAGCACGGCCTGCGCGGCCCCGTCCAGCTGGGCCGAGTTAAAGGCAAAGGTCACCGTGGATTCGACTTCGCCGGCAAAGCGGTTGGCCAGATCGAAGGTGTACTGGCGTTCGCCTGTCATCACCAAACGGTTGTTCAGCGTGGCGTTTCCGAAGGTGCCCAGATCGGTCAGGGATCCTGCTTCGCGGTGGAACTGGGTATAGACCGGATCAGGGCTGCTGACACAGCCTGCTACGGTCATCGCCAAAGCGGCGCATAACCCGGTGATTTTGCCTGTCGAAGGGATCGCTGAAGTCATCTGATCAATCCAATACATAGCCATATGACCCGCTAAAGTCCTGTTTGGCAACCTCGCCTGCCGCCCCTTTGGTGGGTGCTGTGCTGCCTTTGGACGTGCGACCTGACAGGAACAATTCGCTTTCCGTGGGCGGTTTGATCCGGTCGGTTGGCAGGGCCAAAGCCTCGCCGCGGGTGGGGGTCACAAGATGGGCCGTGATAATGATCACCAGTTCGGACTGGCTGCGCTGATAGTTCGCGCTACGGAACAACGCGCCCAATACAGGCACATCGCCGATCCAGGGTAGCTGGCTGGAGTTATCGGTGAAATCGTCGGTCAGCAGACCCGCGATCGCAAAACTTTCGCCGTCGCGCATTTCAACCGTGGTCGAGGTTTCGCGGCGGGTAAAGGCCGAGATGTCGAAACCATTGCCCAAGGACACGCTGTTGCTGGCATCAATCGCCGACACAGCAGCTTTGAGTTCGAGGTTAATCAGGTCTTTATCCACGACACGGGGGATAAAGCTCATCTCTACGCCGAAGGGTTTGTACTGCACCGAAATCTGGTCGCCGGTCTGGGCGACAGGCACGGGGTATTCGCCACCGGCGAGGAACGTCGCCTCTTGCCCGGACAGCGCGACGAGGTTCGGTTCGGCAAGGAAGCGTACGGCGCCCTTCTGCTCAAGCGCTTCAAGCAGCAGGCCGACTTGGGTGGACCCTGCGTTGAAGCCGAACAGTACCGCGCCTGCGTTGCTGTTGGACGCAGGTGTCGTGCCGCCAAGAGAGTTTGCAATCGCGCCTGATGTATTTGTCGTATTGGTCCCGCCGTTGATCGCAAGATCATTGCCCACCAGCCCGTTCAACGCGAGCGACGCGCTTAAGGATTTGGAGACAGATCGGCTCATCTCGGCAAAGCGGACTTTCATCATCACCTGCTGGATGCCGCCGACGCTCATCAGGTTGGAGACGCGTTCTGGCGCGTAGCGTTCGGCCAGATCAAGGGCGCGCTGCAGGCGTTGGGTCGACGACACGATGCCCGACAGGACGATACCGTCGTTGGCTGTGCGCACTTCGATCTTTTCGCCAGGCAGGATCTGCCGCAGGCGTTCCTTGAATTCAGAGACATCCGCCGCGACGCGCACATCCACGTTGGTGATCAACTGACCGGCCGCATCCAGCAGGGTCAGCGTGGTCAGGCCAGGGGATTTGCCCAGCACATAGATGGTGCGATCGGAGAGGGATGAGATATCTGCGATCCCCGGATTGGCGATGCTAAGCTCGGCAAAGGGGATATCGCTTTCAACCACAACCGCGCGGTTCATCGGGACTTCCAACACACGGTTGGTGCCCTTCTTGACCACGCGGAGCGTGTTGGCCTGCGCGTCGATCGGAGCCGTCAATGCAAATGGCATCGCGCCAATGGTCAGTCCCAATAGGGCTGCTTTAATAAACTTATCGATTTTCATGTGACCTGCCTTTGTGATCACGCCTCAAAATAGGGTCTTTGCGCCCGCCGTTTGCGACACTGTGCGGTCCTTTGCGTTTTTTTGCAAGAATCAATGACAGGGGGTGGCGGGTATATGTGGATTAACAGCAACATATCCGAAATGGCAAAACGCCGCGCAAAGTGATGCGCGGCGTTGCTGAGGTCCGTATTTGCCCTGCCTGATAAGCAGATCAGTTGGTGCAGGGGATCGGGATTTCGACCACTTCGGCACCACGACGGGTCCGGATGGTGCAGACTTTTTCTGTAGTTGTTTCGACTTTGACCGTTTCTTCTGTCAGGCCGAGCAGTCGGCGCTGGTCGACTTCGATCTCGCCGGCGACGGTGTCATCCTCTGCCCCGACGAGCGAGAGGGATAGGTCACCCGTCGATTGGGCCTGTGCCAATGCGGCAACTTGATAGGGCTGAACGGCAACAGTCACAGTATTCGCAATGGCCGCTTCGCTGCGTTCGCCGCCGGCGCTTTGATCGATCGCGATGATCTTGACGCCTGCCTCGATCAGCTTGGTCACGTCTCCGGTATCGGCGCGGTCGTTGCCGCCGCGGTTGATGCGGCCGGTCCAGTAGACATCGACACGGTCACCGGGGCGCAGGAAGCCCGAGACGCCGCTTGATACATCGACGCGGATCGCGAAAGCACGGCTGCCCCGTTCCAGCTGCGAGGTGAGGCCGGTATCGGCACCGGGTTCGGTCACCTTCACCGCCATGATGGCTTCGTCTTTTTCCATCGCACGCAGTACGACACGCAGGTCATCGCTGTTTTCGGGGAAAAGCGCTGCTTCTTCGATAAATGTGCCTTCGGGGATCGCATCCTCGGGCCATTTTACCTGCCGCACATCTTCGCGGGTCAGGCGCTGCCCGTATTTCAGCGGCCCGTTGGCCACGTATACACCAACCGTCGGCACGATCTGCGCAAGAGCCTCTTGGGCCTGTTGGTGTGCTGCTTGATATTGTCCGATGCGGCCCTTTGCTAGATACACAGCACCACCTGCCAAAGCGATACCGGCGAGCAGGACCAGTCCAAAAACCATCCGCATGTTACTTACCTCTCTTGAGTGTGTGCCGGTCCCAAGACGCGGCGCGAAACTTATACCAATGGATAGGCGGTGATTGTGTTCAGACTATGGATAATCCGCGGCCAAGCTGGGTCATTATAGTGGTGGATTGGGTTAGATGTCGCCCGGCGTCTGGGTCATCACCCTGTCTGCTAGATCCACAGTTCCGGTAGTCATGCTGACGACAATGAGAACCGCCAGAGATACCACCGCTGCGCATAAAACAACCCAGTCAACTGTGACCGCACCGCTTGGGCTTCGCCAGAATTTGATAAGCTTCGAGAGCATTGTTTTGCCTTGCGTGATGAAGGTCTAAAAAAACTGGCCGCATTCTGTCGAGCAGAATGCGGCCAGCGAAATTTCGTGGTGTGACGAACGCTTAGCCGCCGATGCTGCCAGGGTTTTGTGTCCCCATGTAGGAGTTGGTTTTCGATGTCAGGTTGGAAGCGCCTGTTTCGATCGAGGAGTAAGCTGCGACGGCCAGGCCAACAACGGCGGCGGTCAGAACAACCCAGTCAACAGTCACAGCGCCGGATTCGTCGTTTTTGAAGTTCTTGATAAAGTTCATCATGGTATGTCCCTCCAAGGATCATAAAGTTTTCAATCTCAACCCTGTCGTCCGTTTCGATGCTTCTCTCTCAATTCCGCATCTGGCTGACTTGGTATGAGCCTATATAGCCTTGTGAATGGGGCACGAATTTGGCGGCAATTGTGACATTTCGTTTTTCAGGGTCGGTTTTTGGCAGAATTATTGTAGCCCGCTGATACGAAAAGATTTTCCGTCTTCATTTTTTGTTATCCTTGATGGGAAGCGGGGCAGGATTGCATCAATTATGGCGAAATCGCCATGTTCCCTGCCATGTTTGGTTGGTTTGGCGAGGGTTTCCGTGCGAGATTGCTGAAAAAGAGCATTAAATAATCAGTGCAGGCAGCGATGTTTCGACGAATGACCGTATCTTTGATGGTGGGGATGCTGGCGGCCTCGGCTGTCTGGGCAGACGCGCCCAAGCCGTTTCCCAAGTTCGAGGCAAAACGTGTGAAGCCGCCCAAGCCGGGCAGTACCAACCGGATCAATGTCTTTATCGAACCCAAGGCAGACGACGTCCCCGATGTGGTCGCAACCGACTCCGGTGCCATCGTGCCGGCGTCACCGGGGCAGTATGATTGGTTCTGGGATCGTGTCTCTCCGGCGGTCGAGAAATCTGGCCCGGGCCGGCTGGAGGCCGCGATGATCACGCTGGCAACCGCCAGCAGCAAAATCCCCGCGCCACGCATGCAACAGATGCAAGAGATCGCCAAGGCCAACGGGATCGACATCCTCCGCTCTACGATCGGGACACAGGTGTCACCTGCGCTTGTGCTCGCGGTGATCACGGTTGAATCCGCAGGGCGGCCCGATGCCATCAGCGGGGCGGGGGCGCAAGGGTTGATGCAGCTGATGCCTGATACAGCGTCCCGCTTTGGGGTGACCGATAGTATGGTCCCGACGCAGAATATCGCGGGCGGCGTAAAATATCTTGATTGGCTGATGGGCGAATTTGACCGCGATCCGATCTTGGTGCTGGCCGGTTATAACGCGGGCGAAGGGTCCGTGCACAAGCACGCGGGCGTGCCGCCTTTTGCCGAAACCCGTGACTATGTGCCCAAGGTGCTGGCCGCTTTTCAGGTCGCCAAGGGCCTGTGCCAGACCCCGCCCGAGCTGATTTCGGACGGGTGTGTCTTTGCGGCGATGAACTGACGCCAGTTCGGGGTGGATGTAAAAAGGGGCGCGGCCATCGCTGGCTGCGCCCCTCGTCGTTCATCGCGTCAGCAGATTAGACGATTGTCGCTTCGGTCGCGGCGCGCAGTTCGTCTTCGGTGACGCCATCGGCGCATTCAACGATCTTCAGCCCGCCTTCAACGACATCCAGCACACCTAGATTGGTGATGATGCGGTCAACGACGTTCTTGCCGGTCAGCGGCAGGGTGCATTCTTTCAGTACCTTGCTGTCGCCATGCTTGCTGGCGTGGTCCATGACCACCACAACGCGGCCCACACCCGCGACCAGATCCATCGCGCCGCCCATGCCTTTGACCAGCTTGCCGGGGATCATCCAGTTGGCGAGGTCGCCGTTTTCAGCCACTTCCATCGCGCCCAGAATGGCCATGGCGATCTTGCCGCCGCGGATCATCCCGAAGGAGGTCGAGCTGTCGAAATACGAGGTGCGATCCAGCTCGGTGATGGTCTGCTTGCCTGCGTTGATCAGGTCGGCGTCTTCTTCGCCCTCGATGGGGAAAGCCCCCATGCCCAACATGCCGTTTTCCGACTGCAAGGTCACATCCATCCCATCGGGGATGTAGTTGGACACCAGCGTCGGAATCCCGATGCCAAGGTTCACATACCAACCGTCTTGCAGTTCCTGCGCGGCGCGTGCCGCCATTTGATTGCGATCCCAAGCCATTATGCCGTCCTCACTGTGCGCTGTTCGATGCGTTTCTCGTGATCACCCTGAATGATGCGGTGCACATAGATGCCGGGCAGATGGATCGCGTCGCCGCCAAGGCTGCCACGGGGAACGATCTCTTCGACCTCGGCGATGCAGATCTTGCCACACATGGCCGCTGGCGGGTTGAAGTTGCGCGCAGTCTTGCGGAACACGAGGTTCCCAGTGTCATCCGCTTTCCACGCTTTGACAATCGCCAGATCCGCAACGATGCCCCGCTCAAGGATATAGGTCTCGCCGTCGAAATCCTTGTGCTCTTTGCCTTCGGCGATCACGGTGCCAACGCCAGTTTTGGTATAGAAACCGGGGATGCCCGCACCACCCGCACGCATACGTTCGGCCAAGGTGCCTTGCGGGTTGAATTCCAGCTCAAGCTCGCCGCCGAGATACTGGCGCATGAATTCCTTGTTCTCGCCGACGTAAGAGCTGATCATTTTCTTGACCTGCTTGGTCTGCAACAAGATACCGATGCCGAAATCATCTACGCCCGCATTGTTCGAGGCAAAGGTCAAATCCTTGGTGCCCGCGTCCCGGATCGCGTTCAGCAGCAGTTCGGGAATACCGCAAAGGCCAAAGCCCCCCGCTGCGATCAGCATGCCATCGTGCAGCACGCCTTCCAGCGCCTCGGCAGCGCTTCCATAGATTTTCTTCATTCCGGCTCCTTTCAAGAGAGGCTCACGGCCCTGTCGTATTATCGTTATACGACTTCTATGACGCGGCGTAACGAACGTGTCAAACCGCCGACGCTAATGTCAGCGGTACCAGAGAAGCTTGCCGGAAAATTCGGGGGAATGTGCGCCCACCCTGCGTCGGGTGGGCAGCTGTCGTTGCGGGGCCAGTGCAGCCCGCAGCGAGGTCAGACGATGCGTACCTGCGTGCCGATGGGGGCAATCTGGTACAGCGCCTCGATCATGTGGTTGTAAAGCCCGATGCACCCGTCCGAGCTTTGCCGCCCGATCTTGCGCGTGTCATGGGTGCCGTGGATCAGATAGGCGGGCCAGCTGAGGTACATCGCATGGGTGCCAAGCGGGTTGTCCGGACCGGGCGGCATATACTTCAGATCGGGGTCGCGTTCGATCATGCTGGGTGTCGGTGTCCAGTCGGGCCCGACACGTTTGCGCACAATGCGGGTGTAGCCGCGTTTGGTCAGTTCGTCGCTGCGGGGCACGGAGGTCGGGTAAATCTTGTAGGTCTCGCCATCGCCGCCCCAATAGTGCAGCGCGCGGGAAGAGGTATCAGCCACGATCGCGGCTTTGCCCAATGTATCAAAGTGGTCCTGCCAGTTCTGGCTGGAAAATCCATTGGTGTTATGACGTACCGGTGCCGCAATCTCTGGCACCGGCGTCTGTGCGCGCAATAGGGCCGGCGTGAAAAGCGCCGCGCCCGCTGTCAGGATCAACCCGCGTCTTGAGAATGTCTGCTCTGCCATCTTTATGTCCTTCTACCGTGGCGATTGTCACAGGTAAAAGCAGCAAGGGCAGGGCGGGGCAACTCACATATATGTCATTTCATGAATATGTGAGTTGCGCTCTCACTCTTCCGGTGCGGCGGCCGATTTTGCGGGTGCCTTTTTGGCCGCTGGTTTCTTTGCGGGGGCCTTCTTGGCAGCCGTTTTCTTGGCCGGAGCCTTTTTCGCAGCGGTTTTCTTTGCTGCGGGCTTCTTGGTTGCGGCTTTGCGCTTGGCAGGGGATTTCGCCAGCTTTTCCTCGATCAACTCAACCGCACGTTCCATGGTCAGATCGGCAGGCTCGACCTCTTTGGGGATGGTGGCGTTGACTTTTTCCCACTTCACATAAGGCCCGTATTTGCCTTCCATGATGTTGACCTCGCCGCCCAGATCAGGGTGTTCGCCCATCTCGCGGATCGGTTTTGCCGCTTTGCCACGCCCGCCACGGCTGGCGACTTTCTCGGCCAGCAATTGCACGGCGCGGTTCATGCCAACGGTGAACACCTCGTCCAGACTTTCGAGGTTCGCATTGGTCCCGCCACGGTTCGACGTGCTGTCGGCGTGTTTGATATAGGGACCGTAGCGCCCGATATTTGCCCAGACCATCACCCCATCTTCTGGGTGCGGGCCGATCTCACGCGGCAGCGACAGCAGCATGACAGCGCGTTCCAGCTCCAGCTCTTCGGCGGGCCAGTCCTTGGGCACCGATTGACGCGGCGGTTTTTTGTTCTCTTCGGTGACGGGGCCGCGCTGCACATAAGGGCCGAAGCGCCCTTTGAACACGCGAATCTCGTCACCCATATCCTCGCCCAGCAGTTTGCCATCGGGCGGAATAGCCGAGGCTTCTGCCTCGGGGTCGGGCGGGCCGAAGGGGCGGGTATAGCGGCATTCAGGGTAGTTCGAACAGCCGATGAATGCGCCGCCGGACCGTGCCGTGCGCATGGACAAACGCCCGATCTCGCAGTTGGGGCACAGGCGCGGGTCGCTGCCATCCTCATTGGGCGGGAAGAGATGCGGCTCGAGTACCTCGTTGATCTTCTCCAACACCTCGGTGATGCGCAAATCGGCTGTTTCGGCAATCGCAGCCGAGAAATCCTGCCAGAACCGGCCCAGCACATCCTTATAGTCGGCATCCGCCGCGCTCACCTTATCAAGCTGGTTTTCCAGATCGGCGGTGAAGTCATAGCCCACATATTTGCGGAAGTAATTCTCGAGGAAGGCCGTCACCAAACGGCCCTTGTCCTCGGGGAACAGACGGTTGCCTTCCTTGCGAACGTATTCGCGGTCCTGAATGGTCGTGACAACGCTGGCGTAGGTCGACGGGCGCCCGATTCCCAGCTCTTCCATGCGCTTGACCAATGTCGCTTCGGTGTAGCGGGGGGGCGGCTGGGTAAAGTGCTGCTCTGGCGTGACGGCGCGTTTGTCCATCTTGTCACCTTGGGTGATCTGCGGCAGGCGCTTGTCATCCTCGTCCACGACATCATCGCGGCCTTCTTCGTAGACGCGCAGGAAGCCGTCGAATTTCACCACCTGACCGGTGGCGCGCAGCCCGACCTGTTCATCCTTGCTGCCGATCTCTACCGTGGTGCGTTCCAGACGGGCACTTTCCATCTGGCAGGCCAGCGTGCGCTTCCAGATCAAGTCGTACAGCTTGCGTTGATCCGGTTCGGTCAGTTTCAGCGCGTCGGCATCTTTGGTCATGTCGGTGGGGCGCACACATTCGTGCGCCTCTTGCGCGTTCTTGGCCTTGTTCTTGTAAATGCGCGGCTCAGACGGGACATACTCCGCCCCGAACCGGTCCGAGATAGCGTCCCGTGCCATCGTGATCGCTTCGGGGGCCATGTCGATGCCGTCGGTCCGCATATAGGTGATGTGACCGGCTTCATAGAGCCGCTGCGCCGTGCTCATGGTCTGGCGTGCGCCCATGCCGAACTTGCGGCTGGCTTCCTGCTGCAACGTCGAGGTCATGAACGGGGCCGAGGGGTTGCGGCTCGCGGGTTTCGCCTCGACGCTGGTAACCGTCAGATCGCGACTGGTAATCGCCTGTACCGCCATCTCGGCCTGGGTTTCATTGCCAAGATCAAAACGGTCCAGCTTCTTACCGGCAAGCGTCACCAGACGGGCCTCGAACTCTTGCCCGCGCGGCGTGGCGACCAGCGCCTTGACGCTCCAGTATTCGCGGTTGCGGAAGGCCTCGATCTCCATCTCGCGCTCGACGATCAGCCGCAAGGTGACCGACTGTACCCGCCCCGCCGATTTCGCGCCGGGCAATTTGCGCCATAGGACGGGCGACAGGTTGAAGCCCACCAGATAATCCAGCGCGCGCCGTGCCAGATAGGCCTCGACCAGTGGCATATCGACCTGACGCGGGTTCGCCATCGCCTCGGTCACGGCCTTTTTGGTGATCTGGTTGAACACCACGCGGCTGACCGGTGTGTCCTTCTTGATCGACTTGCGTTTGGTCAGCGCCTCTTGCAGGTGCCAGCTGATCGCTTCGCCTTCGCGATCAGGGTCAGTCGCGAGGATCAATGCGTTGTCGTCTTTCAGCGCATCAGCGATGGCTTTGACGTGTTTCTTGCTTGCTGCGGCGACTTCCCAAGTCATGTCGAACCCGTTTTCCGGGTCGACCGATCCGTCTTTGGGCGGCAGATCGCGGACGTGGCCGTAGGACGCAAGCACGGTGTAATCACTGCCGAGATACGAGTTGATCGTTTTAGCTTTGGCAGGTGATTCGACGACGACAACTGGCATAAAATTCGGCACCTTGGATCAAATTAATTCGCGTGGCTTATGCTGTGACATGTGGCGTGAAGCGAAGTTTGTCAATCCGCAGAACAGCGCGCGCCCTTTGATACACGGGTTATAAAGCGCCTTTTCGGGGGTGTTTCACGGTGCAATCCGGCCGCGGTTCCGGCTTCCAGATGGTCTAAATCCCGGGGGCGCTTTGGAGGTTCTCCAAAGCGGGGGCTGGCCCCCGATCTGCGGCCGCGTCACGCTCAGTCCGCGCGGGATACCAGCCCGCCTGCATGGCGCAGGATATGCCCGTTCAACTCAAGCTCGACCAGAACAGGTGTGGCGATCCCCGGTGCGACCGCCAGATCGCGCAGCAGCTGGTCTTCGGCAACGGGGCTGGGGCCAAGGCGTGACAATATATCGGTGTGCAGCGCTGCAATGTCGCGCTGGGGCGCGGGGGCGGCTGCTTGGGAAATGGGCGGGCTGGCGGCGGGAGCTTTTGCCGGCCCCAGTTGATCAATCACATCTGCGGCATTGCGCACCAGCGCCGCCCCGTCACGGATCAGCATGTTGCAGCCCGCGGCACGGGCATCGAAGGGGTGGCCGGGCACGGCAAGCACCTCTCGCCCCTGATCCAGCGCGTCACGGGCGGTGATCAGGCTGCCGGATTTAGCCGCCGCTTCGACCACGACCGTTGCGCGGCTTAGCCCTGCGATGATCCTGTTGCGGCTGGGGAAATGCCGCGCCATCGGTTGCAGCCCCATCGGTTGTTCCGAAATGCGCAGCCCTTGGGCCGCGATATCTTGGGCAAGCGTCGTATTCTCTACCGGATAGATCACATCGACGCCCCCCGCTTGAACCGCGATTGTGCCGGATTCGAGCGTCGCCAGATGCGCCGCGGCATCAATCCCCCGCGCCAATCCCGAGACGACCGTAAACCCCGCCTCACCCAAACCGGATGCCAAGGCGCGGGCCATGCGCGTCCCGAGCGATGAGGCGTTTCGCGCGCCCACAATCGACACCAAGGGGCGGTGCAGCAGCTCGATATCTCCGATCGCCCATAGAAACGGGGGGGCGTCGTCGGGCTCTGCCAGATGAGGGGGATAGGCTGCGCAATCATGGGCAATCAAGCGCGCGTTCGCGGCCTTTGCCGCGCGCAGCTCTGCGTGGACGACATTCTCGGGGCAGATGCGATAGTCTTTCACACCTGCGGCGCGGGCGACGTCGGGCAACGCCTCAAGCGCGGCGCATGCGGTGCCGTATTCGCGCAGCATGCGGTAATAGGTGACAACGCCGACACGGCGCGAGCGCAACAGACGAAGCCGCGCAAAGCTGTCGTCTTCCAGGGTGGGTGGGACCAAGGGGGGCGTGGAAGAGGAGGGAGTGTTGTTCCTGTCAGTCATCCCGCGTCTCCGTCCGTTGCCTCACCAGCTTTAGGCAAAGCTGCTTAACGAAACGTGAACGGCGAAGGTTTAATCCGAACTACTAATCTTCTTCGGTGTGCGATCCGGTATCGGATCACCGGAGCACCTAAGTGCATTCCGGTAATCCGTTTTCACTTAGGCGGCAGCGGCACCGCCGACGGTCAGGCCGCCGATCATCAATGTGGGCTGTCCAACGCCCACGGGCACCCATTGGCCCGCCTTGCCGCAGTTGCCCATGCCCGGATCCAGCGTGGGATCATTGCCGATGGCGCGGATCTGTTGCAGCGCCGTGGCCCCGTCTCCGATCAGCGTTGCCCCTTTGACGGGGTCCCCGACCACGCCATTGCGCACACGGTAGGCTTCGGTGCAGGAGAAAACGAACTTGCCGTTGGTGATATCCACCTGCCCGCCGCCAAAACCGACCGCATAGATGCCGTCCTTGAGGTCCGCGACGATATCACCGGGGGCCACGTCACCGCCCAGCATATAGGTGTTGGTCATGCGCGGCATCGGGGTGTGGGCATAGGATTCGCGGCGGCCATTGCCGGTCGGGGCCACGCCCATCAGCCGGGCGTTCTGCCGGTCCTGCATATAGCCTACCAGCACACCGTCCTCGATCAGCACATTCTTGGCGGAGGGCGTGCCTTCGTCATCAACAGAGATAGACCCGCGCCGATCGGGGAGGGTGCCATCATCCAGCACCGTCACGCCTTTGGCGGCGATGCGTTGGCCCATGAGTCCGGCAAAGGCGCTTGAGCCCTTGCGGTTGAAATCTCCTTCCAATCCGTGACCGATGGCCTCGTGCAGCAAGATGCCGGGCCAGCCGGGGCCAAGCACAACATCCATGACGCCCGCAGGCGCGGGCACGGCACGCAGGTTGACGCAGGCGATGCGCAGGGCTTCGCGCGTTTTGGCCTGCCAGTCGGCGGGGTCCAACAGTCCGTCCAGCCCGACACGCCCGCCGCCACCGGCGGTCCCGCTTTCGCGGCGGCCATCCTGTTCGACAATGACCGACACGTTCACCCGCGTCATCGGGCGCACATCGCGGACAGAGGTGCCCTCGGGGCGCAGAATCTCGACCTCCTGTATAGAGGCAGAGATAGAGGCAGAAACCTGCACGACACGCGCATCAAGGCTGCGGGCGAAATCGTCGATCTCGCGCAGGGTGTCGACCTTGACGGGAAAGGCCGCGCCCGCGATCGGATCTTCGTCGGTATAGAGCTTTTGATTGGTCGCGGCTGGCGCATCCGCCCATGTGCCGCCCCCCGCACCCACGGCCAGCCGCGCCGTCTCGCTTGCGCGGCGCAGGGCGGCTTCGGTGATCTCGGTCGAGTGAGCATAGCCGGAGACATCGCCCCGCACCGCCCGCAAGCCAAAGCCTTCGGAGGCATCGTAGCTGGCCGTTTTCAGCCGCCCGTCGTCAAACACCAACCCTTCAGACCGCCGGCGTTCGAAAAACAGTTCCCCGTCGTCGGCACCTGCCACAGCGTCGCGCAGGATGGACAGCGCGGCGTCACGGTCAAGCTGCGCCTCAAAGGGGTTGAAAGGCGGCTGGCTCATAAAAATGTTCCCTGAATCGTGTCATAAAAATCGCTTCGCGTCCGTTTGACGCAAGCAGAAGTCTTTATCTTGAAGTTAGAATATGATTGTAAGCGTACAGATTACAACGGGACAGCTGCCTCCAATTGCGGGGTGCTGCTGGGATTCGCTTATCAATGGTCACAAGATCAGGACGACATATGAAACATCTTCTCTCTTTTTCGGGTCTCATGGCCGCTTTTTCCGCCGTGCCAGCAATGGCGCAGGAAAACCTTCGCATCGACGGGCTGGAAATCATAGGTGAGCCGGTAGACGGCAAGATGGGCTTTCAGCCAGCCGTGACCCGCGTCGCGCAAGACATCCACGATCTGGACCACCTGATCCTGATCATCATCACCTTGATCACCATCTTCGTGACCGGTCTGATCCTTTGGGTGGCGATCCGCTATAACCGCAAGCGCAACCCCGTTGCCGCATCCTTCACACACCACACGCCGGTTGAAATCCTCTGGACCGTCGCACCGATCGTGATTCTGGTGCTGATCGGGGCCTATTCGCTGCCGATCCTGTTCCGTCAGCAGGAAATCCCGCAGGCCGACCTGACCATCAAAGCGACCGGCAACCAGTGGTACTGGTCCTATGAATATGTCGACGAGGGCTTTGGCTTTGACAGCTATATGATCGGTGCACCGGCTGTTGGCGGCGAAAACCGCAAAACACCTGAAGTGATCGCGCAGCTTGAAGCGGCCGGCTATACCGAACAGCAGTTCCTGCTGGCGACCGATACCGCCGTTGTGATCCCTGTCGGTCAGACCATCGTTGTTCAGGTCACCGGTTCCGACGTGATCCACTCCTGGGCGATGCCTGCCTTCGGTGTGAAACAGGACGCCGTGCCCGGCCGCCTGGCGGAAACATGGTTCACCGCCGAGAAAGAAGGCGTGTACTTCGGTCAGTGTTCCGAGCTGTGCGGCAACGCCCACGCCTATATGCCGATCACTGTGAAAGTCGTCTCGGAAGAGGCCTATGCCGAGTGGCTTGGCAACGCGAAAGAAGAGTATGCGGGCATCCCGCAGACTCTGACCGTTGCGTCCAAGTAAGGCACAATTGCTGATGCGGGGTGCGCGAGGCGCGCCCCGGGTTCCTTTTGTATGAGAGATCGCATGACAGATACCAGCACGACACCTGCGGGCGAGTATGAGGCGCAGTTCGGCGATTATTTCGCCCTGATGAAGCCGCGCGTCATGCAGTTGGTGGTATTTACCGCACTTGTTGGCATGCTCGCCGCGCCGGTGCCTGTGCACCCCGTGATCGGCTTTGCCTCGATCCTGTTTGTCGCCATCGGGGCAGGTGCCTCGGGCGCGCTGAACATGTGGTGGGACGCAGACATCGACGCGATCATGCGCCGGACCCAAGGCCGCCCGATCCCGTCGGGGCGCGTCCAGCCCGGCGAAGCGCTGGCGATCGGTGTGGCGCTCTCGGGCATGTCTGTCGTCATGCTGGGGCTGGCGGCCAACCTGCTGGCCGCGGGTATGCTGCTGTTCACGATCCTCTTCTACGCCGTTTTCTATTCCATGTGGCTTAAGCGTGCGACGCCGCAGAACATCGTCATCGGCGGTGCTGCGGGTGCGTTTCCGCCCGTGATCGGCTGGATCATCGCCACCGGCAGCTTTTCGGTCGAGGCATGGCTGATGTTCGCGCTGATCTTCATGTGGACCCCGCCGCACTTCTGGGCCTTGGCGCTGTTCATGCGCAATGACTATGACGACGCGAAGGTGCCGATGCTGACCGTGACCCACGGCCGCCGCTCTACCCGTCGTCATATTCTGGCCTATACTGTTTTGCTGGTCATTCTGGCGGTCGGCACCGGCTTCACCTCGATCGGCGGGCCAATCTATCTGGCGACCGCGGGCGTGCTGAACCTGTTGTTCCTGATCGGGGCCTTCCGCATCTGGCAGCGTGATGAAGACGACAGCGAAGCCGATGATTTCCGCGTTGAACGTAAGTTCTTCCGCCTGTCGCTATGGTATCTCTTCTTGCACTTCGGTGCCATTTTGCTTGAGGCCACCCTGCGGGGCTACGGCTTGGGAGGCTGGTAATGGGCATTCGCGCTGAACACGAGATTCACACACGCCGCCGCGGGCGCAACCTTGGCGTCGGTCTGCTGCTGGCCGCCTTCGTCGTGCTGGTCATGGCGCTGACCTTTGTCAAAATCACCAACATCGATTTCAACGATCTGCCCGGTGGTGAGCTTCAAACACAGGAGAGCAACTGATGGCCCTGTCCGGACCCGCGAAAACTGTGGTGCAAACCGTCTCTGTCGTCATCCTGATGGGCGGGCTGGCCTGGGCATCGGTACCGTTCTACGACTGGTTCTGCCGCGTCACCGGCTTTGGCGGGACGCCGGGACAGGTCGCCGGAGCCGAGGGCGAGGTGCTGGATCAGACGATCAAGGTGCGTTTCGACGGCAGCTTGAACGAAGACATGCCGTGGGAATTCAAACCCGTCGAAAACGAGATGGAACTGCGCATCGGCGAGACAGGGCTGGCGTTCTACGAGGCCTATAACCCAACCGATCACCCCGTCGCGGGGCAGGCGTCCTACAACGTGACGCCCTATGCCGCCGGGGCCTTCTTTGAAAAGATCGAATGTTTCTGCTTTACTGAACAGGTGCTCGCCCCCGGTGAGCGTGTTCAAATGCCCGTCAGCTTCTTTGTTGACCCCGAAATCGTCGAAGACCGTGATGGCAAGTATGTACATACGATCACACTGTCTTATACGTTCTATGAAATTGACCTGCCCGAGGACTATGAAGCCCCCGATCAGGACAGCGAGACAAACCTGAATTAAGAAAAAGGTGAGGGACTGAACCAATGGCCCATGAAAAGAACCATGACTATCACATTCTGCCGCCGTCCACATGGCCATTGCTCAGCTCCATCGCCGGCTGTGTCATGCTGGTTGGTGGTGTCTTCTGGATGCACGATGTAACCCCCTTCGTCTTCTTGGGTGGTCTGGTTGCCGTTCTGTACTGCATGTTCGGATGGTGGTCCGAGGTTGTTGCTGAAAGCCACGTCGGCGATCACACCAACGTCGTGCGCATCGGTCTGCGCTATGGCTTCATCCTGTTCATCATGTCCGAAGTGATGTTCTTTGTGGCGTGGTTCTGGACCTTCTTCAAAGAAGCCCTGTACCCGATGGATGAATTCCCGGGCTCCACATATGTGCAGCCGGATATCATCCCTGTTGACGCCTTCCACCTGCCACTGATCAACACGCTGATCCTGCTGCTGTCGGGCTGCGCTGTCACATGGGCACATCACGCGCTGGTACATGAAAACAACCGCAAAGACCTGATCGCCGGCCTGTCCATCGCGATCGTTCTGGGCATGCTGTTCACCGCGTTCCAGGCCTATGAATATTATGAACTGCTGGCCCATGACGACTGGACCTTCGGCGGCGACCTGTTCTTCTCCAGCTTCTTCATGGCGACAGGCTTCCACGGTTTCCACGTTGTGATCGGCACGATCTTCCTTGCGGTCTGCCTGTTCCGCGCGATGAAAGGCCACTTTACCCAAGAGCAGCACGTAGGCTTCGAAGCCGCTGCCTGGTACTGGCACTTTGTTGATGTGGTCTGGCTGTTCCTCTTCTTCGCCGTCTACATGTGGGGCATCTAAGCCCGCAGTCGGCTTGCAAACCGGGCCGCAATCACTAAAAGCAACAGGCGCGCGAGGGGGACCTTGCGCGCCTTTGCATTGCCGCCACCCGTCCACGGGTGCCAACCTCAAGAGAGCTTTATGCGTCGTACGCTATTCCTGCTGATTGTCGGCCTTGGCGGGGCTGCTATCCTGATCTGGCTGGGCGTTTGGCAGATCCAGCGGCTGGCGTGGAAAGAGGCGATCATCGCCGACATCAACACCCGCATCGCCGCCGCCCCCGTCGACCTGCCCCCTACCGTCAACGCCGAGGATGACGCCTATCTGCCCGTCGCGGTGACCGGCTCCTTCGACGCAGGCGAGGTGCATGTGCTTGTGTCCCAGAAAGACGTCGGCGCAGGCTACCGCGTCATCGCGCCTTTCACGCTAGAGGATGGCCGCCGCATCATGGTCGACCGCGGCTTTGTCCTGACGACGGACAAGGACGCCCCCCGCGCGTTGGGCCCCGCGACGGTGACGGGCAATCTGCAATGGCCGCGCGAAACCGATAGCTTCACCCCCGAGGCCGACCTGAAGGGCAACATCTGGTTCGCCCGCGATGTGCCGGATATGGCGCAAACGCTTGGCACCGACCCCGTTCTTCTGGTTGCGCGCAGCAGCACGCCTCAGCCAGCGGGGATCAGCCCGTTGCCCGTCGATACCGCCCGTATTCCCAACGACCACTTGCAATATGCCATCACTTGGTTCTCTCTTGCCGCGATCTGGCTTGGGATGAGCCTGTTCTTCTTGCGCCGCCGCCGCGCGCCCAAAACCGAAAGCTGACCCTTATGCGTTATGTCTCCACCCGTGGTTCCGCCCCCGTTTTGTCGTTCGAAGAGGCGCTGCTGACCGGCCTCGCCCGTGACGGCGGCCTGTATGTGCCCGAAACGATCCCGACGCTAGGCACCGATGAGCTGCGCGAGATGGCCACGATGTCCTACGAGGATGTCGCCTTTCGTGTGATGAAACCCTTTGTCGGCGACACATTCAGCGACGATGAATTCAAGGCGCTGATCGCCAAGGCCTATGCGGGCTTCAACCACAAGGTGCGCGCGCCGCTGGTGCAGCTTGAACAGGGGCACTTCCTGCTTGAACTGTTCCACGGTCCCACGCTGGCGTTCAAAGACTTTGCCATGCAGTTGATCGGCCACATGTTCCAGGCCGTTCTGTCGCGCAAGGGTGAACGGGTGACCATTGTCGGTGCGACCTCGGGCGATACCGGATCAGCCGCGATCGAAGCCTTCCGCGGGCTGGATAACGTCGATGTCTTCATCCTCTTTCCCCACGGCCGCGTGTCCGAAGTGCAGCGCCGACAGATGACCACACCATCGGAAAACAACGTGCACGCGCTGGCGCTGGACGGTGATTTCGACGACTGTCAGGCGCGCCTGAAAGACATGTTCAACGACCACGCTTTCCGTGACGGGGTGCAACTGGCAGGGGTCAATAGCATCAACTGGGGCCGCGTGCTGGCGCAGGTGGTCTATTACTTCACCGCAGGGCTCGCTATGGGCGCGCTGGACCGCAAGGTCAGCTTTACCGTGCCCACGGGCAACTTCGGCGACATCTTCGCGGGCTATATCGCGCGCGAAATGGGCCTGCCGATTGCCGATCTGGTGGTTGCGACGAACCAGAATGACATCCTGCACCGCTGCCTGACCACAGGCGGCTACCACAAGGGCGAGGTTCATGCCTCTATCAGCCCGTCGATGGATATTCAGGTCAGCTCCAACTTTGAACGCGCCTTGTATTTCGCCTACGGCCAAGACAGCGACGCGATCAATGCGCTGATGGGCGATCTGGCGAAGGGTGGGTTTGACGTCGGCGACAATGCCCTGCGCGACCTGCAAAACACCTATAAATCCGGCCGCGTGTCCGAAGAGGAAACCAGCGAGACGATCAAGGCCTTCTACGCCGACACAAACGAGCTTCTGTGCCCGCATTCTGCCATCGGGGTGCGCGTGGGGGCGGCCTTGCGTGATCCGGCGACGCCGATGATCACGCTGGCCACCGCGCATCCGGCCAAGTTCCCCGACGCGGTCGAAGCCGCCACAGGCCAGCGCCCGCCGCTGCCTGACCACATGGCCGATCTTTTCGACCGCGAAGAACGCGTGACCCGCGTGCCGAACGACCTTGAGGCGCTCAAGGATATCATTAAAGGGGGCATCGCTCAGTGAGCTTGCAACAACACCGCCTGTCCAACGGCTTTCGTATCGTAACCGAGCATATGCCGGGGCTTGCATCGGCATCTATCGGGGTCTGGGTTTCGGCGGGCGCGCGGCATGAGACGGCCACGCAAAACGGTATCGCGCATTTCCTTGAGCATATGGCGTTCAAGGGCACGGCCAAGCGCACGTCGTTGCAAATCGCCGAAGCGATCGAGGATGTGGGCGGCTATATCAACGCCTATACCTCGCGCGAGGTGACGGCATACTACGTGCGCGTGCTGGAAAATGACGTGTCGCTGGGGCTGGATGTGATCGCGGATATCTTGCGCAATCCCGTCCTTGATAATGGCGAGATCGAGGTGGAGCGCGGCGTGATCCTGCAAGAGATCGGTCAGGCGCTGGATACGCCGGATGATGTGATCTTTGACTGGTTGCAGGAAAAGGCATACCCCAACCAACCCATCGGGCGCACCATTCTGGGCCCGTCCGAACGCGTGTCGAATTTCAGCCGAGAAGACCTGTCGGGCTTTATCAGCCAGCATTACGGCCCCGACCAGATGATCCTCGCCGCCGCAGGGGCGGTGGACCATGACGAAATCGTGCGCCTTGCTGAACAGCTGTTCGGCGACATGCCCCCCAAGCCTCTCTTCGACGTGGATGCTGCCAAATTCAGCGGCGGTGAAGTGCGCCAGTTGAAACCGCTTGAGCAAGCGCATTTCGCGCTCGGGTTCGAAGCGCCCGGCTACCGCGCCGATGATATCTATGTCGCGCAGATCTATGCCTCTGCCCTCGGGGGCGGCATGTCGAGCCGCCTGTTCCAGGAGGTCCGCGAGAACCGCGGCCTGTGCTATACGATCTTCGCGCAGGCGGGGGCCTATGCCGATACGGGCATGATGACGATCTATGCTGGCACCAGCGGCGAACAGCTGCCCGAACTGGCGGGCATCACCATTGACGAGATGAAGCGCGCCGCCGCCGACATGTCCCCGGCAGAGGTCGCGCGGGCACGGGCGCAGATGAAAGCTGGCCTGCTGATGGGGCTGGAAAGCCCGTCGAACCGCGCGGAACGTCTGGCGCGTCTGATCCAGATCTGGGACCGCGTCCCCCCGCTGGAGGAGACCATCGCTCAGATTGACGCGGTCACCACAGGTGACGTGCGCGACTTTGCCCAGAATATCGCCGCCAGCGCCCCTGCGGCATTGGCGCTTTATGGTCCCGTAGATGGCGCCCCCACATTGGAAGAACTTCAGGAGCGTCGCGCTGCCTGATGCAACTGCTGAAACGAAAGCTTGCCATTGAAACCGAAAGGCTGACGTTGCGGCCACCGGTGCATGCTGACTTCCGCCCCTGGGCCACCCTGCGGTCGGACAGCATCACCTACCTCACCCCGTGGGAGCCGTCCTGGGCACCGGACCACCTGTCGCGCAAAGCGTTTACCAATCGGGTCTACTGGGCCAACCGGTCGGTCTCTGCGGGGACGGCGCTGCCGCTGTTCCTGATCCGCCGCAAGGATAATATGCTGATCGGGGCGATCACGCTGGATAATATCCGCCGCGGCCCGGCACAGGCGGGCACCTTGGGGTATTGGACCGGTGAACAATTCGCCCGCCGCGGCTATATGCGCGAAGCGATAGAGGCGACGGTGCACCACGCCTTCACCCGTCTGGACATCAGCCGCGTCGAGGCCGCCTGCCTGCCCGAGAACATCGCCTCGCGCGGGTTGCTGGAAAAGACCGGTTTCAAGTACGAAGGCGTCGCGCAAAGCTATCTACAAATCGACGGGCGCTGGCGGACCCATGTGCTTTATGCGCAGTTGCGCGGGGACCGTCGGGGCAAGACCGCAGCGGGGTAGGGGTTTCTTATGATCGCTTATGTCACCGTCGGGGCAGACGACCTTGCACGTGCCAAACGCTTCTATACGGCTTTCCTGCCAGCCTTGGGCTATGCGTTGACCGAAGGTCCCGAGGGCTTGAGCTTTGTGTTGCCACAGGCTTCGGGGCAGCCCGCGGCCTTGCCGGATTTCTACGTCAAGCCGACCTTCGATGGCGCGCCGGCTTCTGCTGGCAACGGGGCCATGATCGCGTTCGAAGCAACCAGCCAGGCGCAGGTGCGCGTGTTACACGCCGCAGCGCTGGCCGCGGGCGGCAGCGATGAGGGCCAGCCGGGGTTTCGCGCCACCTATGGCCCGCGCTTCTACGTCAGCTACCTGCGTGACCCCCAAGGCAACAAGATCGCGGTGTTCTGTGATAATCCGGCAGAGCCGGGCAGGGATGATCCACCCCCTGCGCCGACGCGTTGATGCGAAAAAGGCCAGACATCGCTGTCTGGCCTTTTGTTACTCTGTTGTCCGCAGTGGCTGACTGGCAGCTTAGCGGCGGCGGTCGCGCCGCGCGCTCATCGGTTGGAAGGCGACGCCGACGTGCGCCTCGCAATAGGGCTTGCCCTGCTGTACGGGCAGACCGCAGAACCAGAAATCATCCGTTGCAGGGTCACCGACGGGCCATTTGCAGGTCCGCTCTGTCAGGTCCATCAGGCCGATCTTCTTCGACTTTTTCTCGACCTCGCTCACCTTGGCAAGCGCTTCCGGGCTGATCTCGTTCGCGGAGGGCTGCGGCGGCAGCGGCTGACCGGCGGGAATGATCTTGGCGCGCGCGGGCAGGTTGGGGCGGGGCGCTGGCGCGGCCTCCGCCGGTTCCGGCTCTGCGGATTCGGGGGCGGGTTCAGCCTTGGGTTTGGCGGCTGCGGCGGGTTTCGCGGCAGGCTTGGCCTTGGCTTCCGGTTTGGCAGCAGCAGCAGGGGCGGCGGGCGCTGCGGTTGCGGTCCGGTTGGACAGCCCCAGACGATGCACCTTGCCGATCACGGCATTGCGGGTCACACCGCCCAACTCCTTTGCAATCTGGCTTGCGGATTGGCCCTCGCCCCACATTTTCTTCAGGATCTCTACGCGGTCATCGGTCCAAGACATTTGGCGTCCTTAGCTAACAAGCGGCCCTTCTCAGGACCGCCGTGGAAAAATCTCAAGCCCCTATACTAATCACTGACAGCTTGGGTGCAAGGCGCGAACGGGCGATTGGGGCGGCAGCGGTGGCAAACGCTCCCTTAAAACCACAGCAAAGCAGTCCCGGCACCGTTCGTGCGACAGATTGCGGCGGTCGCGCGCCAATTTTTGCTTTGCAAGCCGCGAAAAGCTGCTTATGCAAACGGCATGATCAACCGTTCGACATCCTCTTTGCGACGACGCCAAGGCTAATTGGCGACACCGGCCCCTGACACGGGGGGCACGGCATTGATCTTTTGCGACATAAATTGCGTCGCACCCCTTCAAATCTTATTGACCCTCTCCGTCACACATGGCCTTTTGTGCCTTTGATGCGGCCAACCCATAAGGATGATCCTGATGATCCCATCTGTTCTGCCGACCTATTCACGCGCCCCCCTGAGCTTTGTCAAAGGCGAAGGGTCCTGGTTGATTGAACAAGACGGCCGCCGATTTCTGGATCTGGGCGCAGGCATTGCGGTGAACGCGCTTGGCCATGCGCACCCCGCGCTGGTGGCGGCGCTGACCGAACAGGCAGGGCAGCTTTGGCATACCTCGAACCTCTACGAGATCCCCCAGCAACAGGAACTGGCCGACCGGCTGGTCGCGCTCAGCTTTGCCGATACGGTGTTCTTCACCAACTCCGGCACCGAGGCATGCGAACTGGCGGTCAAGATGGCGCGCAAGTATTTCTACGACAAGGGCCAGCCCGACCGGACCGAGATCATCACCTTCTCGGGTTCGTTCCACGGGCGGTCATCTGCCGGGATCGCGGCGGCAGGGTCCGAGAAAATGACCAAAGGCTTCGGCCCGCTGCTCCCCGGTTTCAAACATATCGAATTTGGCGATATGGAGGCGCTTGGCGCGGCGATCACCGATACCACAGCCGCCATCATGATCGAACCGGTGCAGGGCGAAGGCGGCATCCGTCCCGTGCCGGATGCTGACCTCAAACAGATGCGCGCGCTGTGCGAAACACACGGGCTGCTGCTGATCTTTGACGAGGTGCAATGCGGCGTGGGCCGCACCGGCAAGATGTTCGCCCATGAATGGGCCGGCGTCACCCCCGACATCATGATGGTCGCCAAAGGCATCGGCGGCGGTTTCCCCCTGGGCGCCGTGCTGGCTACAGAAAACGCGGCCTCTGGCATGACGGCGGGCACCCACGGGTCGACCTATGGCGGCAACCCGCTGGGCTGTGCCGTGGGCAATGCTGTGGTCAATATCATCGGCACAGACGCCTTTCTTGACGATGTGAACCGCAAGGCCGGCCTGATGCGCCAAAAGCTTGAGGGATTGGTCGCCAGCCACCCCGACGTGTTCGAAAGCGTGCGCGGCAGCGGGCTGATGCTGGGGCTGAAATGCAAAGCCACCAACAGCGATGTCGTCTCTGCGGGTTACCGTCACGAGGTTATCACAGTACCGGCGGCGGATAACGTAATCCGCCTGCTGCCCCCTCTCAATATCACCGATGAAGACATCGCCGAGGCCGTCTCCCGCCTTGATCAAGCCGCCAGCAGCCTTGCTGCGAGCTGACCTTCATTTTGCCCTATAAACTCCGGGGGGCCGGGGGGCTGGCCCCCCAACTCCCTAAAATTAAAAGAATACCCCATGAAACATTTTCTCGACATTCACCAAACCGATCCGGCTGACCTGCGCAGCATCATCGACAATGCCGCCACGATGAAATCGTCCCGTCTGGGCCGCCCCCGTGGTGCGCCGGATGATGAACAGCCGCTCAAGGATCACATGGTCGCGCTGATCTTTGAAAAGCCCTCGACACGGACGCGGGTCAGCTTTGACGTGGGCGTACGCCAGATGGGCGGGCAGACGATGGTGCTGTCTGGCGCAGATATGCAGCTCGGCCACGGAGAGACCATCGCCGACACGGCACGGGTGCTCAGCCGCTATGTCGATCTGATCATGATCCGCACCTTCGAAGAGGCAACCCTGCTGGAAATGGCGGAATATGCCTCTGTCCCGGTGATCAACGGGCTGACCAACCGCACCCACCCCTGCCAGATCATGGCCGATATCATGACCTTTGAAGAGCACAGCGGCCCGATCAAGGGCAAAAAGGTGGTCTGGTCCGGTGACGGTAACAACGTCTTCGCCAGCTTCGCCCATGCGGCCAAGGCGTTTGATTTCGAACTTGTGTTTACCGGCCCGCAGACACTGGACCCCGAGGCCGCGCTGAATGGCCTGTACACAACCGAGCGTGACCCAAACAAAGCGGTAGAGGGCGCGGATCTGGTCGTGACAGACACATGGGTGTCGATGCATGATCCGCAATCGGCGCGCGAACGTCGGCACAACCAGCTGCGCGGCTATCAGGTGAATGACGCGCTGATGGCCAAGGCAAAACCCGACGCGCTGTTTATGCACTGTTTGCCCGCGCACCGCGACGACGAGGTGACAAGCTCTGTTATGGACGGCCCAAGCTCGGTCATTTTTGACGAGGCTGAAAACCGGCTGCACGCGCAAAAGTCGGTCATGCGCTGGTGCTTGGGGAAATGAGCGACCGGCGGCCCATCGTTGTCGCGGGTGCGGGGGCGATCGGCTGCTTTGTGGGTGGCATGCTTGCCGCCCACGGTCGCGATGTCACGCTGTTGGTCCGCCCCCGCGTGGCAGAACAGATCCGCAAGCATGGTTTGCGGCTGACGGGTTTTGACGGGCTCGACCAGCAGGTGCCTGCCGCAAGCCTGACCCTGTCTCAGGACCCTGCCTGTCTTGCCGAGGCGGGGATCGTGCTGGTCACGGTCAAGACCGACGACACCTCCGACATCGCGCGGCTGGTGGCGCAGCACACGCCGGCGCTGTCGACCATTGTCAGCCTGCAAAACGGCCTCGACGCGGCCGAGATCCTGCGCGAGGCCTTGCCGCTGCATGATGTACGCGGGGGCATGGTGCCTTTCAATGTCGTCCCCCATGGCGACGGGCGGTATCACCGCGCGACCAGCGGGGATATTTTCGTCGAAACGGGCCGGATGCCACTGGCGGGCTATCTGTCGGTGCCGGGATTGCAGGTAACGGGGACGGGGGCGATCATCGGCGTTCAATGGGGCAAGCTGTTGCTGAACCTGAACAATGCGCTGAACGCCCTGTCAGGGCTGACCTTGCAGCAACAACTGCTTGACCGGCGCTGGCGGCGCGTGATGGCCGCCCAGATGGCCGAGGCGCTTGCCGTGCTGAAGGCTCATGGCATCCACCCTGCATCCTCTACGCCATTGCCCGCACAGCTGATCCCTTGGGTGCTGCGCCTGCCGACGCCGCTGTTCACGCGTGTCGCGGCCAAGATGCTGACGATTGACCCGATGGCGCGGACGTCGATGTCCTATGACCTGGAAGCGGGTAAACCGACCGAGATCGACGCGCTTCAGGGGCGGATCATCGCGATGGGGGCGCAGGAAGGCGTCGCCACGCCGCTTTGTCAGCGGGTCTCTGATCTGGTGAAAGAGGCGCAGGCGCGCGGTCCGGGGTTGCCCGATATGGACCCCTCGGACCTGCGCTAGGCGGCAAGGCCATGCGCCTCAGCGCTTAGTTGACCAGCGCGTTCAGCCCCAGAAAGATCATCGCTGACATGGTTGCTGCCGCAGGGACGGTGATGACCCAGGCCGCGACGATGGTCATGAAGTGCGACCGGCGCACGAGTTTTCGGCGGCGGCGTTCCTCTACAGCGATGCGTTTGACCTGACCGGCTTTGGCACCGGGGCGACGCAGGCGGCGCTCCATATGCCATTCGCGGTAGAAGCCAACGCCAAAAACGCCCCCTACAGCGATATGGGTAGAGCTCACGGGCAGGCCCAGCCACGAGGCGATGATCACGGTGATCGCCGCAGAGAGGGCGACGCAATAGGCGCGCATCGGGTTCAGCTTGGTGATCTGGCTGCCCACCATGCGGATCAGTTTCGGCCCGAAAAGGAACAGCCCGAAGGAAATGCCGAAGGCCCCGATCACCATCACCCACATAGGGATAGAGACTTTGGCCTCGAACCCGCCGAACTCCGAGGCGTGGACGATCGCGGCAAGGGGCCCAACCGCGTTGGCGACATCGTTGGCCCCATGGGCAAAGCTGAGCAGCGCTGCGGAAAAGACCAGCGGCAGGCCGAACAACACTTTGACGGATTTGTTACGGTTCTCCATCCCGACCGACGCGCGGCGGATGACGGGGTAGGAAATGGCATAGGCCAGAACGCCACAGGCCAAACCGATCAGCAGGGCCGAGCCCATGTTGATCTCGACGATCTTTTTAAGTCCCTTGAGCGCCAGATAGGTGGCAAAGACACCGGACATGACGCCAATCAGGATCGGCACCCAGCGACGCGAAGCTGCGATCTTGTCGTCTTGGTAGAGGATTTGCGACTTGATCAGCGCAAGGAACATCGCTGCGACAGCGCCGCCCAAGACGGGCGAGATGATCCAGCTGAGGGCGATCATGCTCATCGAAGGCCAATTCACTGCCGCCATCCCCGCAGCCGCGATGCCGGCCCCCATGACGCCGCCCACGACCGAGTGTGTGGTCGATACCGGCGCGCCCACCCATGTGGCCAGATTGACCCATAGTGCCGACGAGATCAGCGCGGCCATCATCGCCCAGATGAACACTTGGGAATCTGCGACCGACGCGGGGTCGATGATCCCTTTCGAGATGGTCGATACCACGTCGCCACCAGCCAGAAGAGCACCGGCACTTTCGCAAATGGCAGCGATGATGATCGCACCGCCCATGCTCAGCGCCTTGGCCCCGACGGCGGGGCCCATATTGTTGGCAACGTCATTGGCCCCGATGTTCACCGCCATATAGGCCCCGAAGGCTGCGGCAGCGATCACCACATAGTTGGAAGGCTGCGCGCCAAAGAACAGACCAGCGACCAGCGCGGCCAATACGATGAAGGCAAGGGCAATGCCAAATCCGACCATAGGCCGCGCCACATAGGTCGCGGCCTGTTCCACCCGCGAGATGCGGTTCAGGTCAGAATCCAGTGTTTTCCACTGTTGGCCTTTGGGTCCGTCGGTCATTGCTGCCTCATTTTCTAAAACCATGCGCTCGTGGCACAGTGAAAACGGTTTCGCAAGGCCGCACGGGAGGCTATCGGGGCGTGGCGACTAGAGGTTCAGAAGGATTTCGCGCAAATCAGGCTCTGCCACCAGTTCGGCGGCTTCCTTCGGGGGCATCCAGCGGCGGGTGCGCATGTCAACCTCGGGGTATTCATCCTCGATGTGACGGACGCGGGTCAGGTAGACCTGTGCGATGACCGGCGTGGTCATCCCTTCGGACAGGCCCTTGTCATAGTCATAATACCCGATCGGCTCGCTTTCGATATCGGCCTTGGACACGCCTGCCTCTTCCCATGCTTCGCGCAGGGCGGCACCGGCACCGTCCAGCCCGTCAATCGGCCAGCCTTTTGGCACGATCCACCGGCCGGTGTCACGGCTGGTGATCATCAGGACTTCTTTACCTTCGGGGGTTTCACGGTAGCACAATGCGGCGACCTGAATACGTTTGGGGCGGCGCCAGATGGGGAGGATCATCCCCTCCCACGCGCGTTTGAGTTCATGTATCATAATTAAAACGTTAACCTGTAACTTCGTTGTTCTTGCTTTTATCCGGTCATCGTAGCTGAAAAAGAGACGAGAATCAATTTCACCCCCGCAAACCCTTGTGCAGCGGCGGTGTGCATCCCACTGTTTGATGGACCTTATAGGAGATTTAGCGCGATGGCCGCAGATTTAAAGACCGCAGATATTGGCGTTTATGGTCTGGGGACGATGGGCAGTGCACTGGCGCTTAATCTGGCCGAGCAGGGGTTCCGTGTGGCGGTCAGCAACCGCGAAGCCGATTGGATCGCGCCCTTTCTGGAGGAGGCCGGACCGCTGGCGGGTCACCTCTCGGGCCACGCGACGCTTGAGGATTTTGTCGACAGTATCGCGCAGCCGCGCAGCATCTTGTTCATGATCCCGTCGGGCGCACCGATGGATGCGATGATCGACGCCGTGATGCCGCTGCTGGATGAGGGCGACACCATCATTGATGGCGGCAACGCCGATTTCCACGACACCCGACGCCGCGCCGCCGCCTTTGACGGTACGGGGCGGCATTTCGTCGGCATGGGCGTGTCGGGCGGTGAAGAGGGTGCGCGCCACGGCCCGTCGATGATGGTGGGTGGTACCGATCACAGCTGGACCCAGCTGCGCCCCATGCTCAGCGCGATTGCGGCCAAGTTTCAGGGTGCACCTTGCGTCGATCATCTGGGGCCGGACGGGGCGGGGCATTTCGTCAAGACCGTGCACAACGGGATCGAATATGCCGACATGCAGATGATCGCTGAAGTCTACGGGCTGTTGCGCGACGCCGGTGGGCAAACGGCACCGCAGATCGGGGCGCTGTTTGAAAGCTGGCAGAAAGGGCCGCTCAGCTCTTACCTGATCGAGGTGTCTGCCGCCGCGCTGCAAACCGTGGATGCCGAGAGCGGGGCGCCAATGGTGGATTTGATCCTTGATAAGGCGGGTCAGAAAGGCACGGGCCGCTGGACCCTGATCGAGGCGCTGAAGCTTGGCCAGTCGGCCAGCTCGATCGAGGCGGCCGTCGGCGCCCGTGGCTGGTCCAGCGAGAAAGCCTTGCGGGTCGCGGCGGCGCCGCTCTTGCCGGATGCGGTGACCGGCGGCACGCTGCCAACCGAGGAAGAGATGAAATCGGCCCTGCTGGCCGCGCGGATTCTGGGTCACGCGCAGGGGTTCCGCGTGTTGTCTGCCGCCTCTGACGAATTTGGCTGGCAGCTGGATATGGCCCGCATTGCAGAGATCTGGCGCGCGGGCTGTATCATCCGGTCAGCCTTGCTGGACGATCTGGCCGATGCGTTCCACGCAGGATTGCCCGAGGGGGCCTTGATCCTCGCCCCGGCCATCCGCGATATGCTGGGCGATCACCTTGCTGGCCTGCGCAAGACCGTCGCCGCCGGGGTGAGCCTGGGTGTGCCCATGCCCGCGCTGAGCGCGTCACTGGCGTGGTATGACAGCATCCGAACCGCACGCGGGTCCGCGAATTTGATCCAGGCGCAGCGCGACTTTTTCGGCGCGCATGGGTTTGAACGCGGCGATATCGCGGGGGCGCACCACGGGACGTGGAACGCGATCCGGCGCGACTAGGGCGTTGGTTTAGCCACGGCGCAGGGACGATTGCGCGAAAGGATCTGTCTCGTAGGTGACATGCGACAGATACAGACCCTGCGGCGGGGCGACGGGGCCGCAGGCTTGACGGTCCCGCGCGGCGAGCATCTGTTTCACATCGTCGGGCGCGAATGATCCGGCCCCGACGCGTTCAAGCGTGCCCACGATGCTGCGCACCTGATTGTGCAGAAACGACCGCGCGCGCACGTCGAACTGCACCTCGACACCGCCGCCGACGGGATGCTCTGTCATATCCACGCGGTCCAGCGTTTTGACCGGCGTTTGCGCCTGACAGATGGTCGAGCGGAAGGTGGTGAAATCATGCTCGCCGATCAGATGGGTCGCGGCCTCGCGCATGCGGTCGATGTCCAGCGGCTTCTTGACCTGCCAGACCAGCCCCGCCTGATGTGTCGCCGGAGGGCGACGTACCAGCACACGAAACAGATACCGGCGTTCGAGCGCGGAAAAGCGGGCGTGAAAATCATCATCCACCGCGACGCAATCGACGATCGCAATGGGCAGTGGTTTCAGATGATAGTTGATTGCCTCGGACAGGCGGAACGGGGTCCAGTCACGTTCCATATCGCAATGGGCGACCTGCGCCAGCGCGTGGACACCGGCGTCGGTGCGCCCTGCGGCGGCGATGTTATGGGCGCGCGGTTCGATCTTGGCCAAAGCGTCCTCTATCGCGCCTTGGACCGACGCAAGGTCGATCTGGCGTTGCCAGCCGACAAAAGGTGCGCCGTGGTATTCGATTTTCAGGGCATAGCGTTGCATGGCGGGCGTTTACCCTGAGGGTGCCCATCTGGCAATCCCTGACCCGCGTGCCTATGTTAGAGCGTAACGACAGGTGAAGGCGGGCACGGGCTTTGGTACTCTCAAGAATTGCCGATGGCATTTGGCGGCAGGTGGAAAATGTGCAGGACGGGGTGTCCGAGACGTTTTTCGAGCCTGTGATCCGTCTGGGCGTGACCGGTTTGGCGCGCTCCGGCAAGACCGTCTTTATCACCTCGCTTGTGGCGAACCTGCTGGACCGCGGGCGGATGCCGGGGCTGCTTGCTGCTTCCGAAGCGCGGATCGAGGCGGCGTTCTTGCAGCCGCAGCCCGACGATACTGTGCCGCGGTTCGAATATGAAAACCACCTTGCTGCGCTGACGGGGCCCACGCCGCATTGGCCCGACAGCACCCGCGCCATATCGGAACTGCGCCTGTCCTTGCGGGTGCGGCCAAACGGCTTGCTTGCGGGGTTTCAGGGGCCGCGCACGGTGCATCTGGATATCGTGGATTACCCCGGCGAATGGCTGCTTGATCTGGCGTTGATGGATGTGGATTATGCCACGTGGTCGGCGCAGGTGCTGGCGCGGATCGCCAACCGCGAAGAGGCCGCGGGCTACCGCGCGCAGGTGGAGGCGACCGACCCCGAGGCGGCGTTGGACGAACCCGTGGCCCAAGCGCTGGCCGCCAGCTTTGCCGAGTATCTGCAAACGGCACGTGCGAATGGCTATTCCGACTGCACACCGGGGCGGTTCCTGCTGCCCGGTGATCTGGCCGGATCGCCGGTGCTGACCTTTGCGCCCCTGCCGGGCGGCGAGGGGCCGCGCGGGTCACTGCTACGCGAGATGGCGCGGCGGTTCGAGGCGTATAAGCGGCAGGTGGTCAAACCGTTCTTTCGCGATCACTTTGCGCGGATCGACCGGCAGGTCGTGCTGGTGGATGCGCTTGGCGCGATCAATCAGGGCCCCCGCGCGGTCGAGGATCTGCGCGCTGCCATGAGCGATATCCTTGGCAGCTTCAAACCCGGACGCAACGGATTTCTGACGCAGCTTTTGCGTGGCAAACGGGTCGAGAAAATCCTCTTTGCCGCGACCAAGGCCGACCATTTGCACCACAGTCAGCACGCCAGCCTCACCGCGATTATGGAGGCGCTGACACGGGATGCCCGCGACCGCGCGCGCTTTGCGGGGGCTCAGACATCGGCTATGTCATTGGCGTCTTTGCGTGCTACCACCGAAGCCACAATGACGCACAACGGCGAAACCCTAGAGGTCGTGCGCGGCAGCCTGCTGGATACCGGCAAAGAGGCCGCGTTCTATCCCGGTGAACTACCCAAAGACCCGGCCCATCTTCTAAGCCCGGCGCGGGCGGGGGCGGAAAAATGGCTGGATCAGGATTATCAGATCATGCGTTTTGCGCCTGCTCGGCTGAACCTGCGCCCCGGTGACGGGCCGCCGCATATCCGTCTGGACCGCGCGGCGGAATTCCTGATCGGGGATCGTCTGTGACCGGTGACGATGTGACCATCGCACCCGCGCGGGTGCTGGATGCCGGTCGCCTGTCAGAGGTGATGGCCTGTGCCAATGCAGATCACGATTGGCTGCCTCAGGCCCACAGCCGCGCAGAAGAGATCGGCACCCTGGGTGACATGATCGACGTGGGCTGGGTGCAGGTGGCGCGGACCGAGGGGCATGTTGTGGGCTTTCTGGCACGGCGTGCGGCCGAGATTCACGGGCTGTATCTGCACCCCAAAGCCCAAGGCAAAGGCATCGCGCAGCGTTTGCTGAACGGGGCCAAGGCGCAAAGCGATCGGCTCGCGCTGTGGAGTTTCGAGGCGAACCTGCGTGCGTCTCGGTTCTACCGTGCCGCGGGCTTTATCGAGGTGGCGCGCAGCGACGGGGCAGGCAATGATTTCGGGCTGCCCGATGTGCGGTTTGAGTGGATGAAAGGGGCGGCGTGATGGCCAAGGGTCCGGTGCTATTTGATCTTGAAGAAGACACAACCGCGCGGCCTTCGGTATCGGATGCGCCGCCGGTGCCCGACGTAGGTGCGCCCGCGCCGCAAGGGCAGGCGATGCAGATCGCGGCACGGCTGGCCGCGCGCAAGCCGTCAAAGCTGGTGCGCCTGTTCTGGTGGCTGCTGACCACGCTCATTGGCGCGCTGGTGTCCATTGCCGCGTGGAACTTTATCATGGTGCTGCTGGCGAGCTATCCGCTGTTGGGAATGGCGATGACCGTGCTTATTGGTGCGGTGCTGCTGGTACTGGTGTTGCTCTGTCTGCGCGAATTGGCGGCGTTTAGCCGTTTGGCGCGGCTTGACGGCTTGCATCACGATGTGGGCGAGGCGCTGGCGCAGAATGATCTGACTGCGGCGCGGGCTGTGACGGACCGGCTGGTCGGCCTGTATCAGGGCCGCGAGGATACCCGTTGGGGTCGCGACCGTCTGGCAGAGCTGCGCGGTGATCAGTTGGATGCGCAGACCTTGCTGGCCCTGACCGAGGCAGAGCTGTTGGGCCCTCTCGACATCGCCGCCAGCCGCGAGGTCGAGGCGGCGGCCCGTCAGGTCGCGACGGTGACGGCGCTGGTGCCCTTGGCGCTGGCCGATGTGGTCGCGGCGATGACCAGCAACCTGCGCATGATCCGCCGCGTGGCCGAGATCTACGGCGGGCGCTCGGGCTTCTTTGGGTCGTGGCGTCTGACGCGGGTGGTGCTGTCGCATCTGGTGGCGACAGGGGCCGTGGCAGTGGGCGACGACATGCTGGAGCCGATCCTTGGCGGAACGATGCTGGCGAAACTGTCGCGCCGCTTTGGCGAAGGGCTGGTGAACGGTGCGTTGACTGCCCGCGTTGGCGTCGCCGCGATGGAGGTTTGTCGCCCCATGCCGTTCTCGGAAACACGCCGCCCCAAGGTGCGCAGCATCATCAAACGCGCGCTGTCCGGGCTGTTTTCCAAGGGCAGCTAGATGCCGCGGCGAGGGGGCTTGTCGGTCGATCTGCTGCGGCCTATAAGGCTGCATATGACCCGGAACTCCGCGATCATTATTCGAATTATTTTCCCGGCGCTCTGATTGACGAGACGCCGGGCAGAGGTGCTTGAGTTTTTCGCACCGCATCTGAACATTCACCATTCCGAAATACCGTTGCCAAAGGACGCCCGCCATGTGCGCCGACACCCCCGAAACGCTTGACTATAAATCCACGCTGAACCTGCCAAAAACCGATTTCCCGATGCGCGCGGGCCTGCCCAAACGCGAACCCGAATGGCTGGAGCGGTGGGAAAAGATCGGCGTCTATGACCGCCTGCGCGAAAAGCAGGGGCGCAAGCCCTTTACGCTGCACGACGGCCCGCCCTATGCGAATGGCAACCTGCATATCGGCCACGCGCTGAACAAGACGATCAAGGATATGATCGTGCGGTCGCACCAGATGATGGGCTTTGACGCGCGCTATATCCCCGGGTGGGATTGCCACGGTCTGCCCATCGAATGGAAGATCGAAGAGCAGTACCGCCAGAAGGGCCGCGACAAGGACGATGTGCCGATCAACGATTTCCGCGCCGAATGCCGCAAGTTCGCCGCGGGCTGGGTCGATGTGCAGCGCGAGGAATTCAAACGTCTGGGCATCACCGGCAACTGGGCTGATCCTTATCTGACGATGGATTTCCACGCGGAACGTGTGATCGCCGAAGAATTCATGAAGTTCCTGATGAACGGCACGCTCTATCAAGGCTCCAAACCCGTGATGTGGTCGCCGGTTGAAAAGACCGCGCTGGCCGAGGCCGAGGTGGAATACCACGACAAGGAAAGCTTTACGATCTGGGTGAAGTTCAAGGTTGTTGGCACGGATGACGCCACCCTCGACGGCGCTCACGTCGTGATCTGGACCACGACGCCCTGGACCATGCCGTCCAACAAGGCCGTCGTCTACGGCGAAGATATCTCTTACGGTCTGTACGAAGTCACCGGCCGCCCCGAGGAATCCTGGGTCACCATCGGTGATCGCTATCTGCTGTCGGACAGCATGGCGATGGATGTGTTCGGGCGTGCGCGTCTGGATGACACGATGGTGCGCCGTTTGCGGGATGTGACGCAGGACGAGCTGGCAAAGATCAAGCTGCAGCACCCGCTGGCGGGGGCCGAAGGCAGCAATGGCGAATGGGACGATCTGCGCGACTTCCGCGCCGCTGATTTCGTGACCGACACCGAAGGCACGGGTTTTGTCCATTGTGCGCCGTCGCATGGTCTTGAGGAATATGAACTCTACCGCGGTCTGGGGATGCTGGATCAGGTGATCACCTATAACGTGGTCGAAGACGGGTCTTTCCGCGCCGATCTGCCGTTCTTTGGCGGCAAGAAGATCCTCAAACCCAACGGCAAGGAAGGTGACGCCAACACGGCCGTGATCAACAAGCTGGTCGAGGTCGGCGGGCTGCTGGCGCGCGGCAAGATCAAGCACAGCTATCCGCATTCCTGGCGCTCCAAGGCACCGGTCATCTACCGCAACACGCCGCAGTGGTTCGCCGCGATCGACCGGCCCGTTGGCGACGGGCAGGACACATTCGGCAAGACCATCCGTGAACGCGCCCTGACCGAGATCGACAACGTCAACTGGGTGCCCAAAAAGGGCCGCAACCGTCTGCACTCGATGATGGAGGCACGCCCCGACTGGGTGCTGTCACGTCAACGGGCCTGGGGTGTGCCGCTGACCTGCTTTACCAAGAATGGCGCGCTGCCAACAGATGAAGACTTCTTGCTGCGTAACCCAGAGGTCAACCAGCGCATCGTCGAGGCGTTCGAGGCTGACGGTGCGGATGTCTGGTACGAAGATGGCGCGAAAGAGCGGTTCCTTGGCGGCATCGTGAACCCCGACGACTATACCCAAGTATTCGACATTCTGGACGTGTGGTTCGATTCTGGCTCGACCCACGCCTTCGTTCTGCGCGACCGCGAGGATGGCTCGGAAGACGGTATCGCGGATGTCTATATGGAAGGCACGGACCAGCACCGCGGTTGGTTCCATTCGTCGCTGCTGCAATCCGTGGGCACCACGGGCCGCGCGCCTTACCGTAACGTCGTGACGCATGGGTTCACGCTGGATGAGAAGGGCATGAAGATGTCCAAATCCATCGGCAACACCATCGTTCCCGAAAAGGTCGTGCAGCAATACGGCGCGGATATCCTGCGTCTGTGGGTGGCGCAGACCGATTATACTGCGGATCAGCGGATCGGGCCGGAAATCCTGAAAGGCACCGCCGACAGCTACCGCCGTCTGCGCAACACCATGCGCTATATGCTGGGCGCGCTGTCGGACTTTACCGATGCCGACCGGACCGAACCCGCGGAGATGCCAGAGCTTGAACGCTGGGTGCTGCACCGTGTGGCAGAGTTGGATCAGATCGTGCGCGAAGGCTATGCGCGCTACGACTTCCAAGGCGTGTTCCAGGCGGTGTTCACCTTTGCCACAGTTGATCTGTCCGCGTTCTATTTCGACGTGCGTAAGGATGCGCTGTATTGCGACGGCGACACGCTGCGCCGCCGTGCTGCGCGCACGGTGCTGGATATCCTGTTCCACCGTCTGACGACATGGCTGGCCCCTGTGCTGGTGTTCACCATGGAGGAAGTCTGGCTTGAACGGTTCCCCGGCGACGAAAGCTCGGTTCACCTGACGGATATCCCTGAAACGCCCAAGGCGTGGCTGGATGCTGATCTGGCGGCGAAATGGGCCAAGGTGCGTGCCGCGCGGCGGGTTGTGACCTCGGCTTTGGAAGTGCAGCGGGTCGAGAAGGTCATCGGGGCCTCTCTTGAGGCCGCACCTATGGTGTTTGTTGCCGATGACGCTCAGCGGGCGGCGCTTGAAAGCGTTGCGTTCGAAGACGTTTGCATCACCTCGCAGATCGCCATCACCGGCGATGACGCCCCGGCAGAGGCGTTCCGTATGCCAGAGACCGACGGCGTTGCCGTGGTGTTCGAGAAAGCTTCGGGCGAGAAATGCGCACGCTGCTGGAAAGTACTGCCGGATGTCGGCACCCATGATCACGCGGGCGTTTGTGCCCGGTGTGACGAGGCTGTGTCCTAAGATGACGCCGCGCCGCTTGATCCGGAAACTCGGGTGAAGCGGCGCAGCATTCCCACGCGCTTTGGCACCTTGGTCGTGACCGAGGATGCGGGCGCGATTACCCACCTGCATTGGGGGCAGGATACCCTACACCAAGACAAAAGCGCGCTGCTGGATGAGGCCGAGGCGCAGCTGCGTGCCTATGATGCGGGGCGGCTGACACAGTTCACTTTGCCACTGCGCATTGGCGGAAGTGCCACGTTGCAAGCGGTCTGCGCCGAGATGTCGGCGATCCCCTTTGGCGATACTGTGACCTACGGTGACATCGCGACCAAACTGGCGATCCCGGCGCAAGTGGTGGGGCAGGCCTGCGGGCAGAACCCTGTACCTGTCATCGTGCCGTGCCACCGTGTGATGGGGGCCAAGGGGTTGACCGGATACTCGGGTGCTGGCGGGGTAGAGACCAAGGTCGCCCTGCTACGCCACGAAGGGGCGGCAGGGTTGCTGATCTAGTTTAGAGGTTTCGTGCCGCTGCTTTGGCCCTGCGCGCCTCTATCAGGCCTCGCGGTCGTAAAGATACTGCTGCGCGACACCGGCAAACATCAGATAGACGCTGGTGATGATCAGGCCCCAATGGGCCCAGCTTTGCGGGTGAAAATCGACCCACGCGGCCCAGCCGGCAAAGAACGTCCAGCCCAATGCCATGGGCAGGGTGACCATGCGCCAACGCTCTGTCCGGACGGGGTGCACGAATTTCAGCGGGGCGAACATGGTAATGGCCAAGACCGTGACAAGCACCAGCGACACCCACCATGGCGGCGACAGGGCAAAGAGCACCAGCACCAGCATGTTCCAGCATCCGGGGAAGCCCCAGAACGAGTTGTCCTTGGTCTTCATGCGTGTGTCGCAGAAATACATGGCGCTGGCGAAGGTGACGATGATGATCATGACCCAACCGCTCCACCCGTCCATGAGGCCGGAATGGAATAGCGCGAAGGCCGGAATAAACACATAGGTGAGATAATCGATGATCAGATCAAGCAGCACGCCGTCGAATTCGGGCGCATTGGTCTTTACGTCGTATTTACGCGCCAGCGGCCCGTCGATCCCGTCGACAAAGAAGGCGACAACCAGCCAGAAAAACATCATATCCCAGCGTTCGTCGGCGGCAGCAAGCATGGCCAGCATGGCGAAAATCGCACCCGTCGCAGTGAACAGATGGACAAGAAGGGCGCGGGAATGAATATTCATATGCGACAGATGACAAATCTTTTCGACGGATGCAAAAGGAAAAGCGTGTGTTGCCGCGCAGGCTTGGGTTGACCCCGCTCGCGATTCCGCCTAAAGCCAGCAAACCAATTTCAGGGTTTGCCGTAGCGCGGCCCATATGGGTATTGCACCGGATCGCCGGAAATGCCCCGCAGCAAAAGGATAGACCCATGTCGCGCGTTTGCGAATTGACCGGAAAAGGCCCGATGACGGGCAACAACGTAAGCCACGCCAAGAACCGTACACGTCGTCGGTTCTTGCCAAACCTGAACGATGTCACCCTGCAGTCCGAAGCACTGGGCCGCGGTTTCAAGTTCCGCATCTCGGCAGCTGCTTTGCGCACTGTTGACCACCGCGGTGGCTTGGACAAGTTCATGGCGAAGGCAAAGGACACTGAACTGTCCGTCAACGCGTTGAAAGTTAAGAAAGCAATTGCAAAGTCCAGCGCCACAGCCGAAGCGCTGTCGTAAGACTTTCCAATCGTTACGATGTTGTAGCCCTGGCCCTTGGCCGGGGCTGCGTCGTTTTGGACTGGTGCTTTTTCAAGCGCTTCGTCTAGGGTGCGGTCCATGACCCTGCGTTCCCTTTCAGCTTTGGTTCTGGCGTTGATGCTGGCCCTCACGGGTCAAAGCATGGCGGTCGCGCGTGGGGCCTCTGCGGCGACGGGGCAGATGGTGCTGTGCACCGGTGCGGGCCCTGTGGCGATTTATGTGGATGCGCAGGGCAAGCCGACCTCGGCCCCGCATATCTGCCCCGATTCGGCGCTTAACGTTGCAATGGCAGGCGCGGTGGTTCTGGCGGCCGCACCGATGCGGATCGTGACCTTTGTCGCGCCGGCGGTGCATGTCCTGACAGCCGATGTGCCGCGACGTAAAACGCGCCACGACCCAAGGGCCCCGCCTGTCGCTGTCTGAGCCACACCCTTCACAGACATTTTGAATATGACGACAGGATATATCAATGACACCTGCTTTGCTGACCCGCGCTGTCTGCGCATTGTTTCTCTTTTCCGCCCCTCTCGCTGCCGAAGGCATCATGGTGGATGACGCCTACATCCGCAGCTCGACTGCGAAATCCACCTCCGGTGCGGCGTTTATGGTGGTGATGAACCACTCTGGCGTGGATGACCGTTTGATCGGGGCGTCCTCCGACGTGGCCGACAAGGTCGAATTGCATTCCCACACCTCTGACGACAATGGCGTCATGCGGATGGGCGAGATCGAAGGCGGCGTGGCCATTGCGGCGGATGACATGCACGCCTTCAAACGCGGCGGCGATCACCTGATGTTCATGGGCCTGAAAGGCCCGCTGGAGCAGGGCGCGATGGTGCCCGTCACACTTGAGTTCGAAAAGGCCGGTGCGGTCGAGATCGAGGTAATGGTCGATCAGGACCGCAAGCCGAACCACGGCAAGATGAAGCATGACCACGGTGATATGGATCACACCGGTCACGAGATGCCAAAAGACTGAGCCCTTTCGCCCCCATGAATGCTAGCGGCCCGATCTGTGTTAAAACGCGGGCCGCTGCTGGGGTGGGGTGCGCAAGAGTTGCTCCACCCAATCTGTGACCACACGTGTCGCCGGACCGGTGCGGTGTTCGGCGAACTGGTTCCCCACGGCCGAACGTTCGAGGTTCAGTTCTACCGTATGGGCCCCGTTGCGCCGCGCCTCTGCCACGAAACCGGCGGCGGGGTAGACGTTGCCAGAGGTACCGATGGCTGCAAAGATATCGGCCTCGGCCAGATGGTCAAAAATCTCGTCCATGTCATAGGGCATTTCGCCGAACCAAACGATGTCGGGCCGCGCGGCTGGGGCATTGCAGGCGGGGCAGGCATCACCGACGGCCATGACCATAGGTGCGGGCCAACGGTGGTCGCAGGCAGCGCAGAGCGCTGAATTCAGCGCGCCGTGCATATGGATCACCCGCGCGCCGCCCTGTTCGTGCAGATCATCGACATTCTGCGTCACAATCACTACCTGTCCGGCAAAATTCGCCTGCAGTCTGGCCAGCGCTTGATGCGCCGCGTTCGGTGATACCTCTGCCGCCTGTTTGCGGCGACCGTTATAGAAATCGACGACCAGTTGCGGGTCGCGGGCAAAGCCTTCGGGAGTGGCGACGTCCTCGACCCGGTGCTGCGCCCAAAGCCCGTCTTCGGCGCGGAAGGTATCAATGCCGCTTTCCGCAGAAATGCCCGCGCCGGTCAGAATGACGATTTTGCTCATGTCAGCCCCTTTGTTTTACGCGCCAAGTGAACCAGCCGCGCAGCTTTTGCGCAAGCGGTCAGCCCTCTAACGCCTCGAAGCTGGAAGAAAGCCACGGCAACTGCGCCACCGTCGGGGCGATCATGTGGGACCGAAGCAGTTGCCGCATCGTGTCGGCAATATTCTGCGGCACCGGCCCCGTCCAGTCTGACCCCGCAAACAGCGAGATCTGTCGCGTTAATCCGGGCGTGGGGAGCGGGTGTACCGCTAGCTGCCGGTGAAACCGCTCTGCGCGGCAATAGCCGAAGGGCGTCGTGATGGCCCAGCCGATGCCCCGTGCCACCATCGCCATCAGGGCGAGATGGCTGCCGATCTCGAATTGCGAAGGCAGGGTGATATTGCTGCGCGTCAGGTGGTTGGTGATCTGGTCGGCGATCAACTGGTCCGCCGCGTACTTAACGAAGGGCAGGGCGGAACGCCCCGTCATCAGCGCGGCGCTGTCGCCGTCAAAGCTTGCCGGGGTGACGATAACAAAGGGATCGCGGGCCAGCGGAATCTCGATCAGCCCGCTTTTGGCATCCCCACTGGTGGCCGCAATGGCGATATGAAGCGATTTGTCCTGCACCGACTGGATCAGCCCCTTGCTGCCGTCGGTCACCATGCGAAAGCGACAGCCCGCCATACTGTCGGCCAGTAGGGTCGCCAGACGCGGGGTGACATCGTTGTCAAAGTCGTCGATCACGCCAAGGCTCAGGTCGCTGAGATTGGCAAGATCCATGACCGTCAGCTCGGATTGCGCGAGCCGGATATGGGTCAGCGCCGCGCCACTGTGCCGCAGAAAGCTTTCGCCCGCCGCGGTCAGACGCATGGGGCGTGTGCTATGGTCGATCAGGGCGGTGCCCATGGCGGCCTCTAGGTTGCTGATCTGCTGGCTCACGGCGGGTTGGCTTAACCCTGTCAGCGCGGCAGCCTGTGCGACCGATCCACGGCTGGCCAAAGCCTCGAACACCTCTATACCGCGCAGGGTGATACCCTTTTTGATCATGGTGCTAGACCCCTTGGTTCTTTCCAATTTTGTGAAGCATGCCCGATAAATTGGCAAGCTTGTCGCGGATCATGCGCCCATAGTTTCACAAAAGTGAAATGAGCCCTGGGGTGGGGTGGCGGTACTTGAAGCTTGGCCGCGCGCGGCGCACCATAAGGGAAATCACGCACCGGAGGCCTCATGAAAATCGCAACCGCCGCATACCCGCTGGATGTCCTGACCAGCTGGGCGCAATATGAAGACAAGCTTGCAGGCTGGGTCGCAACGGCGGCCGCGAGCGGGGCAGAGCTGTTGGTTTTTCCAGAATATGGCGCGATGGAGTTGGCGACGCTCGCCGGCCTTGACGTGGCGGGCAATCTTGAGGCGTCGCTCTTTGCAGTCTCTGACCGGTTGGCGGATGCGGATGCGGCGCATCTAAAACTGGCGGCGGAATATGGCGTGCATATCGTTGCGGCATCGGGGCCCGCGGTGACGCCTGCCGCTGCCCGTCCGGTGAACCGCGCACGTCTGATCACCCCTTCAGGTCAAGTCGGGGTGCAGGACAAGCAGATCATGACCCGATTCGAACGCGAGGTCTGGGGCGTGGTCGGCGGGGAGCGTCTGCGCATCTTCGAGACCACATTGGGCAAGATCAGCATCCTCATCTGCTATGATAGCGAGTTTCCCCTGCTGGGCCGTGCACTTGCCGATTGTGACATCATCGCCGTGCCGAGCGTGACCGAGGCGCTGGCGGGCTACTGGCGTGTCCGTATCGGATCCATGGCGCGGGCGCTGGAAAATCAATGCGTTACGGCCATGTCATCCTGCATCGGCCCTGCGGATTGGTCAGAGGCGCTTGGCACATCTTACGGGGCGGGCGGCATCTTTTGCCCGCCGGATGTGGGCTTTCCATCCACCGGAGTCCTTGCCGCCGCAGAGATCAACGTGCCCGGCTGGACCTTCGCTGAGGTCGACATCGCCCAGATCAGCCGCGTGCGTGCAGACGGGGTGGTTTTGAACCGAAACCACTGGGAGGATCAGTTCGGGCGTGACGCAACGGCCATAAACGTGCCTTTGATGTGAATACCCCTTGAAAAAAGGGAAAATTGCGCCCATTTAAGCCTGCGTCCTGAAATTGCAGGGCAAAGTGTTCAAGGAGAGACCATGGCCAAGGAAGACACGCTCGAATTCCCCGGTATCGTGAAAGAACTTCTGCCGAACGCGACGTTCCGGGTCGAGCTTGAAAACGGCCATGAGATCATCGCACATACGGCAGGAAAGATGCGCAAGAACCGCATCCGTGTTCTGGCTGGCGATAAGGTACAGGTGGAAATGACCCCCTATGATCTGAGCAAAGGCCGGATCAATTACCGCTTTAAATAATACGCTTTTCCGAGAATCACCTAGTGGTTTTCGGGCAGCGATCTAGGATCGCATATGAGTTTTATCCTCGGATCAGGAAGTCCGCGCCGCAAGGAATTGCTGGCGCAAATCGGCGTTGTGCCTGACGATATTCGCGCGCCCGATATCGACGAAACCCCCCATACCGCCGAACTGCCGCGCCCCTATTGTGCGCGTATGGCCCGTGAAAAAGCCGCCGCGGTGCAGGCGGGGTCCGATGATATCGTGCTGTGTGCCGATACCACCGTCGCAGTGGGGCGGCGAATCCTGGGCAAGCCTGCGGATGAAGCAGAGACGATCCGTTTCCTGCGCCTCATGTCGGGGCGTCGCCACAAGGTTATCACGGCCGTCGCGGTCAAGCGCGGCGACAAGCTGTGGCAGCGCGATGTGGTCAGCACCGTCCGCATGAAACGACTGTCAGACGCCGAGATCACGGCCTATCTGGCAACCGGTGACTGGCAGGGCAAAGCCGGCGGCTATGGTATTCAGGGGCCGGCCGGCGCCCTTATCCCGTGGATCAGCGGATCATTCACCGGCATTGTCGGCCTGCCACTGGCCGAAACCGCAAACCTGCTGCGTGCTGCAGGATATGTTTTCGCAGGAGAGACCTCATGAAGGGCCGTACGATCGTTCTGGACCATTTTGGCGACATCGAAGCCGCCGCGCTTATCGTGGACGGCAAGCTGGATGACCTTCTGATCGACAGCGACGGCCCGCGCCCCGGCACGATCTACCGCGCCATCGCGGATCGTCCGGTCAAGGGGCAGGGGGGGATGTTTTTGAAAACGCCCGACGGCTCTGCGTTTCTGCGCCAGATCAAGGGGCTCGCACCGGGGCAACCCATTCTTGTGCAGGTGTCCGGCTATGCTGAACCCGGCAAGGCCGTTCCCGTCACCCAGAAGCTGCTGTTCAAAAGCCGCTATGCCATCGTGACGCCGGGCGCACCCGGCACCAATATCTCGCGCAGTATCCGCGACGAGGAAGAACGCGACCGGCTGCTCGAAATCGCGCACGAAGCGTCCGACGGGGCCGCACATGGCCTGATTCTCCGGTCCTCTTGCGCTGGCGCGGATGCCGATGACATCGCCGATGATATCGACGCGATGCTGGCGCTGGCGGACAAGGTATTGGACGACCCATCCACCGACATGGAGGTTCTGTCCGAAGGTGATGGTCCGCATATTCTGGCTTGGCGCGACTGGGTCGAGCCCGCCAACGTCGTGACCGACCCCGGTGGTTTTGAAACCCATGGCGTGTTGGACACTGTCGACAGCCTCTCGCAGCCGCGCGTCGCGCTTGACGGCGGTGCCTTTATGTTTGTGGAACCTACCCGTGCGTTGGTGGCCGTTGATGTGAACACCGGTGCGGACGTGTCCCTTGCTGCGGGGATCAAAGCGAATATGGCCTGTGCCCGCGCCTTGCCCCGTGCCCTGCGCCTGCGCGGGTTGGGCGGGCAGATCACGCTTGACCTTGCGCCCATGCCCAAAAAAGATCGCCGCCCGTTCGAGACCGCGTTGCGCCAGGCCTTCCGCGCCGACGACGTGGAAACGACACTGGTCGGCTGGACCCCGCTGGGCCACTACGAACTGCAACGCAAACGCGCCCGTATGCCTTTGGCCGAGGTGCTGAAGTGACCTGCCCGATCTGCGACCGTGAAACCTCTCCAAAGTATCGCCCCTTCTGTTCGGGGCGCTGCGCTGACGTGGATCTGGCCAAGTGGCTGAACGGCAGCTACGCGACCCCCAGCCGCGACCCCGAGGATATCGAGGCCGCAATCGAAGCCACCGAGGCCGCTTTGAACGCGCCCGACAAGCCGCATTAGAATTTTCCGAAAAAACCTTTGCCAAACATAGCAAAACCCTCTGGACACCCCCGCCGCAAACTCCTAGAAACCGCACACCCGACCACTACGGTGGTCTCCGGTGCCCGGGTAGCTCAGGGGTAGAGCAGTGGATTGAAAATCCTCGTGTCGGTGGTTCGATTCCGCCCCTGGGCACCAACTTTTATCATAACCTGCTGATATCCCTCTGTTTCTTTGAGAAACTGCGCGGGCGTAGGACATGGTGTATGACAATTTGGTGCCTTTCTCGTTCACAAAGAACGGCATCTTCTATTTCGAGAGACGTGTCCCAACGGACCTCTTGAGGCATTACGACACACGAAAAATTTCATATTCTTTGAGAACGAGGTCTGCGCAGGTCGCTACAGCTCGGGCTAGGCGGGCGGCTGATCAACTCGACGAATACTGGTACTACCTCCGTTGCAAGGATGCGGAGCTGCCCGGCAAGCACCGCTTGCGGATGACCTCGAGTTCCGCCCAGGCAGCGCCAGAGGTGGCGATAGGCGACGCTGTGCTTCTCTCTGAGGCCGTGTCTATCTATCTTAAACAAAAGGGTCATGGGCGTCCTGTGACCTTTCACAGGGCTGCGGAGCGTTCCTGTGGGTACGTGATCGACGTCGCGGGAGATAAAGACCTTCGAGGCTATACGAAGAAGGACGCCAATGCCTTCCGGGATGCGCTGATCAAGCGCGGGCTGTCGGGGAGCAGTATCACCCGCATCTTCGGCACCGTCCGTTCCGTCACTAACTTCGCAGCAAGCGAGGCAGGGGTGTCGTTCAACAACCCTTTCAGCGGGGTATACTTCGACCGTCAGGCTGGGGTGCAAGAGCGTGAGCCGCTAGTGGGAGAAGTAATCGACACTGTGCAGGCGGAGTGCGTTTCACTGGATGACGATCTACGTTGGCTTGTGGCGTTGGTTTCCGACACAGGTATGCGCTTAGCTGAAGCGACAGGGCTAGCTTTGACCGATCTGGTAGTGGAAGGTGACTGTAAGAAAGTCATCATCCGAGAGCACCCCTGGAGACGCCTCAAAACGGCTGGTAGCTCCCGGGAAATTCCCCTTGTCGGTAAGGCGCTATGGGCGGCTCAGCGTATCCACTTTCACGCAGCGGGCCAAGTTCACGCCTTCCCAAGGTACAACAGAGGCCAGCTAACGAATGCTAACTCAGCCAGCGCCGCATTAAATAAGTGGTTGAAGCCGATGGTCCCGACTGGGTGTACCATGCATAGTTTCCGCCACTCACTAAGAGACCGTCTCCGCGCCGTTGAGTGTCCTTCAGACATCGTAGATCAGCTCGGGGGGTGGCAAACTGATGGCGTTGGGCATGCCTACGGAAGGGGTTACCCCCTTGAGGTTCTCGCGAAATGGATGCGGAAATTGGTGTGAGGGGCAGTGTGGGTCGTTATGACTTAGCCGCCCCTCGTGTGCCTGTTTGTTGGCGCTTATGCGATTGGACCGGATGTGGTCCCTGCTAGCTGAGTGCCAGGCACGTCGTATATTAATTTGTCCAAGATAACCTCAACGCACAGGCTGGGCTGCAACACCCGTGTAGCTGTATCGTAAAGCTCGGTCTGGATCAGTTGGTCCAATGGTTGGGCGTATCGCCTGTCTTCGCTCTCGCCGTGCTCAGCAATCGTCTTGGCTCTGAGTTCCTCCAAGGCATTCTTGGCGGCTTCGAACAGAGTGTCGAGGTTTTGCACCTCGTAATCCAGCGTGATGCTGACGTTCTTAACGGTATCGGTCAACAGGTTGCTCCTTCATAAGGCGAGCAAGGTTGGTACGGACGCACCATGTCCTACGCCCGCGCAGTTTCTCAAAGAAACAGAGGGATATCAGCAGGTTATAATAAAAGT
>NZ_JBQKUI010000016.1:0-30036 GCF_054968505.1 Sulfitobacter sp. G5_S2_6_S6
ACACCGACCAGGGCAGTCAGTTCACGTCATTCGCCTGGACGGACCGGTTGCGCCGATCCGGCGTGCGTATCTCAATGGATGGCAAGGGACGGTTCCTCGACAACATCTTCGTAGAACGGCTCTGGCGATCTCTGAAATACGAGTGTGTCTACCTGCATGCCTGGGAGACCGGGTCGGAAGCGAAAGCAGGTGTCGGCAAGTGGATCAAGTTCTATAATCGCAAGCGCCCACATTCCGCCCTTGGCGGTCAACCACCCGCTGTGATCTATTGGCAGCGAAATGAAACAACCCAAACCGATCAGCAGGTGCAAAGAGTAGCTTAAATTACGCCAGATCCTGTCCAGCAAATGGGGAGTAGCTCAGTTTCAACGGCAAACTGCGAGACGAATGCCTTAACGAAACGCTGTTTGGCACATTGCGCGGTGCCCGCAAAACGCTTGAAGAATGGCAGGAGGATTACAACTGGCGCAGACCACATTCAGCATTAGGGAACCTGACACAGATGGATTTTTTGCCAAGAAAGGCAATGGACAAGATGGCGGCGTAACGCCAAAGATTTAACCCCAAGCACTCCGCGCAAAAATAGAGGGAACTTGGGGCTCAGATCAGTCTTTGTCCGCGCCCCCCCCGCGGGTCACTTCTACGTGGACATCAAAAGGCTAGGGTGTTTGTTCCAGTGACCGTCTGAATCCATCAGCCCTAGAGACGGGGGATCAACACTAAACTAGTAATTCAATTTATCTTAATCGTTTGAACACAGTTGCTAGCATAAGCCAGACATCGAAACAAAAGGTCTGGTTTCTTGCATAAAGTAGATCTAGATTTGCTTTGCGCGGGATGCAACGTCGCTGATATATACGCTCGTTTTGTACTGCCGTCTGGCAATTGGCCAACAAGAATTCCTCGTGCGCGTGAAAGTAAATTGAAGCCAGCCCCGTCACGCCTGGGCGGGATTTAAGGACTTCTCGATATATTTCCGGAAATCTTTCAACGTATAGCGGCAATGGCGGTCGCGGGCCGACAAAAGTCATATCTCCCTTGAGAATATTCCATAGCTGTGGGACTTCATCGAGGCGGGTCTTACGTAAAAATGATCCACTACGTGTAACTCTTGAGTTCTTGTGTCCGCCCGAGGCACCTGAATCTGAAGTATCTGGGTACATAGTGCGAAACTTCATCAATCGGAAATTTCGATTTGGGGAGTGAGCACGATCAGAAATGTAGAGCACTGGTCGGCCATCGAGAACAGCGATGGCCACTGCGGTTACTATAATAACCGGCGATAAAATGACGGAGAGACCAATAGCGAACAGTATGTCACTTAGACGTTTAGATGCTGTCATTTCAAATGTCCTATTCCACGCACAAACGATCGATAATAATTCAGCAAGTTATGAATGACCAATTTTTGATCAAATTGGCTTTGCGCTCTCGCGATGGCGTTAGATGATAGACGGCGATACTCTGACGGATCATTCACTAGTTTAAGCATCGCATCAGCCAATTGTTCGCTGCTACCTGCTTCAAATAATATTCCTGTCTCGCCATCAGCAACCGCGCAGTCAATACCATAGATCCGCGATGCAATCGCAGGCAGCCCCATAGCTGCTGCTTCGATTAAAGAGGAGCCGAACCCTTCTCGGAAGCTGGGGAGCACGGCAACATCGGCTAGGCGCAGGTATTCTTCAGGGAAGTTAGTATAGGGCCGAATTATAACAGCATCCCCGAGCTCAGCTTGGAGTATAGGCCCTATGTTGTCTTCATCCGGTCCTACCACCAGCAACTGTGTGGCGGATGCCGAACGAGCGCGCGTCTGGCGGTAAGCTTCTCCGAGCACCAGTAGACCTTTATCACGGTGCAAACGTCCTAAGTAAACGAAGACAAATGCATTCTCCAATAATCCGATCTCACGCCTAAGCTCTTGGTTTTCCGGCACCTTGGGATCGAACTGCACAAGGTCTACGCCCGATATCGATCCAGAGCCGATCACTCTGCCTACGTTGGTTCTGATCACGCCTTCATTCCGTAAAAATTCTAACTCAGTCTGGCTGACGGCAAGCACAGCAGTAGATAGACGAGCAGTAACTGCATCGATAAATCGGAATATTTTTCTTTTTATCCCGGTTGTCGTGGCCCAGACTTGCCCTTGGAAAGTGTGGATACGGACTGGCACGCCGGCCATACGACCTGCAAGCATCCCAAGTAGCCCAGCTTTCGGCGTGATAGTCTGCAATAAATCAGGCTTATCACGCCGTAGCTGAAACCAGATTGCGACTAGAGCTTGAAGATCTCTCCAAGGTGAAATTTTTCTTTCGATAGGTATGAAAACCACTCGGCAAGGCAAGTCTAATTCTGCAAAAATTTCCGGCATATCATTTCGAATGTAAAGAATAACGTCGAAATCATTCTTCATAGACTGTAAGATTGGAATCCAAAAGAACTTTAGATTTAGTACAGAGTGCATAATCACTACAACCCTCGGCCGGACTAGATTGGGGTCGTTATTGGAGTTTCTTCTTTGCATAATGATCACTCAATTGGGCTATCAGCCGCGACTAATAATGGAATCATTCAGTAAATGATAGGGAACAAAAGGCGCTCCCCCTAGATTTACTGATCCGAAGATACCTCGTAGGATGTTGGTACCACCTAGAAACCCAGCAAGCGCCAATCCCATCCAAAATCGCCGGTTTATTTTACTTGACCGGTCAACTTTTAACAAAATCATAAATGGGGCTACCGAAGCAATAATTTCTAGGAAGCGCAATCCGGCGTAACTTATTGTCGATGTCGCATATGAAAGCGCTGTCGCCACCAGTAGTACGAAAAATATCCACTTCTTTTCCGAGGCTATAATTGGTAAGTAAATGGCAGAAAAGACAATTATAAGTATTCGGACTACCGGTGATAAGCCGGAAAATATACCTGGTGAAGTAATGGTAGTGTAGTCACCAAATTTATCGAGTAAGTAGCCCTGAGTTGCAATCATTAAGCCAACTGATAATAGCAGCCCGAAAATAGGTATAAATAAACTCTTTGAGCGGGAGACCTTTATTTGGGTAAATGCCAGAATAACAAAGGCGAATATTAATGAAACATGGAACGCGATACCTAATGCTGTATAAAACATCGCATGGTACTTACTACCTCGGCGAAATAGCTGAACAGCACATAAAAAAGCAGCGGTAGCAATTCCAATCCTGAGACCATTCATGCTCATTTGAAAGAAGTAGTTCGGCGCAAAATACGCAACTATGAAGAATAGCTCGTCTCTGCTCGCTCTTAAGCAAAATGCCAACAGCAACGCACCAAAAATGAGCGAAAGCCCGCGGGTGAGTAGAACTGCATTGTCACTTATCATCTCCGCTATACGGACATAAGCAATAAACCCCGGTTCTATTCCCGTCCAACTGTTGCCAAGTGAATATACATTTACGAGGCTTTCATAGGCTAGGGTGTCGGTTCCAATATTACCACGTGCGAACGAGAGTATGGTACAAAACCCAAAGACTGAAATTGTAACTAGCCTACCGTGCTTTGATTGACGAGATGCAGCGACCAAAGCGGCCAGTGCAAACATTATATGCGACGCAACATAGATCATAGGTGGCGGACAAGCCTTCGTACGTACTTAATAAAGGAATATATCTGCCATCCATAAGCTTGGACAGGGTTTATTAGCTTGGCACGCTGTAACCTACGTATCGCGTCCAACTCGGCGACCTCGGACGCATGTAAATTTGCGCTCAATCCAGCATCTCCGAATTTTGCCTTGTAAAGACGTACTAAGTTGAGGTTAATACGCACACCAGTGCCCCCGCCCATAACAATGCGAGACCAGAGTAGGTAGTCTTCCGCGCGGCGCATATCAGGATCGAACCGCTGTGTGATAGTTCGGCGTATCATTACCGATGGAGTAGGCCAAGGATTAGACGCGATTAGTCGGAATTTCCCGACAGTCTGTGTTCTGTTAGCTATGAAACTGTCTTCTACGGTTGACAAGTCCGACCAATCCTGGTTTAGGCTCCCAACTTCGCAGCCGTGGCCAATAATTGACAGGCCGGGAAACATTAAGATGGCTCTAGTCTGAATTTCGACCTTCCGAGGATGCCATGCATCGTCGGAATCCAAAAACGCTACCCATTCGCCGTTTGAATTATCCCATCCTGTGTTTCTAGCGGTTGATGGACCTGCGTTGTGATGAAGAGTAATTGTCTTAACTAGCTCATGTGCGCTGGAAAGCCGCCGAAGGACTTCGGCAGTATTATCGGTACTCCCGTCGTTAACCAAAATAATTTCAGCGACAGGTGCAGTCTGATTTAAAACTGATCGTACCGCGTTCTCAATTGTAGTGGCGCAATTGTAGCAGGGGATTACTACACTGACTTGCAAGGGCTTTTTACATTCGGCGTAGCGCCATTCCGTTAAGTCTCTTCCGGTGAGAGCCTCCAGTTTTTCTATTTCGGGTTCAAACTCTTGGGTTAAGGTTTTGCGTAGTTCGAAAGATAGTTCCTTTGGGCGCTGAGGTACATTATTGAACTCACGCACTTTGTCCCGAATAGCTATCAACGCGGCTCGTGGTGCAATTTGTTTAGCAAGTCTAATTGACCACCTAGGAGGGTGATAAAGGAAGCGGGTTAGCAAACGCGAACGCGGACGAGATGCAGGATTGCGCACTGTTGTATCTATAGGTGTTGTGCTAGGTTCCAACCCTAAGAACTTGCGCACGTTGGCGACAGCTATCGTTGGATTGGCAACGAAGTCTTCGAAGAAGATGATATGAATTTTATCTTTGGGAAAGACATCCATATACCGAGCTAGTTGACTGCCGAGTTGAGCAACCTCCCGGTAAAACAACCCATCGTCGGGGACTAAAATCCCCTTGGGTAGGTTTCGACCAGATCTACGGTCACTCTCTAACCGCAGCGCCTTTGCAAAATCCACCTCATCCTCGTCGCCTTGTGAGACGAGCTGAGCATGCAACGAGTGTAGCAGATCCGCTGGCTGACGCAGCATTACGATTATTTTCGCATTGGGGCAAAATGAGTGTATTTCCTTGGCGGCAGTTTGCGATTTCAAATACAATACAGAGGCTTCGCCAGCGATTTCAGCGTTGTCCATCTCTAGGAAGTGGGACAAGTAACCGTCTAGGGTGAGAGCCGACGATTCCCGCTTTTTTTGGCGTAGGTCGGTACCAAAGAAGTGCATCTCTTTGGCCGTGGGAATATATATATCAGGGAATTGTGCGAGGTATTCATTTAAAGAAGTAGTGCCAGCCTTTGGTGCCCCGACGATGAAAAAAGACGGTTGAGTAGTCATATTATTGCCCTCGCCACGCATGGAAAACCGATATAGCAGTGCCGGTGCGCCGATAGATGAATATAGTTGCTAACAGATTCCTTACAACCAAGGTTAATAAGTTAGCGAGTGCAGCCCCAGTGAGGCCAAAATCCGGAATTAACAGATAGGTTGATAAAAGGCCTGCACCCAATGCCCCCAATGTTACTATGAGCATATCGCGTTGGCCCATGGTCATGTTGAGAAAGATGCCAACTGGACCAAATAATACGGCCAAAACCTGTCCAGCTATGAGTATCAATAGTGCTGGGTATGCCGCTAAAAAGGGGGAACCGAAAACTCCAAGAAAAAAATACCCCGTGGCGGCAACAAAAAAACCCATCGCGGCGGTAAGAGGCACAATCATACGAGTTTGGGCTCGAGCTAGACTTAGTGTGGCGTGGATCCCTTCATTTTGGAAAATACCGGCGACGTTTGGAGCAAATGAGATATTTGCAGAAGCAAGTACCAGTCCTACAAGTGCGGCCAGTCTAACACTGATTGCATACACTCCAACATCTCCAACTGGCAGAAAATAGCCAGCTACTAGAACATCCAACTGGCCAATAATGATTGATGAGCCGGATAAGAAGAAAATAAACGAAACCCTCACGTATCTGAATAGTACAGCCCTACCGAAGCGAAAATCAACTCTCGGTCGGCCTGGAATACGCAGAAATAGCGTTCCAACTATTACTAAAAAAATAATTTCGGTTGTGAAGATTATTATTGGAAGGTTGATATATTTTCCGCCGGCGAGGTAAACAGATATTACAGCTACCAAAATCGAAATCGCGACAAGCGGGCTAACGGCATTGTAAGTACGTATTTTCTGTAACCCTCTCAAGGTCTCTAATGCAAGCACGCGGTAGGCGTTAGCAAGCACCATTGCAGGCAGTAAAAAAATGAAGCTATTCCCAAGTTGCGCATAGGAACCAAGCATGCCGAGCTTGTCCAAAATAAGTAAGATTATTCCTACGGCTATGCCCAATACAGAAGTAGTTAAAAACGCGGGGCCAAGTGTCTCGTTCTGAGATTCGTAGTCGCGTACTGGCAGCCGCTTCAGAATTGTCGTCTGCGATCCAAAAAGCGAGATGTGAGACGTTAGTACAAGTAAGGCCACGACTAGACTCATTTCGCCGACCGCTGCGGCACCAAATAGCCTTGCTAACGTTACAGATGTTAAAAAGCCAACAGCAAGTAAGATGATGCGGGTCCCAAAAGATCCAAGGAAAACTTTATCCAATAATTTAACCTAACTTCTAACATTCAAAGCCAAATATCTTTGGTTCATAGGCACTCTATAGCTGCCAGCATCTTTGTGTGAAATAGTAAGTAAAGATTGCTCAGCCGTTAATGCTCTCTTTTTCCGCGATTTGACCCTAGAATATTTACGCAACGCGTCAACCTCTATGAGGGGACCATCCGATCTCCACCGGGTGTCAGGTGAATAGCAATCCCGCCATCAGCCGTGGCATCGTGAACCTAGAAAACCCGCTTTGCCAAATTTAACCCAACAATGGTAACTTGTTCCGTGGATGCTTCCTCCTATCAGTGATGTGACCCACATCACCTTGGCATATTGCGATGCCGTCGGGAGGGGGTATCCACCCAATCAGTTCTCAATGGCAATCAACAGTCAGTGAGGTTTATAAGTCGAAGGCCCCCGATAGCACGGGTGAAAGAGGCTTGTTCTGTCCGTGGATTTTTATGACCTGCTATTGACGATCACTTTGTATCACAGATGCTTCGGTCTGGTGCTTGAAACTGTATCCGAAGGTTTCGATGTCAGAAGCGTATAGCTCTGCAATATGCGACTGGGTCTTCTCATCATAGAAATTTTGCCAGTCCTTAGCTGTTGTGCGCCGATCAAAGAGGCCAATTTGGCGTCTAACAGCAGAGCATCGCCGCCGAATTGTGGCGAACTTAGGTTTATTATACCCAGTATTGCTAATAGGTTTTTCTTTTCTGACAATTCCGGGGTTAGACCTGTTTACATGTTTCAATGGCGCTATAAGGTTTATTTCTTTTGCAAGATTGCTGAATTCATTTTCAAGCTCTTCAAACTTGATAATACGATCTACGATAGTTTTCCCATGCGTGTCTGTCGTATAGTCAGTCTGCGGACGAAAAAACCAGAAATCTTCATCTGTTTCGCCAGTCGCCAAACTCTTGGTGAGACGCTTGAGCACAAAATCGGAAAAGCTTTCGTTATTATCTAAGTAACGATAGAGGGATACTGTGCGAGCCCAAGGATTACGTACTACTGTAAACACACAGTAATCATCGAATAGATTTTTCGATAAGTGATGGCACCTCACGTAATCGCGGGCAATGAGGTGAGCCAGCCTCGGCGGACCGATACTGGGACAATCGTTTGGGCGTAGCAAAAGGGCCCCGCGGGATTCCCAATTTAACCCTAGATCGTCTAAAAATGCAGTTTCGATGCTTTGCCCAGCGCATTTCGGGATGTGGACAAACACGCTTCGATGCTTATGAGAAATCATTATGTCAATTTCCTTGCTAAATCAGCCCTGCCGTTTCCATTTACCACCCTTTCGTATTGACTTAAATGCATCGACGTAACCAGCGAGGTACTTCGAATTGCCCTGTTTTAATGTCAAAATAACGGCTTGGATCAGCTTGTATGGTATATATGCGAGGTTAAACGGGATTCTCAGGTGCAGAGCTAAGTAACGCTTACGTAATATCATCATATTACGCATTGCGTAGAAAAATGTGAGAGGCGATGTAATACCGAGTGACTTGCCTACCTTGTGGTAGACCAGCACAGATGGAATTACCCTCATTGGAACGCCAGTTTTTGCTGCTCGGAGTGACAGGTCCCATTCTTCGCACCAAATGAAGAAAGTTGGGTCATATAGCCCGAGTTTGTCATAGACACTGCTTGATATAAGGGTTGCGCAGCCCGATACCCATTGTGTCTCAGGCTTTGATCTTGCATCCATACGAACTGTATCTCCCTGCGATAAGTAAGTGGGAGAAAGCAACTTAGAGAACCGACCACCAAACCACCATATGGTTTCCGGTGCGCTAGCATATGCTATTTGTGGGCTGTAGAGTGTCATTCCGTCATCGTCAGCTAATACACTTTGCAGCGTCGCGTTGAAATTGGCCGGAACTACGGTATCGTTGTTGAGAATCAATGCATAGTCCGCGCCTCTTTCAAATCCAAATTTAGCGCCAAGGTTGTTGCCTGCGCAAAATCCAATGTTTTTGTCGCTACGTATCAATGTGATTTTAAGGGAATTTGCCCCAGCCGTGGGTCCTGTTGCAGATAAATGCTGGGTTTCCGAAAGGTAATTTAATTCCTCCAGTGCTATCCCATGCTCATTGGCCCAAGACAATATGCGCTCGACCGAATCGTCGGGAGACGCATTGTCAATAACCACAACATGCAGTGCTTCTGGGTGCGATTGAGTCAGAAATGACTTGAGGCAATCAATTGTATCATCGGCCCCCTTCCAATTAAGTAAAATAGTGCATATTTTTTTCATCATTCAATCCGCATCATCAATTTCTTTTTCTGGTTCACTTTGCGCGTAAGATTTCAAGCATGCAAATAATTCGTCTTCTAAAATATCAGTCGCTACCTTCGTGCTGAATTTTTGACGTGCAAATGTAGCAGTATCGGATAGCCTATCGAGTTGTTCAGACCCTTTCAGCTTTAGCGCTTTATTCACTGCAGAGGCCAGAGACCCTGGATTAGATGCTTCAAAATAGTTGGCGTTACCGTCTCCGGCTACTTCGCGGTTGACGGGTACATCGGCTGCTATCACTGTAGTCTCACATAGCATGGCTTCTACCGTCACACGGCCAAAGCCTTCATCAACCGACGTGATAACGCAACAATCTGCGTGGGCGATTGCTGTGGCTGCATTTGCCAGTGTGCCAAGGTAGATTATATGATCATCCACACCAAGGTTAACAGCCGTTGCAAAAATTTCATGAGCTGAGTTTTGATGATCGTCGCCGATTAGAAATAGCCCGGCGTTCGGTGAATTCTTCAAAATATCCGGCATGGCGCGGACTGCAGTAATCTGGTCTTTTAAGGCCGAAAGTGAGCCCACAACAACTAGCTTTGGGCCAGCCCAATTCGAGAGTTTTTGTAGTAAGGGCGCATCCCGAATGTCAACGGCTTTGTCAACTTCTACGGCTTGATACATTACGCCCACCGGCGTAGTGCGCAGGAGCCTTTCCCACAATTGGGAGACTGTGGCTGAAACTGCTAACATCCGGCAACCTGTCCAGCGCATTAGGATCAGCGACAGGCGTTTGCCTAAGTCAAATGAACCGCGGTCCGGTGTAGTTCCACATGGGCCTGTTTCGTGTAGTTGCCATATGCGGGGTGTTTTGGTCAATTTTGCGACTACGGCACCCACCCCACAGGCAATAGAATGGATATAAATAATGTTAGGTTTTACTGACCGAACAGCTTTGATCAATTTAGGAATCGCCATAGCGTTTGAAAGAATGCGATATGCTCGCCCCTTAAAGGTTCCAGGCCCATTCCAAGAAAAATATTGCACTTGTATAACATTGATGCCCTTCTGGAGTAGAAACTCAGAAAGTCCTCCGGCTGCGCAAGGAACCATTACAGTAACTATCCAGCCGCGTTCAGCGAGCGCCACTGCTTGAGACGCTGCAACACGCTCAGCACCACGGAGGCCACAATCATGTGCAAAGATCAAAATATTCATTGTAAACTACGATGGCACCATTTCTATGAAGCTTTTGAATATTAGATGACAATGAGTGTTGTTAGCATCTCTATGTAGTGGATGTAATGGGCTTTGTCGCACAAATCGGGGTAGAGTGACCTGCCACGGGATTTTTCCTCCACCGTCGATTAGAGTCCGGCCCAACTTGAGGACGGACAATGAAGCGAACGAGATTCACGGACGAACAGATCATCGGCATCCTTGGCGAGCACGAAGCAGGCGCAAAATGCGCGGACTTGTGCCGCAAGCACGGCATGTCGGAAGGCACCTTTTATAACTGGAAGGCCAAATTCGGCGGCATGACGGTGTCTGAGGCCAAGCGGCTGAAGACGCTTGAGGATGAGAACGCCAAGCTGAAGAAGCTGCTGGCCGAGCAGATGCTCGATCTGGCTGCAATGAAGGAACTGGTTTCAAAAAAGTGGTGACGCCTGCCGTGAAGCGCGAGGCGGTCGCGCATGTGAAGGCCCTTCTCGGGCTATCGGAACGGCGGGCGTGCCGGATTGCCGGGGCGGACCGCAAGATGGTCCGCTACCAGGCTAAGCGTGCGCCGGACACGGTTCTACGCGGTCGGTTGCGGGATCTGGCCAACGAGCGTCGACGGTTCGGTTATCGGCGGCTCTTCGTGCTGCTGCGCCGCGAGGGCGAGCCCTCGGGGATCAACCGGATCTATCGGCTTTACCGCGAGGAAGGGCTGGCGGTGCGCAAGCGAAAGGCCCGACGCAAGGCTGTCGGGACACGGGCGCCAATCTTGGTCGAAGCACGGCCGAACGCACGTTGGTCATTGGATTTCGTCCACGACCAATTCGCCAGCGGCCAGCGCTTCCGGGTGCTCAACGTGGTCGACGATGTCACCCGGGAGTGCTTAGCGGCAATCCCGGATACCTCGATTTCGGGACGGCGTGTGGCACGCGAGCTGACGGCCTTGATCGAGCGGCGCGGAAAGCCTGGCATGATTGTCAGCGATAATGGGACCGAACTAACCAGTAACGCGATCCTGCGCTGGTGTTCCGAGCACCGGATCGAATGGCACTACATCGCGTGTCAACGCCGTTTGAACTTTCCCCAAAAGTGCCGAAGTAAAATTCCCCACTTGCTTGGTTCCGGTGATCAGCCGGCTCAGTGATCAGCGGCTCTATTCCTTGCTTTTGGCGGCCGTCCGCGGCGCTTTGGCGGCGGTGGCGGAGCGATTGGAGCATTTGCCCGGACATGCTCTGGGATAAGGTCGGCATGGCCGCGCAGGCGGTAGCTGGCGCCCTCGATCTGGATAACCACTGCGTGATGCAGGAGCCGGTCGAGCAGCGCGGTTGCGACGACTGGGTCGCCGAAGACCTCGCCCCATTCCGCGAACCCACGGTTCGATGTGAGGATCATGGCACCCTTTTCGTAGCGAGCGTTGACGAGTTGGAAGAACAGATTAGCGCCGCCGGTGGTGATCGGCAGGTAACCAATCTCGTCGACGATCAGCAGAGACGCTCGGGTATAGAAACGGATCTTCTCCGCCAACCGGCCCTCCCGCTCGGCCCGGCTTAACGCTGCGATCAGATCGGCGAGGGTTGCGCGATAGACGCTCTTGCCGGCCTTCACAGCGGCGACGCCGAGGGCCGTGGCCAGATGCGACTTACCGGTGCCTGGCGGCCCAAGGAAGTGAACGACCTCGGCCCGCCGGATGAAGTCCAACTGGGCCAGCGCGGCGATCCGCTCCCGGTCGAGTGATGGCTGGAAGCTGAAGTCAAAGCCCTCAAGGGTCTTGGTGGGCATGAGCTTGGCGGTGCGCAGCGCCACGTCGATACGACGGGTTTCCCGCGTGGCATATTCTTCGCTCAGCAGCGTGTCGATAGCCTCGATGGCGGTAACTTCGCCCTTCTCCAACTGTTGCAGCGTGCAATCGAGAGCTTCAAGCGCGCGCGGCATCTTCAGTCCTACGAGGGCACCGCGGATCCGGTCCAGAAGTTCGCTCATGACCGCGCCCCCTCAGCTGCCAGGCGCTGGCCTACCGCACCGTAGAAGTCGAGCGGTCGCCGCAACCCATGCGAGGACCGCGACAGAGAGGGCCTCGGCGGTGGCGCTTTGCGATGCGTAGGGTAGACGCGGCGCCGCGCTTTGCCTTCCAGAACCGGATGACGAGCGATCAATTGGCCGTCCTCGTAGATCCGCAATTCGGTGGCGTGATGCTGGACCTCGAGCGTGCGCCGCCGGGTAGTATCGGGAACGGAATAGAAGTTACCGCCGACCGAGATCATTCCGTCCTTGCTCACCCGCCTTTCGACCGTCAGCACCGCGCTGTAGGGTGTTGCCGGAAGAGGTTTGAGGCTGGGCTGTTCCTCCGCAAAGGCCTCGTCCACCACGCGCCTGGTGGTGGCGTGAACTCGAGGGTTAGCGACCTCGGTCCGCCAAGCGTCAAACTGAGCATTGAGATCGTCCATATTGCGGAACTTGCGGGCCAGGAAGAAGTCTTGCCGGATATAGCGGAACGGGCGCTCGACCTTGCCCTTGGTCTTGGCCCGATATGGCTGGCAGGCGCGTGGCACTGCGCCATAATGATTTAGCAGGGTCACCAGGGAGGCGTTGTAGGTTACTACCCCGGCCTCGTCTTCGCCGATCACCGCAGTCTTCATCCGGTCATAGAGGATTTCCCCAGGCACGCCGCCCATGTCCGAGAAAGCCGCGATATGGCAGCGCAGGACCGATTGCAGGTTTTGGCTGGCAACGAACCGGCCCCAGAGCCAGCGGCTATGCCCGAGCACCATCGAGAACAGCCAGACCTTTCGCACGACAATGGGCTCGTCGGCGAACTCAACTGTGAACTCAGCAAAATCGACCTGGGCCTGCATACCCGGTGGGGTTTCGAACCGGCGCTCGAACTGCGCTCGCCTGGGCGGGCGCACCTCACGCAAGAAGTCCGCCACTGCGGTGTAGCCGCCATCATAACCCAACTCCCGGATCTCGCGCAGCAGGCGCGCGCCGCTCAGATCGGGGAAGGCTTGAACACGCTCCTGCAGGTAACGCTCAAAAGGTTCGATGATGCGATCTCGCGGCACCCGTGGGCCATAGATCGGCGCTTCGAGGCCGCGTTTCAAATGCTTACGCACTGTCTTGCGGTCACAGCCAACTTTCCGCGCGATCGCGGAAATGCTGAGACCCTGTTTCTTCAGATCATGGATCAAAACGATCTCCCTCAGTCTCTTCACCTGTCTGCCCCCCTTGTGAGTCTCCATTGGGAGCATCAGGCCTGTGTCCCGCGGCAGCGCCAATTCCGAATATTTAAGGTTCGGAATTAGCCCTTCCGCTCATGGCTGGGGATTTTTCAAACGGCGGTTTTGGGGAGATTACGTCCGGCGATTACAATCGCGCCGGGCAAGCCCATGCAGAACGGCTTCGTCGAAAGCTTTAACGGGCGGATGCGCGACGAGCTACTTAACGAGACCATGTTCCGCAACCTGGCACATGCCCGCGTCGTGATCCCCGCATGGGCCGCCGACTACAACACCGAACGCCCACATTCGGCCTTGAATTACCAGACCCCGGCCGACTACGCGCGGACCCTGACCACCGCAATCGCCCGCCCCGCTACGCGAGATGAAAGCTCCGCGTGTCGGGCGATTGCTCAACCTGCGCCAATCGGCGTAAACATCAATCGGGCTCAAGTCACAGCTGGATGAGAGTTCCGTGGCAGGTCAGTGACAATCAACACCCCCGGGTCACTTTTGAGTGGAAATTAACATCTGCGTTATACATCGCCATTTTGCGGCCCTTTTTTATGCACGACATCCAACAACACGCACGAAAAAGACCAGCCCATGAAGGCCGGCCTTTCTGTGTTCGACCTGGCGAAAGGGTTACCCCTTAATCAGTCCCATGCTTTCCAGCTTGAGCAGCACCTGATGCGCGCAATTGTCGACGTCGACATTTTCTGTCTCGACGCGCAGTTCGGGGGTTTCGGGAACGTCATAGGGATCTGAAATCCCTGTGAATTCCTTGATTTTGCCTTCGCGGGCCAACTTGTACAGCCCCTTGCGGTCGCGGCGTTCGCATTCCTCGATGGAGGTGGCAACATGGACCTCGACGAAGGCACCAAAGCTTTCCACGTCTTCGCGCACGGCACGGCGGGTGGTGGCGTAAGGCGCGATCGGCGCGCAGATGGCGATGCCGCCGTTCTTGGTGATCTCGGAGGCGACATAGCCGATGCGGCGGATGTTCAGATCGCGGTGCTCTTTGCTAAAGCCCAGTTCCGACGACAGGTTCTTCCGGACGATATCCCCATCCAGCAGCGCGACGGGACGGCCGCCCATCTCCATCAGTTTGACCATCAAAGCATTGGCGATCGTCGATTTCCCCGAGCCGGAGAAACCGGTGAAGAAGACGGTAAAGCCCTGCTTGTTGCGCGGCGGCTTGGTGCGGCGCAGCTCTTCGACCACCTCGGGGAAAGAGAACCATTCGGGGATTTCCAGCCCTTCCTGCAGACGGCGGCGCAACTCGGTGCCCGAGATGTTGAGGATGGTGATGTCATCCTTGTCTTCGATCTCGTCAATCGCCTCGTATTGCGCGCGCTCGGCCACCCAAACCATATGTTTGAAGTCGACCATTTCGATGCCCATTTCTTCCTCATGGGCGCGGAACAGATCCTGTGCGTCATAGGGGCCATAGAAATCCTCACCGGCAGAGTTCTTGCCGGGGCCCGCATGGTCGCGGCCCACGATGAAATGGGTGCAGCCGTGGTTCTTGCGGATCAGACCGTGCCAGACGGCCTCGCGGGGGCCGGCCATGCGCATGGCGAGGTTCAGCAGGCTCATCGCGGTGGTGGCGGCGGGGTATTTGTTCAGCACGGCCTCATAGCAGCGCACGCGGGTAAAGTGGTCCACATCGCCGGGCTTGGTCAGGCCGACAACGGGGTGGATCAACAGGTTCGCCTGTGCTTCACGCGCGGCGCGGAAGGTCAGTTCCTGGTGCGCGCGGTGCAGGGGGTTGCGGGTCTGGAAGGCCACAACCTTGCGCCAGCCCATCTTGCGGAAATAGGCACGCAGCTCGTTGGGCGTGTCGCGACGCGCCTTGAAATCATAGTGGACGGGCTGCTGGATGCCAGTCACAGGGCCGCCCAGATAGACGTTGCCCGCGGTGTTGTGCAGATAGTTCACCGCCGGATGCGCGCTGTCATCCGCGCCAAAGACTTTCTCTGCCTCGCGGGCCTTGTTTGGAACCCAACGGTCGGTGACGGTCATGACCGCCAAAATCACGCCTTCCTGATCGCGCAAGGCGATGTCCTGCCCGATCTCGAGCCCTTCGGCAAACTTTTCCGACACATCGAGGTTGATCGGCATCGGCCACAGCGACCCATCTGCCAGACGCATGTTTTCGACAACACCGTCATAGTCTTCTTCGGTCAAGAAACCCTTAAGAGGGTTGAAGCCACCGTTCATCAGCAGCTCTAGATCGCAGATCTGGCGCGGCGTCAGGTCATGGCTGACCAGGTCGCCAGCTTCCACCTTCAGCTTCTGCGCCGAGTCGTAAGAGACGTAGAGTTCAGGGATCGGAGCAAGGTTGGGCGTTTGCATGGGCGTCTCGCAATATTTTTTAAGGAAATAAAATTTTGGCTATTAAGAACAAATATTTTGGTTTGTCTTGACTGAAGTGTCGAAGACTTGGTTTCTGACATAGACACCAACCTTATCTATATTAATTGGTCAGCGATCAACCTTATAAATATTGAGCTTTGTATTGGAAATTCTCTGTAACCAATTAATAAATAAAGCGAGCAAGCAACTAATGAGTTGAAAATCGGCAAACATACAAATGACGGGATGGTACTTGAAACCCTATCCAGACAGCATGGCTAAAGTTTACCGGCCCGGCTCATCGATTGAACAAACAATAAATCAAGCTTCTATGTTGCAAACATCGCTCTCTTGTACGTGATACCCTTCGACCCGCGCGGCAATCAACCTCCGCAACCGTACCGAGTCCGCCGACGAAATTGAGCCGTTCAATTCCCTTAACATCGCAGCCACCTCAATTTGGCTCAGCATCCCCTCATGCGCTCGGAGGATCTTCGCATGTGGCGTCGCCAACAAGCTGTCGTCGTCAATCAGCAACTCTTCGTAGAGCTTCTCTCCTGGCCGCAGACCTGTCACCTTGATTTCGATATCTCCCTCCCCCGTCTCGGGATCCTTAACCTTCCGGCCAGAGAGCATGACCATACGGCGGGCGATATCGATGATCTTTTGCGGTTCTCCCATGTCCAGCACGAATACGTCACTACCTTTGGCATAGGCACCAGCCAGCAGGACCAAACGTGCAGCTTCGGGAATTGTCATAAAGAAGCGCGTGACATCCTTATGGGTCACCGTCACCGGCCCACCGCGAGCGATTTGCTTTTGAAACAGTGGTAGGACTGAACCAGAGGACCCAAGGACGTTACCGAACCTAACCATCGCGAATTTTGTTGCAGCGTTGCGCGTCTGGACATCTTGGACCACCAGCTCGGCCATCCGTTTGGTGGCACCCATGATATTTGTCGGCCGTACGGCTTTGTCGGTGGAGACAAGAATGAAGCGCTCCAGCTTCGCCTCAGCAGCGGCTTCGGCTACAACTTGCGTGCCCAAAACATTGTTACGCGCGCCTTCTAGCTCGTTTTCCTCGACCAGCGGCACGTGTTTATAAGCGGCGGCGTGGAGGACAATCTCCACCCCCTCCTCGGCAATCACGCCGGCTACGCGCGTCTTGTTTGTGACTGAGCCAAGACGGCTGACAATAGGGATCCCCGTGGCCTTCGCCTCAGGCTGCAACTCCTGATCAATTGAGTACAGTTGGAACTCACCCTGCTCAAACAGGATAATCCGCGCCGGGTTACAGTTCAGCAGCTGCCGACACAGCTCGGACCCGATCGAGCCCCCTGCTCCGGTCACCATAACAACGCGACCAGCGTATGTTTTCGCAATTTCGGGCGTATCGAGATCGACCTTGTCGCGGCCCAAGAGCTGATCCGGCGCGACGGTGCGCAGGCTATCAGCAAGCCCTTTGCCAGACATCAGGTCCACATAGGACGGCAGCACCTGCACCTCGACCTCATGAACACTGAGCTTGGAGATCAACTCGTCCCTACGCTTCTTGGCCATCGATGGCACGGCAAGCAGAATCTGTTCGATATCGCGCGCTTTGACCAGCTTCCCGAGTTTAGCTGGATCATGAACAGGCAGGCCGGCGACCATGAGACCGTGTAGGTTCGGGTTGTCGTCGATAAAGAATACCGGCCGCGCTTCGCTGGCCTGCCTCAGGGCGGCTGCCAATTGGATACCCGCGGCTCCTGCCCCATAGATCGCGACGGGTTTGCGGTTGCCGCCGCGCTCTGACAGCCAGCGCAACAGGTTCAGCCCCACCACGCGCGCCGCGACGGCGAAGATGCAAAAGAACAGCCCCAAAAGAAGCGGTACGGACCGCGGCGCCGACAGCTTCAACCAATAACTCAGCATCACCGCACTGAAGGCAATCAACAGCGACGCTACGCCAATGTTTGACATGGAATGTGTATCGAAAGCGTTAAGCTTGATCCGGTGGAGCCGCAGTGCCCAGATGATACCAACGCCCCACATCGAGATGACGGGGAAAAGCACCCAACTGTCTGCGATTGGCATCCAGGGCGTGCCCGTCCCGTAGCGGAAGGCAAAAGCGCAATAGAGAGCAAGAGGGACGAGTATGCTGTCGACGGCCAGAAAAATGGCCCGCTTTTTCGCCCTCGAAAGGTCGTGAATACTTTTCATGTGCATGGCGATAATTTTCTTTGAATATAAATGGTCGTTTGTAATGTGCAGAGGTTACCAAATTACCGGCGTTTCACGAAGGTATTTTTGTGGATCAGCGGACGGCAGGTCAGGCTCTGGGCCCTCGCCTTGTTATGGCCGCAAGATGTTGGGTATTCCTCCTCTTACCACCCTATATTAAGAGACACGTCAAAAGGGAATACGCAAGAAACTGCTGGCAATGATATAGTCATCTGCCTGAATGCGCTCATATTTCACCCGATGTCTGCGATGCAGATTCGTTGATGCGCGCACCGCCAGCCAATCGGCTTAAAGCTGGTAATTTGCAGCTTAGTGTAGTCATAAGGCACTGTAATCCAAAGATATTAAAAATTGTCAGCTGACAATTTCCCGATTTGCGAGTGCCATTACCATCGGTTTCAACGAAAACGCCCCATCCCTCGCCATTTGTGTCAGCCGGCGAAGGTATGCGCCTGGGCTGCGGATAGCGCTGGCTTTCTCGAGCATACATAGGATGGTGACTGCAGCAGCCTCCCTGCCCATAATGCGCTTGGCGTCGATCATCACGGGTTGGTCGATCCCGAGCATAGGCGCGATCTTGTCAGAGATGCTCTCAACGTCAGCCCAGTTGCGCAGGGGTTCTCGGAAGAAGGACTGATGCTCTTTGCATGTACTGAGAACCTGACCGAGAGACACGCTTTGGTCTTTCTCAGCTTCGTTGCTTTCGACTGGTTGTGACCTTTCGGGAGTACACGTCCCCTGCCCTTCAGAGTCAAATTGGATTATATCTGTATCCTGTATGTGCCGCTCATTTTGGGCGTAAGCGGTGCTCACTTCTTCTGTCTTTGAAACTTGCTCAAGATCCGTTTTCAACAGGTTCTTTAGAGCTGCTGCCATCTCACATAGCTCTGTCTTTTCCGCTTTGCGGCGAAGCAACTTTGCGACCTCAGCAAGTTGCTCTTCGTGACCAGTTTCCTGCATGAGCATTGTACGCAGCATCAGAACCTCGTCACGCAAAGTCAGCAGCTCTTCCTGCCGGGCCTGTGCCTCTACAGCAGCAAGACTGATAGCGTCCGCCTGATGCACCATGGGTGACAGATCGAAACCGAACGCTGCGGTGATCTCCCCCCCGCGGCTATGGGCAAAGCGCTTGCGGTTGGGGCTGTCGTGACGGCTGACAATTCCCGCGCGCAGCAGCCGTGCCAGATGACGTCGCAACGTGCTCTCGGGCATCCCATGCAACCGTTCAGACAGCCGCTGGTTCGAGGCAAAGACAATGCCCGCAGGCCCCGAAGGAATGTGGCGCGTGGGCAGGAAGGTCAGCAACGCCTGCAACACGGTAAGTGTCCGGTGCGACAGCTCGTAGGTCTCCGCCGCCTGTGTGAGCTGGTCGAGCAGCTGCCATTTATCCGGCCCGCAGGGGTTTGCTGCGCGGTCGTCTACTGGCCGCCCGACGAGAGTTCGGAACGCTTTTCCCATCAAATTTTCACGAAAGACAATAAAATACCCGCTCCACCCGAGGGGGCGGAGTTGACAGAGGTAAATCTTTAGGGCTATCTCGAAGGTGCAAAGTTTGAGAATGGCCTTCCGGGATTTATCCTGGGGGGCTTTTTTTATGGTCCGGTTGTGCCTCCTGTTGTTACTTCCTCAATGTCTCACGCCTTGGACTGTCGCCAGCGGTCGTGAATCTCTCTCATCAGCTCTTCGGCGTGGGTGTCGAGCCATTTGTCGAACCCTCCGGCCGTTCGAGCGGATATGTTCAGGGTTACCCCACGCGGTGTGCGCCGCACTTCGGCCAAGGCTTTGCCGTCCTGGTTGCGCAGTGTGCGCGCTTCGGTGGCTGCTGGGGCAGGGGCCTTGGGGGTTGGTTTGTTGTTCGCGGCCTTAAAGATGCTCTCGAAGCGTTCGTCCGAGGTCAGGTCGCTGAAGGTATCGACGGTGGTGGCCTCTTGCGCGCGGGATTTGGCATCTGGGTCTTGTACAAGCTTCGACAGTGTCAGCCAGCGATCCCGCCCAATGCTGGGGGCTGAGCCGATCTTGCGCAGGAATGTCAGATCAAAGGCATTCCCGACCTTGAGCATCCGGCTCACCATGGGCAGGTCGATCGTCAGCGCATCCGCGATTGTCTGCCGGTCATGCCCGCTCGCGTCCAGCTGTGCTGCAAAGCTCGCCTTTTCCACAAACGACAGATCCTGCCGTGCGGTGTTTTCCTGACCTTGGGCCATCACCAAAGCATGATCATCCAGATGGCGGACCATCGCTTTGACCGGCACGCCAATCGCTTTCAGCGCCTTCAGCCGGCGCCGGCCATAAACAATTTCGAACCGTCCGGATTGTGAGGGGTGAGGGCGGACAAGCACCGGCACTTGTTGGCCGTAGGTCCGCAGGCTCTCTTCCAGTTTACGTTGCGATTCATCATCAACGCCCAAGCGGTCTTCGACGCCCGCCATATCGATCAGGCTGGCATCAAGATCCTGAACCGCGTTCTCTTGCAGCCGCGTTAGCGAGGATTGCAACGCGCCAACCGCACCGCGCGGCGCCGTCGATGGTTTCGGTGTCGGCCGTTCCTGCGGTGGGGCAGGGGCCTTTGTCTCGGATGAAAGAATACCTTTACGTGCCATTAACGCCCCCATGCTTTCTGAATCATGGATTCAATTTCATCGTTAACCAGATTTAGTGAATCGAGCGCACGGTCATAGGTGTTGCGGTGGAACTGGGCGCGATCAACCTCGTAAATCGTCTGGTGGGTCAGTCCTGCGTCGGAAATCGCAGTGGATTTCAGCATGGGCGCGACCATGACCTCGTCGTCGAAAAGCTGCCGCAAGAAAGCGAGCACCTGCTGTTGCGGCCCGTCATTAGGTTCATAGCGGTTAATCAGGAAGCGCATGAAATCAAACTCCATGCTCGCGCCAGCATTCGAGACAACGTCGAGGAGATCCGCGCTCATCTGCAAAAACTGCGACATCGACGCGACGTCGAGCATGTTTGGCACGACGGTGATCAAAACCCCTGTCGACGCGCATAGCGCGGCCATCGTCAGATACCCGAGTTGCGGCGGACAATCGAAGATCACCACATCGTAGTTCTGTTCGACATCGCGAAGCGCCGTTGCCAGCCGTGCAAAGAACGGCGGCTGCGCATGGTTGATCAACGCTTGCGGTGTCTCATGCTCGAATTCTTGCAGCATCAGCCCACCGGGGGCGAGGTCGATCCCGGTGAAATAGGTCTTTTGGATAACGTCTTCCAGCGCGACCGGATCATCATACCGGATCGCGTCGTAGATCGTGCCAGAATTCAGAAAATCATACTCTGGACGATAGCCAAACAGGGTGGTTAGAGATGCTTGCGGGTCGATATCGACGCACAGTACGCGGTAGCCTTTCAGGGCCAAACGCTGCGCAGAATGGACCGCGCTCGTGGTCTTGCCGCTGCCACCCTTAAAATTTAGGAACGACAAAACCTGCAGCTTGTCGCCCTCACGTCGCCCGCGCTGGTAGGCACCGCGGGTCTTGGCATTGGCTTCAAGGATGCGCCGCAGCTCAAGCAGATCATCGGCAGAATAGTGTCTACGGCCACCGGGCGAAGTGTGGACTTCTGGGGCCTTATCGTCAAAATGCAGCTTGCGCAGAAAGCTTGTCGAGATACCCAAAAGCTCCGCCGCTTCGCCTGCGGAAAACAAGCGTAGCTCCTTGCGCGCATCGGGCGCAAAGATCTTGTGCATGTGCCCTTCCAAGGCCGCAGCCAAGGTCTCCGCATTCTGGCGGATCCGTGTATTGATGTGTACGGTGCCTGTCACATCGCCCTCGCTCTCAGTAACGCTTTTCTTCGGTAGCGCATTTGTTTCCGTTACTTAACGTCGAAACATCTGCCAGCGCAACAGATTCTTGAAACAACCGCCGGTTGGGGGTGAGGCTAGATGATGTGGGAGTGGGGTGGGGGGAGGCCAGATTTGCGCCAGGGCGTTGAAATACTGTAACTATTCCGACGAACGCCGTCCAAGTGTCGGCTCAACTGCATAGCTGCGATGTGGGCCGCACGTTTATAGATCTTAACAACTTGCAAGAGTAGACGCGGTCGGCAAACGAATCTTTTGTACTCAAATGGTACTCGCTTGTAACTGCCAGGCGTCAGTCTTGGATTGGTATAGCAGGGTCTCTAAATTCCCCCCGAACTTCCCTGAGTACATTTGCGCTGGGCTTTGTCTGGAGTGGGCCAAATTCAATAGGTATGCAGGCTTTGTAGGGCATAGAGGGTTTAGCGCTCATGCCGTTTTGATTTTGCATACTGCACGAATATGCGCCGTCCAGTGGGCGTCGCTTGAGCGCGGAACGTCTAAGCCTGCGGTTATTGGAGCCTAGCCAGTTCTCAATGGCACTTCCTGTCCTGAGGCGCTCATCGAAGCCGTTGTTCGGGTATTGTCCGCGCTTGTCTATGGAGATACGCGCACCCGCTGCCGTCGACACAGTAATCCACCCCATCGCGTCGACAGGGATCCCAATAGAAGCCTCGCATAACCAAGTTGCCATATGGCAATGTTGAGGCTGTGTAGTCGCGATACTCCTGTCGGTTGGTGGGTTCTAACGGACATTTTCGACAATTTTCGAATCACTCGTAATAGTTGAAAAATTGGCCATTTGTCCGATTCCGTAGCAACAGCTAGGTTGCTTCGGTCCCACAACTACCGAAGTTCTCGCCGCAAGAAACTCAATGAAAATGGGTGCCTGCATACGAGTAACTCAATCAGTGTTGAGTTTAGGGTTTCTGGAGAAATTGGCCATTTGTCCAATTTCTAAAATCTCTTTTTGTATCCGATAAAACATAGTAATTTCATATAGTTAATTAGTCTTTGAGAGGTTAAAATGAGAGGCTTTATGTATCGGTTAGACATCCAGCGCCATCCATCGGGAAACCTAGCGAGTGATAACCAATGGCTCCTTCAATCCGGCTGTAGCTTCGCCACACTCTGGTGGGTTCGAGTGCAAGGCGAGACTATGGTAGAGGGGGAAAAAAATGTCCTATAAACTGGTGCGCAAGACGCGATTGAAGACGTTAGATTCATCCACCATCAAGAACGTTTTCTTGTATCTAGCCGAAGTTGCGAACGACGACGGTAAGAATATTTGGCCGCCAATCTCTAAAATTGCAGGCGCTACTGGGTTCAGCCCATCGACAGTCGATGTAGCTATGGGAAAACTGAAACAGTCAGGCCTGATTTCCAAGGTTGGTCGCAAGACTTTGTCGTCAGGCCGAGTTTCAAATTTATATGAAATCGACATAGCTAAGCTAGATGACTTACCTGATGCGTATACGGCAACGAATAGCGAACTGCAGGAGACACGTTACACTAAATCGTGCCCCCACAGACCTTCAGACGCGTGTCTGTGGAACGAGGTTCACAGCCTTGATACACAGCTGCAGGGTGCTTCGACCCCCGACAGTCGGGTACAGTATAGTAAAGGAATAAGTAATAATAATACTAAGAGCGATGTTGTTCGACGGATCAAGACAGCAGGGGATATCGCACAAAAGGATTTTGAACGGGCAATTGCTGCATACAATTCTGTCGCGAAATTACACGGCTGGTTGAATTACCCATCGCAAAGCTCAGCGGTCAACGCCATGTTGCTGGAGCGTCTAGTAACCTTTGACGGACTAGATGGCTGGTTGACTGCTTTAGAGCGAGCAGCAAACTCTGATTATCTTTGCGGGCGCCTTCCAGGCAAAAAGTTTACCAACAATGCCAAATATCTGTTGAAAAACCTCGATAAGCTTCAACAAGGGGGGTTTGATAATTCCGATAGTCGGATGCGATCTGTTTCAGCTTCCGCAACCGCTGATAAACACCATATTTTGATGGGACGGATACTTCGCGAGATCGCTTTTGACCATGGGCTAAAGGATTGGCAATTGCGCTCGCCGAAGTCCGCATCTCAATATCCGGAAGCGATACAGGCTGTTCGCGACGCGGTGATGAAGACGGGTATCCCAGTGGATATCGTATCTAAATTCGTCGGGGAGGTCATGGCATGACCAACAAACTCAAGCCTCATGACCGCGATCCAAAGATGCCCAATGTACGCGCGTTTCCGACCTTCGATTCAAACAACGGTGATAACTTTTTAGGCGGCGCGCCAGCTCCGGAAATGCTGCGTGATCTTTGTGGGACAAAGACAAACGCGGCTGGCACTGGGTTGTTGATGTCAGCCATGCAAGCTCTCGGCCCGGATGCGAAAGAGTTTCGCCAGTTTATGACCGCACTATGGGCGGAGGAAGAGCCCAAATCGGCGGTTGAGGCGATGTTGGTGCAACAGCTGGGGTCGATCCATCTGGCCATTTCCAAGCTTTCAATGCGTTTCAACAGTAACATCGATTTGGCGACGCAGATGGCCTTGCTGAAGGCCATCAACAATTCGATGCGAACGGCTGCCGAGCTTGTTCGCACTTTGAAGAAATACCGCTCCGCTGCAAACCAAACGGTACGGATCGAGCGTGTGAACGTCAGCGATGGTGGGCAGGCCATCGTTGGCGACATCCACCGCGGGGGGGATCGCAATGAATAATGACATCAACCCCATGCAAAGCGCGCATAACGCTCCGCGTTGCTCGGCGACAAGTAAGCGTTCCGGGCAACCTTGTCGGGCACCGGCTGTGAAGGGTTTCTCGGTCTGCCGCATGCATGGTGCGCGTGGTGGCGCACCTAAGGGCGCAGGAAACGGGCGCTATAGCCACGGTTTGCGCAGCGCGTTCTATACCACGCTGTTTGAAGAAAACCGTCGCCTGAACAAGCAGGTCAGGGAGGCGATTAATGACCTTCTATGAATTCTTCGCCGGCGGCGGGATGGTACGGGCGGGGTTAGGTGCGCATTGGCGGTGTCTCTTTGCCAATGATGTCTCGCCTCAGAAAGCGCGTATCTATCGGCGCAACTGGGGTGGGGACGCGCTTGTTTTGGCGGATATTGCGGCGCTGACCTCTGCCGACTTTCCCGATGTGCCGGATCTGGTTTGGGGGTCTTTCCCCTGCCAGGATCTCTCGGTCGCCGGTGCGGGTGCGGGGCTTGCTGGGCAACGGTCGGGGAGCTTCTGGTCTTTGATCGGGGTGCTGCATGACCTCAAGGATCAGGGGCGGGCGCCGCCCTTGATCGTGTTGGAGAATGTGTTGGGCACGCTCAGCGCAAACGGCGGGGCGGACTTCACAGCTCTTTGCCAGGCGGTCGCGGAGCTGGGCTATGATCTGGGGGCCGTGGTGATGGATGCTGCGGATTTTCTGCCGCAGTCGCGTCCGCGTCTGTTCATCATTGCGGTCCGGCAAGGGATAATGCCGCCTGATGACGTGGTCGCTTCGGGCCCGCAGAGCCGGTGGCATCCTCCGGCGATTGTTACGGCGTACCAACGGTTGCCGCAGTGGCTGCAAAAACGCTGGCGCTGGTGGGCAATGCCGACCCCTGCGCCGCGCGTTTTGCAGCTTGCCGATATTATTGACACGGGATTGCCAGCTGACAATTGGGATACGCCGCTGAAGACCAACCGGCTGCTGCTGATGATGAACGAGACGCATCTGCAAAAGGTGGCTTTGGCCAAAGGGCAGGGTGGTATGGTGATCGGCACGATATACAAACGCACGCGGGTTGAGGAGGGGCAAAAGTTTCAGCGGGCTGAGGTGCGCTTTGACGATCTGGCGGGGTGTCTTCGCACGCCGGGCGGTGGGTCCTCTCTTCAGCATCTGCTTGTATTGTTGCCCGAGGCGATCCGATCGCGCGTGATGTCGCCGCGTGAAACGGCGCGGCTTATGGGGTTGCGTGACAGCTATGTGCTGCCCGAAAAGGCGTTGGAGGCGTATCAGCTGACCGGCGACGGGGTTGCCGTGCCGGTGGTGCGTTACCTTGCGAAATGGTTGTTGGAGCCGATAGTTGCAGGCGAAAGTCCTTGGAAACATGGGACTGTTTCTTCGCCTTTCGCTTCACAGGCAAAAATCCCCCAGTTCCGTTAAAACTCACCGGAACCAATCCCCGCAGCACGTGTTAATTCTTCGGAAATAATGATCGCGATATCAACGCTTTACCGGTCACTTCCACACCGGTGAAGCTTCCCATTAATCATAGCTAAAGGTGTGAGTATGCAGACCAAGAATGACGCGATGAGTGAGCTTTGGCGGGTGCTGAGCGGGACGCAGGCGGCTTATGAAACGGCGTTGGAGGGCCTCGACGATGGCGCGGGTAAGGATCTGGTGAGCGAGATTACAGTCATGCGTAAGGAGAATATTGCTCAGGTCGAGAAGTATCTTTCGGACGCTGGTGTTGAGACGAGCGCGCTTGAAGCGCCGGATCGGGTCTATTCAGCGCTGGACTGGACCTCGGCCGGGATCGAGGGGCCTGACGGGGTCGAGGCGCAGGTGCGCAAATACGAGGCGGATGTGCTGGACGCCTATGACCGCGCGATCGAGCCCTATGCCGCGGGGGATGCGGAGCTGCAGTTCCTGACGCAGCAGTATGAGGGGCTGAGCGAAAAGCTGGGCGGGCTCACGCCTGACCGCGCGGCGGCGTGATTTTGGTGAGCAGGCGGTTAACCTGCGCAATCTGAAACAACTTGTGGCAGCCTGATGCGGATCGGGCTGCCATTTCGTATGAGGCCGCCCGGCCTGAAGATGAGGGAGCATGGCGATGATATCAGCGATCCTTGGCATCTGTTTATTGCTGGTGGTGACGGCAGATGTTGTCATGTCGACGCTGGGGGTGGGGGCCAATGGTCCGCTCGCGCCACGGGTGGCACGGGGGACGTTTTGCCTTATCTGTTGTTTGCCGAAACAGAATTGGGTGCATCGTGTTTGCGGCCCGCTTGTGGTGGTCAGCATCGGGGCGGCGTGGATCATCTTGATGTGTTTGAGCTGGACTTTGATCCTGTCGGGGCAGGCGGGGTCGGTGGTTTCGCAAAGCTCGGGCGCGTCAGCCAGCATCTTGGAGAAAGCGATCTATGCCGGGCACTTGCTGTCGACACTGGGCGGCGGCACTTATGAGAGCAGCGGGGCGCTATGGGGCGTGGTGGCGACGCTGATCGGTGTGTCGGGGATGGTGGTGCTGACGTTATCCGTCTCTTTCGTCTACTCCACGACCCAAGCAGTCTCCACCGGGCGGGCCATTCTGGCGCTGTCGGATGTGCATCCACCGGGTACAGCGCAGTTCAGCCAGATCCTGCTGCCGCAACTCGCCACGTTGGTGGCACAGATCAAAGCCATTCCCTATGCGCTCTATTTCAGTACCGTGCGCGAAGAACGGCGTCTGCCGCAGAAGCTGGCGCAGCTGAGAGAGCATCCGGAGATGTCGGCGCAGGATCGGCGCAACCTCGATATTCTGCTGCGCGAGATGCCGGGGTTGGAGCATGTGCCGCAGGATCAGTTCGACGAGACATTTGCAGACTGGGCCAAGGGCTACACGCTGCGCCCCGAAGAGGGGTAAGCGGGCCTATATCCCGCCGTGATCGGATTTCAGATCTTCGCCCTGCTGGTGGATCACCATTTTTCCCGCGGGATAGGGTCTAATAAGGCGGAAGGCGTCCTCAGCCGGTGCGGTCAGCCAAGCCTCGTAATCCTCAGGTGCCAGGATCGCGGGCATTCGGTCGGGGTGGGTGTCCTTCACCAGTTCATTCGGCGTGGTCGTGATCATCGAGGATGTGGTGAGCTCGCGATACTCCGTTCCGTAGTCGCCCGCAAAGCTGCGCCAGATCCCGGCGAGGGCGAAGGGCGGGCGCGGGGTGTTGCCGCTCACGCCAAACCAGACAAAGGTCGCCGGATTGCGCCCCTTCGCCTCGCAAAAGCTGGACGCGGGGATGAGGCAGCGGCGTTCGGTAAAACTGGCCTTCCAGAAGGGCGAGCTGCGCAGCTTATCATCCCGCGCATTGTTCACCGCCTTGGGCTGGATCGGCTTGCCGGTTTTCTTGGAGGTTTGCGGCAGCACGAAACCCCAATGCGTGTTGCGCAGCACGCGGTTGCCATCGCCGTCCAGCGCCACGATGGGGGCCGTGCCCTTGGGGAAGATCGCGGTCAGCGGCTCTGCATTACCCAGTTGGTCATTTTCGGCACGCACTTTGAACAGCTGCCGCATGAGGGTCGGGGCGAGGGTATTCGCGTAGAGGTTACACATTTTCGGCGCTCCGTTTCCGGCTGTGAGGGGCGTGGGCGTTCTACCCATACCACAAATTATGCAGGACATTCCCGTAAGGCGATCTAGTTCAACCCTAGGGACACGCACGTTTACGCGCATTAGAGACCAACAATAAGCCATAGGAATGGAGAGAGCATGACCGACCCCACGTCAGAAAACGGCGAGATAGAGACTGATTTCGAGGTAGGTCAGGACAATATCGACGGCAGCCTTGGCCCCATCGGCTTTGACATTCACAACCCCGTTTTCGTAATCTCGGGGATCACCTCGGTGGTTTTTGTGCTGCTGACGATGATCTTTCCCGATCAAGCGGGCGCGGTCTTCCTCGCGGTGCGTAATTTCGCCACCACCAAGCTCGACTGGATGTTCATGATTATCGTGAACTTCTTTGTCATCTTCTGCATCGTGCTGATTTTTCTGCCCATGTCCAAAGTGCGTTTGGGGGGCGAGGATGCGGTGCCGGAATATTCCTACCCTGCGTGGTTCGCGATGCTTTTCGCCGCCGGTATGGGGATCGGGCTTTTGTTCTTTGGCGTGCTGGAACCGGTCTATCATATGAACGTCTCGGGCCCGCTTGGAGTGCCGTCGCCCATTGGCGCGGACGGGTCGATCATTGCCGAGAATGTAGAGGCTGCCCGCGCCATGGGGCTGGCCGCGACCTTCTATCACTGGGGTCTGCACGGTTGGGCGGTCTATGCGATCATGGCGCTGGCCTTGGCGCTGTTCACCTATAACAAGGGTCTGCCGTTCTCGATCCGGTCCTGTTTCTACCCAATTTTGGGCGAACGGGTCTGGGGTTGGTCCGGCCATATCATCGATATTCTGGCGGTCTTTGCGACGCTGTTCGGCTTGGCAACCTCGCTGGGTCTTGGGGCGCAGCAGGCGAATGCGGGCTTCAACTTTGCCTTCGGGCTCGAGATTTCGACGAATGTTCAGGTGATCATCATCATTCTGGTCACGGCTGTGGCCCTGATCTCGGTCTGGCGCGGGTTGGACGGCGGGGTGAAGGTGCTGTCCGAGGTTAATATGGGCGTCGCGATCCTGTTCTTCCTCTTCGTGCTTTTTGCAGGCCCGACGCTGATCGGCCTCAGCGGTTTCTGGACTGGCCTGATTGCCTATACGCAAGAGCTGATCCCGCTATCGAACCCCTTTGGCCGCACGGATGATGCCTACCGCGAGGGGTGGACGGCGTTTTACTGGGCCTGGTGGGTCTCTTGGGCACCTTTCGTCGGCATGTTCATCGCGCGTGTCTCCAAAGGGCGCACGGTGCGGGAGTTTATTGTCTGCGTCTTGCTGATCCCGTCGTTGATCATCTTTGTCTGGATGGGGGTCTTTGGCGGCATCGCCATCGACCAGATCCTGACCTCCCCCGAGACTTCGCTGGTCAAGGCAAACGTCATCGACAGCTATTCGCCCGAACTCAGCCTCTTTGGCATGTTGAACGAGCTGCCGTTCACCAAGACCGCATCGACCATCGCGATCGTGCTGGCGCTGGTGTTCTTTGTGACATCCTCGGATTCCGGCTCGCTGGTGGTGGATACGATTACCGCAGGCGGCAAGATCGACGCGCCGGTGCCGCAGCGGATTTTCTGGTGTGTGGTCGAAGGGCTGATCGCCATCGTCCTGCTGATCGGCGGCGGGCTGTCGGCGCTGCAAGCAGGAGTCACGGCTACCGGCGTGCCGTTCAGCATCTTGATGCTGGTGATGTGTTACACGATCTACAAGGGCCTGCGCAGCGAACCGCGGGCGTGAGATATGCCACCGGCGGGGCTAAGAGGTCATCGTTCAGCATTCCTCGCACGCCGAAGCTGTCGGCTGTCAGCGCTATCATCACGACAGTCTTATTTTGTTTTGTGTCTGCACTCAATATGAACATCGGCGGAATTACACCCGCGATGAAACTGAAAACAGCTGCCAGAATTCTACGGCTGAGTCCATTACAAAAGGGGAGATTACCGCAGGATGCTTTCAGCCTGTTTCTGTCTGACGGGCGTGTGGCCATCGACAACAATCCCGCTGAACGCGCCCTGCGCCCGATTGGAATTGACCTGC
>NZ_JBQKUI010000017.1:0-29870 GCF_054968505.1 Sulfitobacter sp. G5_S2_6_S6
AAAGCTCCTCCATCAACAGCTCCAGACTCTTTGATTTGCTCGACTTTGGTGTCATAGTTTATCGTCTCCAGTTTGTTCTTGATGTTGCGGAATGCGGCCAAGTCGATGTCGCCTATGACGGAACCGATCAGATGGTTTCCGGCCAAAACCGAGAACCTCCTGCGCAGGCGGCGCAATCCGGCCACGAGCCTGTCGGCAAGTCGCGCAAAACGGCGAGGTTCGACGACCGATTTTGCGGCGTCAGGGTGGCAAGAGGGAATGGCCAACGCTGGAGCCTCCACCCGGCGTGCCCAGTCGGGTTCAGGCTCGGCCCAAGCGCCACGTGAATATTCTGCGGTGTTCCACGCCGCGCGCCGACGCCAGCTTTCCGAAAGGCTAGATTGAGCGGACGATGGCGGTTCGCTTTCCGTGGGGGCGTCATCAACTTGATCAAAAAGGGTGCCACGCAATACAAAAGGATGTGGGTCTGTTTGAGAGACCAGAGTGATCGCTCCCCCCTGCCCCATGCTGAACTCGAAATCGGTCGCTGCGACCACGTCTCGAAAAATCTCCAGAAACCCGACGCGATCATGGACATGAGCACTCGCCGCGATGATTTTTGCAGCCTGCAGAAGGAACAGCTTCGGTGCCGTTTCCGGGCCGAACTTGACCCCATGACGCGCTGCTGCGGCCACTCTTTTTTCGGCCCAGTCCGGTCCCTTCACCCCCGCGGCACGGTCCAGCGCACGTGGGTTAGACCAGCCAAACCGGGCGATCAAAAAATCACCCAAAGCGTCAAATGCATTGCGACTGCCGCGCATCGGGGGATGCGGATTGTAGCTCCGTAGCTCCCCCGTCTCTGTCCAGACAAAGCGCGGCATGGCGATGTTGATCTCCAAACGGCCCGTATGCGTATGTGTCCCGACATAGACCGGCGGGCGGCACCTTGATGGAACGCCGGCAAATGCCAGTGCAAGGAATAGATCAATCGCCACCGCGATCGACCCGCGCACCCTCTTATCGCCAACGTTAAACTGCACCACGTCAACTTCTGTCGGATCAAATGACAACAGTGCCACGCGATATGTGGCTTCGAACTTCAGCGCTGCAATCGCATTTTGCACCACGCTCGGAAACCCGAGCAGCAGCTCCGGAGCGGGTGTCCTTCTTTCCCGGACACGCTGCATGCCGACGTGCTTCAAGACCTCTGTGTCAAGGAGATAAGCTGCAGGCTGCGCCGGATCTGCAGACGCTTGATGAGGCGACCAACCGATCAGCATGGCGCGAACCGTGCGGAACCGCCGACCGGTGCCAACATCAGGATCACGCGCTCAATCTGTTGCAGCCGCATGAGTACAAGCATCATATCGATTTCGTTGTCTCCAGGCTGATCAGCAATCTGCTGGAGCATGTCGAGCACCTGCTCCAGCACCGAATTGGTCTTCATGACCTGCTCAGCTGATGCTCCAAGGCGGCGGCCCAGTCCAGCCTGACGCAGGTATTCTGACAGGCTCCGACCGGCTTCATCCGCGCGCTTTGTCAGCACGTCTTTTTCGCCTGCGGTGACATTCACTTTAAGTCGTTCTTGCCGTTTCACGTTGGTCGGGCTTGCCATCTCATCACATCTCAGTTTTGGGCCCACCGAGGGGGCCTTGATCTACGCCTTTCCTAAAACGTTATGTTTCGGCAAAACTGATCTGCATAAAAAAGATGGTCGAGCCGTCTAAGAGATGTGGATAACCTTCCATCGGTAAGGGTCGTACGGCTCGTCGGAACGTTGCGTGGTGTTCTGTCTTAGCGATAGAAATGGGTGGCATATTGTCCGGTCAAGACGCCGCCTGCCCTCATCTCTCGATAGGGTCGAGTACGGGCCCAAACCCTGTAAAATCCTATATTCATAGACCGTTTTGACAGTTCCCGGACTCGTGTGTCGCCGCCGTAACGAGTTCCAATGTCTCATTAGGTTGCCCTGCAACACAGTTTAGCTTCAGCTGTGAGAATAGGCCTCCAATCGGTTTTAAACCGGTTGTTGAATTGGAGGTTAGCTGAGTTTGCCGAGCGCCTCCATTTTCGGCGGTTTAAGCATGGGTAGTGCGGGTATCCATAAAGAATTTGGCGGTTAAATGTATAACCGGGGCAGCTTTGCACGATACAAACCACGTCGCGATCTCCGATCGAGATCCCGCGACGTGGTTCGGAATTCCTAAGGTTTTGGCACCGCACCAGATAGTGTGGCAGCCATCATCGAGAGTAGTATTATGCTAGGTTGTGACACCGTGATATGTTGGGCTGTCTCTCAACGACTGGAGATTGGTGCTGGATGCTGGCACCGGGTAAACCGCCGCTGTCGATCTGATATCGTAATAGCCACTCTCTCGCTCATCGTGATTTCTTGATATCACACTATACTTGATCAGCGCGCTCACGTCCAAGGCCAAGGTAAGAAGTGCGGCTTGTTCGGTGCTGTCCGTCGTCACGGATTTGGACCCTTAGGTGCTGGCGTCAGATAGTGCCACCAACATCATGTATTCTTGAAGCAATGGAGACAGCATTCTTGTCGGCAGCGAATATCCAGATGTGCTTCGCGGGCGGGCGCTCACACGTGGTTCAGATCCAGTAGAGTCGTCCGCATAGTTTATAGCGAGTACCGATTTTCGGTCCAACCGTTCACCCTCGGGAGGTGGCCTTTTGGATGCCACAACTCTCTCGCCTGTTCATCAGCGCCCCGAAAAGTTATCCACATAAGAGACGGCCTTCAAACCTATCCAACGCAAAACCAGCGCGTACCTGCTCCTTAGACACAACAATAAGGAGCCGGCACAAGATGCCGAATACGCCTATGCCACATGATACTAAGCCCAAACGTCGCCGCTCCAAAGCCGAGCGCAGGGAGAGCGCGGAAACCTCGCGTGCCTATGATGCCAGGAAACGCGAAGCGGGGTTTGTACGCTCAAATCTCTGGGTACCCAAAGACGACCTCGCAGACATTAAATGGCTTGTCGAAACACGCACCTATAAGCTCTGTTTGCATTACGCGCAGACACGCGCTCAGCAGCATCTCAGCGCGACACCGCCCGTCAGGAAACGCAAACGCATCTCAAAGTCCGATCCCAGGCAGTTGGGGTTCGATTTTGGCTAAGGGTTGCTCTTTGTACCCCGCCTTGCTCACCATACGTACATCGTCTCCGTATGGTGACATTGGCGAAGTGAGATACCCACTGCGACGCCTGGTATGATCAACCGACGTTCTACCTAGGGCTCGTCAGCGTCAACTCGATCGGCGCTAACCTAGATACCGCAGTGAGCGGCCCTCTCCGAAACGGCTGGTCTGCATGCATGATATGGTTACTGCGATGCCTATCATCATCGCTACGTATACGGGCATAAATCTACCCTCGATTGTGCTTGACCGATCAGTTCAGCTTTGGCAAAGTCCAGAGCATGACCACTGCATGCCACATTACATTCTTTTTCCGAATATCGAGCTGAACTTAGCTTCGATTTTCGGGAGTGGCATGGTGCGCAACGGGACTTATACACCCTTTTAGATGCCAGATTAGCGTCAGCGCGGCGGTTCGAATCCGCCCATTCCTACCAAGTTCCATCGTCAATCATTTGTTGATTTCGGCTGAACGGTTGCAACGATCTGTCCGGCTCTGAGCACCATTTCGGCACTCCCAAATGCCCAGATTCTCATGTGGCTGTATCAAGTCGCGTTGCTTGCCATTCCTGCCCCGGTGATTTCTAAGTTTCCATGCCGGTAAAGAGACGTGCGTTCTCCGCGGCACCATTGACTTGTCTGCCCACCGCCGTCTACGCGATCACAGACCAAATTTCGATGGCGCAACTTCCATCGCTTACTTCGCATCCTGGAAGGCGTTATTTCACCACTGCGCCAGAAATGGTGTACGTGCGGTTTTGAGCCGCCTCGATCGTCAAAGCATTCTATTTACCCTAGGGCTGAAGGCTCCGGTGGCTGAAAGAACACCCGTGCAGGTGAAGAATTAACTTCCTGTCAGTGCTGACCTCAGAATTCAGGTCAGTGCTGACCTCAGAATTCAGGTCAGTGCTGATGTCAGAACTGACTATTTGAACCTTTTGCAGGGAAACTCCGTGCCAAGTGAATTAATGCCACAATGTGCGTCAAATCTATTCTGCTTCGGTCCGCAAGGAAAAATACGCAATATAATATTACCGAGAGGGGATAAGTCTTGCGCAATGCGGACGGAGTTTCAGCCACCTTCAGCAGATCAACGTATCGCGTTGTCGCAAGATTTCTTATTCGTTTTTCCGATTAATCCAGGCCGCGCAGCTCGGAATGTGTCAAGATTGGTAGGGGAGTGATCAATTATTGTTACTTCATCACAGCCCTGTAAGATGGTGGCGATCACCCACCGCGTAGCATAACCGAGCAAAACATCGCGGAACTAGCAGCAGCGCGGTTCATACTCCGATATCATTTAAGGGAAATGAATGACCCGTGACGCTGATATCATCCGCAGCAGAGCTGCCGTCCGTCGCGAAGTGGCACTGGCGGCGTGGCATGCGATCAAGGCGGAGCTCGAAGGGGTTGGCCTAGAACTGACTTTATTTGGATCGCTGGCAAAAGGGGGCTTCTCAGCTCATTCTGACATCGATGTTATTGTCCAGCTGGGGGATAGCGGCATTTCCAGATCTGCTGTCGATCGTATGGTCCGCAGCGTTTCGGGCGATATCCCGGTAGATCTATTTTTTGTAGAAGACCTGACGCAATCAGACTTAATGTCGCTCCTTAGTACCTGACACACAAATTGATCCGCTGTCCGGTGCAAGCATAACGCACATGAAGCTGCCAAGCTCAACGCTAAGGGGAGTTTGGCTGACACGGCGCGAACGGCCCTTTCCGAACATTCGTGGCCAACGGAGCGAAGGTCCGGATTGAGGCCATTTTGACAGATGCTGCGTAAATTGCGAACTGGAGGATTGAGCGAGAAGCGCTGGTTTTTGTTTCGAATCCTTGGAATACTAAAGTCAAAAGAGACGGCCAGTGGCCGCCTCTACTGTTTCAATCACCAGACAATCACTCCGTACGACGCATGGCCTTATACATTTCTTCCGCAATCAGCCTGTGCCCTGTCAGATTCGGGTGCACAGCCCCAGTAATCTGTTTGTCGCCAGGCTGTGTCAAAGCTGTGTCATTACCTGTACGCACAGCGCGGGTCGGGACTTCGTAGATGTACGGATCCCATTCACTTGCGTTCCATGCTTTAGCAGGATCACCGCCAACACCGTTTGGCAGGTTTCGCCTTGAGCCTTGCTCAAAATCATACCCTAAAAAGGCGTCACGTGTTGAACAAACAAAGTTGATTCCAAGACCCGTGGCCGCTTCTGCAAGCTTCGGTCGCAGTACTTCAAACTCCCTCACTGCCAAAAACGCATCCCAATGCGTAAAATTGAACTGCCACTTTTCAATGTTGTTTTGTGCAGGAGTAAAACCAACAATCCTTGGTGTTGCGGACTTTAGGCCGTTCCAAGGCGAAGCAGAAGAATACTTCAGTGCAAGATCGCCAACGATCAATTCTTTGCGGATCGCGACCCCATCTTTGCCCGGAAGCCTTTTGAGAAAGGCGTTCATGTCCAATTCGGCGCAAGCGTCCTCCGAAGGAACAAGCTTTCTTACTGCGTCAGGGTACTGAGGCATCAGGATCTGGGCATTTTCTACGCCAAGTCGGTAGTTCAAGATATTGGTCAGCAGAGTAAGTCTTTGTTTGATACTGCCGTTTCCATTGCTGTTTCCGGTTACAATATCGCCTGCGTGATAGGCGCCTTTCTGGCCATCCTTGTTCTTGCAGTACTTGTGTAAAAATTTGACAGATTTGTTGCTGACGCGGTTGGCAGGACTGGGGCAAATATCAGGAAACAAAAGTTTCTCAGCCATGAGCTGAAAGCTCCAAATAGATGGAACGATGTAGTATTTAACGACGTCCCCGAAACCGAAATCATTTCCTCCGATCGATAAAAAAACGTGATCGGGTTTTCGAATGCTTTCGACAGGACAGCCTAGGAAGCCCGAGTCCGGATACGAGATTTTCCTGTTTCTTCGGTATGCTCCCAGCTTTCTGCTAAACTTGTCTCCTGGTTCAAGGTTGCTTGGTCTTTTAGAGTTATTTCCTTCGCCCCCCCGGCGATGGAAATCATTCAAATTGATCCCGGCCTTCTCTTCGCTGGTTACCGGAAAGTACTTTCCTTCATCCACGGCAGGCCTGCACAGGTCACGCATTGCGAAATTCAACTGGGAGTAGGAGACGTAATGGTCCGCTCCTGTCACCCATGCCTGATACTGTGGAACCAAAATCCCATCAAATATCTCGGCACCTGTGCATGCATAGTGCAGAAAGGACACGAAGCTATGCTTCTCTTGAGAGGCCAATCGGAATGCCAACAGACTTTGATGACTGAAGAAGCTCCTGTGGCAATTATCATCGATCCAGCGCTTTTCCTCAGAGCCGTAAGCTTCCATTTTGAACTTTAAGTTGTTCTTGTCACTAAGCCAGAGAAAGTCCCGCTCGCTATTGAATTTTATGTCGCTTTTCCAAACTCCGGGAAAATCTGGGTTACCTTCTCCTGAACCGTAACTGTCACCCAAACCGACAATCACAACATGTTTGGGATTAAGGTTATGTTCCCGCTGGAAATCACCCGATGTCACAAAGACTTTGGCGCCGCTCAGCGGAATACTAACGATCACGCCCTCACCGTTGCAGGGAGAGGTTTTCCTTAAGGTTTTATTGGTATTTTTGGTCTCATCCCCAAATGACACTGCCCACTCACATTCACCTTCCCTTTCCAAACTCAGGCGAACACCAATGGTCGTATCAACTTCATCTTCATGCTTCACAAACTTCAAAACAGCGTCGTCATGCACAGAATTGGTTTGATCCCAATGCATTCGGTTGCCTGAGTTCGCGCCTGCCAAAGCGGTTAGATAAGGCGATTGAAATCGAGGCGATGCTAAGCGCTTGTGCCATTCTTCATAGCTTTCAGATTCAAGCATCTTAAATCGGTCAAAGAAGGCAGCTCGCGCTTGCTCATCAGCCCCTTGCGTCACAAAAGGTGCAAATCTGTTCGCCACCTCCCATTCAACTTCTTGCGCATTCACGCTCCCAATGGAAGTTAATCCCGTCGACAACGCTAGCAAGATATTGAAAAAAGTACTTTTCAAATTGTATCTCCCATAAGCCTTCAGACAAAATGCGCCTCGAATTTTCAGCGGCGGACAATCCAATTACTCAAACAACTGTTTTCCACGCTCGTATGTGGGCGTTAGTCTCCCCGAAACTTTGGTTGCCACTAAAAGCAAAAAAACAGACTTGATCCAGTTCTCGCAGGCAGACCTACTCGCGATAGGTGAATTATCACCCACTTTGTAACCTCAAGTGAAGTCGCTTGTCTACGATGACGCCATTGGATTGAAAGACTGCTCACGCTAGCAATATAAGTTACTCTGCATGTTCCACGTTCCGCGCTTTGCTTCCTGATTTCCCAACCTCTCGAAAGGCCTGCATCCACAAATTTTCATATTGATCGTGTCCGCTGTGATAGCAAAGCGGTAGTCGCGCGGAACAGGGGCAACGACAGCTTCGTCCGCTTAGCAGTCCTCTATCTCTCACGCAGTGAAAGTCCGCTCTCCGCCCTCCTGAGCGAGGGAGAGCACCTACACGAACGGCTCTGACCGATCATTGACCGAGGACCCGCTCCTCTGCAGTGCGGAACGCCAGATCGGACTTTCGCTGCAGGTGCAAAATCGAGCCTGCAGCGAACTGGCAGTGTGCGGGAGATAGCTGCCGCTGAAATCCATTCCTATTTTAGGATTAATTCCGCAATTGATGCCGCATTTTCCCTGAGTGCGGACTGGCTTTTGTCCCAAGCGGCGTGCTCTATTGCAAACCTGCTCCTTAACCATGCCAGTGTCAGCCGCCGTGTGGCCTCCAGAGCGTCGGGGTTTTCTGTTTCGGTTTCACGCGCGTCCCACCCCGCGATACCGCCCAGACCGTGTCCAACACCTTTGATCATCAGAAGGGCATCGGCCCCGGGGGCGTCATGGAAGGGGTCGGCGTGCCAATCGGGGCCGCGGGGCGTGAAGTGGGGATCGTCGTCGGCACCGCACACCACGAGGGTTGGCGTATTGATGCAGCTGAAGTCCACGTCGAGAAACGGGAAACGTTTAGTGCTATCGGGGGTCAAGTCAGCGCCACCCCGACCGGTCGAGGCGAGTAAAATACCCACTTTGATGCGCGGGTCGAAAAAATCCTCGTCGTGTAAGCGCGCACCAAGCAGCAGGCTACAGGTGAAGCCGCCGAAGGAATGCCCCGCCACGGCGATCAAGTCGTGATCGAAACGCCCGGAAACAGCAGGGGACTGTCGCTCAACCTCGGTCAGTTGGTCGAGGATAGCGCGCAATTCCGTCACCCGCTCGCGCCAGAAGAACGGACCCGCAGGCAGATCGGGGTCAAGCCCTGCCACGCGCGAACTGGCATGGGTGGGTTGGATGACAACCATCCCGCGCTCTGCCCAGAACTGCGCAAGCGGGGCATACCCGTCCTTGGAGGGGATGTAGTTTGAGGGGCCGAAGCCATGCGATAGAATTACGACGGGTAAATTCTCTCCATCGACCGGTGCCGTTAGGCGCAACTCAAGCTGTTGCCGCCCCTCCATTGGCAGCGTGATCGGTGTATAGGCCACGGTGCGTTGTGGGTCTGGGGTCGGCAAGGCGCGAGATGCGTCGATCAATCGATTCATTAGAGCATTTCCTTATAGCGAGACGAATAGGTGGTTTTCCTGCGATGAGAGGGGCCGCGCAGGGATCATTCCATGGGAATGCCGTCTTCGCGGAACCATGTTTCTGCGTCCGCGCCCGCTGGCAGCATCATCGGTGCGGCTTTGTCTGTAACGGCGCGCCAGACAGCCTGCGCGACATCGCTCACCTCAGTTTTTTCGGTCACGGACTGGAGACTCTGAAAGTAAGCTTGAACAAAGGGACCGTAGGCTTCGGGGATTTCCATACCCATCCGAGCGACCGCATTTTTTCCAAACGACGTTGCCTTTGCGCTACCCGGCAACACCAGCCTGGCACGAACTCCGAATTCCTTCGCTTCCAGTGCGAAGCTTTCGGTAAAGGCATTCAGCGCGGCCTTACTGGCGGTGTAGATCGACAAAGCGGGAAGTGGGCGCAGGGTGACGCTGGAACTGATATTGACGATGACGCCGGTCCGCCGTTCGCGCATCGCGGGCATCACGGCGCGGGTCATTGCCATAGCGCCTAGAACGTTGATTTCGAACATCTCGCGGGCCTTCGCGATCTCGGCACCTTCTAGCACGTTAAGCATGCCGACACCGGCGTTGTTCACCAACGCGTCGATCTGACCTGCGCTTGCAATCGCGCTGGAGATACTTGCAGGATCGGTGACATCTAGGGGAAGCACCCGTAGCTTGTAGGACCCTGGCAGTCCTTCGGCGGAGGGCGTGCGCATCGTGGCGATGACCTCCCAGCCTTGATCGAGAAACTGTGCGGCGATGGCTTGGCCGAAGCCAGAGGAACATCCAGTGATGAGAATACGGGGCATGTGACGTTTCCTTGTCTGTGATGAGAAGGAGATAGACGGCTGCGTTCGGTTATTCTATGTTCAGATGTCTCTAATCATCCATCAAGCGTCCAGATCTATGCTCGACATCCCGTCAGACCCTCTTGTCAGCGTGGTCACCTTGCTCAAGCCTGCAGTCTCCATTTCCAAGATGGTCGAGGCTGGCGGGCAGTGGTTGGTGGAGCGTCACGACATGACCAGCCCCTTCTATTGCGCGGTGGTTGAAGGGCAGTGCCAGTTGCACGTCACAGGGCGCAATCCAGTCACGTTGCGGGGCGGAGATTTCGTGCTGATCCCGCATATGCAGGGCTTTACCATGTCGAGCGAGGTGCCACCGCCGCCGCATGTGCCACGCCTACCGTTGGAAACTGGCCCGGGGCGTTTCCGGCTTGGCGTGCCTCACGCCCCTGTCGATGTCCGCGCTCTGGTTGGACATTGCCGTTTTGATACGCCAGCCAGAGACCTGCTCGTGTCCCTGTTGCCCGACATCATCCATGTCTCGGGACAACGTCGCCTGACAGCGCTGGTGCCGATCATTCACGAGGAAACCAGTGCCGACCGGCCGGGGCGCGCGATGATACTTGAACGGTTGCTGGAGGTTTTGCTGATTGAGGCCCTGCGCTCGGGTTCGGCGGCAACATTGCCCCCGGGGCTTCTGCGCGGCTTGTCAGACCCGCAATTGGCCAGCGCATTGCAACGTATCCACGCCGAGGCGGTCAGCGTTCTGTCCGTTTCAGAAATGGCGAAGGAAGCAGGGATGTCGCGATCTGGATTTTTCGAGAGGTTCCGCAAGCAAATTGGCCGCGCGCCAATGGAATACGCGACGGACTGGCGCATGGCCGTCGCCAAAACCTTGCTACGGCAAGGCGGTCTAACCATTGCAGAGATCGCCATGAAAGTCGGTTACGGGTCCGCAAGCGCTTTCGGACTGGCTTTTGTCCGGCACGAGGGACAGTCGCCGGGTGCTTTTGCCAAAAACAAACGAGGCTAAATTGAGGGGGGATTACCCCGTCCCAAGGGGCGGCGATGCGAACCTCCCGGTTGTTATGCTGCAACCTATGCAATCGCAGCACAACGATGAAGACGCTTACAGTCGGCTGAGGTAGGCCATTCTCAGTTCCGGATCACCGACATTACGGCGCCACCTATCTGCTGAAGGGCGGTGTTGCGCGTCTCGAAATCCGCATCGACGTCGGAGATGAAGATGCTGACGACCCATGGAGCGCCGCCTTCGGGAACAACCACCGCGATAATGTTGCGGGTGTGACTGCCGCTGCCCGACTTGTCCAGGATCAGCCAATCTTTTGACGCGTCGGCGCGCAGCAGGTTGCTTGTGACACCACCGATGCTCATCCATTCCACCAGCTGCTCACGCGAGCTGGGCGAGAGCACATTGCCGAGCAGAAGCCCACGCAGCATTTTGGTCATGGCAGCCGGGGTTGTTGTGTCCCGCGGATCACCGGGCACGAATTCGTTCAGTTCGGGTTCACGCCGGTCGAGCCTGCTGACTTCGTCGCCCGTCTGCCGGAAAAACTCGGTCACGGCCTGCGGGCCGCCGATGTGATCAAGCAGCATGTTTGCCGCTGTGTTGTCGCTCAGGTCTATCGCAGCGAGACAAAGATCCGCGAGGCTCATGGCGGTACCGACTTGTTTCTCGGTGACCGGCGCATAGGACAAGATGTCATCCTTCTGGACGTTAAGGGTGTCGGTTAACGACATTTCGTCCGCGTCAACACGAGCGAGGACGGCGCCGCAGATTGGGGCTTTGACTGTGCTGTTCATCATGAAACGCTCGTCTTCGCGGTGGGCCCAGGATAGCTCCGAGCCGGTTTCAAGAAGAGACACCCCGACGCGGGCACCAAGTCGTTCTTCGATCTGCGCGACAGTATTCGTTAACGTATCAATTGGCGTCTGGGCAGACGCAACAGAGGCTAAGGGGCTCTGTTGCAAATTTTTCTGGCTGCGAGCATTTTGCGCATCCTTGCTGAGATAAGAGGTGTAGCATGAGCAATTTCAAAGGCCGTCATTTCCGGGGTGAAATCGTGCTTTGGGCTGTGCGTTGGTACTGCCGCTACGGGGTTAGCTATCGTGACCTGGAAGAGATGATGGCCGAACGGGGGCATCGGGTTGACCACTCTACGATCTATCGCTGGGTTCAACATTATGCCCCCGAGATTGAGAGGCGCATGCGTTGGCAATGGCGCCACCCTCGGTCGAATAGCTGGCGAGTGGATGAGACCTATATCAAGGTTCGCGGGAAATGAGCTTATCTCTACCGGGCTGTCGACAAATTCGGGGACACGATCGATTTCTACCTTTCCTCAACACGCAATACAAAGGCTGCGAAGCGTTTTCTGGGTAAGGCGCTGAAAGGCCTGAAAAGCTGGGAGCAACCGTGCGTGATCAATACCGACAAGGCACCGACCTATGGCGCTGCGCTGGCTGAGTTGAAGAAAGCAGGCAAATGCCCGACTGATGTTCAGCACCGTCAGGTCAAGTATCTGAACAACGTCGTGGAGGCTGACCACGGCAAGCTTAAACAGTTGATCAAACCGGTGCGTGGGTTCAAGACGATGAAGGCCGCCTATGCCACGATCAAGGGCTTCGAGGTTATGCTGGCTCTGCGCAAAGGGCAGTCACGCAGCTTCAATTTGACCGGTGATATCAACGGCGAGGTCCGCATGATCGAACGTGCCTTCGGACTGGGCCCCTGTGCTCTCACGGAGGCAATGTCTATGCTCGAACTCCGCCTCGCAGCTTGAAGATCACCGGGGAAACGGGGCTTGTGCGCACTCAGGAATAATTTGCAACAGAGCCGGTGCCGGGGGAGTTGTGTTCCCCCCTCCGACCGCAACATGGAACGACCTAAATGAACCGAAAAACTCTTATCCTCGCTCAAATCCTCATCACCTTCATGATGGCGGTTTTAATGTCAGGCACGATGTCGCTATTGATCATGGGGCTTACGCTGGAATGGCTTTTGGCTTGGCCTTGGCAAGCGCTCACCGCCTGGCCTATTGCATTTGTCTTCACCCAATTCACGACGCCATTGGCATTCGCAGTCGCCAATCGGACCATCGCAAAATAATCCGAATTTGGCGTGAACCAATTTATGCAGTGGGGATAACCCGCTGCATGACCGCCCCCTGCAAGCCTTATCCAAGAATGCGGGAAATCCCGGCCTGCACCTTCAGCAGCGCGGGTAGGTAACTTTCGACCAACTCTTCCGGGTCCGGCTGCGTTGCTGCCAACCCGGTGTTCAGGGCCGCAACCACGGCACCCTTGTTGTTGAGCACCGGCACCGCGAGCGAGCGCAGGCTGATCTCAACTTCCTGATCGACCATCGCATAGCCGCGTGTCCGCGCCGCCTGTACCTGCGCCGTGATTTCCTCTGGGTCGGTCAAGCTGAACCGGGTGCGCGGCGACAGATCGGACGCTTCAATGACTCGGCGCGCTTCCGCATCCGGCAGCGCGGCCAGCAGCACCCGCCCCATGGAGGTACTATGCGCCGGCAAGCGTGAACCGGGCATCAGGCCAATCGACATGACCCGCCGCTGCGATGCGCGAGCGAGATAGACAATCTCGGTCTCGTCAAGAATGGCGACAGAGCAACTTTGGCCGATTTGTTCAGTCAGTTGATCCAGCCACGGCTGCACGACCTGCGGCAGTTGCAAGCCACCAATGGCCCCGGTGCCAAGGCGCAGGCAGCGATGCGTAAGTGTGAAGAACTTCCCGTCATAGGCAGCGTAGCCTTCGGCATGGAGCGTTAACAGGCACCGACGCGAGGTGGCACGGTCAAGCCCGGTCAGCGCTGCGACCTCGCTGATCGACAGCTTCGGGCGCTGTGCGTCGAAACATTCGATCACCCGAAGCCCCTTGGCGAGAGAGGAAATTGTGCTGCTGGATTTGTTCGGCATGCGCACACTAAATTACGATAAGCGAACAAATGTCAACATGCGCACAAAATCCTGGCCCCGTATCCGCACGAGCGCTAGACCCTCTGCAACTTAAGGAGACCAGAAATGGATAAAAAACTTCCTACCGTGGCCGAGGCCGTGGCCAACATCCCGGATGGGGCGACGGTTATGATCGGAGGGTTTGGCGGCTCCGGCGCACCGATCGAACTGATCCACGCTCTTATCGACCGCTTTCGCGCCACTGGCAGCCCAGCAGCGATCACTGTCATCAACAACAACGCAGGCAACGGCTATTGTGGGATCGCGGCGATGATCAAGGCGGGGATGGTCCGCAAGATGATCTGTTCATTCCCGCGCAGCTCCAACGCCGAAGCCTTCAACGAAAAGTACCTCGCGGGCGAGATCGAGCTGGACCTCGTCCCCCAAGGCACGTTGGCCGAGCGCATCCGCGCCGCCGGTGCTGGCATCCCCGCCTTCTACACGCCGACCTCCTTCGGCACGGAACTTGCCGAAGGCAAACCGACCGAGGAACTCGACGGCAAGATGTATGTCCGCGAAAGATGGCTGAAGGCGGATTACGCGCTGATCAAGGGTCAGGACGGGGATCGCACCGGCAACCTGACCTACCGCATGGCGGGACGTAACTTTAACCCGCTGATGGCCATGGCGGCAGCGAAAACCATCGCGCAGGTCAGCGTGCTGGGCGAGCCCGGCAGCATCGACCCGCAAGCGGTCATCACCCCGGGCATCTTTGTCGATGCCATTGTGGAAGTGGCCGAACCTCAACAGGAAGAAGTGCTTGTGCGCAAGGGAGTGGTTTACTGATGGCGAAGTTCAACATCATGCAGGACAAGCTTTCGAACGCGCAGATCGCATGGCGCGCCGCGCAGGACATTGAAGACGGGTCTTACGTCAACCTCGGCATCGGCTTCCCCGAGATGATCGCCAAGTTCCAGCCCGAAGGTCGCGATGTGACCTATCACACCGAAAACGGGGTTCTGGGTTTCGGTCAGGCCCCGAAAGAGGGCGAAGAGGACTGGGACCTGATCAACGCTGGCAAGAAGCCCATCACACTCAAGCCCGGTGCCGCGTTTTTCCACCATGCCGACAGTTTCGCGATGGTCCGCGGCGGGCATCTCGATCTCGCCGTGCTGGGGGCCTACCAAGTGGCTCAGAATGGCGATCTGGCGAATTGGCGCGTCGGCACCAAGGGCGTGCCTGCCGTGGGCGGCGCGATGGACCTTGTACATGGCGCCAAACGCGTGGCCGTGGTCACCGATCACGTCACCAAGGATGGCGGCCCGAAACTGGTCGAGCGCTGCACCTTCCCGCTGACCGGCGTGGGATGTGTCACCCAAGTTTATACCTCCCTTGCAGTGATCGACATCAAGGGCGGAAGGTTCGTCCTGCGGGAAAAAGTGCCGGGGCTGAGCATGGATGCTCTACAGGCTGTTACCGGGGCCACGTTGCACATTGAAGGCGATGTTGCCGATCTTATCGTACCGGAGGACCTTGCATGATCGACGTCTATATCTGTGATTACATCCGCACTCCCATTGGCCGATATGGCGGCGCGCTGTCCTCTGTCCGGGCCGATGATCTGGGCGCTGTGCCCCTCAAGGCGCTGATCGAACGCAACCCCTCTTTGGACCCTGCGGCAATCGACGAAGTCATCTTTGGCTGCGCCAATCAGGCAGGCGAGGACAACCGCAACGTCGCGCGCATGTCACTGTTATTGGCGGGCTACCCTGAGACCGTCCCCGGCACCACAATGAACCGGCTTTGCGGATCTGGTATGGATGCGGTGATCACCGCCGCGCGGGCGATCAAGGCCGGAGAGGCCGAGGTAATCGTCGCGGGCGGGGTTGAGAGCATGTCGCGCGCGCCCTTCGTGATGCCCAAGGCCGAGACCGCCTTTGCACGCAACAACGAGGTCTTTGACACCACCATCGGCTGGCGTTTCGTCAACAAAATGATGAAGGCACAATACGGCGTCGATTCAATGCCTGAAACCGCCGAGAACGTGGCCGAGGATTTCAACATCAACCGTGCAGATCAGGATGCCTTCGCCCTGCGGTCCCAGCAAAGAGCAGGTGCCGCCATGGCCAGCGGGCGTCTGGCGCAAGAGATCGTGCCTGTCTCTATCCCGCAGCGCCGGGGTGATCCCATCCTCGTGTCAGAAGACGAACACCCCCGCCCCTCGACCACCTTGGAGGCGCTGCAAAAGCTTGAATCCTTCGTCAAAGCGGATGGCACGGTGACGGCGGGCAATGCCTCCGGTGTGAATGATGGTGCGGCGGCATTGATCCTCGCCACCAAAGAAGCCGCCGAGAAACAAGGGCTGACCCCCATCGCCAAGGTGCTCGGTGGGGCGACAGCCGGGGTCGCGCCGCGCATCATGGGCTTTGGTCCGGCGCCTGCGTCAAAGATGCTGATGGCGCGTCTTGGGCTGAGGCAAGAGGATTTCAGCGTCATTGAACTGAACGAGGCTTTCGCGTCACAAGGCCTCGCCACCTTGCGCGATTTGGGCATTGCAGATGACGATTCACGGGTGAACCCCAATGGCGGCGCGATCAGCCTCGGCCACCCCTTGGGCATGTCAGGGGCCAGGATCACCGGCACGGCCATGCTGGAATTGGAACCCGGAGAGAAGTCCTTCTCCACGATGTGTATCGGCGTTGGCCAAGGGATCGCGATCGCATTGGAGGCCGTCTGAACCGCTGGCCGTAGCACTGGAATGGCGATCCCATTGTTGCCGGTAGATACCTGAAATGAGGGAAAGCCGATCTAGCGCCATCCGAAGCCCTGCCTGCAAGTTCAGCCATTCAGACGACAGGATAGTTTGACGCTGGCAGGCGTTCATAGAAGGGGTTAGGACGAATGCGGAGGACCACCCATGCGCAACCCCGACAGTCTCACGAGCAAAACAAACGAAGACACACCCCAAGGTCTGGCCTTTGCTATTACAGCCTATGTGTTCTGGGGGTTCCTGCCGCTCTATATGAAGGCGCTATCGCATATCCCGGCGGCCGAAGTCGTCGCCCACCGGGTGGTCTGGTCTGTGCCGATTGCCACGTTAGTACTTGTGGCGATGCGGCGGACGCAGGATTTGAAAGCCGCGTTGCTTTCCCCTCGAACGCTGCTCATGGGTGCGGTAACGGCGACGCTGATCTCGGTCAACTGGGGCATCTATGTTTGGGCGATTGCCTCAGGACACGCGCTTGATGCGGCACTGGGATATTACATCAACCCACTGTTCAGCATTCTCTTGGGCGCGCTCCTTTTAGGCGAACGCATGTCCAAACGGCAGTTAATTGCAGTGGGCCTCGCCGTAGGAGCCGTGTTCGTGCTGGCACTGGATACCGGATCGATCCCATGGGTTGCTTTGGGGCTGACATTAAGCTGGGGTTTTTACGCCTTGGCGAAAAAGAGCCTGCCAATCGGGCCGAACCAAGGCTTCCTGCTCGAAGTGCTCCTCCTGCTCGTCCCGGCCCTCGCCTATATCGCCTACCTTACATCGACCGGTCAGGGGAATTTTCTCACTGGGGCGCCTGTCGATACTTGGCTTTTGCTGGGCTGTGGCGCGGTTACAGCCGTGCCTCTGCTAATTTACGCCAACGGCGCCAAGCTCTTGCGTCTCTCGACCATCGGCATTCTGCAGTACATCGCGCCCACCATGATCTTCTTCGTAGCGGTCTTTGTTTTCGGCGAAGAATTTGGCCGCGCGCGGATGATCGCATTTCCGATGATATGGGCGGCTCTAATCCTTTACTCGTCTTCGACGCTTCAACAGATGCGTCGGAGCCGCCCTGCCAAGGGGTCCTGAGGGCAGGGCAAAAGCTTTAGAAATTCTGCCGCATACTCTCCAGAATGGTCAATTAGACTGCCTGATTTGTAAGTGAAAAGAATGGCTTCCTTCAATGTCGTACATTGTCTTGGTGCCTGCACGAAATATTCGTAAAGTCAGCTGTTTCTATTCGTATCGAAACTGCGGACCGCGTTGGCCACACCTTTGACCTCATGCTGGCTGAACACCGAGACACGATGGCAGCGCAAAGCTATTTAATCAAGGCTTAACGTAGCCTATCAGGAACCGGAAACCGGAACTGCCAAGACCGAGTTCAAAATCGTGCTGACAATCTCTTCTTTAAGCTTTCTTTGCCCCTCTTGGGAGACGATCTGATCCCCAAAAACCCGGGTGAAGGTAGGTTCGTTGGACACATTAAAAAAGCACAGGGCGCTTATTTTCCAATGTAGTCGAAGGGGATCGATATCCGGGCGAAACACCTTCATCTCGCGTCCACGCTCGAGGATTTCTTTTAACTGATCAACCGCCGGCGTGTTGCCTGATCGAATGGTTTCCGAGGCGGTCAGATGTATGCCTCGATGAATGTTCTCAATCATCACCAAGCGGATGAAATCTTCGTTGTCGCGGTGGTGTGAAAAGGTAAATTTGACCAGCTTTGAGAGAGCTTCAACAGGGTCGAGGTTCTCCAGTTCAAGGGCCCTCTCGCCTTCTCGCACATCGTTGTAGGCCTGTTCGAGTACTTCGCGATAGAGGCTCTCTTTGTCTTTGAAGTAGTAAAAAATCATCCGCTTGGACGTTTTTGTCTTCTCCGCGATGTCGTGCACCCGCGCGCCTGACAAGCCGTGGGCGGCGAACTCCGCGCGCGCCACGCGAAGGATATCTGCTTTAACGGCTTCGGGGTCTTGCTTCCATGAAGTGCGCTGACGACTCGTTGATGTTTTGGCGGATGTGGTCATGCATAACTCCCTAACGGTCCGACCAGCATAGCACAATTAACTGCTTGGTACATATCTGTTGACACACAATTAACCACATGGTTCATTACGGACATTCCAGCGTGCCGGGAGGATTCGCTGGATGTATCGGAGGTAACGAATGTCGTCGCAGATCAAAAAGCAGACCAAGCACTCGCAAGACGACGGATCTGCCGACTTGTTGATCGGACTGGTGGGCCGAGGCATTCAACAGTCCCGCACCCCAAGGATGCACATGGCCGAGGGAGCTGCCCAAGGGCATCGCATTCTCTACCAAATTCTTGATGCCGATGCTTTTCCGCGAGGGGAGGCACCGCTGGAAAAAATCGTCGACGCCGCCGAGCTTTGCGGTTTTGCCGGGTTGAACGTGACCTTTCCTTATAAAATTGACGTCATGGCCTTCTTGGACGAGTTATCTCCGAACGCCCGCGCCATTGGGGCAGTCAACACCGTAGTCTTTCGCAACGGGCGTCGCATAGGTCACAACACTGACAAATGGGGGTTCGAAGAAGGCTTCCGTCGGAACTTGCCGGACGCGAAGATGGGCCATGTTCTGCAAATTGGCGCGGGCGGCGCAGGGGTTGCTGTCGCCCATGGGCTCCTTTCTCTTGGCGCGGATCGCTTGACCATCGCTGACACGAACGCGGAGCGTGCAGAAGCTTTGGTAAAGCAGCTTTCCCAAAGTGCAGATGCCGCGCAAGTCAACGCGATCGATCTTAGCAAACTGCCTGAGATCTCCCCTACTGGTGTCGTAAACGCGACCCCGATGGGGATGGCGAAGCTGCCGGGCTCGTCCTATCCGATTGATTTGCTGCACCATGATATGTGGGTCGCTGATATTGTCTATTTCCCGCTTGAAACCGAGTTGCTCGCCGCCGCCCGCGCGGCCGGATGCCGGGTTTTGCTGGGCTCAGGCATGGCCGTCTATCAGGCCGTGCGCGCCTATGAACTCTTTACTGGGCGCAAGCCCGACCCGATGCGGATGAAAGCCACATTCGACTCTTTCATCTCATGAACCTTGCTGCTCAAGCGGCAACCGAACGCAAAATGGAGGATAACATGCGTTTCAACATTACCACCCTCACCACGGCCACGGCACTCGTCTTTGGCCTTGCCGCCGCCGGCGCACAGGCTCAGACCCTGCGCATCGCACACGTTGATCCCGATGAGTGGACCGGCTCCAAGAAAGGCGCCGCGGCGCAGATTTTCCGCAACATCGTCGAAGGCGAGACAGATCTGGAAGTTGAAATCTTCCCCGCAGGCGCCTTGGGTAACGAAGATGAACTGGTCGGACAGGTGCAAGAAGGGCTGCTCCAGATGGCCATTGTTTCGGGCGCCATGTCCAAAGCCTGTCCCGCTGCTTCGGTTCTCGACATTCCCTACACCTTCTCCTCTGCAACCGTCGCCTGGGAGGTGCTGGACGGTGAATTCGGTGCAAAGCTGTCCGAACACTGTCTTGAGCAGACCGGCATGCGGACCTTGGCCTATGGCGAAACCGGCTTTCGCAATTTTACCAACAACGTGCGCGAAATCCGTACCCCAGCCGACATGGAAGGCTTGAAATTTCGAGTCCAGCCGATCCCACTCTATCTTGAGATGGTCAGCGGCTTGGGCGGCGAACCGACCCCCATCGCATGGACGGAACTGCCGAATGCGTTGTCCACCGGTGTGGTTGACGGGCAAGAGAACCCGGTCGGCGTCATCTACAACAACGGACTGCATCAATTGCAGAAATATATGACTCTTGATGGTCATGTTTACGCAGCAGACTTTATCGTCGTCAGCGATGAATTCTTCCAGACCCTAACCGCCCCCCAACAGGAAGTCGTGACCCGCGCCGCCATCGTGGCCGGCAATATGGGTCGATCAATCCAGCAGTGGACAACGGCGCAGGGCGTGCTTTCAGTTCAGGAAGAAGGCATGCAGGTCTATTCGCCCACCGCAGAAGAACTGGCCATGTTTGCCGAGAAAGCGCAGCCAGCAGTGGTTGAGTTCCTGCGCGGCGAATTGGGCGAGAACGCCACTTGGATCGATGAGCTCCAATCGGCAGTGGCAGCAACACAATAAGCTGCTCCTACAGCCAAGCCGTCTTCGGCCTGGCTACACCATACCAACCGCGGAGGAGCCTGGGTCATGGACAGACTGAATAGAATAGTTGCTCAAGTCTTCGGCTGGGGAGCCGGGCTTTCGATGATGCTGGTGTTTGCGATCATCTTCATCAATTCCCTACGGCGCTACACCGTGGGCCAGTCGGTCCAATGGGGCGAGGAACTGCCGGTCTATCTGGCGGCCTATGGCGTGATGTTCGGCATCTCAATGGCCTATATGCAAGACCGCCATATCCGCTTCACGATCCTGATTGACTTTCTGAGCGACCAGCGCAAGACACTGATGTTCGCGCTCAGCGACCTTGTGATGATGGTAACCGGAGTGCTTCTGGTCCTTTCGGGCATCGCCTTTCTCGAGCGTCGCGGCAACACAATGTCCTCCGGCATGTTCGGTCTGGCACGCTGGCTGGAAAAGAGCACAGGGATCGAGGCCTTTGGCGCGCTCGGAACCCTCGGCGTCTACCAGTTTTCGCTGATTCTTGGCGGCGCAATGATCACCTTTGCGGCGGTTCTGAAATTCGTCGAGCGCCTGATCGCGCTCCGGGGGAACTGAAATGGTCTATATCATCCTTATCGCAGGACTTCTCATCGGCGTGCCGATTGCCTTCGCGATCCTCGCCTCTCTAAGCTATTTTATGGCAGTAGGTGAGGCTCCCTACACGCTGCGCATCGTCGCGACCGAACTGTTCAACGGGCTGAACTCCTACCCGTTGCTGGCCATTCCGCTTTTTGTGCTGGCTGGCGAATTGATGAACGAGAGCGGTATTACCGGACGGATCATCGCTTTTGCCAACGTCCTTGTAGGTCGGATGCGCGCCGGGCTTGCGATGGTCAACATCTGGGCCTCGGTCATCTTCGCGGGTCTTTCGGGCTCCGCCGTTGCCGACACCTCTGCCATTGGTCGAGTATTCATTCCCGAGATGGAGAAACATGGCTATGACCGTGCCTATGCGGCGGCCCTGACAGCGGCCTCGTCGGTTATCGGACCGATTATTCCCCCTTCAATCCCAGTCATCATCTACGCGTTAATCGTCACCGGGGTCTCGGTCCCTGCCCTGTTCATGGCTGGCGTGATCCCCGGATTGCTACTGGCCGTCTTTCTCTCCGCCTACGTCATGCTGACGGTTGATATGACCAAGATCCGGCAGGCGGCAGACGACATGCCCGACGCGCAACCGGCCCGAGAGGCGCTGCTTGGGGGCATCTTGCCCCTGCTGATGCCCGTTTTTGTTGTGGGATCAATCCTGCTTGGCGTGGTGACACCCACAGAGGCGGCCAGCTTTGCGGTCGCCTATGCGTTGGTTGTAGGCCTTTTTATCTATCGCAAGATCGCATTTAAACGCCTTCCTATCATCTTTACCGAAGCCATGCGCGATAGCGCCGTGATCCTAATCATCATCGCGGCGGTTTCAGCAGCCAACTGGCTGTTGGCCTATAACCGTGTACCAAACATGCTGACCGACTGGGTGTTGGGCAATGTTGACAGCAAGACCACGTTCTTGATCGCCGTCATCCTCCTTTTTCTCTTTGTCGGTCTCTTTCTCGAAGGCATCGCCGCGATGCTGGTGCTAGTGCCGATTCTCCACCCTATCGCCGTAAGTCTGGGCATTGACCCGGTTCACTTCGGCATTCTGGTGATCTTCAACCTAATGATAGGCCTGATTACCCCGCCTCTGGGCCTCTGTCTGTTTGTGGCAGAGGGAATTGCGGGCGTCGGCGTGGCACGTATGGTTAAGGCAATCCTGCCGTTCTTTCTGGTCGAGGTACTGGTCCTCCTGGTTCTTACATTTGTGCCGCAGACAGTGATCTGGCTGCCGCAAGCCCTGGGGTATTGAGATGAAAACTTCCATCGCAACAGTGTCCATATCCGGCAATTTCCCGGAGAAACTCGAAGCCATTGCCGCTGCCGGTTTCGACGGTATCGAAATCTTCGAACAGGACTTTATCGCCCATGACGGGGACCCCAAAGAAGTGGGCGACATGATCCGCGCCATGGGTCTCGAGATCAACCTCTTTCAGCCATTCCGAGATTTCGAAGGTTTGCCAGAACCGCACCGGGCAAAGGTGTTTGATCGGGTGGAACGCAAATTTGACCTGATGCAAGACCTTGGCACAGACCTTGTTCTTATCTGTTCGAGCTGCCACCCGGAGGCTCTTGGCGGCATCGACCGGTCTGCGGCGGACTTCAACGAGCTGGGCGACAGGGCGGCCAAGCGCGGCCTGCGGGTCGGCTATGAGGCGCTCGCGTGGGGGCGACATGTCAATGACCATCGCGACGCATGGGAAATAGTGCGCCGCGCCGATCACGGCTCGGTTGGTCTGATCCTCGACAGCTTTCACACGCTGGCGCGTAAGATTGATGCGCAAACCATTCGACGCATTCCCGGCGACAAAATCTTCTTTGTGCAACTTGCCGATGCGCCGGCAATTGACATGGACCTGCTCTATTGGTCGCGCCACTTCCGCAACATGCCGGGGGAAGGTGATCTGGATGTGACAGGTTTTATGAAGTCGGTCATGGCCACCGGGTATACGGGCCCGATTTCACTGGAGATTTTCAATGATCAGTTCCGCGGCGGCCACCCAAAGACCATCGCCAAGGACGGGTATCGGTCCTTGATCGCCCTGATGGACGACGTGCGACGCGCAGAGCCTGTCGCCGCAACGTCGGCACCCTTGCTGCCGAAACGCTCGAAGGTTGAAGGCGTGTCTTTCGTCGAATTCGCCGCCCGCGGCGCAGAAGCCGACGCACTGGAGCGATTGCTCGAAACGCTCGGCTTCAGTCTCTCCGGCACTCATATCGCCAAGAAGCTGTCTCTCTGGAGCCAAGGCGAAATACGGATCGTGGTAAACCGGGAGACCACCGGCTATGCCAGCAGCGCCTATACGACCCACGGCACAACCGTCTGCGACATCGGCATTTCTGTCGACGCGGCAACTGAGACCGTAAGCCGTGCCAAAGCGCTTGGTGCCGCGCCCTTTCACCAGCCGATTGGCCCCGGTGAGTTGGATATACCGGCCATTCGCGGGCTGAGCGGCAGTGTCTTGCATTTCACCGACCAAACCAGCGGGCTGAATGATGTCTGGTCGGTCGAGTTCAACCAGACCGACGCCGAGCAGACACATGCGGGCCTGACAAGCATCGATCACATTGCCCAGACCATGAGCTATGATGAAATGCTCAGTTGGTCTTTGTTTTATACCACGCTGTTCGGCATGGAAAAATCTCCGATGGTCGATGTGGTAGACCCCGACGGGCTGGTGCGCAGCCAAGCTTTGGAAACTCGAGACGGCGCGTTTCGCATCACGCTTAATGGCGCAGAAACTCATCGCACAATGGCAGGCAACTTCCTTGCCGATAGCTTTGGCGCCTCCGTGCAGCACATCGCACTGGCGAGCGAAGACATCTTTGCCACCAGCAGCGTGATGCGGGCCAAAGGATTCGAGCCACTGCCAATATCGGACAACTATTACGCCGACCTCGTCGCGCGGTTCGATCTGGATGCCGACATGCTCAGCGCCCTGAAGGCAGGGAACATACTCTATGATGAGGATGCAAATGGGGCGTTCTTTCAGTTCTACTCGCGTCCTTACGCGGGGGGCATGTTCTTTGAAATCGTCGAGCGTCGTGGCGGATACGCGGGCTACGGCGCCCCCAATGCCCCTTTTAGAATTGCCGCTCAGAAACGCCTGATGCGCCCGAAAGGAATGCCAAAGAAATGACTGACAAACATGACGCTGGAATGAAGGTGCGCCGCGCGGTGCTGGGAGATGCCCATGTGGACCGTGCTCTGGCGGCCGGGACGGAGTTTGACAGCGTCTTTCAGACACTGATCACCGAAGCGGCCTGGGGGACGGTCTGGGCTTCTGATGCGATCACGCGGCGAGAGCGGTCCATGGTCACACTTGCGCTTTTGGCCGCGACCAAGAACTTCGCTGAAATCCCGATGCATATCCGCGCGACGGCCAATACCGGAGCCACCCGACAGGACGTGATCGAGGTGTTCCAGCATGTCGCTATCTACGCCGGAGTGCCCACCGCGAACCACGCGATCGCGCTGGCCAAACAGACCTATGCGGAAATGGAGGAGGAACAATCATGAGTAATGGGGACCTCATCCAACGTGACCGCTTGTGGCATCCGCCTGCCCTTACGCCCGATTACAAAACCAGTGTCGCGCGCTCGCCGCGCCATGCGCTTTTGTCGCTGCAAAACTCGGACAGCGAGCTAACCGGACCGACCTTTGGGCAGAACGACATTGCAGAGATCGACAATGATCTAATCCTGAACTACGCCAAAACAGGAGACCCTATTGGGGAGCGCATTATCGTGCATGGCCGAGTTCTGGACGAAAACGCGCGTCCGGTTCCGAACACCCTTATCGAGATCTGGCAGGCGAACGCAGGCGGCCGCTATCGGCACAAGAAAGATAGTTATCTCGCACCGATTGACCCGAACTTTGGCGGGTGCGGTCGCACGCTGACCGATGACAATGGAAACTATGTCTTCCGCACCGTCAAACCCGGCGCCTACCCATGGCGGAACTGGGTCAACAATTGGCGGCCGGCCCATATCCATTTCTCAGTATTCGGGACCGCTTTCGCGCAGCGCCTGATCACCCAAATGTACTTTGAGGGCGACCCTCTCATCGCCAAATGCCCGATTGTGCAATCCATTCCGGAACAACGCGCCGTTGATCAGCTTGTCGCCGCATTGGATCTAAACGCCTCCCTGCCGCTCGATAGCATTGCCTATAAATTCGACATCGTGCTTCGGGGACGCCGCTCGACCTTCTTCGAAAACCGGCCAGAAGGGAACTAATCATGGTGCAAGCACTCGACTACCTCAAAGAAACCGCATCTCAGACGGCTGGGCCCTATGTTCACATCGGGCTCGTTCCCGGCGACGCCGGCTTCGATATCTACGACCACGAACTGGGGCGGGACATTGCTGGCCCGAAGGCTGCAGGCACACGTATCACCGTCACCGGGACGGTAACCGACGGCACCGGCGCGCCGGTTAAGGACATTTTGATTGAGGTCTGGCAGGCAAATGCTGCAGGCATCTATCCCGGAACAGGCGAGGTTGAAGACGGCTTTCGCGGTTGGGGTCGGGTGACACCGGATTTCGAGACTGGGGTATTCAGTTTTGAGACCATGAAGCCCGGCAAGGTGACAGGGCCCGATGCCCGGCCAATGGCCCCGCACCTTAATCTCTGGCTGGTTGCTCGGGGCATCAATGTCGGGCTCAACACGAGAATGTACTTCGGTGACGAGGACGCGGCCAACGCGGCTGATCCAGTCCTCACCCTGATTGAGCAGCCCTTGCGCCGTGAGACGCTGATCGCGCGCGCCGATGGCAACGCCTATCACTTCGACATTCGCCTACAGGGCGAGGGCGAAACCGTATTCTTCGATCTATGAGGCCGCTATGACCACCCCGTGTATTATCTGCGTGGCACTCACCGGGTCCCTGCCGACGAAGGACAACAACCCGGCAGTGCCGATCACCATTTCCGAACAGATCGAAAGTGCTCAGGAGGCCTTTGAGGCGGGCGCCTCGATCGCCCATTGCCACGTGCGCGACGATCACGGTCGCCCCACCTCAGACCCGGACCGTTTTGCGCGACTGAAAGAAGGTCTGGAACAGCACTGCCCGGGCATGATCGTCCAACTTTCAACCGGGGGACGCTCTGGCGCGGGTAAGGAGCGCGGCGGTATGCTATCGTTGTCGCCGGACATGGCTTCGCTGTCAGTAGGGTCGAACAATTTTCCAACGCGCGTCTATGAAAACAGTCCCGACTTGGTCGACTGGCTGGCCTTGGAAATGATCGCCCATGATGTCAAACCCGAGATCGAAGCCTTTGACCTTGGTCATATCGTACAAGCCACCCGCATGGCCCAAGATGGTCGGTTGAAGGGGCCCCTTTATGTACAGTTTGTCATGGGTGTGAAAAATGCGATGCCTGCGGACGAGCCGATTTTTGACTTCTACATCGAAACACTCAAACGTCTGGCACCGGACGCCCAATGGTGCGCCGCCGGTATCGGCCCTGCACAGTTGACCATCAACGAATGGTCTATCGCCAAAGGCGGCCACACCCGGACCGGCCTGGAAGACAATGTCCGGCTGGACCGCGATAGGCTCGCGCCCTCCAACGCCGCATTGGTCAAGCGGGCCGTCGCACTTTGCAAGAAATACGAGCGACCTGTCGCGACTTGGCAAGAGGCGCGGGAGATATTGGGGCTGAAGACGAGAGAGAGTGCTGCGCCAAAGTCCGCCTCTGCCGCCACCCCATGATGTTCGCCACCCTCAACGGGATAACACACCACTATCGCTATCGGCCCGGAACCGGCGTGCCTGTGGTGTTTCTGAACTCACTTGGTACGGACTTCCGGATCTGGGACAAAGTCATTGATCGGCTGCCGTCACAAACGCCAGTGCTTTGCCTTGATAAGCGCGGCCATGGGCTGAGCGACGATGGGCCAATTACGATGGACCAGCTCATCGACGATGTTGCTGCCCTTGCTCTGCACCTTGACCTGCCTCCTGCCCTGATCTGTGGTGTATCCGTTGGCGGCCAAATCGCTCAAGGTTTTGCCGCTGCTTATCCGGCGCAGGTGAGAGCGCTCATGCTATGTTGCACCGGAGCCAAGATCGGTGACGCGGGAAGCTGGAATGCGCGCATTGAAAGCGTTGGGAAGTCCGGTATCGCTGCGCTCTCGGACGCCATTCTTGAACGCTGGTTCAGCCCAAACTTTCACGCGACACGATCGGCCGAATGGGCAGGCTACCGCAATATGCTGGCCCGCACATCTGCTGCTGGCTATAGCGGCGTTTGCGCCGCAATCAGAGACAGTGACCTCACGACGCGAGCTGGGGCGACCACGGTGCCGACAGTTTGCATCGCCGGAAGTGAAGACCGCGCGACCCCGCCGGAACTCGTCAGGGCGTTGGCGCAGATCATACCGGACGCCTCCTATCGCCTCGTGCCCGGCTGTGGTCATCTACCCTGCATTGAAAACCCCAAGGTTGTCTCAGATTTGCTGGAAGACCTGATGGAAAAGATTTCATGACCTCCCCTTTCGAGCATCCCTGGTTGAGCGGGTTATTTGGCGACGCAGAGGCCACGGAGATTTGGGGCCCCACGCGGCAGATGACGCATATGATCGCCTTCGAGAGAGCCTATACGCAGGGGCTGTGCAAAGTCGGCACCATTTCTGAAGATACCGCGAAAGAAGTCGCGCGTACTTTCGACGATTTCCAATGCGATATGGAAGCACTTCGTTCTGCGACAGCGCGTGACGGGGTGGTTGTTCCCGAACTCGTCCGGCAGATCAGGGGGTCCGCGGGTTCTCATGGTGAAGCCATACATAGCGGCGCGACTTCGCAGGATGTGATTGATACCGCTTTGGTCCTGACTTTGAAGGACTACAGTAACCTTCTGAAGCGGCGCCTTTTGGAACTGATGGAAGCAATAGACGCTTTGTCGGCGCGGTTCGGGAGCCGGAGGATCATGGGGCGCACCCGGATGCAGGCGGCGATGCCCATTGCGGCACGAGAGCGGTTCGCAACATGGTCTCAGCCTTTAGACGACCATCGTCAGCGGCTCACGCAGACCAGGCCCCGCGTCGAGCGGCTTCAACTTGGGGGCGCAGCCGGAGATCGGGCAGCTTTGCCCCATGCTGAATCTCTCGGGGCTGAAGTGGCTTTACGGCTCGGTCTCGCGAACCCGCCAAAGGCATGGCATGCAATGCGCGACGCGGTGGTCGACTACGCTGGGCTGCTGTCGCTGATCAGTGGAACGCTTGGCAAAATGGGACAAGATATTTGCCTCATGGCGCAACAAGGCGTCGACGAAATCACGTTGGACAACGCAGGGGGCTCTTCCGCGATGCCCCACAAACAAAATCCCGTTCTGGCTGAATTGCTTGTGACGCTCGCCCGGTTCAATGCCACTCAGGTGTCGGCCATGCATCAAGGGCTGGTTCACGAGCAGGAACGTTCCGGCGCGGCTTGGGCGTTGGAATGGATGGTTCTTCCGCAAATGGCTCAAGCAACCGCACGCAGCTTGGCCGCATCAATCGCAATTTGCCAGGCGATCTCCCACGTTGGCTCAAAGGACATCAGATGAGTTCCCAAACGATCCATATACTCAACGGCCCGAACCTGAACCTGCTGGGCACCAGACAGCCCGAGGTTTATGGGCGGGATACCCTGAACGATGTCGAAACGCTCTGCCGACGCGTTGCCACCGAGTATGATCTGGCCATTCTGTTTCGCCAAAGCAATCATGAGGGTGAGCTCGTAGAGATGATCCATGAAGCAAGAACCGAGGGGATGGGCATCGTCATCAACCCAGCCGCCTATACCCATACCTCAATTGCTATTCGCGATGCCTTAGTGAGTTGTGAAATCCCCATCTACGAAGTCCATATTTCAAACGTTCACCGTCGGGAGGCCTTCCGGCACCACTCCTACGTATCTGGTGTGGCGACGGGCGTCATAGCGGGGTTAGGGATCGAGGGCTACGCTGCTGCTATTCGCGCATTATCCCGGACGAAGAAAAGGCCAAACTTTGAGTTGAACCCCTGAATTCTACGATACGCACTTACCGATTATGAGCCGAGATTAATTCTTCCTTCGGAAACGATTTCATTGCAGCGATTGGGGGTGCGGACGAAAAGTTGGACTATCTTGGAGATAGTTCATGTACAGCTACGAAGATCGAATGCGCGCGGTTGAGCTTTATATCAAGCTCGGCAAGCGCGCGCAGGCCACCATCCGTGAGTTGGGGTATCCAACGAAGAACGCCCTGAAAGGATGGCATAGAGAATACCAATGTCTGCAAGACTTGCCGATACGATCGGCGCCGCGCCCGTCTAAATTCTCATTGGCGCAGAAGCAGGTGGCGTTAGAACATTATGCAACCCATGGCCGCTGCATCTCATGGACGCTGCGTGCTTTAGGCTATCCAGGCCGAGCCACAATGACGGCTTGGGTACGCGAGGCCTTTCCTGACATGAAGCCGGCCCCCAACGCGGCATATGGCCCTGGCAACCACTCTGACGCCGTGAAGCAGGCTGCTGTGGTCGGGCTATATAGCCGTCAAGAAAGTGCCCGGGCCCTGGCTGAAAAGTTCGGAGCTAGTCGGCCGACGCTCTATGCTTGGAAAACACAGATCCTTGGCCCGGAGGCTCCTGCCATGATGAAACGCAATAAGAGTGCCCTTCCCCCAGAGCTTGAAGAGTTGGAGCGTGAGCGTGAAGCCCTGCAGCGCGACATCCGCGAGCTTCAGATTGAGCATGATCTGCTCAAGACTGCGAGTGAAATGATAAAAAAGGAACTTGGCGGCGATCTGAGGAGCCTGAGCAATCAGGAAAAAAACATGCTGATCGTCGCCCTAAAAAACCGGTATAAGTCACCAACGCTGTTGGCTCGGCTCGGCCTCGCGCGCAGCTCG
>NZ_JBQKUI010000018.1:0-24569 GCF_054968505.1 Sulfitobacter sp. G5_S2_6_S6
AGCATGCCTGCCTCTTGCTCCTTGATCATCCCAATAATCTGCGCCTCGGTAAAACGGCTCTTCCGCATTCGTCTACTCCTTCAGGGTTGGGCAGACTCTACATCATGGTGAGGGATTTCGCGGGGGGCAGGTCAGTGTTCATAATCTCTGGCGGGCCGAACTTGTGGATGGCTTCGTTCAGCGCATCGACGCAAAACCCTGCTTCCAGCGTGTTTGATATCCGCCATGCCAGTACCTTACGTGTGTGCCAGTCCATGATCGCGACCAGATACAAGAAGCCGCGCCGCATGGGCAGATAGGTGATATCCGAGCACCAGACCTGATTGGGCCGATCCACACGCAGACCGCGCAGAAGATAGGGGTAGATCTTGTGCCCCTTCGCGGCTTTGCTTGTGTTGGGCTTTTGATAGATCGGCATGAGGCCCATCAGCCGCATTAGCCGTCTGATCCGCTTCTCGTTCACGAGATGGTCGTCATTCCGCAGGTGCCATGTCATCCACTGGCCGTCAGGGTATTGCCGCAGGCAATGTCCCGAGAGGCTGGCGCACCCCGTAAAACGGGGTCTCAAGGAACTGCTTGTCGATCACGCGCATCAGATCGAGATTCATTTCACTTTCGCCCTTGGGCTCGTAGTAAAACGATGATCGCGAGATCGACAACAGCTTGCATTGCTTGCTGATGGACAGGTTGGCGTTGGCAGGCTCAATCATCTTGCGCCTCACTTGCCGGTCCAGGGTTTGAGCTTTCTGGCCAAAAAATCGTTGGCGACGGCCAACTCCCCAATCTTGGCATGCAGGTCTTTCACTTGTTCTTCATCGACTTCCGGTGCCTTCCGGCCACCACGCTCAAATACGCCTGACGCGCCTTCAAGTAGAGCACGCTTCCATTGATGGATCATTGTTGGATGCACCCCAAACCGACTGGCCAGCTCGCTGACTGTTTCTTCGCCCTTCAGCGCTTCCAACGCCACCTTGGCTTTGAACTCTGGGTGATGTTGTTTCCGTTTAGACATATCTGATCTCCTTCGTGGTGAAGATCAGCAGACTACAAATCGCAGCTTACGTCTGTGTCCGAACTTCAGGGGGTAGCTCAAACTTTCAATGAAGCCGTTCTGCTGGGGCTTTCCAGGCGCGATGTAATGCCAATCGATGCCGGTTTCCTGGACCCACTTGAGGATCGCCATGCTGGTGAACTCGGTGCCATAACACCTTTGGAATGAAGCTGATTGAGAGGCTATGGCCGCCTGCGCAGCCCCCAGATAGCGCAGCAGGTGGTCATAGCCGGGTCTCGGGTCCCTACAGTGGTTTTGCACAAACCACACCGCAAAGGAGACCAACTATGACCAAGATTATTGTTGCACAAGATGCCCCTGTTTTGGTGGCTATCGACATCGCCAAGGCCCGGCATGAAGTTTTGATCGCTATTCCAGATAAGAAACGGCGACGTCGCTTAACAGTTTTGAACGAACTCGCCGACTTCAACCGCCTCGCCACCGCACTTAAGGAATACGGACGCCCAGTTCGTGTGGCCTTTGAGGCGACTGGCAATTATCACCGTGCCTTGGCTTACCATCTGGCAACTTCTGGCTTTGAGGTAAAGCTGGTGTCCTCAGTGGCTTTGGCGCGGACGCGCGAAGCCCTCAATAACAGCTGGGATAAGAATGACCCAAAGGACGCGCAAGTGATCCTGCATATGATGGAGATCGGAAACGAGCAATATTACCACGACCCTCTGGTATACGGCACGAATGACATTCAAGAGCTGTCCAAAACCCACGATATCGTCTCCAAGTCGAAGACTGAACTTTGGCACCGGGTGTTGACCCATTATCTGCCGCTGTACTTCCCTGAAGCGGATCGGTTTTACCGCAGCTCACGCAGTGATTGGTTCTTTGCATTCCTTGAGCGTTATCCATCGCCACATTTGATCACAGCGATGGGCAAAGCCGCTTTCACCGCTGATGCTTGGGACGTCATTGGGCGCAAGGTCGCTAAAGAGCGTTTGCTTGCAGATATTTACGAGACAGCTAAGTCTTCAGTGGGATTGCCGGTTGCCCCAGATTCTGATGCGCTTAGAATGTTCCGCTTGGTCCTTGGAGAAGGCCGCAGTCTCATTGCGCAGCGCAATCAAATTGAAGTTCGCGCCGTCGCGCTTCTCAAAGATCTGCCTGACTATCAGTTGCTGACATCAATACCTGGGATCGGCCCGATCAACGCTCTGTGAAGTGGTCCCAGAAAACTGGACAGTCATCTAAGGTGTATCCCAAACCTCTGAAGGGATACGGAAATGGCGAAGCGCCGGAAGTTTACATATCAGTTTAAGGCCAAGGTGGCGTTGGAAGCACTGAGAGGCGACAGGACGATCCAAGAGATCGCAGCGAAGCACCAAGTACATCCGAACCAGGTCAGCACGTGGAAACGTCAGGCAGTCGAAGGCATGGCGGATGTGTTTTCACGCGGAGGCAAGCCCGAGGGTCCGACGGAGGCGGAGGTCAAGGAACTGCATGCCAAGATCGGGAGGTTGGCTGTCGAAAACGATTTTTTGTCCGAAGGGCTGAAGCGGTGAGCCCCAAGAAGAAACGCGCGATGATCAAACGGGATCACCCTGAACTGAGCATCAGCCAGCAGTGCAAACTGGTGCGGCTATCGCGGTCGGCGTTCTACTACACGCCAGATGGCATCGACGGGGACACGCTGTCGATGATGAAAGAGATCGACCGGGTCTTCACGAAGTATCCGTTCTTCGGGTCACGACAGATTGTAGCCTACCTGCGTCGGGAAAGCACGGTTGTCGGGCGTCATCGCGTCAGGCGATTGATGGCAAGAATGGGCTTGGAGGCGATCTACAAACGACCCAGAACCAGCCAGCCGCACCCCCAGCATCCGGTCTTCCCGTACTTGCTGAGAAAGATGGTGATAGAGCGCGCGAACCAGGCCTGGTGTGCCGATATCACCTTCGTGCCGGTGCGGAACGGGTTCTTGTATCTCGTGGCGATCATGGACTGGGCCACACGCAAGGTTCTGAGTTGGCGGTTGAGTAACACGATGCACGCGGACTTCTGCGTCGATGCTTTGAACGAAGCCATCGCCACATACGGCCCGCCAGAGATCATGAACACTGATCAAGGGTCCCAGTTCACGGGATCGGCCTGGATCACGACGCTGACCGAGGCAGGCGTGCGCATCTCAATGGATGGGCGCGGGCGCTATCTCCCCTCTCGGGATCATGCTGCGCATAACCCTGCCGGGCAACGGAGCAACATCTTCATCGAGCGCCTCTGGCGATCACTGAAGCAGGAGGCAATCTATCTCGAAGAGATCAGCGATGGCTTCCAAGCCCGACGCATCATCAAGAAATGGATCACATTCTACAATACTGAGCGACCCCATTCCGCGCTTGATCGGCAGACGCCCGACGACGCATACTGGGCGGGCTTAGAACAGCAAAAAGCAGCATGAACCTAAACCCGATACACCTTAGAGAAGCTGCAAAACTGTCCGAAAAGATGGGACCACTTCAAGGTTCGTCCAGGTTACAGGTGCAAAGAGTAGCATAAACTACGCCAGTCCATTTTCAGCGAATGGGGAGTAGTTCATTCACTTTAAGACTACAAAAAGACTACAAATTCTTGGCCTTGCACTTCGTAGGGGCATAAATGCTCATGCCTTCAGCTATCACGTCGGATCCTTACCGTGAATCCGATCAGCTTAATTTTGCATCTGAGCCCCTATAGACGCATAGCTCCACAGCTCCGGGACAGCATGCCTTTCACATCGAAAATCACGGCCTGAGGTGTGCCATATCCAATAGCAATGTCTTCGTTCTCAAACGCGCTATGGGCTACTGCCACAACCACCGCGCCATAACTCTGGTTTTCAGGCACTTCGGTCATTTCCACTCCATACTCTCGCTTCGCCTCTATCGAATCCACCCACGGATCATACACATCCACTTCAATACCATAGCTTTCAAGCTCACGGATAATATCAACCACCCGCGTATTCCGTAGATCCGGGCAGTTCTCCTTGAACGCCAACCCCATAACCAATGCTCGCGAACCTTTAACCGGGATGTCGCGTGCGATCATTTCACGGACGGTGCGGCCGACGATGTAGCAGCCCATTCCGTCATTGATGCGGCGGCCGGCGAGGACGACTTCGGGATGGTAGCCAACGGATTGGGCTTTCTGCGTCAGGTAGTATGGGTCAACGCCGATGCAGTGGCCACCGACGAGGCCGGGGCGGAAGGGAAGGAAGTTCCACTTGGTGCCTGCCGCGTCGAGCACATCTTGAGTGTCGATGTCGAGCTTGTTGAAGATCAGGGCGAGCTCATTCACCAACGCGATGTTCACGTCTCTTTGGGTATTCTCGATTACCTTCGCTGCCTCCGCCACCTTGATCGACGGCGCTTTGTGCGTACCAGCAGTGATGATCGACGCATAGAGCGCATCGACCTTATCTGCGATTTCAGGCGTGGAGCCGGAGGTAACTTTGACAATATTGGGCAGGCGGTGAATTTTGTCCGCGGGGTTGATCCGCTCGGGTGAATAGCCCGCGAAGAAATCCTGGTTGAAAGTCAAACCGGAGGTTTTCTCCAACACTGGCACACAATCTTCTTCGGTCGCACCAGGGTAGACTGTAGATTCATAAATCACGATGTCGCCGCGTTTCAGAACCTTTCCGATCGTCTCGGATGCTTTGAGTAGTGGGGTCAGATCGGGGCGTTTATGCTCATCTATCGGAGTTGGAACAGTCACGATAAAGGTGGTGCATTCCGCAAGATCATCGAGCTGGTCGGTAAACGAGAGATGCGCGGCCTCGGCCATTTCCGCTGCATCCACCTCAAGCGTATTGTCCTTGCCGGCCCGCAGTTCGGCGATGCGATCTATGTTGATGTCAAAGCCGACGACTTTGCGTTTTTTACCGAATTCGACCGCCAAAGGCAGGCCAACATACCCCAAGCCGATCACGGCAATGGGGGCATCATTCAAGGTCGGCATCGCAAACTCCTCGTCCAAAAACTACTTGGCGTAATAGTCGCGGAACCAAGCTACAAATTCCCGAATACCATCCTTGATATCGGTCTGTGGTTTGTAACCCGTAAGGGTCTTTAGCAGTTCCGCATTCGCCCAAGTCGCGGGCACATCGCCCATCTGCATAGGCATGTAGTTACGGATTGCCTTTTGACCAAGCTCTTCCTCGATTGCTTCGACGAAATCGAGTAGGCGCACTTTGTCGGAATTGCCGATATTGACGATGCGGTAGGGAGCCACGGGAGACAGGCTGTCGCCCTCGGGCACCTCGCGGTTATCGGGGCGGACAGGGGGCGTGTCGATCAACAGGCGAATGCCGCGGACCAGATCGGTGACATAGGTAAAGTCGCGGTACATGTCGCCGTGGTTGTAGATATCGATGGGGCGCCCATCGAGGATCGCGTCGACGAATTTGAACAGCGCGAGGTCCGGGCGCCCGTAGGGACCATAGACGGTGAAGAAGCGGAACATCGTCGTCGGCAGATCCCACAGATGAGCATAGGAATGCGCCATTGCCTCATTCGCCTTCTTCGTTGCCGCGTAGAAGGTGAGGGCGGTATCGGCCTTGTCCGTTTCGGCAAACGGCATGTCTTCGTTGGCCCCGTAGACCGAGGAGGTGGATGCCATCAGCAAATGTTCAACCTTCAACCGCCGCGCGGCCTCCATCACGTTGAATGTGCCGACAAGGTTACTGTCGAGATAGGCGCGTGGGTTCTCTAGCGAGTAACGAACACCTGCTTGACCTGCGAGGTGGACGATGACGTCAGGCGCGAAATCGTCGGTGACCTGCGTGATCAGCGCGTCATCTTCAAGCATCCCCTCGGTCATTGAGAAATGCGGGTTCTGTAGCAGCATCTGGTGCCGGCGCTGTTTTAGCTTGACATCGTAGTAATTCGTCATGCCGTCAAACCCGTGGACGCGGAACCCTTCATCCAGCATAAGTTGTGCGAGGTGGAAACCGATGAAGCCGGCGGTGCCGGTAATGAAGACTTTTCTCACGGTGGGAGTCCTATAAGTTACGTTTTTTCGCGAAAGGTAGATGCTCCCCCGCGCTCATCCAGACTAGGTGCTTATGCTATTCAGATAGGCACCATAGTCATTCTTGCCAAACATGGCTGCTCGTTTTCCAAGCGCTTCCGCGCTAATCCAACCTTTGTTGTAGGCAACCTCGTCCGGGCTCCCTGTTTGAAGTCCCTGCCGCGTTTCCAGTGTCCGCACGAAGTTTCCTGCGTCCAGCAGGCTCCCATGCGTCCCTGTATCCAGCCAAGCATACCCGCGGCCCATACGCTGCACATTCATCAATCCATCGTGCAAATACGTTTCAAGCAGCGTGGTGATCTCCAGCTCTCCCCGTGGCGATGGCTTGACAGTCTTGGCGCGCTCGGATGCGGAGTTATCCAGAAAATAGAGCCCCGTCACCGCATAATTCGAAGGCGGCACTTCCGGCTTCTCAATGATCTGTCGCGCTTGGCCGTTCTCGTCGAAATCTACCACGCCATAGCGCTCAGGGTCGGAGACGCGGTAGCCAAAGACGGTGCCACCAGTTGTTTGAGCGTCGGCTTTAGCGAGAATCTCGGGCAATCCATGCCCAAAGAAGATATTGTCACCAAGCACCATCGCGGAAGGTGCTCCGTCTAGGAAATCTTCGGCCAAGATGTAAGCCTGAGCCAATCCATCCGGGCTTGGCTGCGTGACATAGCTCAGTGAAATGCCCCATTGGCTGCCGTCGCCCAAGGCGCGTTTGAATTGGTCGGCGTCTTGGGGCGTCGTGATGATCAGGATCTCGCGGATACCGCCCAGCATCAGCACGCTTAACGGATAGTAAATCATCGGCTTGTCATAGATCGGCAGCAGCTGTTTCGACACGGCAATCGTGATCGGATAAAGCCGCGTGCCGGAGCCGCCGGCGAGGATAATACCTTTGCGTTTGGGCGTCTGGGTCATGGGAAATCAGTCCTTGGGAAAATCAAGTTGGGTCAAAATATGGGTAAGGCTCTCGTGCCAATCGGGGCGGGAAATGCCAAAGGCGGCCTCGGTGGCTGTGCAATCCAGCCGGGAATTCAGCGGGCGTTTTGCGGGGGTAGGGTAGTCATCCGACGGGATATCAGTGACAGCGCATTGGATATTGGCGGCGTCAAAAATAGCGCGGGCGAAATCCGCCCAGCTTGTGTCCGGCACGCCCGAGAAATGGTAGATGCCGGATTTTTCGGGCTCAGACACGAGAGTTTTAGCGATCTTTATACAGGCCCGTGCGATCTCAGCAGCGCCGGTTGGGCCGCCAATCTGGTCGGCGACGATGGTTAATGACTCGCGTTCCGCCCCAAGGCGCAGCATCGTTTTGACGAAGTTATTGCCATGGGCCGACACGACCCAAGAGGTGCGCAATACGGCGTAGCGCCCACCCGTCTTTACAATTGCGACCTCACCGTCTCGCTTGGTGCGGCCATAGACGCTTTGCGGATCGGTTGGGTCGGCGGGTGCCCAAGGCGTGTCACCTGCGCCGGAAAACACATAATCGGTCGATATAGAGACGAAAGGAATATCGCGCGCGGCGCAGGCGCGGGCCATGGCGGCGGGGGCATCGGCGTTGATGATCTGCGCCGTTTTTTCATCGCTTTCGGCCTTATCCACGGCGGTGTAGGCGGCGGCGTTGATCACGGCGTCAGGCGCATGGGCATTGATCACAGCGGCGCAGGCGGCGGGGTCGGTTAAGTCCGCATCAGCGCGGGCGAGAGCGATGATCTGGACGTCATCGCCGTCCAGCGCGCGCAGTTCCGTGGCGACCTGGCCGCTGTGACCGAAGACGAGGACCTTCATGCCTTGCCCAATCGCTCGCCAACGCCCTGGCGATTTTGCAGCGCGCGCCACCAGTCCTTATTCTCAAGGTACCAATCCACGGTGCGTGCTAGCCCTTCTTCCACCGTAACCGAGGGCCGCCAGCCAAGTTCCGTGCGAATACGCGTCGGATCAATGGCATAGCGTTGGTCGTGGCCCGGCCGGTCTGCGACGAAGGTTATCAGGTCGGCATGGGGTGCGCCTTCAGGGTGGCGATCATCCAGCAGGGCGCAGATCATCTTGACCAGCTCAAGATTGCTGACCTCATTCTCGCCGCCGATGTTATAGCTGCGGCCCAATTCGCCTTTGAGCAGCACGGTCAGCAACGCATCGGCGTGGTCTTCGACAAACAGCCAGTCACGTACGTTCGCGCCATCCCCGTAGACCGGAATCGGCTCGCCAGCGAGTGCTTTGAGAATGACCACGGGCACCAGTTTCTCGGGGAAGTGGTAGGGCCCGTAATTATTGCTGCAATTTGTCAGTACTATTGGCAGGCCATAGGTTTCGCCCCACGCGCGCACCAGATGGTCGCTGGCGGCCTTGGATGCGGAGTAGGGGCTGCGCGGATCATAAGGTGTATCTTCGGTGAACTGCCCCGTGGGACCGAGGGAGCCATAAACTTCGTCAGTTGAGATATGGTGAAAGCGGAAACCATCGGGCTTGTCCGCCCCTTGCCAATAGGCGCGCGCGGCCTCCAGCAACGTATAGGTGCCGGTGACATTGGTCTGAATAAACGCCCCTGGCCCGTCGATGGAACGGTCCACATGACTCTCGGCCGCGAGATGCATCACCGCGTTGGGCTTATATGTTGCAAAGATCCTATCCAACGCCTCCCGATCACAAATATCCGCCTGCTCAAACGCGTAAAGAGGGCTGTCCGCCACGCTCGCCACATTCTCAAGGCACGCCGCATAGGTCAGCGCATCAAGGTTCACCACGCTATGCCCCTGTTCAATCGCCAACCGTACCACTGCCGAGCCGATAAACCCCGCACCGCCCGTCACCAATAGCTTCATCTACACATCCTCAAACGTGAAGGGACTGTTAAGGTCAGCCAAAGAAGGTGCGTTTGCGTCTTTATCCGACAATACCGGCGTCATATCACCCAAACCCCAGTCAATTCCGACCTCAGGATCGTCCCAAGCGATGGCCCCTTCAGTCTCCTGCGCATAATAATCCGAACATTTGTAGATAATTTCGGTCTCTGGCGCGCGTGTCACAAACCCATGCGCGAAGCCCGCCGGTACCAGCAATTGTTTGCCGTTCTCAAAGCTCAGCTCGACCCCAAACCACTGCCCATAGGTCGGCGACCCTTTGCGGATATCAACCGCCACGTCAAAAACCGCACCGCGCCCGCAGCGTACCAGCTTGTCTTGCGCGTGGGGCGGAGCCTGAAAATGCAGCCCGCGGATGGTGCTTTGGGTCATTGATAGGGAATGGTTGTCCTGCACGAATTGCGTGGTGATACTGTGCTCGGCGAGGGCTTTCGCACTGTAGCTTTCCGAAAAAAATCCGCGGTGATCGCCGAAGCGGGCGGGGGTGATCACGATCACGCCGGTGAGCGGGGTTTGTTTGAGGGTAAGGGACAAAATATCAACCTTATAATTAGAATTATGTTATAAATATGTGCTGTTGTGAATTGGCCTTCGTTTCGTCGGCCAATGCCTAGCTCTTGGGTGGTTCGACATAGTTATACACCGAGCATCCATAGCGGCCTACCAAAATAGGCCCTCTGTCGAAGCCCCGCTTCTAATGGGCCGTACTCTAATTGCCGCTTAGAAAACATCACAGTACTCGCGCCACACCTACAGCACAGTGCTTTTGCATCATGCAACGCCTAGTGCTCCTCGAATTTCCAACAACCTGTCCTCCGCTAAACCAGCTTTTCTTCATTGGCTCTGTTCTCACTTAGAGAATAGGCAAACGCAAGACGTCCGACTATTTTATGATCAGTTGAGGACTAACCGGCGCACGTCGGTACGTACTTACAAAGCCCCACTGCTGCAGGTGGGGCTCGGTACTTTCACAAAAAGGTCTGCAAAATGACTTCCAATCCCAAGTGTACTTGCCTCTCACCCAGTATCTTGACCGCGGTCAAGAAGGTCACACGGGTAAAAGAAAGTATATGAGAAGCCCTTAAAACTGGCGTATATATACGTGTACGTTTAATGCTTTGATAGTAGCATGCCTATATGAAATGAGTATTTTACCACCATGTTTTCGGATTTATCACTACAATCCACCCTTTTCGCTTTGCCCAGCGCGCGCCGACACGAAACCGTGTAAACAACAACTAGTCGCATCTTTGGCGGACCCGGCTAAGCTAAGATGACCAGTAGGCTCTAAGGCTCAGCGTACTCGGTCAAAGGCCGTTCGAAGGCTTCGAACGAAGGTAACTCTAACTCCTCTGCCACAGCTTCGATCGCCTGTATATACAACCCATCATACTCCTCCAGCATACGCTCCAGAGTAAACAACCGCTCCACCCGCTTTCGGGCAGCGCTCCGGGAAATGCCAATCGCCTCCCTCAAAGCCTCGGCCAGCTCCCCCGCATCCGCACCAGCATACCGCGCCACGTCACCTGCCACCTCCCGGATCGCCCCATTCTCAACCGCTGCAATCGGCAGACCACAAGCCATCGCCTCAATCGCCGCCAGTCCGAAGGGTTCATCCCATAGCGGGGTGAACAGCAGGACAGAGGCGCGGGCGATGGCCTTAGTCAGATCCCCCCCCTGTAGGTGACCGCCGTATTGCACACCCTCACCTAACAGCGGTGCAATTTCGGTGTCGAAATAGCCCTGATCCTCAATCGTGCCGTAAATCCTCAGCGGAATGCCAGCGGTCTTCGCTGCCTGAGCCGCCAGATGTGTCCCCTTGGTCGGCGTGATACGGCCCATCCAAACGGCGGTGCCATCTCCCTCTGGGCGGAAAGGCCAGTCCGAGAGGTCGATCCCATTCGGCACGACACGGGCGAAGGGAGTGTCTCCGTCATCAAACCACGCTCCCAATTGCCGCTGCGAACAGGTGGTGAACAGCGACCACGGTGCCCCGCCATCGGCGACGGCACGTTTCAACACATCGAACGGCGGCACATGTAGGGAGGTCACCATCGGGATCCGATGTCGCGCGGCGAAGCGCGGGGGGAAGCGATGCAGGGAGTTGTTATGCACCACGTCGAAACCGCCCTCGGCAAGGCGCGGTAGGAGACGTTCGAACGCCGCATCCAAATGCCCCGTCAGCTCCAGCGTGCCGTGCCATTTATGCCAAGGAAACTCTCGGTCATAGTGGGTGTCCACGACCGGCTCCACCTTACCACCCCAGTCGCTGTCACCGGCGGCGAAAAGGGTCACGTCATGACCCCGCGCCCGCAGGCCGCGACAGAGATGCCAACAATGTGCCTCCATCCCACCCATGAAGGGGCGCGCGATGGGGAAGCGCACATGTCCGATGACGGCGATCTTCATGGTGTCACTCCGCCGCGATGGCAGAGATACGGTCCTCGCCCGCTTGGGCGGCCGCGCGGCGCTCTTCCTCGGTATCCAGATCGCGCAGCAGCTTATCCATCACCCGGCGGCTATTGGCGTAGGGCATATCGGCAGTCTGGCGGCACATCTGGAAATCCGCATCATTCGGTGCGCGCAGGATGGTCAGCGCATCGTCGCTATTGTCGATCAGCCCCATCAGGTGGAAGGCATGCAGCCAGTGCCCCATGGTGCGATGCCCCCAACGGGTGGCGAAATATTCGGCGTTGCGGACCACGGCTTCCACATGGTGGATCGGCGGCATGCAGTGGTCGTGATATTGGTGATAGACCTTGGCCCCCTTCATCCACCAAATGTCGATCCCGCGCGCGTCCAGCACGCGGCCAAAGTCTGTATCCTCGCCGCCATAGCCGAAATAGCCTTCGTCGAACCCGCCGCTGCGCGCCCAATCTGCGCGGTGGATGGCGAAGTTGAGCGACCAGAAACAGCGGTAATCCTCGCAATAACGCAGACCCTCCGCCGGTGGTCCCTGCCGGTCGGAGTGCTTGACGCCGATCTTGTCGAAGTAATCGAAATCGAGGCCGCCTTCTGTCGCTCCCTTGGGAAGATAGGCAACCTCGCCCATTACCAGCCCGCGGCCCTCGTGGCATGCCTTGGCTACTTCGGCGACCAGCGCGGGGTGCGGGATGCAATCGACATCGACAAAGGCCAGAACGGCACCGCTTGCCTTTGCCGCCACCGCATTGCGCGCGGCGGCGAGGGGAAGCTCCCCATCGGGGCGGGTGACCTGGATTTGATGGATGGGAAAGGGCGCGTCTGGCAGCCCGTCGTATAGCTCATCCTGCATGGCGGCGATCACCAGCTCGCGTGGGGGCACAGTTTGCGCGGCCAAGCCACGGATAACATTGTGCAAATGTGCCTCGCGGCCACGGGCGATGGTCAGAACGGATACGTCACGCATGGTGAACCTCCTTTAAAGATGTTGAAATTTTGGGGCGGTCCCAAAGGCGATCTGCCAGATTGCCGAGCCACTGCGCGGTGCGGGTCGCCGCGTCACTGCCCCCTGCCAAAGTGCGTTGACGCGCGGGATTATGCTGGCGTTGTGCTTGCTCAATTGCGGCTCGCCAAGCATGGGCAGAGCTCGGCATATGCGGCAAATGCAACGCGGCATCGGCTTGGCCCAAAGCGCGCGCTTTTTCGACTTGTTCATCGAAATATCGCCACTCCGGCACCACGATCCAGGGCTTCGCAGCGGTGAGCACTTGGGCACAGGTCGTATTGCCCGTGGACGAGATCACCAGATCCGCCGCCGCGATATAGTCGGGCGCGTTGTCGACCCAGCCTTTGTGGATCAGGTTCGGCGGCAAGGTCGCATGCCAATCGCGCTGCACCTCGCCGATGGTGATCCAGTCCATCTGCGGATAGCTGCGCGCGGCAACGCCCAAGGCGGCCTCGGAAATGCCGTTGCCGCCCCCGCCACAGACCACCAGCGCCATGGGGCGTTTGCCGAGCTTCAGCGTCGTGCGGGCCTCTTCGGGATCGGGCAGTGATACATTCACCCCCAGCCCCGGAGCGTAGTGGATTTTCTCAGCCCAACCGTCCCACTGCGGCTGCGCCAAATCCGCATGAAACGGGGCGAGCAACCCCGCGGCGCCGTCATAAGCAGCACGATGCCCAACATCACTACGGTCCCCATGCTGCAGTATTTTGACATGCGGCACCGAACAGAGCCGCGCCAGCTGCGCCACCTCGGCCGAGACATCGACGATCATCAGCTCCGGCGCCTCGGCGGCAAAGAACTGCGCCATGGCGGCCATCGCCTCGCGAATGCCGGACCAGCCAACGGGCGCGCAATGGGTCGTGTCGGGCGTGTCGAGCAAAGCGGCACCACGCGGCTCATCCCCCCGCGCCGCGAACAGGGAGGGCAATTTTTGCACCGTCACATTATCACGCAACGGCGGGAAAATATCGTCGCGCGCGCAGAAAATCCGCACAGGTCGCGCTTCGGGCAACGCATTGACGACGGCCGCGCAGCGTTCCGCATGGCCCCGCCCTTGGTGATGCACGAAATAGCCGAAGGGCCGCAGGGGTACGTCAGGAAAATCACGCATGATTATTCGCCCGCCATCAGCATCGGCTGCGGTGTGCGGTAATATTGCACCCCATCCAGCACCCCCGCCGCATGCTTCAGCGAAGAGCGGTAGACCGAGGCCAGGCCATCCAGCTCCGCCAGCGCATTTGCAGGCAGCACCGCGTTCTCGAAGCGCGACAGCATATCCAGATCATTGCCGCTATCCCCCGCCACGATCACACGGTCGTCCGACATGCCACGGCGCGCCACCTCGAACCGGATCGCGGCGGCCTTGCCGGCCTGCACGGGGATGATGTCGATGAATTTTTCATGGGACGGAATGATGCGGGCCAGAATCCCCGCCTGATGCAAACGCGCCTCGATCGCGGGCACATCGCTGATGGTGCCAAATAGGCTGACCTTCCAACGACGTTGGTCATAGACCGGCTGGAAACGCACATTAGTGTCTTCCAACGCCGTACGCACTGCCGCCGCATCCCACTCCTGCGAGATCAGCGCTGCATACTCCTTACATAGAGTAAAACCACTGCCGGAACGGCGCCAAATCTCTGTGCCCGTAGAGCTGATGATCGTATCCGGCGTGGGCAAATCCCATTCCGCCAGCACCCGCTGCGCCTCTGCGATGGAACGTCCGGTGGCGACGGTAAAAGCATAACGCTCCCCCTCGCGCCCCAACCACTGGGCAAAAGCACGTGCGCCGTTGCGACAACCGGTCAGTGTATTGTCGATGTCGCAGGCGAGCAGGTGCTCATGTTGTAGAACAGCGACGGATTGAACCTGCAGCCCGCGCACCACCCCTTCCATCACCGCTTGCGTCCGGATCGCCCAAGCCGTCCAATCATAGGTCTGCCGCGCAATACGCTGCGCCCGCCGCGCTGAAAGCTCGCGATCTGGTGCCAGCAGCACGTTGCGCAACCCACGCGCCAGGCTCGCCGTATCATAGGGGTCAATCAAGGTCCCAAAACCAAGCTCCGGCAGAATATCCGAGGGCCCGCCCGATTGCGTCGCCACCAAAGGCACACCCGCCTGCGCGGCCTCGATCAGGGTCAGCCCAAAAGGTTCGTGAAACGCCGGATTGCAGAACACGCCGCCCTCCGCCGCCAGCGCGTAAAGGTCGCTGATATCCTGCGCGGAGTGTTGTCGTGGCAGCGCCACCTTGCCCCAAAGATCATGTCGGTCGACCCCGTCAAACAGATCCGCAATCACCGCATCACGCTCGCTGCACCCCTGCCCCAAGCCATCCCGCAGCCCCGCGATAACCACAAGGTTCGCGCGGTCTTGCAGCGTGCGATCAGACGCATAGGCATCGACCAACCGCCGCAGGTTCTTCTTCCGAATGGGCCGCGCAATGGCGAGAATAATCGGCTTGCTCACATCCCGCAAAAACACGCCCAGCATCTGCCGCGCCCGCGCTGCATCGCCCTGCGCCTCTACGCAAACCCCCGGCCCAATCCGATGCGCGCGCCCTTCCGCAGCCGGCACCAACTTGGGGATCTGCCGCTCCACCTCATCCCGCGAGGAGGCGACAATCGCATCCGCCTCAGCCAACGCACGCGTCTCACGCCCAATCCGCGCCTTCAACTCAGCCGAAGGAACCTCTCCCGGTGCCAACTTCTCCGCCCCCAGCGAATGCGCTGTATAGAGCACCGGAATCCCAAACCTCTCCCGCGCCGCCAGCGCCAGCTCCGCCGCATCCGAAAAATGCGCATGAATCACATCCGGCCGCGCCGCGCCCATGTCTTCAAGCGTCTCTAACAAAGCGTTTTGCAGCGAAGGAAGCTCCCCCACCAAATCACCCTTTTCCAAATACTCAGCCCGATCCGAGGCCAGACGCACCACCCGACACTTAGGCGCAATCCTTTCCTCGGCCTGCGCGAAAACAGCCCCCAACTCCGGCGCATCAAACAGCCGCGTCACGATCGTGACCTCTTCAACCTCAGGGAGTTTTGCCTGCGCCATCGCAGCGCCAAGAACATAGGCGATATGCCCACCGGTATCTTCCGTCATGCCGTACTTAACGGGCGGAGCGGATAGACACCCGCCCAGCGAAATATGCATGATGCGCATATCAGCCTCCAAAAATTTTGATGTATTCAGAGCTGCAAAAACGCGAGCCTCGCAAAGATAACAGTAAAGTTACCTTATGGTTCCCGTCGGAATTGAGTTTTGTTTTGGATGGCTAAGCGAAGCCATATTCTACTACAGGTAGGCTGGCGACTTTGTGTGCGAAACCAAAGTAGGATGATGTGCTAATTGCTTTTCGTAGCATCCCGCAACGCGGCCAAACGGCCTGTAAGCCCATCAAAGGCGAACTCACGCAAGAACGCCCGCTTCCGTAACGCGGTGTAATCTGCCGGCGTCAAATCAACATCTCGAGCCAGCTCGTCAAACAGATCGCGGATCGCCTCGACCTGAGCGAGAATGATCCTTTCTGCTCGCTCCTGATCCAACCCAAAGCTACCTGCCGCATCCAACGCCAAAGAAAGGTTCGCGCGGTGATCTGTCCCCCGTACCGCCATGGCCTGATTGGCCTCATATGACGCCCGCGGACGCGGGTCGATATCGTAGGCTGGCGTCAACTGAAGCTGTCCCCCCGTCCAGAAACCAGCGTGGTTGCGGGCGTGGTCATCGGTATTTCCGACGAGAATGTTGAAGCACATACGCGCGAATAATTCTTGCAGATCTGCGCTTGGCGTGAGGCTCGCTTTGCGCAGATGGGTGGCAAGATCCTCGTAGCTGGCGTAGCGCCCCTGAAGCTCGCTGAGCCCCAGAATGGTCAACGCAGATACCATCGCGCGCCGTGTCCAGCCCTGGCCCGTATTGATCCGGTCGAACCGCTCGATCAGCAACACATCCTTGCCCATGACCTGGCGAAGCTCGACCGGGGCGATATTCATACCGCAGGCCTGCGCAATCTTCATGGCTATATATTCGCCTTTCACCACCGAATGCTGGTCGTTGGAGGCCCTGAATTTCGCAATCATCTTGCGATTGCCATCCGTGACCTGCGCCTTGGGCCGTGCCCCGCCGATAGACGTCCCGTGGCGCAAGGCTTCGTCCAGTTCCAGCGGCAAGCGCACGCCACGTTCCACAAGATCCGCAGCCTCTATAAGGGTCGAGAGCGCAACCTCCCCCGCCAGTCGCGGAACGTAGTCTGTCGCAGAGCTCTGGAAGTCCAGCGCGCCAATCCGGTCGGAGCCGGATTGCAACATATAGTTCATCTCGTCGAGCGCATCGAGGTCCATGGCGATGCCCTTCGCACCCGTCAACCGGTTAATAATGACCCGGCGCCCCCAGAAATCAGGTGCCCCGTCGCGCAGGCAACCTGCGATCTGCAGCGGAGCGGCGGGCACATGGATCTGCTCGACCAAGGGCAGTTCTGGCAGGAAAATCGGTATCGCATCGGGATTGCGCAGATAGCTTTTACCGTAGGTGAACTGGTGCAGCTGACCCACAAGATCGACACGGCCAGCGACCACAGGGTCAGTCGCACCGGGCAGAAAGATCCAGACATAGAGGGTTTTGGTCGGTTTCAGCATGTCAGAAGTCATTGTCTATCTTCCCGCGGCTGGCTTGGAATGCACGCTGACGCAACAGAGCGTTTGCCCGCCGCTCGGTGGCGAGCCGCGTGGTCAGCTGTTCGTCATCTTCCTCAAATAGCGGGACGCCGAGGATGGTGGCGATTTCGAAAACGGCACCAAGGGATACGGTCATATCGCCCTTTTCCACACGCGACAGCAGCGGGCGAGAAACCCCTGCCCGTTCCGCCAGTTCCTGCGCGGTCATGTTCCGCTCCAACCGCGCGGCGCGGATCATCAGCCCCAAAAGCTCTGCAGCCTTTCGGGCGGTTGGCGAATAGGAGCGTGTTGATTTGGTCATGGGTATCCAGAATAATTTGCAATATATATATTACATAGTGCAACGTAATGATACTTGTACGTTACACTGCCTCAAATTTCTACCAAATTCTATCATCGTGCTTCGGCCTCGCTTCGACTTCACCGTTACTCCTACTGCTATAGCGTCCCTTGCCACCCCTCCCCCATAGCCTACCTGACCCTCGCAAGACAAAGGGGCCTCCATGACACCACATCGCTATATCTTCGTCGGCGGGTTGCACCGCTCCGGCACCAGCCTCGTGGCGCGGCTGATCGGTGATTTGCCCGATGTCAGCGCGATCAACGCCGCCCCCGTGCCGGAGAATGAAGGCGTCTATCTGCAAGGCGCGATTCCTCACACCGCGCGGCATGGCGTGCCCATGCATTTCGCCACCGATCCCGCGCAGCACCATATCGAAGGATCGCATTTCGACAGGTTAGAGACGCAAATGCGGCTGGAACGGGACTGGCAACCGTATTTCAACGAAGCCCCATGGCGCGTTGAAAAGTCGCCCGTAAACCTGACGCGGATGCGGCTGTATCAGCAGCTTTTCCCCCTGTCGCAGTTCGTCGTCGTGACCCGCCATCCAGAGGCAGTTGCCGCGGCCACCTCCAAATGGGTCGACATGAACCCCGCGGCGATGATGGATCACTGGCTGGATGCCTATGACATCGTACGGCGCGACATCGATTACCTGCATGCCGTGATCACCATCCGATACGAAGATCTCGTCGCCGACCCCAATGCAACCTTGGCGCGGTTGGTGGCGTCTCTGGATGTGGATGGGGTGCCCGCGCCCTCTGATATCCGCGATGGCAATCAGGATTATGCGGGGACGACCAGCCTCTCCCCCGCTCAAGCGGAGCGTGCTTCGGCGTGGGGATATGGTGCAGGCTTGCAGATTCAGCCTTGGGCTGGCGTGATCCGCCACCCCTTGCGCCGCATTGCCGAGAATGTTGAAGCGGCGACGGGTGGGGCAACTTTTCCGTAACTACTGTTTACCCAAAGAATGACGCTAAACCGCATATTAGAGACATATACTGTCGACCCACGCCCCCAACACACGTCGCCTCCCGACTCCCAATTGAACCTCAGCTGCACAGAAAACGGAACTTTATCCCGCCCCCGAGGTTCAATTTAAAATAGCAATTTTTGACCATCGTTCTCTTCCTCACAACGCCGCGCCCCTCCACCTGAGGGCTCAACAGCGCGCGACGTGAAAGAGACGCAACACGATCCGTGACGGCGCGGTCCTGCGCCGCCGGTGAGACTTGGCTTCCCGAAAGGCTGCGCAGATGAATATTCGTACTCAGGTAAAGACCCACTCCCACACGGCGACACCCTTTGCGGCGACGCGGATTGCGGACAATGTGCTCGACCTTATTGGCCAGACGCCGATGGTGCGCTTGCCTCGCTACCTCGACCGCGAGGATGTCAATCTGGTCGCTAAGGTCGAGGCGCTGAACCCCGGTGGCAGCGCCAAGGATCGGCCCGCGCGGCACATGATCGAACGCGCTTTGGCGGACGGTCGGTTGCAGCCCGGCGATACGGTGGTTGAATCCTCCTCGGGCAATATGGGCATCGGGCTGGCACAGGCGTGTGCAGTGCATGGCCTGCAATTCATCTGCGTCGTTGACCCCAATGCGCAGTCCCAGAACGTGGCGATCATCCGCGCTTTGGGCGGTCAGATCGAGCTGGTCGATCACGCGCCCGACGGTGATTTCCTCGCCGCGCGTCTGGATCGCGTTGCCACGCTTTTGGAGGAAGACTCTCGCCGTTTTTGGCCCAACCAATATGCCAACCTCGACAACCCAGAGTCCCACGAACTCGGCACCATCGCCGAGATCGACGCAGCGCTTGGCGGGCAGATCGATGTGCTTTACGTCGCCTGTTCCAGCACCGGCACGGCGCGCGGGTGTCGCGACTATCTGCGCCGGATGGGGCGCAAAACCAAGGTTGTCGCGGTGGATGCCATGGGCAGCACGCTGTTCAACGGCACAGCGGGCCCGCGCAAAATCTCGGGCATGGGCGCGGGTCGTATCCCCGAGCTGGCCAAGGGGCAGGAGTTCGACGATCTCGTCCGCGTTTCCGACGTGACCTGCGTCGCCGGCTGCCGCCGCGCCGTTGCGCGTGAAGGGCTGCTGGTCGGCGGTTCCGGCGGTGGTGTGCTTGAAGCGGTGCGCGGTATGCAGGACGCGCTCGCCGGTCTGACCGTCGCCGCGATTATTCACGATTCCGGCTCGCGCTATCTAGGCACAGTGTTTGACCCCGAATGGGTGGAGCGGGAACTGGGGATTTGTGAGGCGGACGTGACCGCATTGGCAGGATTGGCCCCCGCGGATTCATGAGCGAGACAGAGATTGCCATTGTCGGCTGCGGGCCCAAAGGGCTCTACGCGCTTGATAGCCTGTGCGAGGCGGCGCGGCGCAGACCGCAACACCGTTTCACCGTCCATATCTTCGAACCCTCGGCGCATCCCGGGGCGGGGCCGATCTACGATCCGGGTCAGCCGGATGTGCTGCTGATGAACTTCCCTGCTGGTCTGATCAACGCCTGGACCGGTGGGCGCGGGCCGTCGTTTTTGGAATGGGCTGCGCGGAGCCCAAAGCCCGTCGATGCTGGCGACTACGTGCCCCGTGCGCATGTGGGGCGGTATCTCTTCTGGAGCTTTGAGCGTGTCGTCGCACAAGCCCCGTCGAATGTGAGACTAATCCAGCATAAAACGCGCGTCGACGCGGTGAACCGCAGCGGGGATCGATGGAGTATCTTCCCTGAGAACATCACCGTCGATCACGTTCTGATCACCACCGGTCACCAAGACGGCTTTCGTCAGGGCGAAACCACCACGCGCGACCACATCCCCTCCCCCTTCCCCATCGATCAGCGTCTGACCCAAACCGCTGTGCCGCCAGTGTCAACCGTGCGCTGCAAGGGCTTCGCGCTCACCTTCATCGATACGATGCTCGCGCTGACCGAAGGGCGTGGCGGAGTCTTCACCCTCTCCGCCACCGGCTATAAATATACCCCATCGGGAAAGGAGCCGCGCCGTATCGCGCCCTTCAGCCGCAGCGGTCGCCCGATGCGCGCCAAGGTAGAGGCGGCACTGTTTACCCAACCGCAAGACGACGCCTTTTGGGACGATCGACGCGCCGCGCTTTCGCACATCCTGAGCACCCCTACCGCGACCTTCACCCACCACATCTGGCCCGCGTTTTTGTCATTCGCTGATCAGGTTCTGGGCAACCCCTCCGGCACCAGCGCCGACTTCTTCACCCAGCGATCCAAAACCACCTTCACCCCCGATGAAATCCGCCAAGACCTGCGCATCGGCTATGACATCGCCATGGGGCGCCGCGCGCAAGACAGCGCTTGGGCTTTGGCCGAGGTCTGGCGCCGCTGCTATCCGCAGCTGATCAACTGGATAAGTCACCGTGATATTGCTCCCGACGATGCCCACCACTTCCGCCAGATCGCGCCAGAGATGGAGCGGCTCGCCTTTGGCCCGCCCTCGCAGAACATCGGCAAGCTGATCACGCTGGAACAGGCGGGCATCGTCAGCTTTGACCATATGACGGGCGACGCCGCGGCAGACGTGACGATCAACGCCACGATCCCACCTGCGGGGGGGGCCGAGCTCGCCGCCCCGCTCGACGGTCTTTTGCGCGACGGGCACCTCAGCATTGGCACAAAGGGCGGTGTTAGGGTCGATAAAGACGCGCACGCCCTGACACGCGACGGCACCACCAAGGGCCTCTCCGTCATCGGCCGCGCCACCGAAGGCTGCGTGCTTGGCAATGATACGCTGTCGCGGTCCCTGCATGATCTTCCCGAAAACTGGGCCGCCGCCGTCGTGCAAAACGCCCGCCAATCCAACGCGCTGGAGCCCTCCCTATGACCATCCCGCAATCGATCTTCAGCCCTTGCCACGGCGTCGTGCCTTTGCGCCCGCGGCTGGAAAACTGGATGGCGGAGCTGTTGCAGGATCGCCCCCGCCTTGACGCGCTGACCGACCGCTTTGGCGCGCCGCTCAACATCCAGTCGGTCGATCCCTTCCGCCGCAATATCGCGCAGCTGACTGATTGCGTGACCGATTATGGCCTGCCCTTCCTGCCCATGTTTGCGCGCAAGGCGAATAAATGTCTCAGCTACGTGCAGGCCGCGCGAGACATGGGCATCGGCATCGATACGGCCAGCCATGCGGAGGTGGAACAATGCCTTGAACAGGGCCTCCCGGGCGACCGGATCGTCTGCACCGCCGCCGTCAAGGATCGGGCGCTGATGACCCTGTGTGTGGGTGGCGGCGTGACCGTGATCCTTGATAATGAGGATGAGATGGAACTGCTGGAGGACGTGGCCGAAGGCGCGACCAAACCCGTCTCTGTCGGCCTGCGCCTCAATGGGTTTGAGCGTGACGGGACGAAGCTTTATTCGCGTTTCGGCTTTCCGCTAACGCAGATCCCTACCCTCGCCGCGCGCATTGCCGCGTCTGAGACACTCCGCCTCGACGGGCTGCACTTCCACCTCAACGGCTATCGCGCCGAGGATCGCATCGCCGCGATCCTGCAAACGCTGCCCCTGATCCACAAGATCAAGGGCGACAGCACCGCACCCTTCTTCCTTGATATCGGCGGCGGCATCCCGATGAACTACCTCGACGATGTGGCGGAGTGGGAGACTTGGCTGGCCGAGCTTGACCGCGCCCTGTCCGGTGACCGCGCCCCCATCACCCAGCATAACGACGGGCTGGGGCGCAAAGCGGGCGGTGACGGCAAAGTCGACAGCTACCCCGTCGCGCAATCTCTGGTGCAAGAAAACTGGATGCGCCGCATCCTTGATCACATGGCAGACGGTCAAACCGTGGCCGCACATTTGAGGGATGCCCATATCTCCCTGCGCTGCGAGCCGGGGCGCTCCCTGCTCGACGGCTGCGGCATGACCCTCGCCCGCGTCGCCTTTTGCAAACGCGACAGCGCCGGCATCCCCGTGATCGGCGTGCAGATGAACCGCACCCAGTCCCGATCCGGCTTCGCCGAATTCGCGATTGATCCGCTCATGGTCCCCGCCCCCGGCCCGCGTAAAGAGCCTATCGAAGGCTACCTCGCCGGCACCTATTGCACCGAAAGCGAATGGCTGACGCGGCGCAAGATGTCCTTCCCCCAAGGCGTCAAAGCAGGCGACCTCATGGTCTTCCCCAACACCGCCGGCTACCTGATGCATTTCCTCGAAAGCCGCTCGCACCAGTTCCCACTGGCGCGGAACGTGTTTGTGACGGAAGGGAACGCGGGGGCGGTGACGCTGGACGATATCGACGATGCTCTCCGCATTGCGCCTGATATCAGTATCTTACACGAGAACCTACTATCGTAAGCTTGCACGAAATGTTAATAGGTTAGAAGGAGTTTTGGAAACTACTTGAAATTAGATAGCAGCATCAATGGCGTGTATCCAATGAGTGTGCCGATGCATAATAAAGGCAAAGGCACGCATGTCGAATAGGTCAACAAAAGATTGCGGGTCACATCAGTAGACGATATTGTTGAGTAAAATTTATTACCGTTCATTATTAAAAAGCAGCTTGTAATAGCCGCGCTTTCGATTGATCTGAATTCTTGGTAACTTAACTTCTGAAATTTAGCCCTTAGCGGCTCGGAGAGCCATGCTGCATAAACTTTCTTCCATTCAAGCGCTACGAGGCCTCGCAGCATTGCTAGTTGTACTCTTCCACGCATTCGGGCTGGCCGAAGACTTAGGACCATCAGACAGTTTGGCTCTAATTTGGGGATTTGGGTCTGTAGGAGTAGATGTGTTCTTTGTCGTTTCCGGTTTTATCATGTTTTTTATACGGGATCGTTACGTTGGGACAAATAGCGTGCGGCCGGGCCATTTTCTTTGGAAACGGTTTGTGCGGGTTCTTCCACCATATTGGGTTTACACCTCTATCGTAGTCTTCTTATTCATCGCGGCTCCTATGCTTTTCAAGGGGGAGACGCCAAGCCTATTGCGGTCGCTGCTCCTGATCCCGGATGAAAATCCCTACTTTCTAATGGTAGGATGGACACTAAGCTATGAACTCTACTTCTACTTATTGTTTGCTGTAACGCTGCTTATCGCTAGGGACGCGATGACCCATTTTGCGCTCATTGCCGCATACTTTCTCTTCTCCACGCTCCTTGGCACAGTTATTGATCTGCCCGGCCCAATCTTTGCATTTATCACATCTCACGTGCATTTCGAATTTCTATTGGGAGCCGCAATATGCGTATTTGGCCGTGGTCTTGAAAAGCAAAAATGGCTGTCACTGCCCGCGTTAGTGCTAGCTCTCATAGTGTACTATTTAGCAATCTCACAAGACCATCACGTCTCTCGCAAAGATTTACTTGAGTTCTCCTACTTTTTTTCGTTTTCATTGTTGATCTTCGTAGGGTTCTATGCTGCTGGTCCAGTCGTGTCCCGTTTCATAGTCACTCCGCTACAAGGTCTCGGCAATGCATAGTATTCGCTCTACCTCTCACACTGGCTTGTTATTAATGCAGTTGCGCTTATATCACGCAAAGTGGGGCACTTTGACTTTCTCGGCTTTGGCCTTCTCAGCACAATGATTGCATGCATCTACGCGCTCATAAGCTACCGCATCGTTGAGTTAACAATCCCCAAACTGCTCGACGCAGGGCTTACAAAGGTGGTTATAAGACTCCGCCTTAAAGCATCATGAGGTGCCCCTAGATTTATAAGCGCTTTGCTTGATAAGCTTGGCACCTAGGAAAGAGGGATATGAGTGAGGGCATTCGAGTTACAGATGAGTTCAAACAAGACGCTGTGTTACAGGTTCTGGAGTGTGTTCGCGCTTTGAGCGTAGTGGCAGAAAGGCTAGGGATAAGTACCAAGTCGCTGTACACTTGGAAGGCGCATTTTTCGAACGTAAGCGTTGCCTAGAAAACACCTTCCCATTTTTTGTCAGACTTACGACTCTGCTTCTGACGAATATTGGGCGGGAGTTTCGCGATCGCGACTACGATTGAGTTTCTCAGGGACTACCGGGTAGAGAAGCAAGCCAATGGCAAAAAGCGGTGGCCCAATGAGGTCAAAGGTAACCGCCCCATTGCTACCGCGGTGATTTAGCTTTGTTGCGTGTCACCAGATCGATGTCATCCAAGAAGTCATCAAGGAACTCATGCCATGTTGTGTTGGTGATACGAGCGGCGCGGATCATTTCCGTCAGCTCTTGGATCCCGTCCTCAGTCAGTGCGTT
>NZ_JBQKUI010000019.1:0-6552 GCF_054968505.1 Sulfitobacter sp. G5_S2_6_S6
TTCGCGATGCCCTCGCGTTGTCGCTCCAACATAATGCTTCTCTCGAACTCAGCTACTGCGCCCAGCATAGTTATCATCATCCGACCCGTGGGGGTCGTCGTATCCATTTCCCCATTGGCAAGGACTCTCAGCCCTGCACCCTTCGCTTCTATGACTTCGATTATTGACCATAGATCGGGCACGGATCGCGCAAGCCTATCGAGCTTCGTAACGACGAGCACATCGCCCTCACGGAGGTAGTCTAACGCAGCGGTCAGCTCTTCTCGTTTACCCCTGTCTATGCTGGACACCTGCTCTTCATAAAAACGCTCGCATCCTGCCGATTTTAAGTCTCTCATCTGAGCTTCAAGACCTGCGTCTTGCGTGATCGTAGATGTTCTGGCGTAGCCGACTTGCATGTGTATCCTCCTGTGTCTCACATGGGTCTAAGGAATATTGGTCCGCTGTGTCTCTTACGCAAAAAACCATTCATATGAGACACGAAAGCCTGTGGATGAGACGTCTCACACGGCCAGGCCCAGTGAGACTTATCAACAACCTCCCTTCTTTTTCTTTTTCTTTTTCTTTTTCCGAAGCGAATACAATTTCATAAACAATAACTTATGCCGTTAAAGGTGAGTGATTGCGGGACTACGGTGAGTAATCGCGGGCGAAAGGTGAGTGATCGCGGGCAAAAGGTGAGTAATCGCGGGTTAGGGGAGTTGATAGAAACCTCGCTCACCTTTACGCCTTGGGAATGGCTCAGAAAACGCTCCTCGATATAGTTCGCAGCAACCGCGACAACCCCGATGCTATCATCGCGGCGGGTGAGTTGGTTGATATGCGGTTCAAGACGGGCAGCACCATGAGCTTACGGGCTGCTAAGCTGTTCTGCCTCCTGGTTCAGGAAGCGGGGGTTCATATCGCGGATGATAAGCAGCACCGTGTTCCTTACAGCGTCATAAACGAGAGCTTTCACCGGTCGCGTGATGAACTGGTTGAAGCAATAGACGAACTTCACTCCACGACGATCAGCATTCAGGTGAAGCCTAAGGATGGGCGCTCCTACACAAAATCAGGTTCTATTCTTGCTGATGTAGAGCGTGAAGATGAAGATCACTTAGATGCGGAGATCAGATACGAGTTTTCGAAGGCGGTGCGCCGTGGGGTCGGTGACAGCACTCATTGGGCAAACCTATCACGCCGGGCAGTATTAGCTTTCGAAAGCAAATTTAGCTTGCGCCTTTATATGTTCCTAAGCCTTCGTGCCGGGCTTCGAAAAACAAGTGACGACTTCACGATAGAAGACCTTCGAGAGATATTCGGTCTGGCCCCTGGCACATTCACTCGCTGGCAAGATCTAAGACGCTTCGTGATTGAGAAGGCTCTATCAGAAGTGAATCACCTCGCGGGCTTCACCGCCAATTACATACCCATCAAGAGGGGTCGAAAAGTTGCCGGCATTTGGCTTGTGTGGGGGCGAAAGGAAGGCAGCGAGCTGATGGAGTCCTTTAAGGAGCTGGAACGACACCGTTCGGGCCGCAGGGCGCGGCGGGAGAGCAGCGTAGAGGTAATCGCCCAGGAGAACGCCGCATTACGCCACAGCATAGCAAGAAGTCTCGCCACGGCCCCCTACCCAGAAGCTGGCGCAACCGTTGCGCAACTCATTGAAGACGATACAGAGGAACCCCAATGAAATTAACACTTGGGCAAGCGGCGGCTGAGGTTGGAAAACCAAAATCTACCATTTCGAGGTCAATAAAATCAGGTAGAATGTCCGCCAAGAAGATTGGCAACAAATACGAGATTGATCCAGCTGAACTTTTCAGGGTGTTCCCAGCAACCGTTGCGCAACCCGAAGAATTGAACGATCAGCAACCCGGCAACAGGTCCGCGGATCAAACCGGCATTGAAGTGAAGATGCTTAGAGAGATGTTAGAGCGGGAGCGGGAGACCGTGGATGACCTAAGGGAAAGGCTTACCCGAGCGGAACTATTGCTCACAGATCAGCGAGATAAACCAAGGCGGCCGTGGAAGTGGTTCTGGCAGAAGTAGCACTAAAACTGCTCGGTTTTTGAATTAGGTTTTTGGCGGCTTAGATCGGGTTATATTGGGACCATGCCAAAACGAGGGTCAGGATAGGAAGTTGCTTACATTGCAGTGTAAAACAACACCAGTTCCGCTGGATAAAGATCACTTCTGTTTAGAAGGTTAAGCTGTTAGCTCTTCCTTTTTAGGCAGCAAAGGTCACGAAAAAGATGGATGCAGTAATCGCTTGGGTTGATGGAAATGACCCACAACACAAAAAGAAACGTCTCGCGGCGCTGCATGCCAATCCGAACAAGATTGACCTAACATCAAACGCGGTTGTCGAAACCCGCTTCAATGACCGCGGAGAAATTTACTTCGCGATTGCATCTATTTTGAAATTCGCGCCTTTTATTCAGCGCATTTTCATCGTTACAGATGGGCAGACACCAGCTCATCTCGCCTCTTTTGCAGAGTGTGGGATTTGTGACGCGGACAAAATACGGATTGTGGATCACACAGAAATTTTTCGTGGATTTGAAAGAGAATTACCTACATTCAATTCTCTTTCAATTGAAACAATGTTGTGTTTCATCGAAGATCTATCCGATGAATTTATCTATTTTAACGATGATTTTTTCCTCAATTCTCCCGTCAAACGAGATGATTTTATAGACAAAAACAACCGTCTGCGTGTGTTTGGAAAACGACGTTCAACCAACATGCTTAAAGCAAAGTTGGCGTTGCGCAGGATACGCTATCGCATCCTGGGGAAAGGCCAACTTCCCGCTCACTATAAAACAGCGCAAGTTTTATCCGCCGATTTGTCGGGGCTTGATTATTACATTCAACTTGAACACCACCCCCATCCGCAGCGGAAGGCTTTGCTGGAAGAGTTTTATGCCGCGAACCCAGATATCTTGCGCCAACAGATATCACCAAAATTTCGCACGATTGATCAGTTTCTACCTGTTGGTCTTTGTTACCACTTGGAATTGAAAAATGGGACTGCTGTACACGAGCCACCCCAGGATGTTGTCTATATCAAACCTAACAACTACTCCGATGAACAGCTTGATGCACTCCGTGCGGACGACATCAAATTTGGATGCATTCAAAGTTTGGACGAATTTCAGGAGGATCAGATTATGAAAATCCGAAAAACAATGGCAGCAAAATTAGAAGGATACCTGTCCTTGCCCGTCTTGAAGGAGCTGGGCATCGTGGTAGGCGCGAACGACAGAGCAGACACTTAGAGCAGCTGATCTTAACGTAGAGTTCATAGCAGCTGCCCTAAAACGGGATCGTGTCTTGCGCAGGCAGGTCCCTCTCCCAAGGGAATAGGGATTGCGCATACGAGGGGGGGTGAGGAGGCGCAGGCTTCCTGACAGTGGCTCTAACTACGTCGTGACATGTCACCACATCTGCGGGTTCGTCGACCTCTCTTTCCCAGGGGATATCCATCCACGCCTCGAACGCTTTCTGGGCCTCGCGCTTGGAAGCGTTGTCGCAGATAACAATACTGGAAAGGAAATTGCTGGGCTTCCCCGCGGCCAGGCCCTTCGACTGAACATTGCAACTCCGCCTGGTTGCAGGTGCCTTCCTGCTTCGACGGCCCTCTGCGTTCAGGTTGAGGCTGGCGTGCGTAGTACCAGCGTGGGACAGCATATAGCAAATCTTACCGCTGATCCCGACCCCTCGACGCCCCGCAAATGAGTGATGGCTCCCTTGATCCGGTCGACTCACCCAGAACTGCCGCGACCTCAGCGTAGGAGCGCTACCGAACACAGCCCTCAGACGATCCATAAGCCATAGCCTTTCGTCCGGGCTGTCCAGTAGGAAGATCGCGTGAAAGTGCAGGTTTGATAGCTTGTTCGCTTTCTCATCCATACCGTTTCCGGACTTTGTGTCGAACACGATCACGCGCCGGCATTTCAACTTCTTGTCGTGGCACCTTTGATTGAAGAACCCCCGTACACTACCGCTGTTCAGAGCGTCGCGGATCAGATTATTTTCGATACGCCCGTCCACCAAAAAAACCCGCTCAGGATCTTCGGCCCACATCTGGGATGTCACGCAGGCCAATCGTACCGCATCCGTTTGCCGCTTCCAATCTCGCCGCCGAATGTCCGCCCTTGGAACCAACTGCGCCACCTCTTGCATGAACTCTGTCAGCTGGTTTGGATTATACGCCATAGACCTCCGTTTGGGTGCTACTGAAGGGGCTGGATGGGGTTTTCGCAATATAAGCCTTCTGAATCATATAAAAAAGGCCTGCGCGTCCATTCCCCCGATTAACCATTTTCAAAATTTGGACCGTCTTAAAAAATGCGGAATTGGGGTGTCCGGGCCATTGAGACGCCGCGGATGACAGTCTGATTTGCATCAGCCAGGTTGTGACATGTCACAACCTGGCTGACATGTGATCTACATGCCCAGGGGCGCGCTGTTAGATACCCTTCGACCTCTCTGCGCTTTCAGCCGGAGCTTGCGGTAAAGGCGCCACCGTAGCCGGCTCTCGATAAGCCTCAGCGCCTTTGTCCTCCTGGGAGACTCCTCCGCGTGGAACCTGGTGTTGAGCAGTTGCAGGCGCGCAGCCAATTCCGCCACGGCCTTCACATGCTCATCGACGCTTCGCAGGGGCTGTAATTCGCGCCTCAGCTGAATGAGCGCAAAAGCAGCAGCCTCTCGGGCAATCTCATCCTGCTCATCGGTCAGGAACAGCAGAGACTGATGAGTTTCCTCCATTTCCCCGCCGATAATATCCCAGAGTTCCTGATCGGTTTTCGTCTCATAGGGACGCAGCGACAGGCTGCGCCCCAGTTCGTTGAGTAAGCTCTCATATTTGATCCACGCCTTCTCGATAGCGTCCGCATCCGCTGGCTTGCCGCTCTGTCGGACTGTCCCCATAGCAAAATCGTATCTTTCTTCGAGGGTCAGCAGCGCCTCGCTCTTTCGCGCGATCTCGTTTTTCCGTTTCGCCTGATCTTCAAGCTCTTTGCGCTCGACCCTCCGTTGCTCTTCTCGCAGAGCAACCTCTCGGGCAACGGCAGCGCGCTTTCGCTGTGGCATAGTGAATAGATACCACGGGAGCATTAGCACCCACATCACCAGCGCCCCCCCGAAGCACAGGCAACTAAACAGCCTGCTCTTTGGATTTGTCGTTTCGTTAGCTTCGTTCATCTTCGTCTGTCTCCATGTTGCGACAGGAGGAACATGGTCCCATCTCCTTTTTGAAAAAAATGAAGGCGCACAAGGGGGTTTAGCTATCGCTAAACCGCTGAAAACACATGCGTATTAAAAGAGGGTACGAGAGCGTGCTTGAACTGACTACCCGTTTTAGAGGGATCACAACCGGCATGGGTGCGCGGAAAAGGTCAGCGTCCGGCTCTGCGGCAGTTGGTGCTGCAATGGCGCACCTACGCTACGTTTCGAGGGCGAGCGCAGCTACGGAAGTCGCCGTGGCGGGGTTGCCGCCACTTGGAGATGTGCGCGATTACACAGGTTGCAGGGTGTTGCAGAAAGAGTTGCGCGTGCGCTTACAAGCGCGGGCACAATCAGGCGGCAAAGTCGGACGGCGCATTGCAGAAAAAATGATTATCAGTTTGCCGCAGACTTGGGGGCCTCTCGAAAGAAAGAAGGCCATGGATCGCATAGTCCAGCACATCGCACCACTTGGCTCAGAAGCTGCTGCGATAGCTTATTTTCATAGTGATACGCCAGGAAATCCCCACATCCACATTCTTGCTGTCGATGGCAAGGAGAGCCTCAAATCAGCCCGCCAGCGACGCCCTGATGCTTTGAGGGTGCGCCGGCGGGATGTAATCAGGCTTGGGGATCGAGGTCGCCCGAAATCGCTACGCTGTGAGATAGCGTCGATCATGAATGGGGTTGCGCGGGAGAGTGGCGTCGCCGGTGTAGAATGGCGGAGCTTCAAGGATCGTGGCATTACACGACCTCCTAAACGGCACATTGGCCCTGAGCGTAGAGCACGCATGGATCGCGTGGGGGGCCAAGGACCATCAAGCAGATCCACTCGTCGCCGCGGCCGCGTAGCACAGATGACAGCAAATTACGCGATCCGACAGGCCGTTGAGCTTGGGTATGACCTACTGGATGTCAGCGACGAACCAAGCCAGCGGTAATGCCGCTTTGGGCGCGCTGCTATTCATCCTGAGCGGTTCCATTAAGCCTTGCCTCTATCTCGTTGAGCATGTCGAGCTGCCTCGGGTCCGTGGGGGGCTCTGGGGGCGGCAGAGAGGCCGCGTAGGCGCGTATGTTAGGGACTTGGGCCTGGGGCACCTTCACAGTCACCTCCACCCACCCGTTGATGCGATCACGCTCTCTCTGAGCTCGCTTCCTTTCAGACTGGCTTATCTTCGTCATTGGTTGCCTGCGAGCATTCGATAAACACTTGCCCGCCCGATCCCCAAGACCTTTGCAATATCAGTAGCCCCCATACCTTCTTCCTTTAATCTTCGCACCTCAGGGGCTTTCTGCTGAGCCGTCGGCGATCGTCCTCGGTATTTCCCAGCTGCCTTTGCC
>NZ_JBQKUI010000020.1:0-5578 GCF_054968505.1 Sulfitobacter sp. G5_S2_6_S6
CGATCACTCAGTTCTTTTTTGCAATTGCTTCCAATGCTGCAACCATTCTCATCTGAGGCGATTTGTTTGCTCCTAGGCCCTGCAGTTCATTCACATCGATAGTAAATTCCGCATCGTATTTCCCTCCAGCCAAATCTTCATACGTTAGCTTAGCTTTGAAGGGTGGCAATGCGTTGAGCGGCAAGTTCTGATCGACTTGCTGGGTGGAATCTTGACCCAGTAAATGCCAACCTAATGAAAGGCTAAACTCTATCGAATGTCCCTGAAGAATTACCGCAAAAGGTTGGCGGGGCAAAAAAATGTTCTGCAAAAAACTTCTTTTTTTCCAATCATCCGCTTCATCATCTGGACGCTCCACGTCGAGTTGAACATTCAAAGCCGCCCCCGCCCCAACATTGGAGACTTTGAATGTAATCAGCTCACGTGCGTCCTCTCTTTGTCCTAGATGCGCAACTAATACTGGATCGGTACCCGCCTCACGCATTGTGCGTTGTTCAAGTAAAGCATTGGCTGCAAAGTAGGTCGATCCCATCGCAACGAGCAATGAAATAATGAGAGGGGCGATTGTCAAATACTCTGAGAAGTCCTGCGTAGGACCAAAAACCTCATATGCGATATAAGCGAGGACGATCGCTAAACTTCCCAAAGTGAACCCTAGAGCGAGTTTGCCGTCACCCAGTAAATGGCTCTTAGCTTCAGTCTTGTCGTGTCGGATCGAATATTTGGGCATAATGCAGCTTAGCAACTTCTGATGTGACGACAACGATCTTAGTGGTATCCAACCAGACCTTCGCCGCAGTGTACAGGGAGGACAACTTTAGTCCACACACTGCCCTAAGCGATTGGAATACTCCATCAAACTGAGGGAAGCGACGTATCTAAATCGATAGCAATCGATGGAGGTTTCTGATGCTTTCCCAACCCTTTAGTCTACCGAAGTTCCCCAAAGAAAACATATCGTGGGGTCGCGATTTACTGGCCCTGCTCTTCTTGCTCATCTTCGCTTGTTGGTTCGATTGAGCCATGGAACTGCAAGAAGGCACCGTAGTAGTTATCTACGCCTTTGACGACATCCCAGAGCACCTGTTTCGCATCTCGGAAGTCCATGAAGACTGCGTTGGCGGCTACTCAATCACCGGACCACTAGCGGGCGAATACGGCGAACCGTCATTCGACCTAATCCTGAAGGTTCACGAGGGCTAGGCCCTTTCCCCCAAATCAAAACTGAAAAGGAGGAGACGCATGTCTGCTCAGATTAAGTATGCGTACTTGAAGGGTCACACGTGGCTCTACCGTCGCCACTACCCAAAGGACGTTGCTCTGGTTCTTGGACACCCCGTCTTGAAGCAATCCCTAAAAACTGGCGATCCGACTGCTGCGAGGGCGCGGGCCGCTGAACTGAATGCCCAGTTCGAAAAGACAGTATCTCAAGCCCGATCGGTGACCGAGTGTATCGGAGTTGCCCCAGAGAGCGCCGCGGAGATGCTGCCATGGGCACAGTCGTCCGCCAACGCTATAGGTCACCTACGGGCTGCTCTGGAGGCCTCTGGTAGCGTTAAGTTTGAGGCAAAGATGCGGCGACCCGTGCCTTCCGTAAGAGAAGTGGGTCGTACCTATCTGGACCTGAGAAGCAATCAACTCAGGCCTAGTGGGTTCAAGAGTGTTCGCTATTCAGTCGGGTTATTCCTCAGCAAGTATGGTCGACTGCCAGTGACCGACCTGAACCGCGATGTTGGGCGGGAGTTCCTTGGGCTGGTTGCTCAGCTATCGCCAATCATCGGGAAGTCCGAAACGACCCGGGGGCTGACGCTTACCCAGCTGGTTCTCTTCTCCAACCAAGCCAACGTAACGATCACGCCGAGAACCCAGCGGCGTATCTGGTCTCAGGTCAACCACTTCATCGACTGGCTGGTCTACGAAGGTCATCTTGAGGTTAACCCGTTTCTTTCGGTCCGCTTCGAACCTAAGGTACGCCAGCAACCTTACGCCGTTCCAACTGATGAAGAGGTGCGCCGTCTACTGGGTCACAACGATCCAGTGCTCCAACCTGTTCTGCTGACGTGTCTTCTTACGGGTATGCGTGCGGGAGAAGCTGTCGGCCTGCTAAGGCAAGATCTGGTGAATAAGGCTAACCTAGGGTCGTTCATCCACATTAGACCCAACGAGGTACGGCTTCTGAAAACCGATGCTGCGGAGCGTATGATACCGCTGCATTCCGCTCTGGACGCAGTGTTCCAACATCTGCCCGCTGAGGGGCCGCTGTTCCCAGACTTGACCGTTAATCTCGTCACCAAGCGGTTTGCGAGGGTACGGGAGTGGTTAACCCTAGACAGGCTAGTCTTCCACTCAACGCGTAAGTGGTTCATCACTCAGTGCGAAAGGACGGGAGTTCCGGAGCATTGGACGGCATCACTGGTTGGGCACAAGTCAGCTAGATCCGAGAACGGGATCACCTATGGCATCTACTCCGCAGGTATCTCAGACGAGCAAAAGCGGTCCATCGTTGACCAGATAAGGTTGCCGCAATGATGGTGCCACCAAACATTGAGGAGTTTGAGGAAAGGGCTGCTATAGCTGAGTTTGATGGTGGGTTGTCCCGTCGAGAGGCAGAAAATGTGGCCGCGCAAGATCAAGGGTTCATCAGCGCGAACTACTACTGGCAATGGCTCGCTGACTACGTCGTAAAACGAAGCTATTCGTAAGCAAAACCCCGGCTGGTCAACACTGGCCGGGGAACTTCAAAGAAAAGGTCCTATGATTTGAAAAAGTTAAAATATCTGGCTCTTACCTTAGCTTTGGTATCGTCACTGGCGCTGAATGTCGCGACGGTTGCATTTAGCACCATAGCGATGGCTCTGTCGGCAGTATTTGAAGCTGTTACCGGAGCGTCAGCAGTAGCATCTGAGCTTCGAAGAAAAAACGCGGTCAATGAGAAGCAAATCAAAGATCTGAACGCTGACCTAGACCTTAAAGACAAAAGGGCAGCAAAGCTAAGCGGTGAATTGACGAAAGACAGGAAACGCATCGCCTCGCTCACTGATGACCTCGCAGGTCGTGATCGACGCATTGCCAGTCTTTCGGCCACGATTAAGAATCCCAACGTGACCTACCGAAAAGAGATAAAGCCGCTCGGTCACGCGGTTGAAGATACGGTAGGGCGAATATCAAAGCGAACAGCCCTTGGAGCGAAGAGGAACGTAGCCGCGATTTTTGGCGAAAGTATCCCGCTACTAGGCGTGGGGGTGGCTGTCGCTGTCACGGGTTACGAGTTGAAAGACAGCTGCGATAACTTGAAAGACCTCCGTGAACTGGAGGTGTCGATCAACCCGTCTCTGGCCTACGCTGCTGACGTGAAAGAAGTTTGCGGCATGCAGGTGCCGACGAAGGACGAGATTTGGACCAGTGCCTCAACATCGCCAGCGGTCGCATGGGAAACGGCTAAGAGCTATGCGCCAGATCTTGAAGACTGGCAATTTCCTCAGGCGTCATTCGCAGGCGCGTGGGAAACGGCTAAGAATAGCGGAGGGTCCGTATGGGGAGTGACTAAGGACACGGCTGAAACTATGAAACTCGGCTGGGACTATAATATGCAGATGCTGAAAGACGCTTTCGATCAAAGCGCCGAACCCGAATAATTGTCCCCATCTCGCTCTTGCTGGACGGGGACACTCTTACTTTTCTTTTTTTATCTGGTTGGCGGTAATCGGGAACGAACTAGCTGCGATAGTTTTTTTGGGAGGGAAACGCGCTGGGAATGCTTCTCTTGGACGTCAATATTCAAGAACATCAAAAAGAGATGAGACATCAAATGAAGAGTTGTATCCTGGAGCCTGAACCTCCTCGAGTCCGAAGGTAAAAAAGTGCTTTCTTGCTGCCCGCCAACCGCGAACCAAACTCGGGAACCCAGTTTCAACATCATTATTTGAATCAAAGTGATCCCGCCAAGCGGTTGGTGCAATCCAATTCCCCGAGATCAGCCCTTGATTGGATGGCGTTGGACAGTCGCTTCGATATTTGGCTTTCAGGATGCGGTGACGTTCAACACAAGCTCGACGAACCATATTGACAGTCCAGCCATCGAGCGCCCTCAGAACGGAGGGGTCTTCGATCAGGCAGTAGAACCCCATGAGTCCTCGCATTTTTGAGAGTCGCTTGCCACCGTAAATGAAGTCTTGGATTTCGCTTTCCTTAAGCCCTCCGTAAAATCCACGCCTAAGTTCGTAGATCAAACCCAGCAAGTCCCAATCATAGCCCTCTGCTCTATGAGCTCTTTTAGGATTGAACCCGTGTTTTAGCGCGTTGATCAAGTAAATATTGATCAATCGGGACACCTTCTGCTCTAGCTTTTTCTTTGTTTTTTGAGGGAGTATCAGCCCCTTGTCGCTGAAACCGTAACCCAAATATGTGAAATCATTAATCGTACGGATTTCATGCTGGTGATCGGATATCACGGCGATTCCAGGCGACTTCTGCCTATTGATAATTAATCCACTTTCCGAGCAATGCCGATCAAAGCAGCGCTCAAGGCGCTGGGCTTCTTCATAGCTCCCGCAGATGGCGACGACATCATCGGCAAATCGAACGAACTTTCCTGACTCCGCCGATAATTTTCGATCAAGGTCGTGGTTGGCGAGATTGGCAAGAAAGAGTGAGGAAGATGAGCCTTGGGGTGTTCCCTTGACCTTGCGACGAAACTGTTGAATTCGATGCGCCTCTACATTACCGAAGCGGTGGTGAAGAAACGACTTGAAAATATGGCGTTCATGGGGCGTCAAACTCACGGCAGATCGATCCGCGATTTTCTTTTTAAGGTAGTTGGCGGGGATGTTATCGAAGTATTTTTCAAAGTCGATCTGAACGGCAAATAACTTCCCATCCTTATCAAAGTCTCTTAAAGCCAAGATCGCATCAAATACGTTTTTATCAGGGTGATATGCATACGAATGAGGTGAGAGCCGCTTTCTATTTCTATTCAAAGTCCGCCGAAGAAGTACGTTGGCCAAAGCCGCGTCAGGAATACCGAAAGCAGTAATCTCTCTGCTCGTTCCATCTGCCTTTGGTATCAGGAAGTGTAATGCAGGTTCGGGTTCATATTCTTCTCGAAGAACCTTATGCCAGATGGCTGTAGCGATTACGTTTGCGTTACGCTTGCAGTGCCTTGGGTCAAAATGACGGTGCAGAGGTGTTTGGCCTCTAACTGACGGAAGTGATGCGTCGACATTGGTACGGCGTGTAAACTTTTCTCGGTACTTCGCTTTCTGATCAGCTTTTGATCGCTCTTCATCAAAAGTCTTCTTGCTTAGCCTTTTGATTTCTAGCCTCAGTTCGTTACGCATAACCACCTACTCTAATTTATCGGTGGGGCGCATAGAGTAAGGGGATACGACCACCGAAGTAAGCCGCACCATCCGGTAGGTCTTTCGAACCACCGTCACCAATTCAGTTTCCCAAAAAGGACGCCGTCGACTCCATAAGAGCCGGGTAGGTCGCGCCCCACCTAGGCTTCGCGCCATAATGAAACAAAGCCCAACCCACCAATTGGAGTCAACCCGAGATTGCAGATTAGACCTATAAGTAA
>NZ_JBQKUI010000021.1:0-2940 GCF_054968505.1 Sulfitobacter sp. G5_S2_6_S6
CTGATTGTATGTGTATGCTTTTGTCCTAGTAAGAAGTCTTTCTTCTACTGGATCAAATCAAGCCTATCGAGCAATTAGTACCAGTCAACTGAACGTATTACTACGCTTACATCTCTGGCCTATCGACGAGATGGTCTATCTCGGCTCTCAGGGATACCTTGTTTTGAGGGGGGCTTCCCGCTTAGATGCCTTCAGCGGTTATCCTGTCCGATCATAGCTACCCAGCACTGCTATTGGCATAACAACTGGTCCACCAGTGGATCGTTCACCCCGGTCCTCTCGTACTAGGGGCAACTCCTCTCAAGTATCCTACACCCACGGAAGATAGGGACCGAACTGTCTCACGACGTTCTAAACCCAGCTCACGTACCTCTTTAAACGGCGAACAGCCGTACCCTTGGGACCTGCTCCAGCCCCAGGATGAGATGAGCCGACATCGAGGTGCCAAACACTGCCGTCGATATGGACTCTTGGGCAGTATCAGCCTGTTATCCCCGGCGTACCTTTTATCCGTTGAGCGATGGCCCTCCCACTTGGGACCACCGGATCACTATGGCCGTCTTTCGACTCTGCTCGACTTGTCAGTCTCGCAGTCAGGCTGGCTTCTGCCATTGCACTCAACGAGCGATTTCCGACCGCTCTGAGCCAACCTTCGCGCGCCTCCGTTACGATTTAGGAGGCGACCGCCCCAGTCAAACTACCCACCACACAGGGTCCCGGATCCGGATAACGGACCGCGGTTAGACATCAAGCAGAACAAGGGTGGTATCTCAAGGGAGGCTCCACGCAGACTGGCGTCCACGTTTCAAAGCCCACCACCTATCCTGCACATGTTCGGCCTAATGCCAGTGTGAAGTTGTAGTAAAGGTGCACGGGGTCTTTCCGTCTAACCGCGGGTAACCGGCATCTTGACCGGTAATTCAATTTCGCTGAGTCTATGTTGGAGACAGCGGGGAAGTCGTTACGCCATTCGTGCAGGTCGGAACTTACCCGACAAGGAATTTCGCTACCTTAGGACCGTTATAGTTACGGCCGCCGTTTACCTGGGCTTCAATTCAGAGCTCTCACTCCTCCTTTTAACCTTCAGGCACCGGGCAGGCGTCAGACCCTATACGTCGTCTTACGACTTCGCAGAGCCCTGTGTTTTTAATAAACAGTCGCCACCCCCTGGTTTGTGCCCCCAGCCCCTAGTTGCCTAGGAACCGGGCCTCCTTCTCGCGAACTTACGGAGGTATTTTGCCGAGTTCCTTCAACATAGTTCTCTCAAGCGCCTTGGTATTCTCTACCTATCCACCTGTGTCGGTTTAGGGTACGATCTAGCGATGGAGCTATTTCCAGGGACCTCTAAGCAGCCCATTCAATCCGATAAGGATGAACTACCCTCGAGATCCGTCACTTCCATCTGGCCCAGGAATATTAACCTGGTTCCCATCGACTACGCCTTTCGGCCTCGCCTTAGGGGTCGGCTTACCCTGCTCAGATTAGCTTTAAGCAGGAACCCTTGGATTTTCGGCGAGAGTGTCTCTCACACTCTTTGTCGCTACTCATGTCATCATTCTCACTAGTGATCTCTCCACGGGATCCCTCACAGGCCCGCTTCACAGAAAGTTCCGCGTCTCCAATACCCCGAAGGGCTAAGGAGACATGGAACTATGTCACACTACGCTCTGCTACCATGCAATTAATGCATCCTAAGCTTCGGCTCATGGCTTGAGCCCCGTTACATCTTCGCCGCAAGACAACTTATTTAGACCAGTGAGCTGTTACGCTATCTTTAAAGGATGGCTGCTTCTAAGCCAACCTCCTGGTTGTTTTGGTCGTCTCACCTGCTTTCCCACTTAGCCATGAATTAGGGGCCTTAGCTGTAGGTCAGGGTTGTTTCCCTCTTCACAACGGACGTTAGCATCCGCTGTGTGTCTGCCATCTAGTACTCCTCGGTATTCGGAGTTTGGTTAGGATCAGTAAGCCTGTGGGGCCCCATTACCCATCCAGTGCTCTACCCCCGAGGGTATTCGGATGACGCTCTACCTAAATAGATTTCGCAGAGAACCAGCTATCTCCGAGTTTGATTGGCCTTTCACCCCTAGGCACAGCTCATCCCGATCCTTTTCAACGGATGTGGGTTCGGTCCTCCAATAAGTGTTACCTTATCTTCAACCTGGCCATGCCTAGATCACTCGGTTTCGGGTCTGATCCCACAAACTCAACGCCCTATTAAGACTCGCTTTCGCTACGCCTACACCTAACGGCTTAAGCTTGCTTGTGAGACCAAGTCGATGACCCATTATACAAAAGGTACGCTGTCAGGCCGTAAAGACCCTCCAACTGATTGTAGGCGTTCGGTTTCAGGTACTGTTTCACTCCCCTCGTCGGGGTGCTTTTCACCTTTCCCTCACGGTACTGGTTCACTATCGGTCAGTAAGGAGTACTTAGCCTTCGAAGGTGGTCCTCCGATCTTCAGACAGAATTTCACGTGTTCCGCCCTACTTAATACGTCCAATCATGCTTCTTATACGGGACTATCACCCACTTTGGTTGCGCATTCCAACGCATTCTAACCACACTCATGGCTCGGCTGGTCCCCGTTCGCTCGCCGCTACTAGGGGAGTATCAATTGATTTCCTTTCCTCCGGGTACTTAGATGTTTCAGTTCCCCGGGTTTGCTTTTATAAACCTATGTATTCAGTCTATAAATACCTGGTTCTGCTTACTGATGAACCCACCGTCTGCACCTTGCGAACTTACGTCCTCAAGTAGCAAAGCGGTAGGACAACAATAAACAATCAGGTGGGTTGCCCCATTCAGAAATCCATGGATCAAAGCTTATTCTCAGCTCCCCATGGCTTATCGCAGAGTATCACGTCTTTCATCGCCTCTTACTGCCAAGGCATTCACCAAACGCCCTTTTCGCGCTTGATTTGATCCAGAAAAAGAAAGACT
>NZ_JBQKUI010000022.1:0-1957 GCF_054968505.1 Sulfitobacter sp. G5_S2_6_S6
GGAGGAAAAACCGAGGGGGGCAGTACACCGCACCATCGATCCCTGAAAAACAGCAATGCGTATGCTCATAGGCAAAGCATAAGTAACGTGATCGACATAAAGGCCCGGGGTCATGGGGTTTCGACAAGGCCGCCATAGACCGTGACGACTTCCTTTTGCCAAGCCCTCTTGAACCAAGTCATATGCGGCTTAACCTGGTTTCGAATCTCTTGGCTGCCCATCACTTCCGCAGCCTTGTAGGCGTACTTCAAGAAGTTGCGTCGTTTTCCGAGATGAGTATAGCGACTGAGCGCCTCACGCTTGAACACTTTGAGAGACGGGATTTCGTTGCCTTTGGCAGCAACGAGCTTAGCATGGATTCCGCGACGCATCTTATGCCTGTAAGCGTCGAGGGATGATGGTCGGATCAGCACATTTTTTCCATCAAACGTGAAGCCGAGATACTGTATCGCATTTTCAGAGACGAGTTGGCCGCCCTGGAACTGTGCGTGGTCGGTTTTATCGACGGACATAGCAAGTCCAAAGTCGGCAAGCATCTTCTCAACTACAGCAGTAACGTGATCGACCTTACTTCCCAAGGGAAGCACGACGGCGATGTCGTCTGAATAGCGGCGATAAGACCCACCGAGACGTCCAACCCAAGCCAGCATTTCGGAGTCAAATGTCCGCAGGTAGATGTTAGCGTAAAGTCCAGAGACCGGAGTGCCTTGCGGGATACCAAAGCTGTGGTGATGCTTTCGAACCAGCCCCCCTTTGCGTCCCCTTACATGCTGGACAAAGTCTCTTGGGCTGCAGACACGGCCATAGCTATGTCGCTTCTTTCCAATGACGGCGTCCAAATCCTCGGTCTCGACCCAGGAGTAGCGTGTCATATTTCTCCACACGGTTCCGTGGTGCCCGTCCAGCCGTGTTTCCCCTATCAAGCTCGCGAGCTCATCTCGCAACATAGTATGGTCCAGGCAATCGAAGAAGCCCGAAATATCCATTGCAACCACGACGCAGTCCTGACGATAACCAATCTCATCGAACAACGACTTGGCGTGGTGGATGTTGGTGCCGCCTCCCTTCCGATAAGCGAGGACCGCACTAGAGGTACCGTCTTCCGCCAACGCTTTCTCGTACAACGGGTTCAGGTGTTCCGCATAGGCCTGCAAGTAAGCAGAATCGGCGTGTCCCGCGAACCTAATCGGCCGTGGCTTATCCTTCACCTTTCGAATGAAGCTCCCACTTGCACCACGACGCCATTTTCCGTCTGCATCCTTTTGGCGAATGTAACGGCGAGCTACGTCAGTGAACCCAAGCATCGGCAAGAAGCGGTGCGGCTCAGTCTCCTGCGTGAAATCAACTACCAATTGCCGCTCGCTTTCGGGCAGGGGTAGATCGAAGTGCTTATAGCGCCGCTCCTTCGATATGGCGGGCAACACAAAATCATCGATGGAAGGATCAAACTCGTTCTCGGTTGGCAGGTAAAACCCGGGCATAGCGACTCCGTTCGTCAAATGCCCGGGCTATTTAACCTTGCTCCCATCAACAGATGCATAAATGCACCCTCCGGTTCGAGATAACCTTGCGTGGTATAGTATAACCACAATGTGCCTGGAAGGATGCGACATGACCGAAATCAAGCCGACCCGGAACCCGCTGGCGCAGATAGCGCTTGCGGTCCTTAACACTGGTCATCCGGGCCCAAAGTCCCGGGGCACTCCTGAGATAGGAACTCACGACAAATTTACAAGCCGACCCTGGAACTTTTTTGGCTCCGCAGCCCTTGTCCTTTCGGGCATTCGGCCCAATCCGGCAATGCTAGCGCTTATACGGGACAACGGCCTGTAAGTGCGCCAAGGCATTACTGTAGTAGATTACGCATCAACAAAGATTGCGGCGAGTGCGGCTCTAGGTCGGTATCACTCATTAATTTTCGCAAAGTAACTGCGGACGAAAGGAACACGCGGTTGCG
>NZ_JBQKUI010000024.1:0-1665 GCF_054968505.1 Sulfitobacter sp. G5_S2_6_S6
CTTTGGTGACCAACCTTCCTCGAGCTGCTTGATTACGGCTTTTCTCAAGCCGACAAGGCGCACCAGTTTGCGCCGCCGCGCACGTCTTTCGGTCGCCGCTTTTTGAGCAACCACGCCGTAGTATCCGTTCAGTTCCGGCAACTCTTTGTCGAAATAGTGATTGCGCTTGATCTCGCGATACACCGTGGAAACATGCCTGCCGATCTCTGCTGAAATCTCGCGCACAGCAATCTTGGCGTTCAACATGTCTTCTATCGCGCGTCGTTCACGCAGGTTAAGCTCTTTATGCGCCATCTTCCATTCTCCTTGCTTTCCAGCAAGATAGGGGAAATTTCGCAACCCATTTTAGAATGTGCCCGGCTACAATACTTTATCTGATAATTAGGATTATGATAAATGAATTGGCTAGAGCCGACATCCGCTTACGCCTTGGCTAAGGTGGGCATCGCGGACTGAGCTAGTGGGATGAACTGCCTTCCCGCCAAACCGCAGCTATTGTTGTGGGCATAGGTGGAAAGAGAGGAGCATTCTGATGGGTATCGAAGTATTGGGAATTGATCTGGGCAAAACCGTTTGTAGCCTTGCGGGATTAGACGCAACAGGCGCGGTCGTGTACCGCAGAGTGCCCATGAGCTAACGAGACACAGGACGCGCGACTTCCCATCCTGGTCAGGGGCAAATCGAATGACCCATTGAAAGACCGAATACATAGAAACAGGGTCAAAGGGGCATCAACAAAACGGTTACAGGGGAAGGCAGTTCATACATACCCCCCCCGAAATGCGGACACTGACGTAAATTACAATTTACTGTCTGCTGATACTCGACAAAAAGGAGATCAGAGATGTCGAAACGGAAGAACGGGGGTGCGGACGAAAAGTTGGACTATCTTGGAGATAGTTCATGTACAGCTACGAAGATCGAATGCGCGCGGTTGAGCTTTATATCAAGCTCGGCAAGCGTTTGGGGGCCACCATCCGTGAGTTGGGGTATCCAACGAAGAATGCCTTGAAAGGCTGGCATCGAGAGTATGAACGTCGGCAGGACTTGCAAATACGTTCAGCGCCGCGCCCGCCTAAATTCTCGGCGGCACAAAAGCAGGTGGCGTTAGAGCATTATGCAAGCCATGGGCGCTGCGTTTCATGGACGCTGCGCGCTTTAGGCTATCCAGGCCGAGCCACCCTGACGGCTTGGGTGCGCGAGGCGTTTCCTGACACGAAAACGGTCTCCAATGCGACATATGGCCCAGGAAATCACTCTGACGCCGTGAAGCAGGCTGCTGTGGTCGGGCTCTATAATCGCCAAGAAAGTGCCCAGGCCTTGGCCGAAAAGTTCGGAGTTAGTCGGCCGACGCTCTATGCTTGGAAGACTCAGATCCTTGGCCCGGAGGCTCCTGCCATGATGAAACGCAAGAAGAGTGCCCCTTATCCAGAGCTTGAAGAATTGGAACGTCAGCGTGAAGCCCTGCAGCGCGACATCCGCGAGATCCGCGAGATCCAGATTGAGCATGACCTGCTCAAGACTGCGAGTGAAATGATAAAAAAGGAACTTGGCGGCGATCTGCAGGACCTGAGCAATCGGGAAAAGACCATGCTGATCGTCGCCCTAAAAAAACGGTATAAGACACCAGCCCTGTTGGCTCGGCTGGGTCTCGCGCGCAGCTCT
>NZ_JBQKUI010000025.1:0-1350 GCF_054968505.1 Sulfitobacter sp. G5_S2_6_S6
CGCGTCGCTCAATAAACGTCTTTCATGCGGAAGCTGATGTCATAGGGAACGACCTCGACGCCTGTCCGTTTTTCATGCTCAGCTAGCCTTTCGAGATAGCCCGGTGACCGAGCTGTTTGACGATAAATGATATAGTCTCGAAAATGATCGGAAGTTCGTTCGCCTTGCTCATCTAGACCGAAAAACTTGTTCGAGGTAGGTAACGGCACGCCGACAACTTGTTCGGATGCTGCTGCCATAACCTCTTTCAGCTCAGCGATCCTAGTGTAGTCGATTATATAGCTATCATGTACCGACAAAACAGGAACTCCCTGCTCCGTGAAATGCTCGTGGATGATAGCTGTGATCTGACTGTCTAGATTCATTAACCTGATACCTTGATCTGCAAACAGGCTTGCTTCGAGATGCGGTGAGTTGGTGATGAAGGCCCTGAGTATGCCTTCAAGTTCGGCGTTGGTCAGACCCTTTGCAAAATGATTTGCAGGATAACCATCTCTGAACGCTCGGTAGGCAGCATCCTTTGACCCTGCGTTAATCGCAGTCAAGACCAACCTCTTCACCATCGACCTTTCGAGTACAGCAGGAACTCCGCTAATCAAGTCACCGCCAAGATCATAGGGATCCCCGCCCAAGGGAAGGCCGCCCTCCACTGTGAGAATCGAGACATGTAAACCTTGGAAGTCTACTTCGACGACTGGGGTATCGTTGATGAATATCTTGGAACGCCAACCGCTGCTGATTTGTTGCCACCAGCCACCGTGAAAGCGGCCATTGAAGCTCCAGTCTGATCGACTAAAGATGCGGCGAGTACTGCAATGATGATGATCCGTCGGTATGTCGTCGACCTCGGGGTCTTCAAGAAGCGGGATATCGATGAAGGCTCCTGAGATAACCTCATTGTAGCGCTTCAATTGGTTTCGCATCTGGTTCGTTTGGTCGGTGTCATCATATTCGACTGGTTGCCCACCGTTAGATCCTCGAAGAATAATCAGTTCTTCGTTTTCAACGCGGCCTACGTCATCGCGCTGAATCTTTGCTTCATCGAACATTTTCTGAAGTCGTTCAGACGCTCTGATCCGTGTTGTTCTGTTTCCTGGGATATTTGGAGCAGTATAACTGCCCTTGGCTAGGTCCAGCAGACCGTTGTCATGTAGCGCTTGGATGATAGGGATGATCTTTTTTGAAATGTGAATAGCGTTATACCGCGATGACGTGTCCCAATAGTTAGACGACATCGAAACCCCGATGCTGAGTGTCGGGTCTGTTAGCCATGCGACGTAGAGGTCTAGTAGAAGAACCCTTAGCTGGTGGCGAAAGGCTGTCTTTGGTTTAGGCCCCGACTTCTGAGCA
>NZ_JBQKUI010000026.1:0-1154 GCF_054968505.1 Sulfitobacter sp. G5_S2_6_S6
TGGCTGGGATGGTAGGAAACCTCGCGTATCATTGTTTTGAATCGCCTTTTTTGCCCGAACAACAAAACCGGGGCAAAAGGTGGGGCGGTTTAAGCTCTAGCTCCCCCTGACAACTACACTAGAGCCCCCCGCTCTCAGGTTGGTAGCGGTGTGCCCATGATCTCCGTCACGTCTTTTGAGTTAACACCTCTGTTCAACAGGAAGTAGGCATATCCCCCGACGATTACGATCGAGATCAGACCTACGGCAATTGCCACCTCTCGGGCTACGGGGACACCTGCGATTACGATCAACGCCCCCTTCGATACCCCTGCGTTGACTGCGAGAGCCTCGATCACCGGTAGCCCTGCGATCTTAGCTACTAGAGCGCTGTTCATCGCACCAGCTCCTGACCCTACCGCTGAAAACGCAGATACCAACCCCGGGCTAACAGCGGCGGCTGTCTCAGAAACAACAATCAGCGCCCCGCTAGCCGTCTTCATTGCGAGGAAGGTAGACGTGGTGGCCGTGCCCAGCAGAGTTCCGGTGAAAGCTCCAACAGTTGCACCAGCAGCCCCTACTATGCCTGTAGCGATTGACGAAGCTGTACCCGAAATGATTAACGCTCCACCGTAAGCCCCCGCAGCCAGTGTAGTTCCTGCACCAACAACGGCAGCACCTGCTATCTTGGCCCCAACCACCGCATCCATATAGTCGATCTTCCCGTCACCATTGGCATCGAAGGTAGCTTTAGACGGGATCGCCTTGCTTCCCACCATCCTCGCTCCGTCGATGAAGTCTCGGTAATTGACCTTACCGTCGCCGTTCAAGTCGAACGCGCCTTTCGAAAAGGTCAGAGCGCCCCGAACTTTCTTAAAAACCATAATTTAATACCTACGCTATGAATATTAAGAGAACGATAGCGGGCGATCAGTCGAAAAACCTAAATAAAAAAGAAAAGTACGACAACCTCGGCCAGCACGAAGTCAGCCGACGGGTGAACTAACACCCGCGCCAAACTCGATCTGCATCAGTCAGCCACGGCTGCTGACGTCACTCGGGATACAGGCTCCGAGGGGAGGCTAGCTGAGGTTGCTAAACCCCGGAAGTTTGCTGTTTTCTGAATTAAGAACTGCTCTACTGGACTAAGGGGCCGTTCGCGGTTTTGATTGCAT
>NZ_JBQKUI010000027.1:0-890 GCF_054968505.1 Sulfitobacter sp. G5_S2_6_S6
TGGTGCCCAGGGGCAGCTTGGGTTTCCCCGTTGTGTTCCCGTTACAGGCACCTTGTCTGCCGACAGCCTCAGTAAAACTTGGGGTATCAGTAGATAACTCTGAGGGTCAACAGGCACGATATGTCCTACGGTCTGTCCTACAGTGCTTCCCGAGCGGCCCTGATGGGGCTACCAAGCGGATGTGCGGTTTAAGGTGAAGACCATCATCTCGGTGAACAGTGGCTTTGGTCTGCCATACGGGGCTAATCCTACCTTTTTCGCCATTACCCCACCCCACGGGGGGGAAGACAGGTATGACGACCTAGAGAGAGTTACTCAGATTTTTGCTATCAAATCGGGTCAGGCGCGGGTGAGATGCCTGGATGAGGCTTCGCTCGTTGGTCATCTACCCCAACGAATTGTCTGGGTTCATGGTCGGTGGGTTGCACCGCCATCGGTCATCTCAATTAGGTCACCGTGTACTCTTAAGGTGCAAGGCAGTGCACTTCATGTACGACCCAGTGGGGTTACCTTAGGGTGTAACTAAGGGTTTAACCTTGGGTATGTTATATCAGTAGGGGGGTAGAATTCCCCCACCTGCTAAGCCCCTGAAGCTTCATAAGGTGGCAGCCCCGCCGCACTGCGTACTAGCAGAGCCTAGATGGCGGTTAACCGACCAAGCCAGGGCGTCTACAGCGACTGGGTGCAGCGAGAACCAAAAGGCAACCTCACACCTCAACCCAAAGTATGGGCTGAGAGGCTCTGTGAGAGTCACTGAGAGCCGTCAAGGATCACTGGGCGGCAAGCCCACCTGGAGGCACCGCGACGCCACTCAGGGACTCACGGAGCAAGGGCCGTGACCCGTGTCATGCGGTGAGCTGGAACCGGAGGCTGGATGGTCAAAGATGGAT
>NZ_JBQKUI010000028.1:0-530 GCF_054968505.1 Sulfitobacter sp. G5_S2_6_S6
ACCTTTCGGACCGAGCCGTCCTCATATCTCTTCAGCAAGCGTCTCACGCAGTGAGGCGCGAAGCCCCGACAGGGTACCGCGCAGCGGTGTCCCGAGAGGGGTGGGGTTGCTTCATGCAGCCAACGTAACACGCAGCCCTCGGGCTACGCTGGGGCCTTAGCTCAGCTGGGAGAGCGCCTGATTTGCATTCAGGAGGTCAGGAGTTCGATCCTCCTAGGCTCCACCAAGCATACGGCCCTTGAATAACCGCTTGGGCTGGTCCCTCTCGGGACATTCCTTCGGAATGCCCTGCCGGGACGTCGCGGTTTTGCTTTGCAAAACACGCTGGGTCGGTAGCTCAGGTGGTTAGAGCGCACGCCTGATAAGCGTGAGGTCGGAGGTTCAAGTCCTCCTCGACCCACCAAGATCTTTGCCAGCTAAAGATCGTCGCCCAAACAGGGTTTTGCGCAGCAAAGCACGCGTTGGGCAAGCACACGATTTGACCATTAAGCACTGTACGCAGTTCTTAATCGTCCAATCGGACGGCGCGC
>NZ_JBQKUI010000029.1:0-516 GCF_054968505.1 Sulfitobacter sp. G5_S2_6_S6
GCCTTTCGGACCGAGCCGTCCTCATATCTCTTCAGCAAGCGTCTCACGCAGTGAGGCGCGAAGCCCCGACAGGGTATTTGCGCAGCAAATGTCCCGTAAGGGGTGGGGTTGCCTAAAGCGCCCAAAGTAACACGCCTGACGCTGGCCCTTCTCGGCATCTTTTGAAGTCAAAAGAGCCTGCCAGGGCGACGCGCAGTTCGCAAAGCGAACTACGCTGGGTCGGTAGCTCAGGTGGTTAGAGCGCACGCCTGATAAGCGTGAGGTCGGAGGTTCAAGTCCTCCTCGACCCACCAGTATCCCGCAAGGGTTTGATGGGGCCTTAGCTCAGCTGGGAGAGCGCCTGATTTGCATTCAGGAGGTCAGGAGTTCGATCCTCCTAGGCTCCACCAAGATCTTTCCGAGGGAAAGATCGTCGCCCAAACAGGGTTTTGCGAAGCAAAGCACGCGTTGGGCAAGCATACGATTTGACCATTAAGCACTGTACGCAGTTCTTAATCGTCCAATCGGACGGCGCGA
>NZ_JBQKUI010000030.1:0-380 GCF_054968505.1 Sulfitobacter sp. G5_S2_6_S6
GGCGATCGCTATGGACTACGGGCCGCGCTTCGCTGTCAGCGATGGTTTCTACCGCTGCATCAAGCATGGTGTTCACAAGGTCGGCATCCGGTCTGGTCCCTATGGTCCAACTTAAGACGAGGCCGTCGAAGCAATCGATGATCGGGGAAAGATAGACTTTTCCAGCTCGGATGTGGAACTCTGTGATATCGGTCAGCCACTTCTCGTTTGGCGCTGCCGCCTGGAATTTTCGGTTGATGATATTCTCCGGCGCAGGGCTAATCTCACCCAGATATGAGCTGTAACGACGCCGCTTCGGCTTTGGGACGATCAGAGCTTCCTGTTTCATCAGGCGCCGCACCACTTTTTCGGAGATCGAGATGGATTCCCGCTTCATATAT
>NZ_JBQKUI010000031.1:0-380 GCF_054968505.1 Sulfitobacter sp. G5_S2_6_S6
CTGTATGACGCGGAATTCTATCTCGATCTCCGAGAAAGTGGTGCGGCGCCTAATGAAACAGGAAGCTTTGATCGTCCCAAAGCCTAAGCGGCGGCGTTACAGCTCATATCTTGGTGAGATTAGCCCTGCGCCGAAGAATATTATCAACCGGGAATTCCAGGCGGCCGCGCCAAATGAGAAATGGCTAACGGACATCACGGAGTTCCACATCCGAGCGGGAAAAGTTTATCTTTCCCCGATCATTGATTGCTTCGACGGCCTCGTCATAAGTTGGACCATTGGGACCAGACCGGACGCCGATCTTGTGAACACCATGCTTGATGCAGCGGTAGAAACCATCGCTGACAGCGAAGCGCGGCCCGTAGTCCATAGCGATCGCG
>NZ_JBQKUI010000032.1:0-302 GCF_054968505.1 Sulfitobacter sp. G5_S2_6_S6
TGACCTGCCCCCCGCTGGTCCCTCGCTCATGACGAGAGTCTGCGGGTTTGGTCTTGATAGTCGTCGGTTTCGTGCTGGGCAAGCGCGCCGGGCGCGGAGCCCTCAAATTGCTCAAGCGTCGGGCGCGCTTCGACCGGTGTTTTGTTCCCGAGCGATGAGTGTGGCCTGACGGTGTTGTAATCGTAACGCCAGAGCGCCAGCTTCCGACGGGCGTCGTCCAGGGTGTCAAATATCTCCTCGTTCAGCAGTTCGTCACGCAGGCTGCCGTTGAATGACTCGATAAAGGCGTTCTGCTGCGGCTT
>NZ_JBQKUI010000033.1:0-297 GCF_054968505.1 Sulfitobacter sp. G5_S2_6_S6
GATTTAATGTCCTACCGCCTATTCGGCTACTTGAGGACAATTTAGACCCTCAAACGGCCGGTAGAGTGCAGGACGTCAGTCCAACGCGGGAGACAGAAGCTGGTAAGAAACTGTCTTCCCTTATTCCAGATCAAAAGCATACTTTTACCCGCCCACTCTCTCAGAGTGGACAGCGAGTAGTGCATCTAGCCTACCTTCCGTGCAGGAAGCAGGCGTCACTACTCTGGTTAGTGTACTTGACTTGGACAACACGTCGCTTTCAGTCGCGATACGTTCAAAAGACCGAGGAAACAGTCG
>NZ_JBQKUI010000034.1:0-295 GCF_054968505.1 Sulfitobacter sp. G5_S2_6_S6
TGACTGTTTCCTCGGTCTTTTGAACGTATCGCGACTGAAAGCGACGTGTTGTCCAAGTCAAGTACACTAACCAGAGTAGTGACGCCTGCTTCCTGCACGGAAGGTAGGCTATATGCACTACTCGCTGTCCACTCTTAGAGAGTGGGCGGGTAAAAGTATGCTTTTGATCTGGAATAAGGGAAGACAGTTTCTTACCAGCTTCTGTCTCCCGCGTTGGACTGCCTGCCTTATGCAGCGTCGTTAGTTTGTTGGTGTAAATAGCCCTCAAGTAGCGAAGCGGTAGGGCATATTAGGT
>NZ_JBQKUI010000035.1:0-276 GCF_054968505.1 Sulfitobacter sp. G5_S2_6_S6
TTCTACAAGCTGAAGTCCAAGTATGGCGGCATGGAGGTGTCGGAGGCCTCGAGGCTGAAGGCGCTGGAGGACGAGAACGCCAAGCTGAAGCGGCTGCTGGCCGATACGATGCTGGACAATGTGGTTCTGAAGGATCTTCTGGGAAAGAACTGACGACGCTGACCAAGCGGCGAGAGGCGGCGCTCAGGGCGCTGCGGGATCACGGCATCTCGCAGCGCCGGGCCTGTCGGCTTGTCGGTGTCGACCCAAAGACAATCCGGCGCGAACGCCCGCCGG
>NZ_JBQKUI010000036.1:0-259 GCF_054968505.1 Sulfitobacter sp. G5_S2_6_S6
ACTTCCTGGTTGACAGCTTCGGCCCATCCCGAAAATTCCGCATCCTGGCCGTGATAGACGATTGCAGCCGCGAAAACCTGTGCCTGATTGCTGACACCAGCATCTCCGGCGCGCGTGTTGCGCGTGAGCTGGATGCGCTGGTGCGGCTCTACGGTAAACCCGGATGCATAGTCAGCGACAACGGGACAGAGTTCACGAGCCGGGCCATTCTGAGGTGGGCCGATCAGAACGCAATTCCGTGGCACTATATCGACCCAGG
>NZ_JBQKUI010000037.1:0-237 GCF_054968505.1 Sulfitobacter sp. G5_S2_6_S6
ACTGCCCTGAGATCCGCAAGGAGATGCAGGAGATCGCCGGAAAGCGGCGCCGGTTCGGCTACCGCCGGATTGGCGTGTTGCTTGAGCGCAAAGGCATGAGAATGAACCACAAGAAACTGTATCGGCTCTACCGGGAAGAAGGGTTGTCAGTGAAGCGGCGGCGCGGCCGCAAGCGGGCCCGAGGAACGCGCTCCCCGATGCCGGTGGCTGCGTATCCCAATGCGCGCTGGTCTCTGG
>NZ_JBQKUI010000038.1:0-237 GCF_054968505.1 Sulfitobacter sp. G5_S2_6_S6
GCTGCCCTGAGATCCGCAAGGAGATGCAGGAGATCGCCGGAAAGCGGCGCCGGTTCGGCTACCGCCGGATTGGCGTGTTGCTTGAGCGCAAGGGCATGAGAATGAACCACAAGAAACTGTATCGGCTCTACCGGGAAGAAGGGTTGTCAGTGAAGCGGCGGCGCGGCCGCAAGCGGGCCCGTGGAACGCGCTCCCCGATGCCGGTGGCTGCGTATCCCAATGCGCGCTGGTCTCTGG
>NZ_JBQKUI010000039.1:0-220 GCF_054968505.1 Sulfitobacter sp. G5_S2_6_S6
CTTCACTTTAGATGAATAACGTAAGCACCCGGCCCATCCGGTGGCGGTATTATTGCCCCCGTTTCCGCCCCAGCGTGATCGTTACCCAAGCAGGCTAATCCTCTCCTTCGATCTAGGGGGAAGACGGGGATATCTAGGGCTAAGGGGAATAGGTATAAATAATGAATAGGAACCTGGGGAAGAGAAGGGTAACCTTACCCCTCATAACCCCTTCCCTTAC